>NZ_RXHU01000073.1 GCF_003955665.1 Paenibacillus whitsoniae
CTCCGTGAACTCGCGGATCGTCCCGAGCGGGATGCCAAGCACCTCGGAGATCGGCAGGCCGAGGGTCGTCGCTTCCTCAACCTGCAGGATTTGCTTCGCCCTGCGGTTGAGCACAATGACGTGTCCCTGGTCGTCCGTCGCGATGACCCCGTCGTTCATATTCGTCAGAATCGACGCCAGCTTCTCCTTTTCCTCCTCATTCAGGGAAAGAGCTTCCTTCAGCCGGTTCATCATGAAATTGAACGTCTGTCCGAGCTGGCCGATCTCGTCGCGGCCTTGAATGACGACCTGCTGGTCGAAGTTCCCTTCAGCCACGGCCGTTGCTTGTTTCGTAATCTCCTTGATCGGGTTCGTAATCGTACTCGTCAGCAGCACACCCAGAAACGCCGTCAGCCCCAGGGCAATCAGCGTGCCGGAAATCAGAATCCGGTTGATGGAGCGGATCGTCTTGTACACATCCTCCATCGAAGCGATAATGTACACCGCCCCCAGCACGCGCACGCCGCTGCCTACCGGCTTGGCCATAATGACCTTCCGGTATCCGTCCTCATCGGTGAAAATCCGCTGATTCTCCTTAATCCCCTGCAGTGCCCGGATGACTTCCGGCTGCGTATTCTTTTGCTTGAGATGCGACGCCACAGACGTCGAGATGACGTTCCCGTTCGCATCGATAATTTGAATTTCCGCATTATTAATCGAAAATAAACCGCTCACAAACTCGTTCAGATCGGCGTACGTTTTCTTGCCTTCCGCCGCATTCTTGCTGTCGGGATCGCCGGTCATGTACGACTCGACGAAGCCGGCGAGCAGCGTTACCTGACTGTTGCGCGAGGCCAAGAAATCATTTTTAAAATACGTCTCCACCGTCTTATAAAAATAGACGCCGATCAGCTGCATCGCGATCAAGATGAGCAGTACGTAAATAATGATCAGCTTCGCCTGGATCGACTGGAAGAAGCGAATGCCTCTCATGCTCAGAAGCCACCGGCCTTAGGACTGCGCATCAAATAGCCAAGCCCTCTGCGCGTCATAATGTACTCGGGACGGCTCGGGTCCGTCTCCAGCTTCTCGCGCAGACGCCGGATCGTCACGTCGACCGTCCGCACGTCGCCGAAATACTCGAAGCCCCACACCGCCTGCAGCAGGTGTTCGCGCGTCATCACTTTGCCGGAGTTCTTGGCCAAGTACTGAATCAATTCGAACTCCCTGTGCGTGAGGTCCAGCGGCGTACCATCCTTGTACACGATATACATATCGTTATCGATAAAAAGCCCATGGATCCGCATCCCGTTGCGCTGCGTATCCGATTCGCTCGGCGGCGCAGCCTGCGCCTTCGTCTGTCTGCGCAGATGCGCCTTCACGCGCGCCAGCAGCTCCCGTGTGCCGAAGGGCTTTGTCACATAGTCGTCGGCGCCCATTTCAAGCCCTAACACCTTGTCCAGCTCCGTGTCCTTCGCTGTGAGCATAATGATCGGCGTGTTCAGCTTCGAACGCACCTCCCGGCACACATCCATGCCGTCCTTCACCGGCAGCATGAGATCCAGCAAAATCAGGTCCGGCTGCTCGGAGAACGCCAGTTCGACCGCGCTCCCGCCATCATAGGCACAGATGACCTGGTAGCCCTCTTTTTCCAAATTAAATTTCAAAATATCTGCAATCGGCTGCTCATCGTCAACCACTAGAATTTTTCCAAACATACGTTTCACCGCCTCAATTATCTTCATCGGCAAGCAAGTCCATTTTTTCCCTACATATCCTTCTTTATCTTAACATATATTGATGAAAAAAGAGACAAGGTCTCCCCCGGGTTGTCCGGTTCGACCCTGCCTCATCACGCCGCTTCGCGCAGCTTAACGGTTCAAATATTTTAAAGGATTTTCCAGGCTGCCCTGATTATGTATTTCGAAGTGCAAATGCACGCCGGTAGAATCGCCTGTACTGCCCATAATGCCGATTTTATCGCCTTTCTCCACGATCGTGCCTGTCTTGGTCGTAATCTGACTGAGGTGACCGTACAGCGTCTCATAACCGTTCAAATGATTGATGATAATATAATTGCCATAATCCGATTTGTAGCCGGTTTCGATGACTTTGCCGTTATCCGCCGCCATGATCGTGCGGTTGCCTGTAATGTCGATGCCCTTGTGCAGCTTGCCCCAACGGTAGCCGAATGTACTGGAGATACTCGGCGAAATGACAGGCCATGCAAACTTGCCAGTGCCCTCGCCTTTGATCACTTTCGTTCCTTTTTTCACCTTCGCCGTCACAGGCTGATCGATGATTTCCTCGTTCACCACTTGCTCGTCGGTCATCAGACCGTCAACCTTCGTCACCTGAATAGTGACCTTCTTGAGACCGTTCTTCCCTGGGGAAATCGGCTTCAATTCGCCGACTCGCATGGAATCGTCCAACACGTACTCTGTATCATATTGAATTTCCTGATTCTTCACGACCTTCTCCGTGGTTTTCACAGATAGCGTCGGTTTCAGCACCGTCACATCCAACTGATTGCCGATTTTCAGCTTATCGTCTTGAATGCCCGGGTTGTTATCATAGATGAACTGCTTCGTAATGCCCAGCTTCTTCGCGATGCAGGAGACGCAGTCGCCTTCCACAACCGTATATTTCGCCGGTGCGACATCGCCCGTTTGCAGCGACTTCACGACCTCTTCCGGATTCGCCAGCTCCTTCGGATCGATCGGCACTTCCGTCGTATCGACCTGCTGCACGAATTCCGACTTCTCCACTTCTGACGGAGCCGTTGAAATATCGTCGCTCATGCTGGCCGACAACACGGCAACTTTGCTCTCATTCTTCGTTTTCGAAACAAACGGTTCCTTGACCTTATTCAAAATATCATCCGCCGTCGCCTGATCCTTCACGATCGCGATCGTTTTCCCGTCAACCTTAAGGGCTACGCCCACCGGCTGCGGCACGATCAGCTCGTTCAGCTTGGCAATGGCCGCCTGGTCGTCCGCTTTCAGGTTGTAAGCCCTTTCAGACGTGTAGGTGATCCCGTCCGTTTTGAGCACAACGTGTACATTTGGAAAATTGTTCTGCACTTCTTTCAGTCTATTCTTCTTATACTCATCAATGAGCTTGCTGTCACTGACAATGCCAACCTCTTCGTTATTCAGCATGACATGGTATACACTTACCATTCCTGCTTCTACATACTGATGTCCGGTAAACGTAATAACGCCTGCCAGCGCTACCGCACCGACGCCTAGCGCAAGTGACCATTTATGTCGTTTGATAACCGTTAGTGTCTTAGATGTCGAAACCTCATCCGGCTGCTGCTCGTCTGATATGGATTCATTAACGGTCAAGCTTTCTCGCTTAGGCGTGAATCTCTTAACGAGATCCATGACAAAACGCATTCCCCTGAAACCTGTCATGATCTTCTCCCTTTGAACGGTTTTGCATCCATGAAGTAATTACCTTACTTCAGAGGTACATAAATTAACCTTGATTAGACATAATATCCATCGAGTTGTCTTTCTTTTGTTAAATTTAACACACTTTCCGTGGTTATTTCAACACGTTACTAGACAACCATGTGATAGATTCGTGTCCACCACCAAAAGAAGCCGTGATTTCGACAGGTTTTTTGGCCGATTTGCCAATCCTCATCCCCCCTCTCTGTCGACTTGGATCGAAATTTGAAAGGAGTGTTGATTCGCATGGAAATGAATGTTGCCGCAGCGTTTACACAGGAGGACCAATTGATGCGCGCGACCGAAGCGCTGAAAGAGCAAGGGGTGCTAAGCCTGCAAGCTGACGCCTATCAGGGACAAGCGGAGGCGCAGCTGACAAGCCAATGGCCACCCGATGCTGGAACCGAGCCGGCGCCTGCTGCCGCAAGCTACGTCCTCCACGTCTATGTGGAAAAGTCACGCTACCGACAAGCGGAGGACACGCTCCTCAAATACGGCGGTCAGCTGCTTCAGCCCTAATATTTATTTAAAATGACCATCAACTGCGACATTTCCTGGTCCGACAAATATTTTTTGAGCGTCGTGTTCACTTGATCCATTTCTTCGGCTGTAATGCCGTCCTCTAGCAGCAGAGACAGCTTCTGCACCTCATCCTGCGGCAGCTTCGCCACGACCAAGGAGAAGATTTTCATTTTATCCTCACTGGTTAAGGCGTCCTTCTTCTTGGTAAAATCCTGCTCCGACATGACCAGCTGCTTCTTCTGCTCGTTATCCTCCACTTGGGCACGGCCCATGACGGCGACGGCATCGTCGTCGTTTGGCGATACTCCCGATCCGCTTCCACTCGCGGCCAGGCTGTCGGTGCCCTGTGTGCTTCCCATGCTCGTCGCCGGGCTTGGCGAGGGGCTCACTTGGGCGCCGGACGGGCTGGGACTAGGAGCAGGCGATGCGCCAGAGGCGTCTCCTCCCTGGGCAGCTTGCTTCCCCCCGTCTTTACGCTTAACTATATTCAGCTCTTCCGCCAATCTTGATGTAAATTCACCAAAATGAATCTTTTTGCCCAATGCCGGGATCTGATATTGTCGAAAAATATCCTCCACGTACATATTTACGACAAACCACGTCGTAAACATCGAAATCATCGTTATAAGGACGGTGCCGATCACGATTTTGCTCAGCCAGGTCATCCATTTCATTCGCTCTGCTCACTCCTAATTTCGCCTAAAGCTTTTACGCGCTCCTCCTCCCAGTATGGACGAAATTCCTTCCATTAAATCCCTGCAGGCAAAAGAAAAATCCCCCAAGCTGCCAAGAGCTCGGGGGATTTGCTATAGATGACGGGGTTGCTGCCCGCCGTATTTGTCGATTAAGCGTAAACTGGACGCACCAGGTTCGTTTGTTCGCGGTTGCGGCCGACAGAGAAGATGGCGATCGGAATGCCTGTGAGCTGGGAAACCCGCTCCACATAGTGCCGCGCATTCTCAGGCAGATCGCTCAGTGTGCGTGCTTCAGACACGTCTTCCGACCAGCCCGGCATTTCTTCGTACACCGCTTCGCACTCGGAGATTGCTTTGAGGCTTGCCGGATAGTGCTCGATCAGCTCGCCGCGGTACATGTAGCCTGTGCAGATCTTCACCGTCTCAAGACCGGTGAGCACGTCGATGGAGTTCAAAGACAAGCCCGTGATGCCGCTCACGCGTCTAGCGTGGCGCACAACGACGCTGTCGAACCAGCCCACGCGGCGCGGACGGCCGGTTACAGTGCCGTATTCGAAGCCTTTTTCACGGATCCAGTCGCCGATTTCGTTGTTTAGTTCCGTTGGGAACGGACCGTCGCCGACACGTGTCGTATACGCTTTTGCGACCCCGATGATGTTGTGGATCTTCGTTGGACCTACGCCGGAACCGATACATACGCCGCCTGCCGTCGGGTTCGAAGACGTTACATACGGATATGTGCCTTGGTCGATGTCCAGCATGACGCCTTGCGCGCCTTCGAACAGCACGCGGCGGCCTTCGTCAATGTAGTTATTCAGGATGACGGATGTGTCCTTCACGTAAGGGCGAAGCACTTCCGCAAATTCCAGGTACTGCTTCAGAATCGGCTCAACGTCAAGCGGCTCGGAGCCGTACACCTGTTGAATGAGCACGTTTTTCTCCGCCATAATGCGGCGCAGTTTCAGCTCGAACTCCTCCGGATCCATCAAATCCGCGATGCGGATGCCGTTGCGAGCCGCCTTGTCCATATAGCAAGGGCCGATCCCTTTGCGGGTTGTGCCGATTTTACTGTCGCCTTTGCGGTCTTCTTCCAGACCGTCCAGCACCAGGTGATACGGCATGATGACATGCGCGCGGTTGCTGATATGCAGATTCGTCGTTGTAAAACCGTTATCGTGAATGTAATTGATTTCTTCAATAAGTGCAGCCGGGTTGATGACCATGCCATTGCCGATTACACAAGCTTTATCCTTATAAAAAATGCCCGAAGGAACCATCGTCAGCTTATACTTCTTCCCGCTAATAATGATCGTATGGCCCGCATTGTTACCGCCTTGGTAACGAGCGACCACCTCAGCAGATTCCGCGAGAAAGTCAGTAATTTTCCCTTTTCCTTCGTCTCCCCATTGCGTTCCGACAACAACAACCGTTGACATAATGCACGACCTCCGTACGGTGACAGTTCACCCATAATAAGCCATATTGGCTGTAAATCCACAGAACTCAGTTGGACTTCATTAAAGCACTAAAGTGTTCAGAGTTAAGTCGCCCACGGCACAAAGATAAACGCCTTCACCGCTCTATCAGAAGCGTTAGCGTTTAGACTGGCGTCATGGAGTTACTTTCCAGAATATCCATTTCGTTGTACGAAAACGCGCTTCCCTCAAGTACTCCTCAAGAGCCTCTCGATCAAGGTTTTTCCGCCCTATCTAGTTTAGCAGTCACCCTTGGCAAAGTCAATGAAATGCGAACGATTATAAGAGGGTATGTATGAATGTTCGGAATTTAGGCAAAAACAAAACGCGTTGTTCCAAGTGTTTCCTGAACACGCGAATAGCCCCGGATTGTGCGGTTCGCGCAGAAACCTGTCCGCTGAACAGCAGCCCTGATGCGGTTGACTGCACCGCCCACGTTCCAACCCGCACGAATCCTGGGCGAGTGTTGCCTTGCAGGTGCATAGCGGTCTTTCAAACCCAATCTCTTCCTAAGGTTCCCAGGGGCGGAGAGAAATATGTCATCGTCCCCTGTCTGCGGAACAATAATCTTGCGGCGGCGCCGACCGCTTCGCCTACAACCTGCAATACGACCGCCCTCCAATACCATCGCAAAAACAGCCGCGGCGTCAATGCCCGGCTGCTTCCTGATGCGTGCGATCCATATTCACGAATTTGTTGAACTGCTTCAAAAACGCCAGCTCCACCGTCCCGACCGGGCCGTTCCGCTGCTTGGCAATGATAATCTCGATGATGTTCTTCTTCTCGGATTCTTTATCATAATAATCGTCCCGGTATAAGAACGCGACGATGTCGGCATCTTGCTCGATCGAACCCGATTCCCGAAGGTCGGACATCATCGGCCGCTTGTCCTGCCGCTGCTCAACGCCCCGGCTGAGCTGCGAGAGCGCGATGACCGGCACGTTCAGCTCACGCGCAATCTGCTTCAGCGTCCGCGAGATCTCGGAAACTTCCTGCTGACGGTTGTCGCCTTTGCCGCGGCCGGCGATGAGCTGCAGGTAGTCGATCAGGATCATGCCGAGCCCCTTCTCCTGCTGGAGACGGCGGCACTTCGCCCGAATATCGGCGACGGTAATCTGCGCGGCGTCATCGATATAAATGTTCGCCTCCGACAAGGCGCCGATCGCCATCGTCAGCTTCTCCCAGTCGTCCCCCTCCAGCATCCCCGTCCGCATCCGGTTCGCATCGACGTTGGCCTCGGCGCAAACCATACGCTGAACGAGCTGCGCGGCGCCCATCTCGAGCGAGAAGATCGCGACGGTTTCCTTCGCGCGAACGCCGACATTTTGCGCAACGTTCAGCGCAAAGGCGGTTTTCCCGACGGAAGGCCGCGCGGCGAGGATGATGAGGTCGGAGCGCTGAAAGCCCGACGTCATTTTGTCAAGGTCGATGAAGCCCGAAGGCACGCCCGTCGAGCTGCCCTTGTTCGAGTAGAGCGTCTCGACCTTCTCGAAGACTTCCATGAGGACGTCGCGAATGACGACGAACCCGGTCGAGCTGCGGCGCTGCGAGATCTCGAGGATTTTGGCTTCCGCCTCGCTCAGCATTGACCCCACATTATCCTCGTTGGCATAGCCATCCGAGACGATTTGCGTGGCGGTGCGAATGAGCCGCCGCAGCATCGATTTTTCCTCGACGATCGCCGCGTAGTAGTCGATGTTGGCGGCCGTCGGCACCGCGTTCGCAAGTTCCGACAAGTACGTGACGCCGCCGATTTCTTCGAGCTGCGCTTTGTTTTGCAAGCGTGCCGTGAGTGTGATGAGATCCACCGGTTCTTGCTCTTCCGCCAGCTCCACAATCGCCTCAAAAATGCGCTGATGCGCCCCGCGGTAGAAGTCATCGCTCGTGATGCGCTCCATAGCCGTAATCAGGGAGTCGCTGTGAATGAGAATCGCACCCAGTACGGCCTGCTCCGCTTCTATATTTTGAGGCGGTACACGATCCATAAACATATTATCTCCTGCCATGCTTATAGCCCGCCTTTCTTATGTCTTAGACAATCTATTCTACCATTCCGCCGCGCTCGAATCTATTACTTTTGTCGAATGCTGTTATCTACCAGCTCGCATGCTTCGGGACAAACACCGCAAAAAGAGCCCCTCCCGGGGCTCTTCTCCTCGATCAGCCGACGTCAACCGAGCGGCTTACTTCTCTTCAATCACGTGCACGTTCAAGCTCGACGTGACATCGGTGTGCAGCTTCACGACAACCTTCGTGACGCCCAGCGTCCGAATCGGCTCGTCGAGCACGATTTTGCGTTTGTCGAGCGCAATTTTATATTGCTTCTCCAGCACTTCGGCGATCTGCTTGCTCGGAATCGCGCCGAACAAACGGCCGCCCTCGCCGGCTTTCGCTTTAATCTGAACCGTCATTTCCGCAAGCTTCGCGCCGAGCGCCTGCGCGGCCGCTTTCTCTTCATCCTTGCGGCGCTGCTCCGCTTTCTTCTGATTGTCCAGCGTCTTCACCGCGCCTTGCGTGGCCGGAGCCGCCAGCCCTTGTGCAATCAGAAAGTTCTGTGCGTAGCCTTCAGATACCTCTTTGATTTCGCCCTTTTTGCCTTGACCCTTCACATCTTTCAAAAATACGACTTTCATTCGAAAAGTCCCTCCTCTTCCTGCATGTCTGCTAGGACTTGTTTTAATCGATTTGCGGCTTCCTCGAGGGTGCCTTCCAATTGCGTTGCGGCATTCGTCAAATGCCCGCCGCCGCCCATCCGCTCCATGACGACCTGCACGTTCATCTGTCCGAGCGAGCGGGCGCTGATGCCGATGAGGCCGTCCGGCCGCACCGCGATCACGAAGGAAGCCATGATATTGGTCATATTCAACAATGTATCAGCAACTTGCGCGATCATCAACTGCGAATAGGTGCGCGATGACTCCGCTACCGCAAGCGCGATATGCTCATACAGCGTTTCTGTATGCTTCATGACCTCGGCTCGTTCAATGTACGAGTCGAGATCTTCTTTCATGAGGCGCTGAATCAGCGCGGAGTCCGCACCGTTCCGCCGCAAGTACGACGCAGCCTCGAACGTTCTTGCACCGGTGCGCAAGCTGAAGCTTTTCGTGTCGACGACGATTCCCGCCAGCAGCACCGTCGCTTCGAGTACTTCCATCGACAGCTTATCGTTCAAATACTGCAGCAGCTCGGTCACAAGCTCGCACGTCGAGGACGCATACGGCTCCATGTAGACGAGCGTCGCATCGTGAATGAACTCCTCGCTGCGCCGGTGATGGTCGATGACGACGACCCGATGCGTCTGCTGCAGAAGCCGTGGCTCCGCCACCATCGACGCCTTATGCGTATCGACAACGACAGCCAAAGAGCGCTGCGTCGTGATAATCATCGCCTGCTCCGGCGTGATAAACCAACGGTGCAGCCGCTCGTCGGCGGCGATCGTTTCCATCACCTTTTGAATGGAAGGATTGACGCCCTCCAGCACGATGTACCCCTCTTTGCCCACGACCTGGACGGCCTTCAGCACGCCGATCGCGGCGCCGATGGAATCCATATCGGGGAACCGGTGGCCCATGATGATGACCTTGTCGCTGTCCTTCATCAGATCGCGCAGCGCATGGGAAATGACCCTTGCCCGAACACGTGTACGCTTCTCGACTGCATTCGTCCGACCGCCGTAGAAGGAGAGCCGCTGCCCGACCTTCACCGTCACCTGGTCGCCGCCGCGGCCCAAGGACATGTCAAGGCTCATCTGCGCCATCTGACCGAGCTCTGCCAGCTGCTCGGCGCCGGAGGCGATCCCGATGCTTAGCGTGAGCGGCAGCTTATTCTCGATCGTGAGGTCGCGCACGTCATCCAGAATTTCGAACCGTGTCTGCTCGAGCTGGCGCAGCCCCTTTTGATCCATCAGAATAAGGAAACGGTCCGACGCCGTCCGGCGAAGGTACAGCTGGTGCTTCTGCGCCCACTCCGTAATCTCCCCCGTGACCTTCGCGAGCATGATGCTGCGCGTCTGATCGTCCAGCCCCTGCGTCGCCTCGTCCAGGTTATCCATCATCACGATGCCGATGGCTGCCTTAGAATCCTCGTACTTTTTCGCAAGCAGCGCCTGCTCCGTCACTTCCCGGAAGAAAAGCAGCCGCTCTTCAGGACGGTGCCACACCTGATAAATCAGCTTGCCGATCGTCATTTCGAGCTTGTCGGTCTTTTCCTTCTTATTTTTCAAATCCGGAAAAAACTCCAGCAGCGGCTCCCCGATCACCGAATCCTGCTCCAGCATTTTGGCGACGAACGGGTTGTGCCACTCAATGCGCTTTTCCTCATTATATAAAATAATACCGATCGGCAGGCCGCTCATCACTTCGGTGCCCGCCTTTTTGACCCGATGCGTAATCGTGCCGACATACGTATTCAAATCGCGGCGGAACGCAGCCTCCGCTTGCAGCGTGAAGTATGCCATAACCCCGCACAGCAGGAAAGCCGTCAGGCCCAGCCACCATTTGAACAAATACAGGAGGATCGTCAAGCACAAAAGCAGAATGAACATCCACACGATGTGTTGACCGTGCCACCGCTTTAGAAGGAACTTCGGCATTCGAACTAGCTCCTAATCCTATAGATTTTTCTTGAACCGCTCACGGATTGGAAACGCAACATCAAATACCCCTAATAAGCTGTATACGAGAAAGAGTGGCGGCATCACACATAGAATTACGATCCCGATAATCGGCAGAACCGGTTTCCAGCGATTCGCGTAAGACACGAAGAACAGGAACCCGATCGCCTGCACCGCGAACACCAGCATCAAGAGCGGCATCGCGTTCATGAGCAGCGTCGAAATGAGCGAGCTGGCATCCGGCGTCGTAAACATATCCAGCACAAAAGCGACCAAATAAATCCAGACGAGCGATTTCTGCAGCATCCACTCCCGCATCGGCCGCAGCCCGGGAATGCCTTCCCCGGATTTGTTCAACAGCCAACGGCTGACGCCATGCGTAACAAACGCGTAGAACAGCGCAAAGAAAATCAAATACAGCGGAATCACCTGCACGATAAAGTTCAGGTAGACCTCCATATCGGTCGGCAGCAGCTCTTTCATGGCAGGCGGCATCGTATCGATGCTGGACTGCATGAAATCTTTGAACCGAGCCACGGGATCGAAGCCGAACAAGTAGCCGCAGACGAGGCCAAGGAGCGCCTCCGCGATGATGGTGACAATTCCCGCCGTCAGTACCGAGCGGGCCGGAGCTTTCCGCTTATACAGCGTGCCCATCGCTAGCACCGTCGGGAGCATGAGCAGCGAGAGCGTAATCAGAAACCAACTATGCCACTGGGTCAACAGCACGATCACGAGCAGACTGACCACATAGCTGATGATAAAGCGCTTCGTACTCGATTTGACAAACAGCATCACCATCGGCACAAGCAAAAAACTAAATGTGAATACAATAAAAGGCGTCATAAAGGATAGCAGAAAAAGTACCGTTACCGCGCTCCATATGATGCTTTGCCAACCTCGTTTCCCCAACCGGGCTCACCTCTTACGTAAATGTTCTTCGAGCGAGGAAATGTCGCCGTACCAGTCCTCAAGCTGATGTCCCTCTTGGCGGTGCTGCTTCATTTTCTCGACGATGGCTTCGTCTAGCTGTTTATAAGAAATGCCAAGTCTTCTGCCTAAAATATAGCCGCTTGAAATCAAGCTCGCCAATCCATCGAGAATCTTCGCATGGCTTCCTTCCCAAATGCCTTTGAGCAGATGAGCAACGTGATCGACAACTTCGGTCTTGAGCCACTCAATCACTTTGGCCCGTCTGGCTAAGTCAACTTCTTTCTCCCGATTCAGCACCCGTCATCTCTCCTCATGTCCCCTGACATTATGATCAATTATACCACAAAAAGGGACTAGAAAAGAAAGTCCCTACAAAGCCGCCATATGCCGCTTCGAAAATAAGAAAAAACAGCCGTCTCCGGCTGCCTCTCACCCTCTGTATGTGGTCCTGCTTATACGATGAATCGATATCCCGAGCCCCACACCGTTCCGATATATTGCGGCTTGGACGGGGTCTCCTCAATCTTCTCGCGGATGCGGGCGATGTGGACGGTGACCGTAGACGCATCCCCCAAGCTGTCGAGGCCCCAGATACGCTCGAACAGCTCCTCTTTGCCGAACACCCGGTTAGCGTTCTGCAGCAGGAACAGCAGCAGGTCGAACTCCTTTTGCGCGAGAAACACCTCTTGCCCGTTCACGAACACCCGGCGGGCATCTTTATGAACCTCCAGCCCCCGCACCTGCAGCTTGCTGCCTTCGTGATCCTTACCGAACCGCTCTTTCATCCGCTCAAACTTCTTGAGATGCGCCCCTACCCGGGCGACCAGCTCGCCGGAGCTGAACGGCTTCGTGATGTAATCGTCCGCGCCGAGGCCCAGTCCGTTGATTTTATAAATCTCCTCCGCCCGCGCCGACACGAGCAGCACCGGAATATCGTCCCGCTCCCGCACCGTTCGCAGCACCTCGAAGCCGTCCATATCCGGCAGCATAATATCCAGAAGAATCAACGCGAACGTCTCCGCTTCCAGCGCCTTCAGTCCCTCTTCTCCACTGTTTACGATCTTCACCGCGTAGCCGCTCAGCTCCAGGTAGTCCCGCTGCAGATTGGCGATGCTTTGATCGTCTTCCACGATAAGAATTGTTTTCATCCTTAACTCTCCCCACACGCTACAACTTTTTCAGGGAAATCATGATCCGGGTGCCCTCGCCCTCCTGGCTCGTCGCCCAAATCTTCCCCTCATGCCCCTCCACAATTTGCTTGGCGATGGCCAGGCCCAATCCGCTGCCGCTCTTTCTTGAAGGGTCTGCTTGATAAAAGCGTTCAAAGATGTAAGGCAGCTTCGCTTCCGGTATCCCTTTTCCATTATCTCGAATCTCTATAATCGCCGAAGTCCGCGTCTCGCGAAGAATGATCGCAATGCGGCCCCGGTCTTTCTCTACAACCATGAGCGCGTTGTCCAAAATATTTTGAATGACTCGGCGCAGCCGCTCCCGATCGATCCGTACCGCTACCTGCGATTCAAGCTCATTAATAAGTTCGATCGCCACATTGGCTTTCTCAAACTCGTATCTGTAATCCGCTATGCAATCCTCGAAATAGGCGACCACGTCGCTCTTCTCAAAATGATACGGCAGCTGGTTCAGATCCAGCTTGGAGTACAGCAGCAGGTCATCGATCATCGCGTTGACCAGAATCGCTTTCGACCGGGCGATGTCCAAGTATTCCGCCAGCTTCTCCGGCGACTTGGCCACCCCGTCGATAATACCCTCGATATATCCTTTAATCGAAGTTACCGGTGTCTTCAAATCGTGTGAAATGCTGGACACCAGAAACTTGCGGTTATCGTCATATTTTTCCTGCAAATAGACGGATTCCTTCAGCTTGATGCGCATCAGCTCCAGCGTTCGGCACAGCTCGCGTACTTCCCCTTCGCCCTCTTCGGCAATGCCGCGGCTAAGGTCGCCTTCGCTGATCGCCCTCGCTGCGTCTTTCAACCTGGAGATCGGCGAAACGATCCCGCGGGCAAAGCGGTACGAAACCCAGAAATTCATCGCCAGGAACACCAGCGTGAAGAATCCGAGCGTAAACCCGCCAAGCAGCCAGAAAAATGCTGTGTTCATCT
The DNA here is from genome assembly GCF_003955665.1 of Paenibacillus whitsoniae. Taxonomy (GTDB): domain Bacteria; phylum Bacillota; class Bacilli; order Paenibacillales; family NBRC-103111; genus Paenibacillus_E; species Paenibacillus_E whitsoniae. Next base: position 13,798 of record NZ_RXHU01000073.1, read on the forward strand.
TGATCGGCGCCAACAGCAGAAGCACCCCGGCTTCGCCCAATGGCAGCTTGTAATCAACGCGGGCCAGCTGATAATTATCCCCATGCAGCTCGAGCGTACTCGGACCCGATGGCTGGCTGGAGAGAATCAAGCTTTTTTCAATGTCCATTTTGGTGAAATTGGTTGTCGCATAGATCACTTCGCGGTTCTTTACGATGACAGCACTGGCTCCCAAAGCGCTCATTTGCCTCGCCAGATCCGTCTGATACTGCTTGTCGAGCAGTTGATCGAAGCTCAACGCTTGCGCTCGCTGCTGAATATCGCTAATGGCCGCTCGAACCTCGAAAGCGCGCTGGAACTCCTTTGTCTGCACTTCTTGTCCGAACATGCGCGTATAGGCAGCGATAAAGATAACGACAGCTAGCAGCGTAAGGCCGATCGTGGCCAGCAGCGCCAACGCATTCATCGTAAAAAAACGTTTTGTGAAGTTCATAGCTAACGCCTCTCTATAGATCCTTCCTGTCAAACAGATAATACCCAGTTGTAAATAACATGATACCACATCCGGCTATAATGAGAACTTCCCGGAAGATTTTAAACACATTCGTCGTCTCGGAGATCCAAAGCATGTACCAATCGAACATCGACGTTACGAAGAAACTCGAATACGCGGAGAAGATGATCCCCAGGAAATTAAACGCAATAAACACGAGAATCGATAAGAAAAAGACCGCTAATCCGCCCTGAATGAGATTGGCAAGGAGCACGACGATCAGCGCAAACACAAAGACCGGGAAAAACGTTAGGATATAGGACAGAATGACCTTAAAAATCCCGCTGAGACTTGCCGTCGATGGGTTAAAGATTAGCCCCGCCAGGAGCGAAATGACCATCACAAACAGCAGCATACCCGCGATAAAAAGCGCCAAATTCAACACCTTCGCGCTGAAAACGCCGAATCGGCTCACCGGCCTGAGCAGCGTAATTTTCATCGTGTTCGACGAGGTTTCGCCATTGAACATATCGATCGCCACAAACGTCGCAAACAGCGGCAGAATCGTATAGGAGAAAAATTGAAGCACGACGAGCGGGAACTCCACACTGCCGACGATCCGCAAACCCAGCCCATGCTTGATTGTGGTCACAGCAATTTGCCCGATCATGACCGCTAACGTGGACAAAATGACGGCCGCCAGCAGCTTTTTCTTTTTACGCAGCTTCACCCCTTCATTGAGGAATGCGGCTTTAAACCCGACCATTGCGATCCACCTCGCTTACAAAATAATTCTCGAGCGATGAGTAATACGAAAGAATGTTGCTTGTATACTCCACGTTCACCAGCTTGCCGCCATAAATGATGCCGATGCGGGTGCAGGTCAGCTCTACATCGTGAATCAAGTGACTGGAAATGAAGAACGTTGTTCCTTCAGCGGACAACTGCTTAATCAGCTTCCGCATGTCCAGCATCCCTTCGACATCCAGCCCGTTGAGCGGCTCGTCCAGAATCAGCAGCTTGGGCTTCGACAGAATGGCCGCGGCAATCCCTAAGCGCTGCTTCATCCCGAGTGAGAACTTCTGGGACCTCTCGTTTTTATATTTCAAGATGCCCGTAATCTCCAGGCATTCATCAATTCTTCGCTGATCGACTTCCGGATAGTAACGCGCAAACAGCTTGAGATTCTCATTCGCCGTTAAATACGGATACGACTCCGCTGTCTCAATGACACAGCCGACATGCTTCATCGCCCCAACATAATCTTCCGTAACGCTCGCGCCAAAAATTTTCACATCGCCGCGATCCGGCTTCATCAGCCCGGTGATCATCTTCATCGCAGTCGTTTTCCCTGCACCATTGGGCCCAAGAAAGCCGTACACATCGCCTTGATCTACATCTAAATTCAAATCGCTGATACCCCGGCCGTTCTTGAACGACTTGGTTAATGCGCTAACTTCTATCGCCTTGACGGTCAACTTGCACCCTCCTCACAAATACGCAGGAAGCTGCTTATCGCAGCCTCCTGACGCTTCCTTGCTTATTCAAATGCGCGATTAAACTCATTATCGTAGAAAGGCTTCATTTCGGATCGGTACGAATTGTTGCCTTTCATCTCCAGGTTAAGCTCGACGTAAACTTTGCCTGTGCCGCTTGGGTGGATCATGCCATTTTTCGTCTCACCTTTGGCGTTCGTGTATGTAAACGCCTGATTCATCTGGGACAGTGTGTACTCGAAGCTGAACTGATCCTTGTCCGGATAATCTTTCTCGAAGCCTGGAAGTACCGTTTCTGCAAAAGTGCCTTTTACTTTGTCCCCATCGATATTCGTAATTTGAAGGGTACGTTCGCCAATTTTAACGAACTTGCCGTCTTTCTCCATAATGATGTTGTTTTTGTAGGTACCGACATATTTGCTGCTGAGGCCGTTGTAGTTCGCTTTTTGCACCTCGGCACCCGTTAAATCCGGTTTAACGACAGTCGTCGAGCCGACGTTCGAGAGTTTGGCTACCACATTCAGCGTCAGTTCATGCTGCACGCCATTTTTGTCTTTCCCTGATAACGTAATATCACCAGTCACGTTCTCTAGGTAGCCAGCTTTGTTCTCAACAGCGGATCCTACCACCTTTTTCACAAAAATATCGCTCTGAACCACGGCAAGGTCTGAATCATCGTGGAGGCTGCGCTTAAAGCCGAAGGACGCCACCGCATTGGCCAAGGCAGGTACTTGCGCTTCGGACAAGCTTCCCGCATATACCTTGCTGCCGTTCGCTCCCTCTTCCACCTGTACATAATCCTTCAGGTTGCCAACGACGGCGTCGACAATCTTTTCAACCTCGGAGGCTCCGTTTTCATTAAAAGGATTTTTGAACTCGCCAGGCGTACGACGTCCAAAGTCAGACGGATACTCCGTCACATAGTACTTATTTTCCACACTATTCTTCCATGCGGAAATTGTCGAATCCTCATACGAATAGTTGGTCGACGTTTTGCCGTCTCTTCCTGTGGAAACCGTTATGTTTTCCTTCCGTTTACCGGACGTGTCGAATTTCTGCGTTGCAGAAGACTGCTCGAGAATCTTATCATTATCTTTGAGTGTAAAAAGCGACTCTACCGTGTAGTTGCCCAAGCCGCCCTCCATCATCGAAGCTGTCTTCTTGGCAGAATCCTTGAGCCGGTCATAGCCGGAACCCAGCAGCGAATCAGCGAACGCCGTGGAGACGAAGAGACAAGCGCCGACAGTGAACGAGAGGACGGTCAATCCTTTTTTACTTAATTTCATGTCCATTCTCCTTTGAAACCATAATTAGGGGAAACGTTTCCTTATGTCTTATTGTAAACCAAGCATATTGCATCCCTCTAAATCATTTATTAACAAAGTATAAACTCCTAGTTGCAGAACCATTCGGTAATGAGCGCATCCGATGCTTGCCAGAAAACAAAAAAACAGCCGGTTTCCCGACTGTTCTTGTTGAAAGCTTATTCCGTTGTGTAAGGAAGCAATGCCACTGTACGCGCGCGTTTGATCGCGATTGTCAGTGCACGTTGGTATTTCGCGGAAGTGCCAGTCACGCGGCGAGGAAGAATTTTTCCACGCTCGGAGATGAACTTCTTCAGCGTTTCCGTATCTTTATAGTCAATGTGTTTGATTTTGTTTACTGTGAAGTAACAAACCTTACGGCGTTTACCTTTACCGCCTTTGCCACGAGGAGCAAATTTACGATCTGCACGATCGTCACCATTGTTGTCTCTTTTTTGGAAAGCCATTGTGTCTTCTCAGTCCTTTCTACTTTAGAATGGCAAGTCATCATCGGAAATATCGATCGGTTTTCCGTCATCAATGAAAGGATCCTGCTGTCCGCGCGATCCACCGCTGCGATTGCCTCCGCCGCCGCCGTAGCTTCCGCCACTGGCTCCACCGGCATTAGCACCTGAATATCCGCCCTCTTCGCGGTTACCGCTGTTCGCTGATTCCAAGAAACGAACGTTATCGGCAATAACTTCGGTGACGTAAACACGCTTGCCTTCGTTATTGTCGTAGTTACGCACTTGAATTCGGCCTTCCACCGCTGCCAAACGGCCTTTACGCAAATAGTTCGCGCACGTCTCGGCAAGCTGCCGCCACGTCACGACCGGGATAAAGTCCGCTTCCCGTTCCTTGGAACCACCACTGGTGAAAGGACGGTCTACAGCAAGTGTAAATTGTGTCACGGCTACACCCGCGGGTGTATAGCGAAGCTCTGGATCTCGGGTCAAGCGACCGATCAGAATAACACGGTTCAACATGAAATCACCCTCCTGACGAAGATCTGGTTCTGCAATTAAGCTACGTCGTTAACGATCAAGTGACGAATCACTTCGTCAGAAATCTTAAGTACGCGATCAAGCTCACTTACAACAGCAGGTTCTGCGTTGAAGTTAACCAGCACATAGTGCCCGTCACGGAACTTATTGATTTCATACGCAAGACGGCGTTTGCCCATCAGATCCGTTTTGGCGATTTCGCCTCCACCGTTCGAGATGATAGCTTGGAACTTTTCTACCGTAGATTGAACAACTTCTTGCTCAATGTCTGTACGAATGATAAACATCAATTCATATTTGCGCATGTATGTCACCTCCTTTTGGACTAAGCGGCTCCTAGTAAGCTGGCATTTCTGCAGCTAGGGAGCAAGGAGCGAGGATTCTCTTTCAAAACTCGCACCTGAATACTATAGCAAATCACGGATCACAATTCAAGTTTTTCTTAACGCCATACACAGGTGGAAGCTGGCAACGATCACCCTGTATGCATCGCATGCCGCGGGGCCACATTAATAACGAACGTTATTCCAACGAATGAGGTGATACGAATGGGTGAGTGGACCATGTTTAATGAGGGCGACCACGTTCCTAACGACGGCAATTATATTGAGGTCGGCGAGAATTCCGTTCATATGGGCGTGAACAATCCCAAGACCGTTACGTTGAAAAAGGGAGACAAATTCCCGGCAACGAGCAATCATAATCGCAAGTGGCATCGTAAGGATGTCTAGGGAACTTGCCTTTACAAGAAAAAGGAGGGCGGCTTAGGGAAGCCAGCCCCCTTCTTTAACTCTAATTCGTAATGACCAATTGCGGTTTGTTAGCGGAATTCTCTTTGCTGTTGAAATGAACACCTATATTTTGTGTTGTATTGGGCCCCGTTATAGCAAATGAAAATATTTGATAACCAGAGCTTACTTCAGACTGGACAAAATTGGTCACATCAAATTCATAGTATTGGGATGTAGACGTTACTGTCTTAGTAGACTGCAGGGTGGCTACAGCAGGCTTATTGTTGAAATTAATCCCCGTCTCTGTCCAGCTATCGTCCCCAACGGCATACACATTGATGGTTGCATTTGAATCGGCCAGCCCGTATAGTCTAAGCTTTGCACTTGTTACATTGGTCAAGCCTGTTGCAGTAAATTTCACATACCCCACTCGTTGGTAATCTCCTGAGGCATCCTTAATTTCAACCGTCGTTTCTGTTCCAAAATTTTGAGATGCATAAGCTCCGCCTCTTACATAAGTATCTGCTATTGGACTATAAGTCGTTGATCCCCCACCGCTGCCACCACTATAAGCAGCCATTGCTGTGTTGATAGCTGAATAGAGCGATGTACCCGCGGCCGTCGTATCTTGCATCGATTCCCAAACCATAACGCCCCCGAGCCCCTTACTTAACGCAAGATTGGTCTTGGATGTAATTGTCGCTTTGCCATTATAGTATTCGACTACCCCATTATACGTAGACGAATCCTTATTAGGAGCTTGTGCATCATTAGCAACTAAATCCTTATAGGCGACTAAACCAGGGGAGCTATAAAAAGGCAGTCCCAAAATAATTTTACTTGCTGCCAATCCACGCGTAACATTCCAGTAATTGATTGAGTCAACCGCAACTTGATATGGGGAATTTGCTGCACCCGTCCCCTTGTCATAAGCCATAATATTCAGCCAGTCAAAAGAACTGAATGTTGAACTCTGGATAACATCCGCGTTTGCTCCGTATGCATTCACTGCAGCCGTAAGCAGCTTGCCCGCATTATGAACAGCTGTACCCAATTGGCCGATCAACGTGGCATAATTCGCCGGATTGTTACCCCCTGCGGGGAATTCCCAGTCGACATCAATGCCATCCAGGCCGTACTGGTTTATGGCACTGATACAATTATTCACAAAAGCCGTTCTGTATGAGGCATTTGCAGCAAAAGCTGCGAAATTGTCTGTGCTTGATTGCTGCCCGCCGCCAATGGATAGAAACACCTTTTTCCCTTGATCATGTGCCTTGGAAACGAGCGAAGCAAAGTTTGTAGGATTATCAATATTAAATCCTCCGGTTGCCGTAGGACGAGCAAAGGCGTAATTAATATGCGTTACCTTCGCGTAGGGAACCGCGTTCACATCAGCACTTGAGAAAACATAACCGACAACCTTGAAGTCCGCTGGAGCTCCAGCAGCAGCTATACTACTTAAGGACAACAACAGACAGAACGTAAATAGGGCTGACAGTAACCTTCTCATCATAAACTTACCTCCTGTTAATTCGAAATTTCCATGCTCACTTTTCCGATGCACATCCGTACAGATCAATCCTGCGGGCTATCATTGGCTGCATGCTCTAGAGGCAAAGCTTTATCGTGCGTAATCACCCCCCTTCTTACAATCGATCAGACATAATTCAACCCGCCGGCGTAGGGCAGCGGCACAGGGAACAGATCGTGCAGCGCAGCTCGTGCTGCCTGCGCATCAGGCAGCGAGGGCATTGGATCGAACAGCAGCGAAACCAGCGCTTCGGAATCAAGCTCGAACGTCTGGCCGTCTGCCGCCGTCAGCCCATAGCGGTGATCCGCCAGCGTGCGGATGCGTGGCAAAGCACTGGCGGTGTTCGCATGCCAGTACGGCTCCAGCAACGCGAACAGCCGCTCCGCGTCAGCGACGTAGATCGTGCCGAGATTCCGGCACGCAGTGGACGGCACGCTCGAGAGCGCTTCTATCAGGGCCTGCTCGTGCCAGGCGACCGGCACATCGAGCTGCGGCAAGCCGTACGCAACGACGGCATTGCCGAACAACGCGGCCAAAGCGTCGGCAGCGCCCGCCCATTCGACAGCGAAAGGCGTTCGCCCGCTGCCGCGTGCATCCGGCGTCGCCACAACGGCGAATGCGACCATGCGGCCGCCTTGCGTCGCGACAAGCGTGCGATGGCGCAGCTTCAGGCAGCTTGCGTACGCTTCACTTGCGATCAACTCAGCGAGCTCGCGCACGCTTTGTTCGTAGGCGACAAGACGCGCAGCAGCTAGTTCGGCCACATGAAGCCAATCCGTCAGCGACAGCTCGCGAATAGCGAATCCGGCTCCGGCTTGAAGCAGCTGCTCCCCATGCTCCGGTCCGATCGTGTAGCGATTGATCGCGCCAAACAGGTGGCACTGATTGCGCATATATAGCGAGCGTTCGCCGGAAATGTAAACGAGAACCCCACCGGACGCGCGAATATGCGCTTTGGCCGCTTGCAGCAGGTCGCCGGCGTACCCATGGCCGCGAAACGCCGGCAGCGTAAAGACCGAGCCAATCGAAAACATTGGCACCCGTGCGGCGCCGATGCGCAGATCAGCCGGGACAAGCCCCATGAATGAAACGAGTTTGCCTTCTTCATAAGCACCGAACGATTGCGAGAAAGCCGCCGAAAAAACGGCTGGAAAAGCAATCCCCATCGACGTTTGTTCCGCATCGCGGAAGACGGCGTCCGACCCGCGGACCGCAGCTTCCATTTCCTCCGCCGCCACCAATCGAATTTCTGTCATTGCCAGTTCTCCTTCATATGACGTCAAATGGGGCAATCGCCAGCACTACCCCGCTTCGACCGCATCCCCGGCTGTGCCGATGGCAAGCTGGTCATGCGTGTCGAACGGAATAGATCTTCTGCTAGCGTGTCCCTTCCTTTACTTCTTCACCTTTGCGTACCACTCTCTAGCGCGTTTGGTGACTTCTTCGCCGCCGGACTTGTTCCACTTGTCAACGAACTCGTCGAATTTGCTGATTGGGTACTCACCGAGAATGATTTTAGATGCGTATTCCACAAATAAAGTACGGTTATTGATGTCAGGATAATTATCGTAGACGCTGGCTGGCATGCCGTCGCCCGCGATGACTTTGGCGTATTTTTGGGCCTCCGTAATGTTTCGGATACCTTGATCAATCGCCCACATCCGATCGTCGGAAGCCGTGCTCTTCAGCAATTGACCGGAGAAGTCTGCCGTTGCTATGTCTTCATATGGCACGAGCGGAAGATTTTCCTGTGTGCTTTTATCTTGCGGCAGTCTTACGGATTTGCCGTCCTTCGTCGTGGAATGCATACCGTCTACGCCCAGATAAAGCGCATTCCAATTTTTCTTATCGTACATGTTGTTCAGCAATTTCAAGACAGCCATCAATTTCTTTTGGTCTTTCGTGTTTTTAACTACCCAAACCGGATTCTGTATTTTCCTGATGGAATAATAGCCTTGAAAGCCTGGGGCTTGAGGAAGCGGAAGTACAGAAAAATCACCTTTCACACCGGTATTCTTATAGATCGGCTCGAGGCGCTCGAAAACAGTCTCTTCCCAATGGTAGTAGTTCCCGACCAAGCCAGTATCGATTTTCGCCTCCCACTTCGCTTTGTCGTTCAGCAGGGACTCTTTATCGATAAGTCCTTCCTTGTAAAGCTTTGCCGCGAATTCCAAAGCTGCTTTCATGTTCGGCGTTACGGCGGAATACGTTAACTTACCGTCATAGATATCCCAATCTTGCTTGCCCCCGGACATTGCGACCCCGTACATAGCAAATAAATGGTTCATCCACGTTAATTGTTGCCGGCCACCGGTCGGAATTTCATCCTTCTTGCCGTTGCCGTTCGGATCCTTGTCCCGGAATGCCTCGAGCACCTTTACGTAGTCATCTTGCGTTTTAGGCATTTGTAATCCGAGCTTGTCGAGCCAATCTTTGCGAATGAGGCCCGCTTCTCTTTCATAATCAACGATGCTTGGAATATAGTAAATTTTTCCCTGACCCGTTGGATCGTTCGCTTTGACGACGTCCCACACATCTTTCGGTATCAGATTCCACAAGTTTGGCGCATATTTCGGGAGCAGTTCCGTTAAATCGGCAATCGCTCCATTCTTGGCCAAATTGCTTTCAATACCTTGAACAGGCAGGAACAGATCCGGCATTTCGTTGGCTGCTATTTTAAGATTCAATTGCTCCAGGTACGTGGTGCCGCCGTTCCATTCCACGTAAGGATGAATGACGCCGACGCCGAGCAAATTCTTATAAAACTCATACGTTTTGCTGCCTTTAGAGATCGGTTTGAAGCCCACGTTCGTATACCACACCTCAAGATCGACGATTTCCTCTGCTTTGGGCGACGTGCTTTGATTTTGTTGCGCTGCGGCTGATGGAGATGCAGTTGGAGCATTCGATTTGTCGGTGCAAGCAGATAAAGCTGATACGCTCAGCGCGCTTACAGCAAGCAGCACCCATAGTTTTTTGACGGCCATGCCTTGTTTCCCCCTTAGTAATAGTGTTATATGTTTAAGCTAAATTAGCCTTAAAACCGAACAGTGTTTACCCCTTAACAGAGCCCAACATGGCTCCCTTGACAAAATATTTTTGAAGAAATGGATATACGGCGATAATCGGGAGCATGGCAAAGATAACAGTGGCTGAGCGCAAGGTTTGGTCATTGTAAGTCAGGTTGGCCGTCGAAGCTCTGCCTATATGTAAAACATTGTCGTCCGTAATAAATTGTCGAATTTTAATCTGAAGCGGAAACCAGTTCGGATCTTGTAAAAAGAGGAGCGGATGTTGAAACTGATTCCATAACACAACACCGTAGAATAAGGTCAACGTAGCCAGCACGGCCTTGGAAAGCGGCAATACGAATTGGAACAACATTCGAAAGTATCCGCACCCTTCCATGTGAGCCGCTTCTTCTAGCTCTTTCGGAAATTGCTTAAAAAACGTTCGCATGATGATCAGGTTAAACGGATTCAAGATATGCGGCACGATTAAAACCAACGGGTTGTTGTACAGCCCAATGCTGCGTATGGTTAAAAAGTAGGGTACGATCGGCGCCTTGAAAATCATGGCGATGACTGCGCCAATCATGATCACAGGACCCCATCGAAATTCCGGCTTGGATAATGGATAAGCAATTAAAGCGGTAACGAGCAGGGCCAATATAGTACCAACTACTGTGGTGCTCAGCGTAAGAAAGAACGATTTCCATAAGTCAGGACGATCCATGATATAGCCCCAGGAAGAGAGCGTGAATTGCTGCGGCCAAATCGTGACCAGATTCATTTCTACTGCACTCTTGGAACTCAATGATGTGGAAGCGACGTTCAGAAGCGGTATGATGGCTATAACGGATAGGATAATCAGTACAACCGTCACGCCAGTTCGAAATACTTTTTCCCCTCTCGATTCAAACATGATTACCACAACCCCCCATCCGACACTTTTTTCGACAATCGATTGAAGAGATAGACCAAGACGAATCCAATGACAGACTGGAATAGGCCAACAGTTGTTGCAAAACTATATTGCGCTTGCTGAATGCCTGTTCGGAACACGTAGGTATCCAGAATATCCCCCACACTATACGTCATTGGCGTTAACAGATTAAAGACTTGGTCGAATCCCAAATCGAGAAAGTTTCCAATTTCCAAGAGGAAAAGCACAAGCACAGTTGGCAGGAGCAGCGGAAACGTAACCAGCCGAATTTGTTTGTATCTCGAGGCCCCATCCATCATCGCAGATTCGTACAATTGGGGATCGATTGCGCTGATCGCAGCCATGTACACAACGGTTCCCCACCCTGCATCCCGCCAGATTGACGTCAGCACGTATACAGGGCGAAAGTAAGCGCTCTCTTGCATAATAAGGGAACGTTCATGCCCGAACCATCCGGTTATGATGTTATACAATCCCTGAAGGGAAAAGAAATCAAACACGATGCCGGCGACGATGACCCACGATAAGAAATGCGGCAAATACAGCGCTGTTTGAATCCCCTTTTTCAGGGCTGATTTACGGATTTCGTTGAGCATAATGGCCAGCACAATCGGGATCGGAAACACAATCACGATTCGCAGTAAACCGAGAATCATTGTGTTGGTAAATACTCGGTTGAAATCCGGATAATCAAACAATTTGTTGAAGTTGGCCAAGCCCACCCATGGGCTGTCGATAAAGCCCTTGAATACGGAATAATCCTTGAAAGCGATTACAGATCCGGCAAGTGGTACGTATTTAAAAATAAGTAGAAAGGCAATCCCCGGAAGGGCCATCACATAAAGTGGCCAGTACACCTTCATCCCATACCTTTGTTTTTTGTTCACCTTACTTCCTCCTGATGCAATTATTGTGCTTACTACTCAAGTATACGCACGGTGTTAAAATCGCTCAAAGGGACGAATTTAAGGTTTTACTATGTCATTTTATAGGAAGATGAAACAACCCTTTTTCGATAAAAAATGACACAATGACAGCTCATCTCTGTCCAGGCTTTTGAGGCAGATTTCCAAAGCAAATAAGCCTCCGGCTAATCGGAGGCTTGCTTTGCTTCAGGCCTATTAATGTTGATCTAGCAGCTTGTAAATAACCGTCGCTGCTTGCGCGCGCGTCGTTTGCTGCTTCGGTCCAAACGTACCGTCCGTGAAGCCGTCGATCAGACCGCTCCGCTGCATAGCGTTCACCGAATCCGCCGCGTAAGCCGCGATCACTGCGCTGTCTGTGAACGACGTGGACATGCCCGTTCCGCCAAGCTTCACGCCTGCAGCCGCCGCCGCGCGGGACAACATGACCGCCATGTCTTCCCTCGTAATCGTTTCATTCGCGCCGAACGTGCCGTCCTCTTTGCCCTTCAAGATACCCAGCTTCTCAGCTGTCGCGACTGTCTGGTAGTACCACGCCTCGGACGAGACGTCCTTGAAGCTCGATGCCGCCCGCTCGGCTTTCAGATCGAGCGCAGCGAGCAGCAGCTTCAGAAATTCCGCTCTCGTTATCGATCGGTTCGGCTCGAAAACGCCGGTGCCTGTTCCCGCAACAATCTCTCGGGCGGCAAGCGATTCGACCATCGTTCTGGCCCAGGATGCCTGCCCCAAATCGCCTAAGCCTACATGGTTATACCCAATCGCATAGCGGCTGAAGTGCTGCGGTGCGAAACTGATCGTTCCGTTGGTCGCGTTGTATTTCGCGTTCTTGACGATCGCAAGTTTGCCATCGTCGCCAATGTAGTAGACGACGATCTCATGCACATTCTCGCCCGGTTGCAGATCATACTTGACGCTGACCATCACCGATTCCGCGCTGTCGAAACGGCTGATTTTCGTGCCGTCCACCGTCAGATCGAAGTCGAATACGGGATGGCTGCCAACTTGCGCTTGTACGCCGGCCGGAAGCGTGGCGATATCGACCTTCGAGATGTTCACCGACATCTCCTTTGCCCCAGCCGGAAGCAGACCGTCGGAGGGATTCGTTGAGAAGGTCAGCGTAGCGCCTGAGGCACTCAAAGCGATTTGCGAAATGCTGCCTGAAGCGAGCGCATCTTGAAGTGGAAGCGTCACTTGCGTCTTGGCAGGCGTAGAACCATCCGATTGAACCTGAATGTTCAGCTTGCCGTCCGAAGCGGCTGCTGCGGCCTGCTTCATCGCTTCAGCCTTTAGCGTCGCCTGAATGGCACCATTCGCGCCGGTTGTCGCCTTAACGATAATCGTGCTTCCCGTTACTTGCGCACTGTTGTTGTTGTCCGTATTGCTGCTTGTGCTGCTGCTACCGTAGCTTCCGCCTCCCGTGCTTGTGCCCGAATTCTCAGTCGTCGCATATGCGATCGCGGATAATTCGGACTTGCCGGCCGCATTGATTGCCGCTACTTTATAGTAATAACTTGTACCGCTCGTGAGACCCGTATCGGTATAGGTCGTCTGGGAGACAGGATCGTTGTTGATCTGTGTGTACGTTCCCGTCTGCGAGGTCGCGCGATAGACCGCATAGCTTACCGTGTCATTCGCAGGTGACCAGTTCAGTTGGATGCTCGTCTTGCCCGCCGCCGTTGCCGTCAATCCTGTCGGCGCATTCGGCACTTGGGCGAGCGGCGCTGCCGCCACCGTAACAGTTGCTGCTGCTGTATAACCGCCGTCAGCCGTTGTAACTTTAACAACTGCTGTACCTGCTGCAACTGCCATTACGACACCTTTCGCATCGATCGTTGCAACCGCCCCGTTTTCGGACGTCCACGTCACGCCTTTGTTCGTTGCATCCTCAGGCGCTACCGTCGCCGTCAGCGTCTCCTTCCCGCCGACCGTCAGGGCGAGTGTGTCCTTGTTCAAGCTCACACCGGTTGCCGCCACTGGCGATGTAATGACCAATTGCGGCTTGTTGGAAGCATTCTCGTTACTGTTGAAATGAACGCCGACATTCTGCGTTGTATGAGGTCCTGTTAATGCAAATGAAAATACGCTATTTCCAGCGCTTGCTTTCGCTTGAATCCAATTGGTTACATCAAATTCATAATACATGGGTGTAGAAGTTACCGTATTGGTAGACAACATCGTGGACACAGATGGCTTATTATTGTAAGTAATTCCCGTCTCCGTCCAGTTGGTCTCATCAACACCATAGACATTTACAGTTGCACTCGAATCTGCATTTCCGTAAATCCTAAGCTTTGCACTGGATACATTGGATAAGCCGGCTGCAGTAAATTTCACGTACCCCTCTCTCAGGAAATCCTCGGAGGCATCTTTTACTTCAATTGTCGTTGCGATTCCAAAATTTTGAGTTGCATAGATGCCACCTCTTACGTAGCTATCTGCTGTTACCGGATAGCTGGTTGCTTTCTCAACACCGATACCATTATAGGCATCCATGGCATTATTCATAGCTGAGTACAGCGATGTGCTGGCGTCCGTCGTATCTTGCATGGATTCCCAGACCATCATGCCTCCAAGGCCCTTGCTCAATGCAAGATTGGTTTTGGAAGTAATTTGAGCTTTGCCATTATAATATTCGACTTGACCGTTGAACGTAGTCATATCCTTATTTGGGGCATCTGGATCATTGGCAACTAACTGCTTGTACGCAACAAGACCTGGTGTGCTGTAAAAAGGTACGCCCAACACTGTTTTGTTTGCCGGCAACCCGCGACCCGCCCAATAATTCAAGGCAGTCGTCGCCACCTGATAATTGGCTTTCGTGGCAGGATCCGAGCCCTTGTCATAAGCCATAATATTAATCCAGTCAAAATAGCTGAAGGTTGAACTCAGAATCACATCTGCATTAGGGCCGTATGCGTTAACTGCCGCAGTAAGCTGCTTTCCGGCATTATGGATAGCCGTGCCTAATTCACTGATCAACGCGGCAAAGTTTGCCGGATTATCGCCGCCGGCCGGGAATTCCCAGTCCATATCAATGCCATCTAAGCCATACTGATTAATGACATTCATACAATTGTTGACAAAATCCGTTCGGTATTGGGGAACTGCAGCGAAAGTTGCGAAGTTATTCGTACTTGCTTGCTGCCCGCCGCCAATCGCTAGAAAAATCTTTTTCCCTTCGGCACGTGCCTTTGTGACGATAGCCGCAAAATTCTGGGGTTCATCAATATTAAATCCCCCGTCTGCCGTAGGACGAGCAAAAGAATAATTAATATGCGTTACTTTTGCATACGGAACTTGATTGGCATCCGCATTTGAAAATACATAACCGACAACTTTGAAGTTTGCCGGGGCTGCCGCTAAAGCCATGTTGCCTCCCGACAACAACAAGCATAGCCCAATTACAATTGACAATAGCCTATTAAACATAGTCTTACCTCCTAGTTTTCCTCCTGAGGTTTGGTAATGATCGCGCTTACAAATACTATACTATCGGTGCCAAAATCGCTCAAAGGGACAAATTTAAGGTTATGCTAGGTCATTTTATAGGGAAACAAAAAGCCCTTTCGCCAAATGCTGTCGAAAGGACAATCTTATGATCAGGACCGATATAGATTTTTGCGATATTCGCTGGGCTTGACGCCTGTCATTTTCTCAAATAGCCTGGAGAAATATTGCGTGTCGGTGTAGCCAACCTTCTCACAAATCTCATACACTTTTAGATCCGTTTTCTCTAATAACTCTTTAGATTTATTGACGCGGATCTGTGCCAAATAATTCAGGTACGTATCCCCTGTTTTCTGTTTAAACAACTGGCTCAAATAATAAGGATTGAGAAAAAAACGTGCCGACAACTCGGCCAAGCTGATGGATTCACTGTAGTGCGCCGCGACATAGTCCTTGATTTCGGCGATCACATCTTTTTTCTGCGGAATGTTGAACTCCTGCTTGAGTGCCAATATCGCACGGACGACCTCGATCATCCACGCCTCCAGCTCGGTGAGTGTGCGAAACTTTGACATTTCATCCAACGAAGGAATGTGGCGCCCCAAAAAATCGTCCATTTGCCATGGCTGGAACGACATTTGTCGGATGCTGGATAATAGAATGTTCAGGCACTGCATTTTAAAATCCGCTGGACTCAATCCATGCTCGACTGACATTTGACGGAAAATATCTTGGATAACCGCAATGCAGCCAGGCTCATCCATTTTGTCCAGATTGCTCTCCAACTTGACCAGGGTCTCCTCTGGGACAGGTAGACGACGTTTTACCACGTGCAGCACTTCCGAGTACGGGATCACAGACCCCTTTCCATTGATAAGCATATAGCTCAAGGCGTGGCGTGCTTCCTCGAAGGAAGTGCTGATCCCAGCCGCGGATCCCTGAACAGTTCCGATACCAATTGTAACATTGAGTTTCTGTTCACGATGCAACGTTTCTTTTAACCTATCAAAGGAATGATGCAGTTCATCGATCGTGAGCATGCTGTCCCTTTGCATCACCATGACAGCAAGCTGCGTAGGGGCATATCGGAATCGGTATACACCGTTATATTGTTCTAAAACCTGATCGATTTGCAAATAAACGGGCTCCAACTCGGATTCTTTAAAAGCACTCGACGACGGCAGCGCACCGTAGGCGTAGCGTTCAAACTCCAGTAACGCGCACACGTACTTCATTTTATCATGGGGTATTCCGGTTAGTCGCAGCAGCTCCTCCTCGTGATCGGAAGGGTCGCCTCCTGCATCCAATAGATCCCGTAGTAGACTTTCCATCAAACGGCTGTGGACCTCCTGCTTAAGGGTATCCACTTCCCTAGCTTTGGCCCGTTCCTCGTGAATAGCAGCCATCACCCGATACACACAATCGCGCAGCTCATCCTCTTCTACAGGCTTGTTCAAATAAAACTGAACACCTAATTGAATGCCTTTGCGAGCATATTCAAAATCAGCATAGCCGCTGAGAATGATGAACTTAGACCGACAACCCTGATTTTTCAAGGATTGAATCATGTCCAACCCATCCGCCTGCGGCATGCGAATATCCGTCAGGACGATGTCCGGCTGGTTCTCCATGATTAACGCTGCGCCTTCGACGCCGTTGTAGGCATGACCTACGACTTCGCACTCCGGGATATAGCGCCCGATTAATTTCGTAAGCCCTTCCACTAACCCTTTTTCATCATCGATTAGAAATATCTTCACAAGGCAATCATTCCTTTCCCTGACCCTCGAGTTTGGGGATGAATATTTCCACCGTCGTTCCACTTCCGAAGTCCGAATGGACAGTTAATTCATAACGCTCGCCATAATGCAGATTGATACGCTCCGCTATATTCTTTAATCCAAGTCCCTTACCTGCGGACTCATCTTCTTGCTCCACCTTGTATTTATCCGACTTTGCGACTTCCAAAATGGCTTGCAGCTCCTCCAATTTGTCAGGCGGCATCCCGACGCCGTTATCCGAAATACGGATTCGGATCGAATCCCCTTCCTCCCATTCTCCTTCAATTCGAATATGCAGCATACGACCATAGTTTTGAAACCCATGATTGACACTGTTCTCGACAATGGGTTGGAATACCAGCGGGATGATGCTGCATGTCATCATTTCCTCTGGCAGCCCGATTTCCAGCTGGAACTGGTTGTCAAAGCGAATGTTTTGAAGCTGCAAATAATTTTGCGTATAGGCCAATTCGTGCTTGATCAAATGCCGAGTCCCTTCCTTTCCCAGCGCGAGACGGAACATTTTGGCAAGAATTTTGATCATATTCGCGATTTCTTCTTCCTCTTTCACCAATGCTTTCATTCGGATCGACTCTAACGTGTTATACAGCATGTGAGGGTTAATTTGGTTCTGCAGTGCCAAAAACTTGGCCTTCCGTCGTTTGATTTCGGCCAGATAGACATCTTCAATCAATTCTCGGATGGTGATAATCATTTTGTTGTAACTGAGGACCAAATTTCCGATTTCATCATTCGACTGCACCTTATCGATGGGCATGTAGTGTCCGATTTCAGCTTGTTTCATGCTCCTGCGCAGCGCCTTAATTGGGCGCGTAACGGTATAACTCAAACCGAAGGAGAAGGCAGACAGAATCAGAATGCCGGCCAGCAAAACGGACACGGTCACCACTTTGATTTTACCGATTTTCTGAAGGAGCTTGTCACGAGGAATCTCCGTCTTCACAATTAAGTGGCCTAATTGCGTGCTGCCGGAAACAACAATCCGTTCATCGTTACTGGCATCTTCCGTATAGTTCGTTGCTGTTTCCCGCACTTCGTTCCATGTTAACCGCCCGCTGGCAGCATCCGAATGATAGACCGTCTCTCCTAATGCATTGCTGATAATGACACTGATGCCATATTTATCTAGGGCCGTGTCGAAATCCGGGTTCAATTCCAGCAAAGTGGAAGGGTCCAGATCAATTAGCAATACCCCCGCGTATGCGCCATCGGAACGGAATAAAATTCTGCCTACCGTAACGACAGCTTCCTCCCTTTTTTCCCTGTAATAGGAACGGTCATGTAAACCTGTGATGAAGAACGTTTCTTCCGATACGCGAGAACGTTGGTACCAGGGTTGCGCTAATAAGGTTGCACCATCAATAACATTCGTCGTATTCGTGTATTGGTAGACAGTGTCGTCATGGCTGATCATCATCAGGCTGATAATTTCCGGTTTAAGAAGCGCCACACGGAGCAATACCCGTTGAATCGACTCATTACGGGCAGCCAACTCATCAATGGTAGGTTCATGCTCCTTGCCGATTCGATTGATCATCTCGTTATCCACCAATACTGACTTTGTCATTTTGTCATATTCGACCATAAGCTTGTTTAAGGATAATTCCGTTTGAGACGTGTATAATGCAGCGAATTCCTGCGAGGAATCTTCCAGGGCTGATGCCGATTGGCGATAGATGCTAACGCTTACAACAAGCAGCGGTATGACGCACGCCAGCAGGTACCCGACCATCAGTTTGCTTTGCAATTTCATGTTTCTGATCAAGGTAATTCCTTGCCAAAACCATTCCATTCGTTTCATGTACACCCTTTCGAACCACTTTAGTTTTTCCCCAGTATACATTCGAAAAGCTGAACAATTCTAGCAAAATTAAACATGACGTTTTCTTATATAAGAAAAAACATCGTGGCCCTAAGGAGCCTCGATGCTTGGATATTCGTCATGCTCGGCCAACAGCGAGTTTACGAACATGAAGGTAATCATGCTTTAGGCGCTCGATCCCGGACTCTGGGGTGTGACATTCCAATGTCACCCAGTTGTTGTATCCACTTTCCCTAAGCACCTCAAATAAAGGACCGTGATCGGCGCCCCCCTCGCCCAATCGACAGGGTACGAACGTTTCCACGCCTCTGTGGGTTCTGTTCATGAAAGCGCCCGGCTCTCTGTCATCCGCAGTTCTTCGCTCATCTTTGACATGCACGTGTTTCAAATGCTTGCCAAGCTTCCGCACCGATTCATAACCGTAATCCGTATCCGCGATGTACATGTTGCCAGCATCGTGAATAAAACCGATCCGCTCGCTGTTCACGAGCCGGAGGAGCTTTAACGCATCGTCCGCGGTCTCGACAAGGGATTCGTTATGCAACTCCACCAGCACGTCCTTGTCATGGGCCTTCGCTTCTTCGGCGCAACGTTCCAGCCAATAAGCGGTCTTCGCATAATGATAATCCTGCGCCAGAAATGCGTTCGGCCCTCCTGTCAATACGCGCAGCATGGAGGCTCCTAACTGGTCGGCTGTCTCCAACAGTCGCCGGAAGTCGTCAAAAGTCGCGGACGCTTCCTGATCGCTTGCCGTTGAGAATCTGCCTGTATAGGTGGCCAGGACGGGGATTGCAAGTTGAAGCTCTTCGGATAAAGCTTGTAATTCGTTGAGTTGGGTTTTACTCGTCTTCGGCGACAAATGGTGCTCTCGGACGGTAATCTCGATGCCGTCCAGGCCCAATTGCTTCGTAAGCCGCATCGCCTCTTGTATGCTGTGGTCAATTAACACACCGCTGAACGCCGCAAATTTCATTTGTTGGACTCCTTTTCGTCAACTAGGGTATCGGCTTTGTAAACCGGATTCATATTCATGCAGTTCCATTCCGTTGCTCCTATTATAGCAATCGCCGGCCGGGCGAAGTTGACGTTTCTTTCGAACTGCATTTACATTTTTTTCGTTTACACGAGCGATCCACTGCTCAATAGGTTCCGGCTTCCCCCCTGAACGGAATTGCCTTATAATTTACGGTATCTACCATTTCAGGGCAGTTTCTATGAAAAAGAGGTGCTAACCATGGATCCGCGTTCTCACGATCAACCCGATTTGCAAACTTCACCCCAATCATCGCTGCTAGCTTCCATGGAATCGGCTGATACAGCCGCTCCTAAGTCGGCCCTATCCCGCAGAAAATTACTTTCAGCGCTGGGTGCCGCCGGTCTCGCCATCGCCACAGGCGGCGAGCTGCTTACTGCACCAAAGCAAGCAGACGCACAAGCGCCTGCCAACACAGCGCTGTATAATGTCAAAGACTTTGGCGCCAGCGGCAGCCAACGCTATGACTTCGACGACGCGCCGGCCATCCAGAGCGCGATCGATACGGCCGCGGCCTATGGCGGCATCGTGTACATCCCCGCGGGCATGTACTTCTTGCGCACGCCCCTGCGTCCGCGCTCCAACGTGACGCTGCTCGGCGCGGGCAGCTCCAGCATCCTTCGCGCGGCCATGAACAAGTTCGCGCTGATCAGCGTCATGGCTGCGCAGCATGTGACGATCAGCAAGCTCGCCCTGCAGGGCACCGGTGCCTTCAACAACTACAGTATGCCGCGTATGGAGTGCGGCGTCGCTCTGGAGCAGGCTGTCGACGTGCAGATCACGGACTGCGTTTTCTCCCAGATCGACAACGGCGTCGTCTCTTCCCTCTCCGATCAAGTCTATGTGACCAACTGTACATTCGACAGCCTCATCGGCACACTTGACATAGACACGCAAGGATTCGGGATTTGGTGCAGCGAAGCGAGCCGACATCATTTGGAAAGCAATCGCTTCAATATGTTGTTCCAGCCCTGCATCACATTAAGCAAAGGCTCTACCCGCTCCCTCATCGCGAATAACAACATGACCGGCTGTTACCAATCCGGTGTCCTGCTTACAGCAAAGCCGGATGAAAAACCTTGTGAGCTCAATACGATTTCCGGCAATCTCATTGAGAAATTTAAGAACCCTTCCAACAAAACTGGCTACACCTACGGCATACGCCTTCAGGGCTATTGCATGGACAACCAGATTCAGAGCAATACAATTTACAATATTGAAGACGTTGGGATCGCCTTGGAAGGACAAGCCGCCAACCAGAAAGAACGCCCTCATCATAATCATATCGCGAATAATGTCCTTCGGGCTGCCGGTCGTACCGGCATATCCCTGGTCAACAGCTACGCCAATCAGCTGCGCCACAATAGCATTCATGAAAGCGCCGCTGACGGCATCGCACTGGCTACTTCCGGCAAAGACGCAGGTTCCTACTGCGACCGCAATCAAATTGCCCACAACAGCGTGAACGACAGCGTCAAAGCGCCTATTCGCATCGCCGACAACCGCTGCGGCGAGAACATCATGCTCGGCAATTACGGTGAGCGCAACGGCGACAAAATCATCGATAAAGGGGCCGACACGGTTACCTCTTATTTATAGAAAAAAGCAGCAGGCCTATAAAGGTCCGCTGCTTTTTTTATCCATGCTCTCGCCGACGAATGAAGCTTACTTCTGATAAACTCGCTTCTCGGAAATTTTTCCATCGCTGAAATACACAATCTCGGCGTAGTACCCCGGTTGGTTCGTAATCACATACTCGTACGTCTTCTTCCCGTTCTCGTCCTTGACCAACGTGCCTTTGGCCCCGGTCTGTTTCACAACATCATCGTACGTCGCAGTCATCGCGATCTTGTCAACCTGCTCCTTCGTGAGCGGAGAAGGCTTGGCCGTTGGCGTGCCCGCATTGGTGCCGGCTGTCGCCGTCGGCGCCGCGGATGTGCCGCCTCCCCCACCCGCTGCCCCCGGCGATGCGCTGGGCGTCGCGCCAGGCGAAGCAGAAGCCCCTGTGGAGGGCTGTGCGCTCACACCCGGTGTTGGACTGGCTGCGAGCTCTTCGCCCTTCTTGGAGCATCCAGAAGCGGCTAGCGCGGCGGCTAGGACCATCACGATCCATGCTTTCATTTTCACATTCTCCTTCCTGCATAACATAAAGAATAGGATACCTCTTTCACTTATTTATATCCCCAAAAGGGAGCAACGCTAAACAACTATTGCCTTTCGAAACTTAAAAAAGCCGCCAGCATCCATTCGGATACTAACGGCTTGTTCGCTCTCTTATCATCAGTACGGAAAGAGTGGGATTCGAACCCACGCACGCCTCGCGACGCCTAGCTGATTTCGAGTCAGCCCCCTTGGGCCTCTTGGGTACCTTTCCAAGAAAAATGAGAACAGGACTTATTGTAGCAAAAAAGTCCGTCTCTCGCAAGTGGTTGTCCAAACTTTTTTCTAGGCTTCGTCCGCAGTATCACCCTCGGGCTTCGCCGTGCTCCGCAGCACCTTTTTCAGCTTGCTCTCGAACTTCGTTCTCGGCACCAGGACACTGTGCTTGCAGCCTACGCATTTGATCCGAATATCCATCCCCATACGGATAATTTCCATCTCATTCGTTCCGCACGGATGGGGTTTCTTCATCTGCACAATATCGCCGAGCTGATATTCCTTTTTGTCCAACTAAGCGCCCTCCCCTCTGTCCGATTTCATATAGTTGACCACCCGCGGATAAGGCACTTCAATGCCGTAGGCGTCAAGCTGCTTTTTAATCTGCGCATTCATAATCCGTCCAACTTCACCCTGCGTATTCGGCAGGCATTCCGCGATTACACGAATTTTTAGCTCAGAGGTGCCCAGCATTTGTACCCCCAGCACTTCGGGTTCCTTCACGATTTTATTCGTATGCTCATGAATGTGCCCCACGACTTCCTTCAAAACGCTCAGCGTTCGATCAATGTCCGACTCGTAGGAAATCGCAACGTCTACAATCGCAATCGAGTTGTAGGTCGAGAAGTTCGTTACCTGCTTGATGTTCCCGTTCGGGATAATGTGCACCTCGCCGGTCCAACTCTTGATACGCGTCACGCGAATGCCGATCTCCTCCACCGTGCCTTTGAACTGATCGATTTGAATGACATCGCCCACACCGAACTGATCCTCGAATATAATGAAAAAGCCCGTAATTACATCTTTCACCAAACTCTGTGCGCCAAACCCGATCGCAAGTCCGAGCACACCAGCCCCAGCTAGAAGCGGACCCAGATTAAGCCCCACCTGCCCCAGGATGAGCATAATCGCGACCAGATTCACGGTGTAGGCAATCAAATTATGAATGAGCTTGCCGATCGTATCGGATCTGCGCTTATCAAACTTCAGCGGAGATTTTTCTCTCGCAGCGACCATATGAGAAATCGTTTTGTCGGCGATTTTGATGCAAATTCTAGCAATGATATAAATAAGTACAATTTTCACAACGATCCATACCAGCGTCATTAACGTCTCGGGATTTCCGAAATGCTCCTTGAGCCATGTCATTAAATCTTGGAAAAGATGCGTTTTCAGCTTCATAGACCGCTCTCCTTTCTATTCGTCTATGGTAACATAGCCTTCCTCTTGTTTTAAATAGATTCCCCGAATCTCTACCTGCTCCGACCGGATAATCGCCTGAACCTGCTGCACGTCCTCCCCGGGGAATTCAATCGAAAGCGCGCAGCCTGCTGTAATCTCTTTCGGCGTCGGGCGAATGTCGATGTCAATGTCGGCATACTCTAGCAGCATTTCTGCTCTAAGCGCCTGCTGCGTAGAATCGAAGGCAATCAGCATGATCGAATCTTTCAAAGTAATCCCTCTCTTCTACGTATAAATGTCCCTCTCTCTCCATATACTAGTAAAAAAAGATTCACAACCTGGAGGGATCTCATGAAATTCCAATTTGGTTTTGACGGCGATAAGCAAGAAACCCAGGAGCCCTTGAAGATTCAACATACACATGCCGATACACCATATGTGCTCGCCAAGCATCTGCAGTCCATTTTCAGCAAACTACCATCCTATCAACCTATCGTTGTTATCTGTGTTGGAACCGATCGCTCCACCGGCGATTCCTTGGGCCCCCTCGTCGGCTCTCATCTGAACCGCATCACATCCCTGCGCAATCTCCATCTGTTCGGAACGCTCGATGAACCTGTGCACGCGATGAATTTAACGGAAACGATGGAAACAATTCGCGAGCAATTCGACAATCCTTTCGTCGTCGCCGTAGACGCCTGTTTAGGCCAAGTTGCAAGTGTCGGCTGCATTCAAGTCGCTCACGGTCCCCTCAAGCCTGGCGCCGGCGTCAACAAAGACTTGCCGCCCGTCGGCGACATTCACGTCACCGGCATCGTCAACGTAGGCGGATTCATGGAATATTTCGTTCTGCAAAATACACGGCTCAGCTTAGTCATGAACATGGCCACCGTCATTGGCGAAGCACTACACGCGGCGATTCGGCGCGCTCAAACATATTCATCCGGTGTTACACCTGCTTTGAACGTGAAGTTTGAGTAATCGCTTCTTTCTCCTCCGGGCTGAGCGTATACGTAGATTGCCCTTTCTCTACCGGCTTCCCATATACGTACATTTGCTCTCTGCTATGTATGACTGTCATAACAATGCCGTCTTGCTCATCATCCAATATCGCGAGCGAGAAGCTCAGATCACTGCCGCGATCATTAAAAGCATTATATCGATGAATGCTGACTTTGGACTTCATTTTCGCCATCGTTTCACGAATTGATACGAGCTGGGCTGACGTCTGTTGGGACTCAGCCTTTTGAGCGTTAATGGCTTCTTGCATCTCGCCAATCAGTTGCTCCACATTTTCCGCCGACGATCCGTTCATCATTCGTGTGTATAACTTGTGCAGCTTCGACAGCCGCACAGAAATGATAATAACCAAAATAAACAAAACCAAAATTAAGGCCATGCAAGCCAGCAGAATCACGCCGGCAACTTCCGCATCCAAGCCAAACAGTTCCCCCATTATCCCCTATCCCTCTTTCTACTAGACATACTGCGTTTGAATCTCCTTGACAGCCTCAAGCAACGTTTTGATTTCAGCCTCTTTGGTAAAATAGCCAACGCTCGCCCGAACCGCCCCTGTTGCCAGTGTACCCGCGGTCTCATGCGCAAGCGGCGTGCAGTGGTAGCCCGAACGCACCGCAATGCCAAACGACTGGTCCAAAATAAATGCAACCTCGGACGAATCTGCGTTCTCGATATTGAAGGAAACGATGCCTGTTTTATTTTGTCCAAGCTTGGGGCCAAGAATCGTGATCCCTTCAATTTCCAGAAGGCCTGCCATCAACAGCTGCGTGAGCTCCCACTCCCGTTTATGAATCCGCTCCACCGTCTCGCCAAGCACGAACTTGACGCCTTCGTTCAACCCGGCAATGCCCGGCGTATTCTGCGTCCCCGCCTCATACCGATCAGGCCGAACCGTCGGCTGCGCGATCGATTCGGATTGACTGCCCGTGCCGCCGTGCAGCAGCGGCTCCAGCTCCAGATCCGGATGGATGTAAAGCCCACCCGTTCCCTGAGGCCCCAGGAGCCCCTTGTGGCCCGGGAAAGCCAACATGTCGATATTCATATCCCCGACATGAATCGGCAGGACACCGGCGCTCTGAGCGGCGTCTACAAGCAGCCTGGCGCCATGGCGTTTGCACAGCTCGCCAATGTCGCCAACCGGCATGATCGAACCGAGCAGGTTCGAGCTATGGTTGACGACAACGAGCGACGTATTCGGTCGCAACGCGTCTCGTACATCCTCAATGCGGACATTGCCCTCCGCATCATGCAATAAATACGTCAGCTCAATGTACCCCTTCGCCTTCAAATCTTCCAGCGGGCGGCGAACCGAATTATGCTCTACATTCGTGCAGATCACATGGTCGCCCGGCTTCACAAATCCCTTGATCGCCTGGTTTAGCGCATGCGTCGTATTTAAAGCAAACGATATATCATTCGGGTTTCTCACCCCGAACAGCTTTGCAAGATTTTTTCTAGCCTCGAATAGAATTCGGCTTGATTTCACGGCCATCTGGTGGCTGCCTCTGCCGGGGTTCGCCGCGTACTCCTGCATGCATTGCAGCATCGCTTCCATAACCGACGGCGGCTTTGGCCAAGAGGTTGCAGCCTGATCAAAATATAGGACATCATTCACGGATGGTACCCCTCCTCACAAATATAGCATACCTTAGTTTGATCTTTCTGTCCGAAAGAAAACCAAAGGTATGCTAGCGATTTTAAGAGGTAGTTCAAAAAGTCGTCTTTTGATCACGAAGTCATTCAGGAAGCATACTCGGCATCGAATCTTGCGTTCAGCTTTGAAGTGCGGTGCTCATGTAGGTTTTGCCTACACTCCGCTCCTCCTCCTCCTTCAGCTACTCGCAACCTTCTCGGTACTGAAAACCCGACTTTTTGAACACTCACTCTAAGAGATATTACCTTGCTGCAGCAAATCTAGCAGACGATTCAGGTCGTCCTTGGAATAATAGAGAAGCTCAATCTTGCCTTTATCCTGCTGGCTTTTGATTTTAACCGTTGTATGGAATCTGTCTCTCAACTGCTCTTCCATTTGATTGATATACGGATCTCTATTTTTCTCTTTCGGCTTCGCTTTTTCTTTTTCTTGCCCAGTCGGCGTTTCCTCTAGCATCTTAATCGCTTCTTCAAGCTCGCGGACGCTCCACTGCTTAGAAATCGTCGATTCCGCCAGTTCCTTCTTCACCTTATCGTCTTTCACACCAACGATTGCTCTCGCATGTCCCATCGATAATGTTCCACGTGAAACATATTGTTTAATCGATTCCGGCAGCTGCAGCAAGCGAAGGAAATTTGCAATATGAGAACGGCTCTTCCCAACCTTGGCCGAGAGCTCTTCTTGTGTCAGCGAGAACTGATCAATGATCCCCTGGTAAGCAACGGCAATCTCAAGTGCATTTAGGTCTTCTCGCTGTACGTTCTCAATAAGTGCAATCTCCATGACCTGCTGATCCGTGAAATTGCGTTCAACTGCAGGAATAGTCGGAATGCCCGCGACTTGGGACGCGCGATAACGGCGCTCTCCGGCGATAATTTCAAAACCTTTTAACACCTTACGTACGATAATCGGTTGAATAACGCCATGCTCTTTAATCGAATCCGCTAATTCTTTAATGCTGTCTTCATTAAAGTTTTTTCGAGGTTGATACGGATTCGCTCGTAATTGTGCCAAAGGAATTTGAACCACTTTGTCGCTCTCATCAATATGTAAAGAAGGTAGCAAAGCGTCCAATCCCTTCCCTAGCCCTTTGGACAAGCCTTTGGTCATACTGAGATCACTTCCTTAGCCAGCTCTAGATATACTTCCGCACCCTTGGATCTAGGATCGTACGTAATGATGGACTGCCCGTGGCTCGGCGCTTCGCTCAAACGCACATTTCGTGGAATAATCGTCTGGTACACCTTTGTTTGAAAATACTTCTTCACTTCCTCGATGACTTGAATACCCAAATTCGTTCTTGCATCAAACATTGTGAGCAGAACGCCTTCGATCTGTAAGCCTGTGTTCAAATGCTTCTGAACAAGTCGCACGGTATTCAACAGCTGCGATAAACCCTCAAGTGCATAGTACTCACACTGAATCGGGATAATGACCGAGTCCGCCGCGGTAAGTGAATTGATCGTTAAGAGCCCCAATGATGGCGGACAATCAATTAAAATATAATCATACAAATGCTTCACTTGCTGAAGCGATTTTTTCAACCGAACTTCCCGCGAAATCGTCGGAACCAACTCGATCTCTGCTCCTGCAAGCTGAATCGTGGCAGGTACGATTTTCAAATTTGGGACATTTGTGTCGAAGGTCGCATCTTTCACATGGACATCGTTAATAAGCACGTCATAAATGCAATTCGAGACATCGGCTTTATTGACGCCAATTCCACTGGTCGTATTGCCTTGCGGGTCAATATCAACGAGCAGTACTCTTTTCCCGAGTGAAGCTAAGGAAGCGCCCAGATTCACAGAAGTCGTCGTCTTGCCGACGCCACCCTTCTGATTCGTTATCGCTATAATTTTAGACAAAGCCTGTTCACCTCAATCGTGTATCTTGCACCTTTGAGTCAGTCCAATGAAGGAAACGTTTCGTAGGACAGACTCTTACGCACGATCTAAAAATGTCGAATCTCGTGTTATCCGATTTATGCACACACTACGCTTTTTTGGGAAACACATGAGTCTATTATTTTCTTGATCGCGACTTAAAGCAATAGAAATAGCAATAGCTCTATCTTACCATATCTAGCAAGCAGTTACCTTATCAATATTTGATAGATTTGCGCTAAAGTTGCTCAAATAAGCCCCTATTTCTCGTCAATCGCTCGGCAATTAACTCCCGAATCATCTATAATGGATATTCCCCGTCTGATGGAGCCCAAAGCTCAACGGCTTGCTGCCGATTTCACCTAATCATATCAATAAAAAAAACGGCTTGCGCCGTTGTAGGAAGCATCCTTACAATTTATCTTTTAGGAATTTTAATAATAATTTCGTAATGATCTTCGTGATCTTGTTCAGACTTATCAATATTGAGTCCGGAGCTCGTCACCATCTCTACCGACTGGCGAATGGTATTCAAGGCTAAGCGAACATCTTTGCTAAAAGAAACCCGACGCGACTTCTTAATTTTCGCCGCTTCCTTCAAGAAACTGATTCGAATCTCCGTTTGTTTCACATTCAATTCCTTCGAAATGATCTCTTCAAGGAGCTTAAGTTGAAGCTCCTCTTGATCTAAAGCAAGCAAAGCCCGCGCATGTCGCTCGGTGATTTTCCGTTCCATCAAAGCGATCTTCACCGGTTCGCTAAGTTGAAGCAGTCGAATCTTATTGGCAATCGTCGATTGACTCTTGCCCAGTCTTTGCGCCAGACTTTCCTGCGTCAAATCATGCATCTCAATGAGCTGCTGATAAGCTGCAGCTTCTTCAACAGCCGTGAGTCCCTCACGCTGCAAGTTTTCGATCAGCGCGATGGATGCCGCTTGCGCATCGTTAAAATCACGAACGATCGCCGGAATCGTGTCCAGGCCAAGCTTCTTCACCGCTCTCAGCCGTCGCTCACCGGCAATGAGTTCGAATGTATTATTTTTAACCCGCACGACAACCGGCTGAATGACCCCATGTGTACGAATAGTCTGACAAAGCTCATCAATGCGATCATCATCAAACACAGTCCTTGGTTGATAAGGACTCGGGATGATGCTGTTTACGGGGATATTTTTAACTTCATCCGTATTTGAACGATCCGTTAGGCCAAACAGCTTGGAAATTTGTTCTTTCATAGGAAAACTTACCACCAACTCTTCCCGTAGTTTAAGCATCAGTACGATGTAAGGTAGACGACCTGTTCGACCTATGCGAAGCATCTAACAACAGCACAAGCTGAATCTATGAAGCAGATCCACATTATATAACTATTCTCCACATATGCCCATAATCCTGCCACAGCAAAGATGAACAATTCGTCAAAATGTTTCACGTGGAACAATTTTCATCATTTTGTCAAAGGTTCCTTAAGCGGCGTTCCAGCCTTCCGTGGATACTTTGCAGGTGTAGCCCCCGTTTTCTCAACTACAATAAAATGACGCATCGATTCCTCGACAGGCAATGTCATGCGCGTTACCTTCACAAGCTTACCGCGCAATTCGGATAGGCTATAAGCTGCATCCTTAAGCTCTTCTTCCACATCGGAGCCTTTCATCGCAATAAACGTCCCGCCTTTCTTCACAAAAGGGAGACAAAACTCATTCAGTACCGAGAGTCTAGCAACCGCGCGTGCCGTAACCAGATCGAACTGATCGCGATATTTTGCAACTCTAGCAATATCCTCTGCTCTGCCATGCACACATTCCGTGTCCGTGAACCCTAGCAGCGAAACGACCTCTTTCAAGAACGTAATTCGCTTATTCAACGAATCAACAATCGTCACCTTGAGATGCGGAAAAGCAATTTTCAACGGAATGCTCGGAAAACCAGCTCCGGAACCGATGTCAGCAAGCGAAGCGGCCTTCTTCATATCGAAATTGAAAGCTAGTGAAAGCGAATCATAGAAATGCTTTAAGTATACCTGCTCTCGCTCCGTGATGCCTGTTAAATTCATTTTCTCATTCCAGAGCACCAACGTTTTAAAATAAATCTCAAACTGCTCCAGCTGACGCTCGGAGAGCACAATGCCCTCCTCCGCCAACCGTTCAGTAAAGCGCAATTGTTCTTCCATCGCTACCCTCTAGCCGCCGTTACGCGGTTATAATGTTCAAGATATACAAGCAAAATCGAAATATCCGACGGCGTTACACCGCTGATCCGTGATGCCTGACCAATCGAGATCGGACGGATTTTCGATAACTTCTGCTTCGCCTCAGACGCGATGCCGTGAATATCCGCATATTCAATGTCATCCGGAATCTTCTTCTTCTCCATCTTGCGCAGACGCTCCACTTGATTGCTTTGCTTCTCAATATAACCGGCATATTTGACTTGAATCTCGACTTGCTCCTTCATGTCGGCATCCAGCTCAAGCGGAGACGGCGTCATCTGCTCAATGTGCTTATATTCGATTTCAGGACGACGCAGCAAGGAAATGGCCGGAACGGAATTCGTAAGTATCACACTATCCAGGCTTTCCAACAACTGTTGAACCTCCGGTTCAGGCCTTACTTTCACCGTAGACAAGC
This sequence comes from Paenibacillus whitsoniae, assembly GCF_003955665.1. Taxonomy (GTDB): domain Bacteria; phylum Bacillota; class Bacilli; order Paenibacillales; family NBRC-103111; genus Paenibacillus_E; species Paenibacillus_E whitsoniae. The sequence goes on from NZ_RXHU01000073.1 coordinate 44,052, forward strand.
GCTCAATTTCTTGCTCAACAAGTGCCTTCTTATTCAAAAATTGTGCATAGCGCTCTTCGGAAATAAGTCCAATCTCATGACCTATTGGGGTTAGACGTAGGTCGGCATTGTCATGGCGCAGCAGCAGACGATACTCTGCACGGGACGTCAGCAACCGGTACGGTTCGCTCGTGCCCTTCGTCACCAGATCGTCGATTAGCACGCCGATGTAGCCTTCGGAACGGTCAAGTACGACCGCTTCTTTGTTCTGCACCTTGCGGGCAGCGTTGATGCCGGCCATAATACCTTGACCCGCCGCTTCTTCATAACCGGAAGTCCCGTTAATTTGCCCCGCTGTGAACAACCCGCTCACCAACTTTGTTTCCAAAGACGGTTTGAGCTGCGTTGGCACAACTGCATCATACTCGATGGCGTAACCAGTACGCATCATCTCTACTTTTTCCAGACCTGGAATGGAACGTAAAATGCCAAGTTGGACATCTTCCGGCATACTCGTCGAAAGCCCTTGGACGTAATACTCGGATGTGTTGTACCCTTCAGGCTCCAGGAAAATCTGATGCTTCGGCTTATCGCTGAAGCGAACGATTTTATCCTCGATCGACGGACAGTAACGCGGCCCCGTCCCTTCGATGGCACCCGAGAACATTGGCGCGCGATGCAAATTATCATTAATAATTTGATGCGTTTCCGCCGACGTGTACGTCAGCCAACAAGGCAGTTGCTCATTGGAGCCCGATTTCGTCTCGAAAGAGAAAAACTTCGGTTCCTCATCGCCAGGTTGAATTTCCGTTTTGCTAAAATCAATCGTGTCCTTATGCACCCGCGGTGGCGTTCCCGTTTTAAAACGAACGAGTTCAAGCCCCAGGTCTTTCAATGATTGCGACAGCTTCACAGATGGCTGCTGATTGTTCGGTCCGCTCTCATACATGAGCTCGCCCATAATGACTTTACCGCGCAAATACGTGCCAGTTGTTAATACGACAGCCTTCGCCATATACTGCGCACCTGTTTTAGTCACAACACCTTTGCAGATGCCGTCTTCCACAATGAGTTCCTCAGCCATGCCTTGGCGCAGCGTCAGATTCGGCGTCGCCTCGATCGTTTCTTTCATTTTATGCTGGTAGGCAAATTTATCGGCTTGCGCGCGCAGCGCGTGCACCGCAGGCCCTTTCCCAGTATTCAGCATACGCAATTGAATATACGTCTTGTCAATGTTTCGGCCCATTTCGCCGCCAAGTGCATCGATCTCACGAACGACGTGCCCTTTCGCCGGCCCACCGATAGATGGGTTGCAAGGCATAAAAGCAACCATATCCAAATTAATTGTCAGCAGCAGCGTTTGACAGCCCATCCGTGCAGATGCGAGTGCCGCTTCGCAGCCGGCATGCCCGGCGCCGATGACGATAACATCATAATCTCCAGCATGGTATCCCATACTCTCTTCCTCCCTCTTTTGTGAAAACGGAAAATGAAAACGCCGTCGAATATCATTTTCCCAAGCAGAATTGTGTAAAAATTTGATCGATCAACGACTCACCGACAGAATCTCCGATAATTTCCCCCAAATACTCCCACGCTGCGCGAATATCGATCTGAATCATGTCGATTGGCACATATTGCTCATTGGCCTCCAACGCATCCGTCAACGATCGCTTCGCCTGCTTCAGCAAGGAAATATGCCGAATGTTGCTCACATACGTCAAATCACTCGACTCCAGCTTGCCTTCAAAGAAAATATTCGAAATCGCCTTCTCCAACTGCTCGATACCTTTATTCTCAATCAGCGACAGCTCTACAATACGCTCCTTTGGAAAATAACCCCGAACAATATCGACGTCCAATCGCTGCGGCAAATCAATCTTATTCAAAATCACAATCGTCTGGCGATCTGCCAGCTGTTTCATCATCGCGATTTCATCCAGCTGCAGCTCTTCACTGCGATTCAACACCAGCAAAATCAAATCCGCTTCCGCCAGCGCCGTCTTCGATCGTTCGACCCCAATCTGCTCAACAATGTCCGTCGTCTCGCGGATCCCGGCCGTGTCCAGCAGCTTCAGCGGAACGCCGCCGACATTCACAAACTCCTCGATCACGTCTCGCGTCGTACCCGGAATGTCTGTCACGATGGCGCGGTTCTCCTGCGCCAATTCATTGAGCAGCGACGATTTGCCGACATTCGGCCGGCCGACAATCGCCGTTTCAATGCCTTCCCGCAAGATTTTGCCCTGTTCGGCCGTGATCAGCAGTCGGTCGATTTCCGCGCCAACCTGCTCGCATTTTCCCTTGATGAGCGCATTCGTCATCTCTTCCACATCGTGCTCCGGATAGTCGATGTTCACCTCGACATGCGCCATCAATTCAACCAGCACATAGCGCAGCTGCTTGATCTGCTTGGATAAGTTGCCTTCGACTTGCTTCAAGGCAACTTTGAAAGCGCGGTCCGACTTCGCGCGAATCAAATCAATGACCGCCTCCGCCTGCGTGAGGTCAATACGACCATTGAGGAATGCTCGCTTCGTGAACTCCCCTGGCTCTGCGAGCCGCACCCCTGGCTGCTGCAGCAGCAAATCCAACACCTTTTTCACCGAGACAATCCCGCCGTGACAGCTGATCTCCACGACATTCTCCATCGTAAACGACCGAGGAGCTTTCATTAACGTAACGAGAACCTCCTCTATCCTTTCGGCAGAAGCAGGTTCTACAATGTATCCGTAGTGCACGGTATGCGTCTCAGCGTTAGACAATTTCGTTTTCGAGCGGAAAATGCGCTCCACAGATGGGACCGCATCCAAGCCGCTCACACGAATAACCGCTATGCCACCCTCGCCAAGCGGTGTCGAAATAGCAGCAATCGTATCCATTAACATGATTGAAACACCTCAAATTAAAGAAAAAGCAATGACAAGAACCAACCAATGTCATTGCAGCTTCTCTCTTATTTCACAGCAATGACGACGCGCCGATTCGGCTCTTCGCCTTTACTGTATGTTTTGATACTCGGATGCCCTTGCAATTCCGCATGGATAATTTTACGTTCCTGCGAATTCATCGGCTCGAGAATAACTTCCTTCTTTGACTTCAACACGCGGTTAGCGAGCCGCAAAGCAAGCTCCTCCAGCGTCTTTTTCCGGCGCTCACGAAAATTCTCCGCATCCAAAATAATGCGGAAATGCGAATTCGCGTACCGGTTCGCCACAATATTCACCAAATATTGCAGCGCATCCAGCGTTTGTCCTCTTTTGCCAATTAAAATGCCAAGTTCGGATCCACTCATATTTAAGATGTAGCCTTCACGATCTTTGTGCGTATCAATGGTGATGGAAATGTGCATCGCTTCGAACATATCTTGTAAGAAAGCTATTGCTTCCTCAAGTGGATCAGGTATCAATTCAAGCTCAACTTTCGCTTCTTTCACACCGATTAATCCGAACAGCCCCTTAGAGGGCTGCTCCAAAATATGAATATGAACCCGTTCTTCCGAAACTTGCCACTGAGCCAGTCCGGATTTCACAGCCAGCTCAACCGTTTTTCCAGTCACCACGATTTTCTTCATTTCGACAGGCCACCCTTATTATTTTGAGATCCAGGCTTTTTTTGTTTACCAGGAGAACCATAAATAAAGTAAGACTGAACAATCGTGAAAATGTTACCGTAAACCCAGTACAGCGGAAGTGCGGATGCGAAGTTCATCGACATGACGAAAATCATGACAGGGAAAATGTACATCAAACTCTTCATTTGCTGATTCATTTGGGAAGACATGAACATCTGTTGAACAAACGTCGTTGCCGCGGCAATAATCGGCAGAATATATAGGTGATCCGGCTTACCGAGATTTAACCATAAGAAGGTATGATCACGAATGTGATCGTTGCGCATGATCGATTGATACAGCGCGATGAGAATCGGCATTTGGACAATGATCGGAAAACATCCGGCTAACGGATTGACCCCATTTGACTGGAACAGCTTCATAGTCTCTTCTTGCTGTTTCTTCGGATCATCTTTGTACTTCTCTTTAAGCTTCTTCATCTCTGGCTGCAATTCCTGCATCCGTTTGGAGCTGCGGTATTGTTTAAGCGTGAGCGGCAAAATGATTAACCGAATAATGACGGTCACAACCAGAATGGCCAGCCCATATTGCCCCCATAAGTGATTGGCAAACCAGTCCAACGTTTTGGATAGCGGGTAGGTTAAATATTTCGTGAAAAAATTGGCCGTATTCAAATCAATTGGCGCTGAAGCCGCACTGGAAGTTCCACAACCAGATAGCAGCAAGATGACCGCTGAGAGCGCAAGCAGCGTATAAATTCGACGAGTCAAAATGAGATCCTCCTAAATGTCTTTTCCAACATAAACTATATCACATCTTAAGCCAGCAAGGAAATATTGCTTCACTTTTTTGAAGAATCATTTTTCTTTAATAAAGAAGCTTTTCGAACCACATGCCAAAGGCTCTTCTCCATCTCGGCATACGGCATCTCCACAACCGGCTTTCGGGCCAGCAAAATGTAATCGTAATGCGGTGCCATTCGCTCTTTATTCAATCGAACGATTTCTTTCATCATCCGTCTTAACCGGTTGCGCACAACGGCGTTGCCTACTTTTTTGCTCACGGAAACCCCGAACCGAAAATGCTCGAGTTTGGGCTGCGGCAAATAATATAGAACAAACTGATGATTGGCGACCGACTTACCGTACCGGTACACTTTGCTGAAATCTTCTCTTTTCGCTAATCGATATTCCTTCTCCACGTAGGCGAACACTCCAAACCGATCACACATATTCATAGTGGAAATACGCGCCTGGCATTTTATCTAGCATAGACAAATCCCGCGTTTTCCAAACCGTCTGTTCGATTGCAAAAAAAAAAGCCCCTTCCGGAGCCTCTTTTTACGCGCTAAGCACTTTTCTTCCTTTAAGACGACGAGCTGCCAGAACTTTACGACCGTTCTTTGTGCTCATTCTTTTACGGAAACCATGGTTTTTCTTCCGTTTTCTCGTATTCGGATTAAACGTCGGACCCATCTATAGCACCTCCCTACCTAATGAGGATTTCCCATCCCACAAAATTTCTACTACTCATTAAAGCATTTTACCTGTAGAAAGTCAACACGCCGGGGCGTACAGCTGACTGGAAAGTTCTCCACGGAGATCGCCGCACAAAGCGCCACGAAAGGACAACCTGTGTATGGTTTTTAGCGAATGTGTGCACAGTTTGTCGAAAGTTAACAGAATATCAACAATATCTTGTGTTGTGAACAATATTTACCCACAAGTTGTTGTGATTGTGGATAATGGCAAACAATCCGTTGATTAACAAGGTATCTTTTGATAAGATAGTTATGTTTCTGTTGTGGATATATGAGTTATTCCCTCTTAATTATCAACACCCTGTGGATAACAATGTGAACAAAATTCCTCGATCGGTATAAGTCTATCACACCCATTCTTAACTTTGTGGATAATACGACAAAAAAATTCTTCTTTTTCCCGCAGCTTTCCGTTTCTTTTCGACAACCGCGGGGAACGATATAGCGTGGTCATCTAAGCGTTATCCGCTAACACCCCGCATTCCGCTCAACTTGAGTTTGATCATAGATAAGCCGTTTTACATGTCGTACGAAGCTAACCTGGCCGAAGCCGCATGTTGATTTCATAAAGGAGTGACGTACTGTGGAAGGCCATTCTACGGATTTATGGCAGCAAATACTAACGATCATACAAACCAAGCTCAGTAAGCCTAGCTTCGATACCTGGTTAAAATCAACGAAAGCAACTGTTTTTAACGATACGGAAGTCGTCATTTGCGCACCGAACAATTTCGCGCAGGAATGGCTTGAAAGCCGCTATACCAAGCTAATTGAAGGCACAATTTACGATTATTTAGGCCGGCATGTCGCGGTAAAGTTCATCTTGGAGACGGAAGAGCTTAAAGCGCAGAACGCCGCAGCAGCCATGCCTGCCGTTATTCCGCCCAAAGGGCCGGCGATTACAACCGTCGAAGAAAATTTTCAAAATATGATGAACGCCCGTTACACTTTCGATACGTTCGTCATCGGATCCGGCAACCGGTTCGCCCATGCCGCATCCCTGGCCGTCGCCGAAGCGCCGGCCAAAGCGTACAATCCGTTGTTTTTATACGGCGGGGTCGGACTTGGGAAAACGCATCTGATGCATGCGATCGGTCATTACGTGCTGGAGCACAATCCAGGCGCACGCGTTCTCTATATTTCGTCTGAAAAATTTACGAATGAATTCATCAATGCCGTCCGCGATAACCGCGGCGAAGGGTTTCGGAATAAGTATCGCACCATCGATGTGCTCTTAATTGACGATATTCAGTTCCTGGCGGGGAAAGAAGGAACGCAGGAAGAGTTTTTCCATACGTTCAACGCGCTGCATGAAGAAGGTAAACAGATCATTATCTCCAGTGACCGACCGCCTAAAGAGATCCCAACCCTGGAAGATCGGCTGCGTTCCCGCTTCGAGTGGGGTCTGATCACGGATATCCAGCCGCCGGATCTGGAGACGCGAATTGCGATTTTACGCAAGAAAGCGAAGGCCGAGAACCTGGAAATCCCGAACGAAGCGATGATTTATATCGCCAATCAGATTGACACGAACATTCGTGAACTCGAAGGCGCGCTGATCCGCGTCGTTGCGTACTCATCCCTAATTAATCAGGATATTAGCGTACATCTGACGGCCGAAGCGCTGAAGGATATTATTCCGTCCAACCGCCCGAAAGTGATTACGATTCAGGATATTCAGCAGCGTGTTGGCGAATTCTATGGATTGAAGCTGGAAGATTTCAAAGCCCGCAAACGAACAAAAGCCGTCGCCTTTCCACGGCAGGTCGCGATGTACCTGGCTCGGGAGCTAACGGACTTTTCCTTGCCCAAAATCGGTGAGAACTTCGGCGGCCGCGACCATACAACCGTCATCCACGCGCACGAGAAGATCTCTCAGCAGCTGAAAGAAGATCAGGAGCTCTATAAGATCGTCCATAACTTAACCGAACGCATCAAAAACCCATCTTAATAACTTCCCTTGATCAACAAGCCTATACACAATCTATTCACATGTGGATAGGCTTGATCTGCTTTATGTTTTGTCCACTATCCACATATCCAGAGCCCCTACTGCTATTACTAATAAAAAATGTTATTATATAATGATTATGCTGACGCACAGCAAAAAAGAACCGCAGGAGTGAAATCATGAAGTTAACGATTCTCAAGGAATATTTAATCGAATCCATTGGTCACGTTTCCAAAGCCATTTCCTCACGTACAACCATCCCGATTCTGACAGGAATCAAAATAGATGCTACGATCAGCGGCATAACCTTGACGGCTAGCGATACGGATATTTCCATTCAAAGCTTTACGCCTAGCGAAAACGACACCCTTAAAATTGTCGATCTTATTCAAACAGGCAGCGTTGTACTGCCTGCCAAATTTTTTATCGAAATTATCCGGAAGCTTCCGGCACAATTGATTGAAATTGAAGTGAAAGCCAATTTCCAAACAACGATTCGTTCAGGTTCTTCCGAAATTCAAATCATGGGTCTGGATCCGGATGAATATCCGCTGCTCCCTGAAATTGAAGAGAACAAAATGCTTCGCTTACCAAGCGATCTGTTAAAAACGATGATCAAACAAACGTCTTACGCCGTTTCTACCAACGAATCGACGCCGATTTTGACAGGCGTTCTTTGGAATATTTCCGGCGATAAGCTCAAATTTATCGCTTGTGACCGGCATCGCTTGGCCAGCCGCGAGGTAACCGTTGATCACGATAGCGCGCAGCAGCTTCCGAATATCGTCATATCAGGCCGAACGCTGAATGAATTAAGCAAAATTTTGCCTGATCAGAACACGCTTATTGATATTGTTATTTCGGACAATCAGGTTTTATTCAAAATTCAATCGATTTTGTTTTATTCCCGCATTCTGGACGGTTCTTACCCGGACACGTCTAAGCTGATTCCGCAGTCATTCCAAACGGAAATGGTCGTACCGACCAAGGAACTCGCCGATGCGATCGATCGCGCTTATTTGATGTCCAAGGAAGAGAAAACGAATATCGTTAAAATGGTTATGCTCGAAAATAAGATGATCGAGGTTTCCTCCAGCTCCTCCGAGCTTGGAAAAGTAACGGAGCAAATTGAGCTGCAGCATATTGTCGGCGACCTGCTCAAAATTTCGTTCAACTCGAAATATATGCTCGATGCGCTTAAAGTGTTGGATTCCGAAATGATCCATATCGGATTTACCGGCGCCATGCAGCCGATCATCATGAAGCCGCAAGACGGCACGAACATGATTCAGCTCATTTTGCCGTATCGGACAACGAACTAGGAGGCGCGGCGCAGCATGAAAAAAATATCTATCCACACCGACTACATTACGCTCGGACAGTTTCTCAAGCTGGCGGATTGCATATCCACAGGTGGACAAGCGAAATTTTTCGTTGTGGAAAACAAAATTGAAGTGAACGGGCAGGCAGAAAATCGAAGAGGACGGAAACTGGTTCCGCGTGATGTTGTCACGGTGGAAGGCTTCGGACAATTTGAGGTCGTTGGCTCCTGATCCATCACCCAGGGGGATGACCGATTCATGTTTTTACAGCGATTGGCGCTTCGCCACTATCGGAACTACGAGCAGATCGAACTGGCGACGGACAGCAATATCAATATTTTCATCGGGCCTAACGCTCAGGGCAAAACCAATCTGCTCGAGTCCATCTACGTCCTCGCCATGACGAAATCCCACCGCACCCATCAGGATAAAGAGCTTATCGGGTGGGACGGTGAGCAGACGCAGCTGCAGGCAGAGATTCTCAAAAAGTACGGTACCTGCAAGCTCGATCTCACGATCTCGAACAAGGGAAAAAAAGCGAAGATCAACGGTATGGAGCAAAAAAAGCTCAGCAACTTCATCGGCGCTTTGAACGTCGTGATGTTTGCACCGGAGGATCTCGAGATCGTCAAGGGCACGCCGGGTGTCCGCAGACGGTTCCTCGATATGGAGATCGGGCAGGTGCAGCCCTCTTATCTCCACGACCTGTCGCAGTATCAGAAAATTCTGATGCAGCGGAACAATTATTTAAAACAAAACTACCCTGGCAAAAGCACGCCGGACCCCATGCTGGACATCTGGAACGAACAATTAGCCCAGTATGGTGTTAAAATTATGAAAAAACGTCAAAACTTTATTAAGAAGCTGCAAAAATGGGCGGAAAACATTCATCAGGGCATCACAAACGGCACTGAGGAGCTTCTCATCCGTTATGCGCCTTCGTTCGACATGGACCGGGATGAAGATGAATCTGTTTTATTAAACCAATTTATGATAAAGTTATCCTTGGTGAAAGATCAGGAGTTTCGAAGAGGCGTGACGTTAGTCGGGCCGCATCGCGATGATCTTCTCTTTTATATAAATGGCAAAGAAGTGCAAACGTACGGCTCCCAGGGCCAGCAGCGCACGACGGCGCTCTCCCTGAAACTTGCGGAAATCGAGCTGATTCAAGAAGAAGTCGGCGAATATCCGCTTTTATTGCTTGACGATGTATTATCCGAACTGGATGCGCATAGACAAACACAATTAATCCGAACGTTTCAGCAAAAAGTTCAAACTTTCATTACGACAACAGGCTTGGAAAGCGTTCATCTGGACCAGCTGGATCATGCTTCTGTGTTTCATGTTTTGAAAGGAAATGTAAGCGGCAGGAGCTGAGAAGTGTGTTTATTCATTTGGGTGGAGAAAAAATTATTCGAGCTTCCGAGCTCATTGCCATCTTTGATATTTCCATCGAGAAATCTTCGAAAATATCAAAGCAGTTCATACAGCAAGCCGTGAAAGACAAAAGGACCGAGCTGATCGGCGAAGAGGATCCTAAGTCGCTTGTCGTCACCAAGAGCAAGGTCTATTATTCCCCCATTTCCTCTACGACGCTCAAGAAAAGGGCACATCAGTTGCTTACGAATTAACTTTTTTGACTATGACAAAGCAGGTGAAGAATAGCATGTCTGTGAATCAAAATGCGTACGATGACAGTCAGATTCAGGTTCTGGAAGGGTTAGAAGCCGTTCGCAAAAGACCGGGTATGTATATTGGTTCAACCAGTGCCCGTGGACTTCACCATCTCGTTTGGGAAGTTGTCGATAACAGTATTGACGAGGCGTTGGCCGGTTTCTGTACCAGGATCGATGTGATTGTCCATAAAAATAATAGCGTTACCGTTATCGATAACGGCCGTGGTATCCCTGTCGGGGAGAATGCGAAGCTGAAGCGCCCGACGCTCGAAGTCGTACTCACCGTACTGCATGCGGGTGGTAAATTCGGTGGCGAGGATTCCGGTTACAAAGTATCCGGTGGTCTGCACGGGGTAGGTATCTCCGTCGTTAATGCGCTGTCTGAGCATTTAACTGTGCAAGTAAAGAATAAAGGCCAAATTCATCAGCAAGAATACCGCCGCGGCGTGCCGCAATATGACGTGAAAGTAATTGGCGAGACAGAAGAAACGGGCACGACGGTGACGTTCCAGCCAGACCCGGAAATTTTTAAAGAAACGACGGAGTATGATTACGATACGCTTCAATCCCGGATTCGCGAGCTTGCTTTTTTGAACAAAGGTATCGAAATCAATTTGATTGATGAGCGTACAGATACGGCGCATACCCACAAGTATGACGGCGGTATTATTTCCTTCGTTCAGCATTTGAACCGCAACCGTGAAGTTGTGAACGAAATGCCGATCTATGTCGAAGGGTCCAAAGATAATATCTCCATCGAGATCGCGCTGCAATACAATGACAGCTATACCGAGAACATTTATTCGTTTGCCAATAATATCAATACGCATGAGGGCGGAACGCACGAATCCGGCTTTAAGAGCGCACTGACGCGTATTTTGAATGAGTATGCCCGCAAAACAAATTCTTTGAAAGACAACGACTCGAATCTCTCCGGCGATGATGTACGCGAGGGATTGGCCGCGATTATATCCGTTAAAATTCCGGAGCCGCAGTTCGAAGGCCAGACGAAGACGAAGCTCGGCAACAGCGAAGTGCGCGGGATCGTCGAATCCTTGTTCGCTGAGAAGCTGCAAGAGTTCATGGACGAGAACCCTGCCGTCGCTAAGCGTATCCTGGAAAAAGGAATTCAAGCTGCACGCGCTAGAGAGGCTGCTCGTAAAGCGAGAGAGCTTACGCGCCGCAAGAGTGCGCTTGAAGTCAGCGCGCTGCCAGGTAAACTGGCGGACTGCTCTTCCAAAGATGCATCCATCTCCGAGATTTACATCGTAGAAGGTGACTCTGCGGGCGGGTCCGCGAAGCAAGGGCGCGATCGTCACTTCCAGGCGATTCTGCCGCTGCGCGGGAAAATTCTGAACGTAGAGAAAGCCAGACTTGACCGGATTTTATCGAATACCGAGATTCGCGCCATGATTACCGCTTTCGGTACAGGCATTAGCGATGATTTTGAAATTGCGAAAGCACGTTATCACAAAATTATTATTATGACCGATGCGGACGTCGACGGCGCGCACATTCGTACACTGCTGCTCACGTTCTTCTACCGGTACATGAGAAAACTGATCGAATCCGGTTATGTGTACATTGCGCAGCCGCCGCTCTTCAAGCTGGAACGCAACAAAACGGTTCGCTATGCTTATAACGAGAAGCAGCGCGAAATCATCATGCAGGAATTTGGCGAAGGCGCGAAAGTGAATGTACAGCGTTACAAAGGTTTGGGCGAGATGAATCCGGAGCAGCTGTGGGAAACAACGATGGATCCGGAGAGCCGCACGCTTCTGCAAGTGACGATTGAGGATGCCATCGAAGCGGATACGCTGTTCGATTCCTTGATGGGCGATAATGTTGAACCTCGGAGAGATTTCATCGAGGAACATGCGAAATACGTGAAAAACTTGGATATTTAATGTCCTGTGCGCCTGTCCGGCGAATCATTTATTATGCACTTTCATCTATTCGGACAGACGCCTGGGCGTTGCTAACGATGTAAGCTTTCAGGAGGAACGTTCATGAGCGAAGAATTACAATCGCAGATCAGGGAGATTGACATTTCTACGGAAATGCGAACGTCTTTCTTGGATTATGCGATGAGTATCATTGTCAGTCGCGCACTGCCCGATGTTAGAGACGGACTGAAGCCAGTTCACCGCCGTATCTTGTATGCGATGTCGGAACTGGGGATGTCTCCGGATAAGCCTTATAAAAAATCGGCGAGAATCGTCGGCGAAGTGATCGGTAAGTATCACCCGCACGGCGACTCCGCTGTGTACGAGACGATGGTTCGGATGGCGCAGGACTTCTCCTTGCGGTATCCGCTTGTTGACGGTCATGGCAACTTCGGTTCCATCGACGGCGATATGGCGGCTGCGATGCGTTACACCGAGGCGCGGCTTTCCAAAATCGCGATGGAATTGCTGCGCGATATCAACAAAGAAACGATTGATTTTGCTCCGAACTATGACGGAGAAGAGCTGGAGCCAGTTGTGCTTCCTTCTCGTTTTCCAAATCTCCTTGTGAACGGAAGTTCAGGGATCGCAGTCGGTATGGCGACGAATATCCCTCCGCATAACCTGCGGGAGGTTGTCGAAGGTATTCAAATGCTGATTCAAAACCCGGATGTAACGCCGATGGAGCTGATGCAGGTCATCAAAGGGCCTGACTTCCCGACGGCCGGCTTTATTCTAGGCCGGGAAGGCATCAGACAAGCCTATTCCACCGGACGTGGCTCCGTAACGATGCGTGCCCGCACAAACATTGAAGAGAGCAACAATAAGGCAAAAATCATCGTCAACGAGCTACCTTATCAAGTGAACAAGGCGAGATTGGTCGAGAAAATTGCCGAGCTTGTCCGTGAGAAAAAAATCGACGGCATCACGGATCTTCGCGACGAGTCCGACCGTAACGGTATGCGCGTTGTGATCGAGCTTCGCCGCGATGTGAATCCGAACGTTGTCTTGAATAATTTGTTCAAGCATACGGCGATGCAATCCAACTTCGGGATCATCATGCTGGCGCTGGTAAACGGTGAGCCGAAGGTGCTGAATCTCCGCGAGATGCTGCACTACTACCTCAAGCATCAGCAGGAGGTCATCCGCCGCAGAACGGAGTACGATCTGCGTAAAGCGGAGGCAAGAGCCCATATCCTTGAAGGCTTGCGAATTGCCCTTGATCACCTTGATCAAGTTATCGCCCTCATTCGTGCGTCCAGAACGACGGAAGAGGCTAGAGACGGGCTCATGTCGACATTCAGCTTGAGCCTTGATCAGGCACAGGCGATTTTGGACATGCGCTTGCAGCGTCTGACCGGCTTAGAGCGTGAGAAAATCGAAGCCGAATACGCCGAACTCATGAAGAAAATTGCGGAATATAAAGCAATTCTCGCCGATGAGCAGCTCATTCTGGGCATCATCAGCGATGAGTTGAATGAAATTAAAGAAAAATTCGGCGACGAGCGACGCTCCGAAATCACCGTAGGCGAAGAAAGTATCGAAGACGAAGATCTTATTCCGCGTGAAGATGTGGTTATTACCATTACGCATACAGGTTACATCAAGCGTCTTCCGGTTACGACGTATCGCAACCAGAAGCGTGGTGGACGCGGCGTCGTGGGGATGGACACTAAAGATAATGACTTCGTCGAACATTTGTTCGTTACGAATACACATCATTATCTCATGTTCTTCACGAACAAAGGGAAAGTGTATCGTCTGAAAGCCTACGAGATTCCGGATTTGAGCCGGACCGCTAGGGGAACGCCGATCATTAACCTGATCCAGATCGAGCAAGGGGAAACCATTAACGCCGTGATCCCGGTCGAAAGCTTCGAGACGGAACAGTATTTGTTCTTTGCAACAAAGCAAGGCGTTGTGAAGAAAACGCCGATCGACGATTACTCGAACATCCGCAAAGGCGGCCTGATCGCCATCAATCTGCGGGAAGACGATGATTTGATCGGTGTTAAGCTGACCGACGGGAACCAAGGCATTATCATGGGTACCAAGAACGGTATGTCCATTCACTTCCCAGAGCAAGAGGTCCGTTCGATGGGCCGTTCGGCGACAGGCGTGAAAGGCATTCAGCTGGATGAAGACGATGTTGTCATCGACATGGACGTTGTTCAAGAAGATAACAGCGTGTTGATCGTTACGTCGAAGGGCTTCGGCAAGCGGACGCCGGTTTCGGAATACCGCAGTCAATCCCGTGGCGGTAAAGGGATCAAAACACTCAATATCACGGAGAAAAACGGTCCGATCGTCGGCCTGAAAGTCGTAGAGGAAAATGAGGACTTGATGATTATTACCGCATCCGGCACTGTCATTCGTACGAGTATGGACGGCATTTCCGTAATGGGACGCAATACGCAAGGCGTACGTCTCATCAATATTCGGGAAGACGATGAAGTCGGTACACTTGCTCGCGTGCAAAAAAGTGAAGAGCAGAGCGACAACGAGCAGGACGAGGATTGGGAGCCTTCCGATTCAGAAGAATAAATTCAAGGGATGGGCTTACAAACCCATCCCTTTTATTTTACAATAGGAGTATTCGAACAGTAAGGTGAGTGAATGAGAGTGCCCACGGTAGCCGTTTCTCAAATAAAATTAGGCGAAAAATTAGGCGACGATGTTCTTACGAAATTAGGGAACGTCCTTTTTTACAAGGGTAAAATCTTGCAGCAGCGAGAACTGGAGATTCTCAAAGCATTTCTGATTCCATCCGTTAACATCGAATCCAAGCAGGCCAGCGAACCCGAGCCGGCTGTTATTGAAACGAAAACCAAAGAAACGGTGACAGAGCCTCCCTTTCATACGGAATATCAGAATATGGTTAAGCTGCTGAAGCGTGTTTTTCAGCTTGCAGATGGCGGACAACCTTTGCCGATTATGGATATTCGCAAAGGGATTGAGGCGCTTCTCCAACATATCGACAGCTATAAAGTGCTTACGTTTACGCCCAAGAACAGAAACTTGCACGAATATATTTACCACAAAAGTATTCTTGTCAGTCTAACCTCCTATTCTCTGGCGAGATGGTCGGGCCTGCCGCAGAAGGACCTGGTGCAGATCGCCTTGGCGGGCTTACTCCATGACATCGGGACGTGCAAAGTAGATCGCGCCATCCTGGAGAAAAAGGGAGCGTTAACCGCAGCGGAAAGCGAGGAAATGAAACATCATACCTTGCTGGGGTATCAGATCCTTAAGAACGTATCTGGCATCAATGAGGGTGTGAAGCTTACCGCCATTCAGCATCATGAACGTGAAGACGGCTCAGGCTATCCGCTGGGCGTGAAGGGCGACAAAATTCATGTCTATGCCAAGATTGTTGCGATTGCGGATATCTATAATGCCATGACGAATGAGCGTTCCTACAAATCTGCACTTTCGCCGTATGTCGTACTAGAGCAGTTGTTTAACGAGTCGTTTGGCAAAGTAGACCCGGCATTCGTGCAAGTGTTTATGAACAAAGCAACGCAGATCAGCACGGGCACGCTGGTTAAGCTCAGCGATAATCGCGTTGGTGAGATTATTTTCTCGGATCGTTCCCATCCGACACGTCCTTGGGTCAATGTGAACGGCACGATCGTTAATCTGACGTTAGAGAGGCAGTTGTACATTCAGGACGTTATCAATCAAACGTAAAAGTGCCTCAAGCTCCATGATGGTAGGCCATCGTGGGGCTTTTATTTATTATTCTGGTGAGTAAATAAACTTTTTTAAAAAAGTGCTTGCATCTTCGGGATAGATTTGTTATATTACTCCTTGTCGCTTCGGCGGGTTGCAAAAAATAATTAAAAAGTTCTTGCAATCGAATAGGCTGATGTGGTATATTAATCAAGTCGCCTTTAGAGGTCGACGATGATGAAAGACATTGATCTTTGAAAACTGAACAACGAGTGAGTAAGCAAATCGGTTGAGCAATCAGCCATAATGAGATTATTAATCTCGCTAGCAAGTCAAATGAGCAAGTCAGATTTTCTTTTATGGAGAGTTTGATCCTGGCTCAGGACGAACGCTGGCGGCGTGCCTAATACATGCAAGTCGAGCGGTCCCTTCGGGGATAGCGGCGGACGGGTGAGTAACACGTAGGCAACCTGCCTTCAAGACTGGGATAACTATCGGAAACGATAGCTAAGACCGGATAGCTGGTTTTCTCGCATGAGAG
>NZ_RXHU01000074.1 GCF_003955665.1 Paenibacillus whitsoniae
GCCCACAGCATAAATCATTTTTTCAAATGGACTGAAAAACCGATCCAGTCCGGTTCTGTCGTAATCGAATGCTTTAGCAATATAAAGACCTGTCGGACGTGCCAGCAAAAGGACCAGCAACAGCGTAACGACAATCGCGATAATAGCGGCCATAAATTGTTAATCCCTCCTGAAACGGCTGATTTAGAACTTTTCCGGATTTACCAATGCAAAGACCAAGTAAATAAACGTAAGCATAATAACAACACCCAGCGCCCACATCATGAGTGTTCACTCCCTTCCTCGACGGTCTTTCCCGCCCAGGTAACCAAACCAATCATAGCGGCAATCAAAACAAGAAATAATCCAATCATGCCAACATCCAACACTTCAGATCAACCTCCCGTTTATCGAAATTGAATTTATTCCAGCAGAAACGACAAATACTCGCTACGGGAATGGATAACATAATTCGCTCCAATTCCTTTGTAGATCATTCTGGCATTGCCGCTTTGCGTAATGACGTAAATCGGCTTGCTGGTCCATGCCCGACAAATCTGGATGTAGCGGCAGCATAATGTCAGGCTATGTTCAAACATAAAGACCTTGCCGATCTCCAAATCTGGAATCTCCCATGTTTTAACTGTAGTATCAACCATAAGAATATGATTTACTCCCAATTTCTCCAGCTGCTTTTTTTCCGACTCGTTGTTCGTTATCGCCGCGAAGGGAATTCGCTTCATTTGAAGCATTCGGATAAACGATTTCCCGGCTAGCGTTGGAGCAGAAACCAAAATAAATTCTTCTTGCGTTTTCATGGCTGATCTCCCTCCTGTACAAGGACGAGAAGCAAACAAAAAAAAGCTGCCGATAGAGGAGCTCTTCGTCAGCTTCCTTAGGCACACGAATACCTTGTGTCTATGGATGACATGGTTGCCTCTCTTGCGACGCTTGCGAGGTTAGCTGACGGATTNNTTAGCTGACGGATTCGGACAGAAGAGTCGCCCTACGCCGGAGTTCCGGCGATTCACCCCACGCAGCCTGGTTGGCTGCTTTGGTTCCCCCGCTCCTTCATATAAGGTGAAGGATTCAGCGTATCTTGATCTTGCAAAAATTTCATGTTTTTTCAAAAAGGAACAAACGAATGCGCCTCAGAAGCGTTTCGCCCTGTGGTCATACATATACATTCCGCTTCATCATCCCTCTCAACCCAAGCAGCTAGGCAAACACAGCTGCAATTACGCTTACGGGGTTAGCTGACGGATTCGGACGGTGAGAGTCGCCCTACCCTTCGCTGATGAGAGCGAAAGGATTCACCCCTAGCTAAAACGGACGGTCTGCTCTCACACAAACATCCGCTTCGCTGTTGGTTCCCCCGTTTGCTGTTAAGCAATTAAGCGAATAAGGATTTCAATATCAATTTGTTTCATGGATTGAATCTTACGCTTTGCTCAAAATACTGTAAAGCAAGTCAGGATGTAAAACCGAGGATATTCGTAACCCTACGATTATTGCCAGTTAACTTTCATATGAAATCTTTCGTTTTCTCGATATATCTCACGTTTTTTATGTATTACTCCATTTTTACGTATTTTTTACGGCCAGTCTCATTTATTTTACTCGTTTTTTACAGTACGCTATAGGAGTAAAGAAATACAGTTGGTATATGGCTAGGAAGTGAAGAGACAATGAAAAAAATGAAGCAACTGTGGGATATTTGGAAACCTTATCTGGTTACAACATCCATCGTGACTCTAATGACTCTCGTATTAAAGCATGTCGGGCTCTCCTTTGATTTGGTGAATATTGCTTTGGTTTACTTGTTTCCTGTGCTGTTAAATGCCGTCTATTGGGGACTCCGTCCCGCATTTTTTGCTGCTGTATTAGGCGTCATGTCATTTGATTTTTTCTTTGTCCCTCCGTTTTTAAGCTTCACAGTCGCAGACTTGCGTTATTTAATTTCATTCGGTGTTTTTTTGTCGGTTGCCGCACTAACAGCTAGCCTGGCGGCAAGACTCAAACAGCAATTGCACTACTCTCAACAGAAAGAGTCGCACACAGCCTTGCTGTATGGACTAAGCAATCAAATAGGGGCGATTTCAGATATCCCGACTTTGCTGCATAATATCTCCTTGCACATCACGCATACAATCGGAACTGAAATTGCCATTTATTTGCCAGATGGACAAAACAAGCTAGCTTTATCCTACAAATCAGCTGCAGCTACAGACTGGGGTCAGGGGGATGCTGAACTTGTCATCGCCAAGTGGGTATTTGAGCACGGGGAAACGGCCGGATTAGGAACGTCAACCTTGAGCAAATCCTCCGGCTATTACGTACCGCTTCGCACCGAGAAGCAAATTGATGGTGTACTGGCACTGAACTTAAAAGAAGGAAGTCATGAAATTTCCTCCGAGCAAAAGCAATTATTCGAGGCGCTGGGCGGCTTGGCCGCTACCGCCATTTCTCGAATAAGGCTAGCGGAAGAAGCAAAGATCGCTCATTTAACTGCGGAATCGGAGCGTCTTCGCACCGCAATTCTAGATTCCGTCTCGCACGAGATGCGCACGCCGCTCGCAGCCATTATCGGATCCGCAACAGGTCTTATCGAAAATGAACACCTTTTTTCCTCCGAAGATCGTCTGGAGCTTCTGACTACGATTCGAGACGGCGCCCTTCGAATGAATCGCCTTGTCAAAAACCTGCTCAGTATGGCCCAACTGGAGAGCGGTATGCTTCAGCTCAAGAAACACTGGTGTGACGCGGCAGATTTGATAGGCGTTGCGCTGTCTCAGGTCAAGGACTTCCAACAGCATCGTGAACTGCTTGTAAAGCTACCAGAGACTCTTCCCATGGTTCTGGGGGATGAGGTGCTTCTGGAGCAAGTACTGGTCAACGTACTCAGTAATGCAATCAAGTACAGTCCAAACGACAGCAAAATCATTTTGGCAGTCTCATCCGAAAAAAACTCCCTTGTCATCTCCGTGTCAGACGAGGGAGTCGATTTAAGCAAGGAAGAATATGCTCGCATTTTTGAAAAGTTTTATCGCGCGGAGGCAACGAAGCAAGTAACGGGCACCGGCCTGGGACTCGCCATTTGTAAAGGGATCGTGGAGCTTCACGGTGGAGTCATATCGGCAGAGCGCAACGAACCGCGAGGGACTGTCGTCACGATTAAGCTGCCGGTTGTACAAGAGAATCAGCCATTCATACAGATAGAAGGAAGGGAGAACGCCATACAATGACTGAGCTGGGAACACATATATTGGTTGTCGATGACGAGCCACAAATACGCAAGCTGTTGAAAGTGAACCTTGGAGCCCACCGTTATGTGATTCATGAGGCCTCAACGGGCGAGGAAGGTGTACGAAATGCGTCCTTGACTGTTCCCGACTTAATTGTGCTCGATTTGGGACTTCCAGATATCCCTGGCATGGAGGTTCTATCCCGCATACGGGAATGGTCGAATGTGCCCATCATCGTGCTGACCGCAAAGGATCGTGATGAAGATAAAATTGCAGCACTGGACAGTGGTGCGGACGATTACGTGACAAAACCATTCAGCATGGGGGAGTTGGTCGCAAGAATACGCGTGGCGCTGAGGCATGCAGCGAAGACAACGAACGAGCCGATCCTGCGAATCGGTGAAATGATCATTGATTTGGCGCAGCGCATTGTAGAACTAAAAGGTGAACGAATTAAACTGACACCTACCGAATACGATCTCCTGAAAGTCCTTGCTTCCAACGCCGGTAAAGTAGTTACACAGCGCCAACTGCTCCAACAAGTATGGGGTAATCAACTTGACGAAAGCAATAGCCATTACTTACGAATCTATATTGGCCATTTGCGTAAAAAGCTGGAGGAAGACGCGATGCAGCCCAAATTTATCGTAACGGAACCAGGGATTGGGTATCGATTTCTACCTCAAGATTAATGCAATAATCAGACTTGCTTAAATCTAGCAAGTCATTTGCTGTAAGTGACGAATACATGCAAACAGCAGTAAACTGAAGCAAATAGGTAGTTCCAATGCGATTTGATCGTATGAATTCGTTTCCAATTCAGATTTACCGTTAAAAAAGGAATACCATTGTTCCGCTTCGATGTTTACTTCCCGTAGGAACAGGCGTAATATTTCCATCAACATACGCATAAGGAGTTTGAGAAGCATGGAGCTGCCAGAAGCTGGGGAACTAATTGATCAAAGCATTTTGAAGGAACATCGGATCAGATCGATGGAAATATTCCGGTACGACTGTAATTGGTTAAAGACATGCGTTGAAGAAAATGTTAACAATTGTGAATGCGGTTTATTTAAAATTTCGTGCGGTCCTTTGCATGGCTATGCAGAGTTTCGTTTACCCAGCAAGCAGCAAACCGGTGATCTAATACGATTCGCTTCCGTTTTCGGATCATTAAAAGGCCGCACAATTGATGAATGCATTCGCCTTATTCAAGTCTATGAGGGCTTGTGGGGGCCAGCTAGAAAAGAACTGGTTGAAACTGCATTAAGCAATTTAATCAATAAAATAAAGCAATCTGGGCTAGTAAAGGCTAAGATTGAATCAAAGTGGGAGTCCTTTATTTTGTTCGATTATTCAGAATCGTATTTCTCGTTTTAAAATGGCACCAAGAAGCCCTCCGACATGGCTTCTCAGCACCAAACTTATTTCCTCGCTTCGTGCACCTTCAGCTGTTTGCCTTTAATCGTCGTGTGCTTCATCCTCGCCAGCACCATCGGCCCTTTGCCGTTCAGGATGTCTACGTACGATGCCGTGTCGCCGATCGTAATAATGCCGATATCCTCGGCAGTCACCCCTTCGAGCTTGGTCAGCGTGCCGACAAAGTCGACGGCGCGGAGCTTCTTCTTTTTACCGCCATTAAAATACAGCTTCATGATGCCCTCATTCAGCTGCTCGTTACGCGCCGGCTTCAGGGCCAGCGCTTCCTGCAGTTTGCGCTCCCAGGCAGGCAACGCTGCCGCAACTTCCGCTGCGGTCGGCAGCGCCTGCCGCGGAATATCGAAACCGAGATACGCCTCGATCTCAGGCACAAATTTTTCCTCGTTCGGCGTCATGAACGTGATCGCCTTGCCCGCTTTGCCGGCGCGGCCCGTCCGGCCGATCCGATGCACATAGCTTTCCTTCTCCAGCGGAAAATCGTAGTTGATCACGTGGGTGATCGCCTCCACGTCAATGCCGCGCGCCGCGACGTTCGTGGCGACGAGGAAGCGGAACTCGCCGCGTTTGAACGCGTTCATCACGAGGAAGCGGTCGTCCTGCAGCATGCCGCCGTGAATCTCGTCGCACGGCAGCCCGAGCTCGTCCAGCCGCCGGAACAGCTCGTCCACGCCTTCCTGCGTGCGGCAAAACAGGATGCAGCTCTCCGGATTCTCCATGACGAGCACATCGTGAAGTGCTTGCAGCTTCTCCGCCGGGAGGACGGCGAGAAGCCGATGTTCAATCTGCGCCATGGCCTCCTCCGGCGCCTGAATCGCGATGTCGACGGGGTTCTGTTGGTACCGGTGGCAGAGCCGCTCCACATCCTCGGGCAGCGTCGCCGAGAACAGCATCGTTCTGCGCGCGGTCGGCAGCTCATCAATGATCGCGCTGACCTGCTCGATGAAGCCCATGCGCAGCAGCTCGTCCGCCTCGTCGATGACGAGGAAGCGCAGCTTCGATACATCCAGCGTTCCTTTCTGGATGTGGTCGAGCACGCGGCCGGGGGTGCCGACGACGACGTGGCATTTTTGCCGCAGCTCGAGCTTCTGGCGGGCAAACGGCTGCTTGCCGTATAGCGCCACCGACTTGATCCGCTTCAGGCGGCCGATGTCGGTGACGTCGCTGCGAATCTGATCCGCCAGTTCGCGCGTCGGCGTCAGAATCAGCGCCTGCGGGCGATTCTCCTCCCACTGGACGCGCTCGCAGATCGGGATGGCGAACGCCGCCGTTTTGCCGCTGCCGGTGCGCGCTCGCACGGTGACATCCCGCTCCTGCAAGGCGATCGGAATGACGGCCTGCTGCACATCCGTCGGCTGCGTGTAGCCCAGGCTCTGCAAAGCGCGCAAAATGTCGGTGCTCAGGTCAAATTGAGTGAAACTTGTTATAGGTATTGTCACGTGCCGTGCTCCTTTTGGGTAATCGTGGTTCCATTGTACTACAATTCGGCATGGGGATTCACGCAGCGTGATCGCGGGCAGGATGTACAGTGAGCGGAGGGTGAGTGGAGGGCGAGGGATCGGACGATGGCGAGCACGCCGCACATATGGCGCCGAGCTGATGCTGCGATCTACGACGCTCAACACTGGCATTCGTTACCGAGCTATTAAGGGAGCAACCTGAACGCGCCAGCGACCATAACCTGCAAATCCTACATCTAATTTGCCTCAAATAACCGAAATGGAGGAAGCACCTGCAAAAACTACAGCAAATCTGCCGCCAATCTTTCCAAACTCCCCGATTTCGGCATCTGCGCAAATTTGACTGCACAAAATACAGGTTCTTCCCTCAAATTGCCCCTCCGCCGCTGATTTTATTGTACAAATTACAGAAAGTTACCGTACAGCCATCTCTATATAAAAAGCCCAGCCAGCATTCGCTGGCCAGGCTCGCTCCACGCACCTTAATCTCGTTAAAACTTCAAACTTAACGTGCTTAACGACCCATGCTCAATCGTGTCGTGGAGCACTTGAACCTCCCGCGCCGGCGATCCGGCACCGAGTGCAATCAAGAGCGGCACGAAGTGCTCCGCTCGGGGAACGCCGCGCCGCGCATGGGGCGCCAGCGCCACGTACTCGCCGAGCGCTTCTACGTCGCGCGCCAGCGCCTTTTCGCGAATCCAGTCGCGAAACTCTATCGCCCATTGGCGGGGCGGCGCCGCATCCGACATATCGATTTCATTGAAGTTGTGCGTCAAAAACCCGCTGCCAACGACCATGATCCCATCCTGCTCCAGCCCTTGCAGCGCTTCGCCAATAGCGATTTGCTGCCGTGCAGGCAGGAACGGATTCACCGAAACCGGCACGATCGGAATATTCGCTTCCGGATAAGCGTGCAGCATAATCGGAAACACGCCGTGATCGATTCCTCGGTATTTCAGCTCAACCGGGATGTTCCGCGAACGCAAGCGCTCCGCCACGATAGACGCCACAATCGTGGAGCCGCGAGCCGGGTACTGTACTTGATAATACGCCGGCGGGAAGCCATAGTAGTCGTAAACCATTTCATGGACTTCGTCCGTCGCGGCGATCGTTGTTACATGATTTTCAAAATGCGCCGAAAAAATCACAATCGCCTTAGGCTTATTCTCCTGACCAAAGCGATTCAAGAATCGCGTAAAGTCCGAATCCTCGAATATCGTCATCGGCGAGCCGTGCGCCAAAAAGACCGGTGAAATCACCGTCCATCCCTCCTAACTTGCCTGTACAGCCAAACGCAACCTCGCGTTTACATCCGCCCAATCGCCACAAAAATCGCAAGTGCCAGCAGCACGATATTCATTGCAACCGCCTGGTTTTCTTTCTGCCTTGCATGCACGCTGATCGCAAGTACCATGATAATTCCCAGCCCGATCGCCGCAATCGGCGTCAACACAAGCGCAATGCCTGTCGCATAAGGCACGATCAGACCGATCGCTCCAAGCAGCTCGGAAAGCCCGATAAAGCGAACATAGCCATTTGAAGCGTTTTTCGCCCACGGCATCGTGGATTTGACTTTCGCGACTTGCGTCGTTTTCATAAGACCGCCCATCAGAAACATAGCGGCGAGCAAAATTTGTGCAATCCATAAGGCAATATTCATTAGCGGCATTCCCCTTTTCGTTATTTTCAACATGCCTGTATGGACGTATAATAATCCCTAGTCACACAAATAAGAAGTAGGCACCTGAAATAAACCTAGTATACAAAAAGATACCGAAGGAGAAATAAAGCGATGCACACGGATTGCAAATTTGAAACCGTTCTGGAAATTCTCGTCGGAAAATGGAAGCCCGTCATTATGTTCCAATTATTTACCAATGGTACGATGAGATTCAGCGAATTGCAGAGAGCGATTCCGGCCATTACCAAAAAAATGCTGACCCAGCAGCTCCGTGAACTGGAGTACCACGATATTGTCCACCGCAAGGTGTACCATCAGATTCCGCCGAAGGTCGAATACTCCATTACGGAGCACGGAAGGAGCATGGGAACGATCATGGAAGCCTTGAACGACTGGGGAAGATTTCACACCGCCCATTTGAATCAACTTTACGGTGAGGACGAGGGGCGTCAGAGCGAGACTTTTGTCGATGCGATCGATAACGCGGCGGAATAACCGCCTATCCCCGCCTTAATCCGCCGCTTCGCGCAGTGCCTCAGCGAACTTCGCGATGCCGGGGCCAATCTCCCTCGGATCCCGTGGTCTTGCGTACGTAAACCGCACATAACCGTCGCTCGAACCATAGACACTGCCCGGCACAAAAACAACCCCCCGCCGGATCGCCTCCTCCAGCAGCTTGCCGTCATGCACCTTGGGAACAAGCTTGCACCAGAGATGCAGCCCACCCTGCGGCGCTACATACGTCAGCAAGCCCGGCAGTTCTTGCCTTACTGCCTCGAGCAGGCTGTCCCGTCGAAATTGCAGCTGCAGGCGCAGCCGTTCCAGATGCGGCTCAAAATAAGCCGACGTCAGAAACTGTGCCACAATCTGCTGCGGAATCACGCTCAGCCCGAAGTCCATCTGCTGCCTGGCGTCGGCCAACCGCTCCACGATGGCATTCGGCGCGACCATCCAGCCGATCCGCATGCCGGAGGCGGCAATTTTGGAAAAAGAGCCGATATATATCACCGAGCCGCCCGTATCCATCGCTTTGAGCGGGGGCGGAACCGGACTGTCGTAGGCAGTCAAGCTGAACGGATCGTCCTCCACGATCGGAATCCCCAGCTCGCTGGCAACATCCAGTAGCTGGCTGCGCCGTGCCATATCATACAGCGTGCCCGTCGGATTTTGAAAATTCGGGTTCATGAATATCATTTTAATGCCATGCTTTTTCACCAATTTTCGGATCTCGTCCACATAGCCCTCGGAACTGCCCACTGGCAGGCGAAAGAGCCGCAGGCCCGCAGATTGGAACATTGGCAGCGAATAGCAGTACGATGGATCCTCAATCGCAACCGCATCCCCCGGCGATAGCAGACACTGGGCGATCAAGAACAACGACTGCTGCGACCCCGAAGTAATCAAAATCGATGACTCCGTCGTCTGAATGTCCCGATAACGCGCCAGATACGTCACCAACGCTTCTCGAAGCGGCACGTAACCTTGCGGATTATCGTAGCCCAAGTACGACGTGTACGTATGTTCGCGCATAAGTTGCTGGATCTCCTCGGTCGGAGCCAACGATCCCGCCAATTCCCCGCTGGCAAAATCAATCAATGCAGGCTGCTGATGCAGTGCTTCCCGGATGCGGCGCAGGAACGGCACATTCGGTAGGAAATTGCCGCCCTCGGCATACTTCCGCCAATTCAGCGCATACTGAGGCGTAACGCCCCATTTGGTCTGACTTACACGCGTTCCGCTGCCGAGCTGGCTCTCAATCAAGCCGATTGACCGCAGCTCAGCGAAAGCCTGAATAATGGTGCTCCGATTCACGCCAAGCTGCTCCGCCAGTTTACGTTCCGACGGCAGCAGACTGCCAGGCGGAAATTCACTGCACGCGATACGCTGCTCAAGATGAGCGGCAATTTGTTCATATATCGGTTTTTTACTGTCCCGGTCGGGTTTCCACATCGGATGACAACCTCTCTTTTCTGGCCTGCCGCGCCGCCGTGCTTGTCCATTTGTAGCAGAATCGACACATTTTCCGCCAAGTGGTTGGGTCAGTTGGCTGAAAAACATGCATTTTCCCTGTATTCTAAGCGAATTGGATGGGTGCTGCAACGAAAAAGTGGATGATGTGTTTTCAATGACCGTTCGCTATAATGAATCTCGTAGTCATCGTTTTCAAACCCTTTGGCAGGATGGTGATTCTTCTATGAACTTGTATACGTATTATGCGATTTTCTTCATTCTTATATTGTTCGGGCTCGTCAGCACCGTGATGATCGGTTTTTCCCGCAAGAACGCCGAAGGCGACCAGACTTACTTTCAAAAAACGGGAACCAAATGGGCTCGGCTAACCGCCCTGTACGTGGTGTCGATTGCGGCTGGTTTGCTCGCTTTAGGGGCTTTTATGTATTATGCGGTGAAATAAAGTTAAACAAACACACCCTCAGCACCTTTTCGGAGCTGAGGGTGTTTGGTGTTGCCGCCTAGGTGGATACCACGACGGCCGTGAAGGCCGTGAAGGCCGTGAGGGCTGCAGCGGCGGCGGCTGGACTTGCGCCAGACACAACGCTACCAGCACAACCATCGCAACCAGGAGTATAGCGATCACCTAGATGAGACGCATCGCGCGCATCGGATTCAGGCCCCGGAAGCCGGCTGCCCAGTACCCGTCATACACTTGCCGCTTGCGGGGATGCCACCTGCGGACGCATATCCGTCCAGTTCTCTTCAATATAAGCAAGGCACGCATCACGTCCCGCTTCATACTGCTTCGTCCAACCTGCCGGCACGTGGGCAAATGCCGGCCAAAGCGAATACTGCCCCAATTCATTTACAAGTACATAAAATTTATCTTTCGCAGCTTCAAAAGGATTGCTCATGGGAAACCCTCCTCTTCCTGTTAGTAGTGCGAACGTTAGGGTGTCGTTCGTTCTGCATCGTTTCGGTTTCGGCGGACTTAGGGAGTCCACTCCGCCTGAGATCGCAAAGCCTGCAATTCAGCAGGTTTTTGGGAAGTTCAGCCGTGATTCAGAAGAAATGCCTGCAATTAAGCAGGTTCTCCACTTTATTTCTTTGAAATCCGGCAGCTTTTTCAAAAATGCCTGCTTAATCGCAGCTTTTACCTCAAATTAAGAAGGTCCGTGAGTGAATTCCTGCTTTTTCGCAGGCTTCAGAAAGGAAGCGGTGGGGAGAATGCCCCGAGGATGCCCCCTTCCCAATTCCTGGGCCATTTGACCGTCCCGCACCTTGTCACCTTTCCCCACCGTGCATCTCCGCCAATTTCCGGGAAATAATCCGACCTATTTCGGTCAGCGGTCCTGGCTGGCACAAATCTTTATGCCGGCAGGCCAGGTCATGCTGCTCGATGGAGCCGGTGATGTAAGGCTGCCACGTACCGGGGGAAATCGGCGTGAACCAGTCCGGAATAACCGTTGAATGGACAAAAAGCAAATCACCCTTGTACTTCCCCGGACGATAAGCGCCAAGAATTCTTACGGAGTTCACATACGTGTCCTTAAGGCTCATGATGACCTCAGGCGCCAGACTCGCCAGCGCACTGCCGTCGCTGCGCAAAATGTCCACTGCAGCGTCCATATCCAGCTTCCGGTCGCCACCTAAGCTGTCCGGGTCATAGCCTCCCAGCGCGAGCAATGCGATTAGCGCCTCTTCCTCGTTCGGCCCTTCGCTGATCGGCAAGAAGTGGCTCGGGAAAGCATCCAGCATCACGAGCAATGCGATTTCCTCGCCGTCCGCTTGCAGCAGGGACGCAATCGCCTGCGCCACGTTGCCGCCGAGCGACCAGCCGAGCAAGTAATACGGGCCGTGCGGTTGTACCGAGCGGATGTGCGCGATGTAGTCCGCCGCCATCTCCATCAAATCGCCCGGCAGCGGCTCCGGTCGCGCAATGCCTCGCGCCTGCAAGCCGTAGATCGGATAGTCCGGTCCGAGCGATTTCATCAGCCCCGCGTAGCACCAGCTCAGACCGCCCGCTGGGTGGATGCAGAAGAACGGCGCGTGCTTCCCGCTGCGACGCAGCGGCAGCAGCACTTCCAGTGCACCCTCGCTGTCGCCGCCTTCGAGACGAGCGGCCAACCCAGCCACCGTCGGCGCCTCAAACAGCGTGCCGATGCTAAGCGACACGCCCAGCGCTTCGCGAATGCCGCTCATGAGCTTCACCGCCAGCAGCGAGTGGCCGCCGAGATCGAAGAAACCGTCGTCGATGCCGACTTTCGCCAAACCGAGCGTCTCGGCGTACAAGTCGCACAGGATTTCCTCCTGCGGCGTCCGCGGGCCTCGGCCCCCTGCCGCCGACGAGAAGTCCGGCACCAGGAGCGCCTTGCGGTCCAGCTTGCCATTGACCGTGAGCGGCAGCTCCGGCATGACGACGAACGCGGAAGGCACCATGTAGTTCGGCAGCGCCTCCGACGCATGCTGGCGAAGCGCGTTCGTATCCAGCTCGGCTCCGGCTTCGGGAACAACGTAGGCGACGAGCCTTTTATCGCCGGGAATGTCTTCCCGGGCGATGACGACGGCTTTGGACACGCCGTCTACCTGAGCCGTAACCGCTTCGATTTCACCGAGCTCGATGCGGAAGCCGCGGATTTTAACCTGGTGGTCGATCCGTCCGAGATAATCCAGCGTGCCGTCTTCGAGCCAACGGGCCAAGTCGCCCGTCCGATACATCCGCGACCCCGGCGGGCCGTACGGATCGGCAAGGAACCGGTCCGCGGTCAGGCCGGGACGCTTCCAATAACCGCGCGCCAGCCCTGCGCCGGCAACGTACATCTCACCCGTGACGCCCGTTGGCACATGCTGCATGCAGCTGTCGAGCACATACACCTGAAGGTCCGGGATCGCCCCGCCAATCAGGCTGCTCGCCTTGCTCTCCGTCAGCGCCCGCGACAGCGGGTAGTAGCTCACGTGCACCGTCGTTTCCGTGATGCCGTACATGTTCACGAGCAGCGGCGCTTTCTCGTCATGCCGATCATACCAATCGCGCAAATGCCCGAGATCCAGCGCCTCGCCGCCAAAAATCACGTACCGCAGCGCCAGCTTTTGTCCGAGCTCCGCATTTTCTTTGTCCGCCTGCATGAGCTGATAAAAAGCGGAAGGCGTCTGATTGAGCACCGTCACGCGCGCCTCGCAGAGAAGCTCCAGGAATGCCTCCGGTGAACGCGACGTCCTGTGCGGGACTACGACTAACTTACCGCCGTACAGCAGCGCCCCCCACATTTCCCAAACCGAGAAGTCGAACGCATAGGAGTGGAACAGCGTCCATACATCCTGCGGGCCAAACCCATACCAATGGTCGGTCGCCGAGAACAGCCGTACGACGTTGCTGTGCGGGATGACGACGCCTTTTGGCTTGCCCGTCGAGCCCGAGGTGTAGATGATGTACGCCACATTCTCCGGCGTCAAAGGCATCACCCGGTCGCCGTCTGCCGGATCTGTCTCCAAATAGCGGCTCAGCAGCTCGCTCGTCTGCGGCTCGTCAATTAGCAGCACCTCTTCTCCGGCCAGCACGGACGCGGTGTCGAGGCAGCCAATGATGCAAGCCGGCTGCGTATCCTCCAGCATGAACGTGAGCCGATCGATCGGATAATCCGGATCTAGCGGCAAATACCCTGCGCCTGCTTTGAGTACTGCCAGCACCCCCACCATCATGTTCGTCGAACGTGGGAGCAGCAATGCGACGATCTGCTCGGGGCCAACCCCCCGCGAGATCAGGAAGTGCGCCAGTTGGTTCGACCGCACATTCAGCTCGGCATAGGTCAACACCTCGCCCTCATACGTCACAGCCAGTGCATCCGGATGCTTCGCAACCTGCTCATGGAACAGCTCTACGAGGTTGCGGCCTGCCCAAGCGTCCTCTATAGGCGCAGCCTGAACCGAACGAGCGGTGAGCTCCTCAGCTGTCAAAATATCAAGCAATCCGATCGGCTTATCCGGCGCCGCCCAAGCTTGCTCCAGCAGGAGCTGAAGGCGGGCTGCCAGCTTTTCAACTGTAGCCCGCTCATACAGATCGCTGCTGTATTCGAACCAGCCGTCAATGCCGTCTGGCGTGCCGTCAGCAAGCTTTCTCTCCCTGAATTCGATGGTCAGGTCGAATTTTGCCCGGCCAACGGTATCCAGCCTTAAGTCCGCCGTCACGCCGCTAAAAGGCAGCTGAGGCTCCGGTGTATTTTGGAAAGCCAGCATAATTTGGAAGAGCGGATGTCTCGCCCGGGAACGCGGCGGATTGAGAATCTCTACCAATCGTTCGAACGGCACATCCTGATGCTCGTACGCAGCCAGATTCGTCGCCCGCACCCGCTCCAGCAATTCTCTGAAGCTCGGGTCGCCGGACGTATCCGTACGCAAGATAATGGTATTGATGAAAAGACCGACCAAGTCGCTGAGCGCATCATCGTTGCGACCGGCAATCGGGCTTCCGAGCGGAATATCCGTCCCTCCGCCCAAACGGGTGAAAAGCGCAGCGAGCCCCGACTGCACGACCATGAACAGGCTCGTGCGCGTTTCTCTGGCAAGCGCAAGCAGGCGAGTGTGCAGCTCGGCCGGCAGCCGCACGGCAATCGTATCCCCGCCATGCGTGGATTCCGCAGGACGCGGATGATCCGTCGGCAGCTCCAGCTGATCCGGCAGCGCCCGCAGCGTCTCCTTCCAGAAGGCGACTTGACGCGCGATCAAGCTGTTCGGGTCGCTCTCGTCGCCAAGCAGCTGCTCCTGCCACAGCGCGTAGTCGGCATACTGCAAAGGCAGCGGCGACCAAGCCGGCGCCTCCCCTTTTACGCGGGCCTCGTAGGCAGCGGTCAAATCGCAGGTCAGCGGGTCCAGCGACCAACCGTCGCCGACGATATGGTGCAGCAGCAGGAGCAGTACATGCTCCTCCGGTCCAAGCACATACAGATGCGCGCGGAACGAAAGCTCCTTTGCCAGATCGAAGCCGTAACGCACGGCGACCGCCAGTTCATCAGCCAGCTCTTCCTCCGTCACTTCGGCGACGAGCAGCTTCACTTCACAGGCGTCTGCATCCAGCACGAGCTGCGCAGAAACGCCATTTTTCTCCGGAAACATCGTCCGCAGCGTCTCATGCCGCCGAACGACATCCTGCAAAGCCGCCGTTAGCGCAGCCGGATTGAGCGGCCCGCTAAGACGAGCGACCAGCGGGATATTATACGTCGGGCTCGGCCCCTCGAGGCAGTTCAAGAACCACAAGCGGCGCTGGGCAAAAGAGAGCGGTACTTCCGCCGGACGCATATCCGGGCGAATCGCCGGTCTCGCCGCAGCAGCGTTGTCGATGCGCTTCGCGATGCCCGCCACCGTCGGCGCCTCGAACAGTGCGGCGATGCCCAGCTCGACCTGCAGCCCTTCGCGGATGCGGCTGACCAACCGTCCGGCGAGCAAGGAGTGCCCGCCGAGATCGAAGAAGTCGTCGTCGATGCCGACTTTCGGCAATCCAAGCACCTCGGCGAATAGTTCGCAGATAATCTCTTCCTGCGGCGTGCGGGCAGCGCGGCCCGCTGATCCCGCCAAGTAATGCGGCGCCGGCAGCGCCTTGCGATCCAGCTTGCCATTCGGCGTCAGCGGGAACTCCTCCATCGCGACGAACGCCGAAGGCACCATGTAGTCGGGCAGCGCCGCCGCCATATGGTCGCGCAGCAGCGCGAGGTCTATCGCTTCGCTGTCGCTGGCTACGAAGTAGGCGACCAGCCTTTTATCCCCCGGGTGATCTTCCCGAACCACGACAGCCCCCTGCACTAGGCAGGGATAGCTCGCCAGCACCGCTTCAATCTCTGAAATTTCGATGCGGAAACCGCGGATTTTGATCTGATGATCGGCACGTCCGCAGTAGTCCACCGTCCCGTCCGGCAGCCAACGGGCCATGTCGCCGGTGCGATACATCCGGGAGCCCGGGGGCCCGTACGGATTCGCCACAAAACGCTCCGCCGTCAGACCCGGACGCTGCCAGTAGCCGAGCGCCAGACCGTCGCCTGCAATGTACAGGTCGCCGGTCACGCCGAGCGGCACTGGCTGCAAGCCGCTGTCCAAAATGTACAGCTGCGTGTTCCAGAGCGGCCGTCCGATGGACGGCCTCGAGACGTTGACGCTCGGTCCGTACGCGATGCTCGTCGACCAGATCGTCGTCTCCGTCGGGCCGTACAGATTCGTCACTTCGCAGCCGAGCGCCTGCAAATCGTGCAGCAGCCCGCCGGACAAGGCCTCGCCGCCAACCAATACGCGGAGACCGCGCAAGCCTTCCGGCGCCTGCTCCACCAAAGCATGCCAAAGCGAAGGCGTCGCCTGCATGAGCGTGGCACCCGATGTCTGAATCAACTGCGATAGGGCTGCAGCATCCTGAATCGTCCGTTTGTTGGCAACGATGAGCTGCGCTCCGCTAAGCAGCGGCATAAAAATTTCGAGAATCGAAATATCGAAAGAAATCGTCGTTACTGCCAACAAGCGGTCCCGAGTCGTCAACTTGAACTGCTCGCCCATGGAGAGCAGGAAATTCGTTAGCGCGCCGTAAGGGATGACA
This sequence comes from Paenibacillus whitsoniae, assembly GCF_003955665.1. GTDB lineage: Bacteria > Bacillota > Bacilli > Paenibacillales > NBRC-103111 > Paenibacillus_E > Paenibacillus_E whitsoniae. The sequence continues at coordinate 16,327 of NZ_RXHU01000074.1, forward strand.
ACGCCTTTCGGTTTACCCGTCGAACCGGACGTATACAGAATGTATGCCGGATCGCTCAGGCTTGGCGCCGCCAGCCGCTCCTGCTCCGTCATGTTCGACTCCGCATAGCGGCTCAGCTCAGACCGAACAGCCGTGGCATCCAGCTCTATCTGCGCATGGCGCGCTGTCATAGAGGCAGGCTGCGGCAGCTTGGCGGCCACCTCTGCCGTCGTCAGCGTCACCAGTGCCTGCGCATCCTCTACCATATAGGCGATACGGTCAGCCGGGAAATCGATGTCCAGCGGCAAGTAGCCTGCGCCAGTTTTGTGCACAGCGAGCATGCTGACGATCATGTCCACCGACCGCGGTACCGCAATCGCAACGATACGCTGCGGCCCTGCCCCGCGCGCGATCAGGAACCGCGCGAGCCGGTTCGCACGAGTATTCAGCTCTGCATAGCTGACCGCCTCTTCCTCATGGACAAGCGCAACCCCGCTAGGCGTGCGCAGCACCTGCTCCTCGAACAGATCGACCGTACGCGCTTGCGGCACCAGCCTCGCCGTATCGTTCCAACGCGTCAAACCGTCTGCACGTTCTCCTTCTTCCAGAAGCTCAATAGCGCCGACCGATTCATGAGGCTGCGCAGCGGCAACATTGCCCAGGAAATGAATGAATCGGCGGTGATGCGCGCGCAGCTCTTCTTCTGAATACAGCTCCGGGTTCCCGTCGAAATCGATTTGCAGTCCCGTGCCCTCAGCATGGGGATACACGTTAATTGCCACATCATCGACAGGCCCAGCCGATAAATGATGGTTATAGCCCGGCGACCCGTTAAACTGCAATCCGCTGTCAAAAGGCATCATATTGACCATTGGGCCGAACAATCTGCGGGCGTCGCCGACCCGTTTCAAATCGCGGCGCAGCTCCTCGTGACGGTAGCCTTGATGCTTGCGCACCTCACGGATTTCAAGAGCAATTTGGCGCACCAGCTCCGACAGCGCCATCGCAGGCCTGACGTGCACGCGCAGCGGCACAATGTTCATGACCATGCCCGGTGTGTTGAGCGACACCGAGCCGAGTCGGCTCATCATCGGCAAGCCAAGGATGACGTCCTCCGCGCCCGTCAGCCGGTGCACGTATGTGGCCGCTGCCGCCAGTACGACCTCCGGCCAAGCTGCCTTATGCAGCTGCGCGGATTGGCGCAGGCTCGACGCCTCAGCGGCGGAAAGCTCCGCCGACTGCCGCACCACTCGGTGCGAGCTGCGCGGAGTGCGGTCGGACAAACTGACGGCGTCCGGCTCGTCAGCGAAGCGATCCAGCCAGAACCGGCGGTCGGCTTCCGCTTTGTCCGAGCTGCGGTAGCTCTCATCTTCGTCCAGCACGCGCTGCCAGGAACCGAAGCCCCCATTCAAGTAAGGCTGATGCTGCATCATAGCCGTATACACCTGTGCGACGCGCTTCGTCAGCAAGGAAAACCCATATCCGTCGATGACGATATGATGAATGCGCTGATACCACAGGAAGCGTTCCGGTCCGATTTTAAACAAAGCTTCGGTAAAAAGAGGCCCTTCCGTCAACTGGCGCGGCCGGCTTAAATCGGCGTTCATCCATGCCTTCGCCTGCTCGAAAGAATTCGGATCTCCGCTCAAATCCACATATGCAAGCGTCCATCCGGCATTCGGAGTAAACACTTGCCATGGCCCTTCGTGGTCCTCTTCGAACCGGACATGGAGCGCCTCCGCCTCCGCCAGCACCTGACGAAGCGCGGCCTCAAAGGTCGTAAGGTCCACGAGGCCGTGAACATCGACATATTCGCCCGTGTTATACATCGGATTGTGCGGATCGAGCTGCTGGGCGTACCAAATCCCCGCCTGAGCCCCCGATAACGCACGCCGAATCGTTGAAGCGACTAGCATCGCGGTCATCTCCTTCCCGTTCTAGGCGTGGGCGCCCTCTTTGGTTTTGGCTTGCAAAAGCTCGCTCCAGCTCGCGAGAGTCGGCTGCTCCGCCAGCTGGGCGAACGTCACTTCGGCCCCTTGCTGGCGCCAAGCTTCAACCAAGCTCATGACGCGGATCGAGTCCAGCCCGTGTGCATCGATCAGATGATCATCGTCGCCGAGACTTTCCGGTGCTTCGTACAGCAGTTTTGCCACCTGTTCGCGCAGGGTATCGACATGGAAGTGAGCGCAATCGGCGGTACCCACTGCAGCTCCAGTTTTTGCTCCTGAACCTGCTTCAAATCCAACACCAACTCCAGATTCAGCTCCGGCTCCCAAATGCCCCTGCACCTGCGCCGTCGTCAGCACGACCGCACAGCGGTTTGCCGCATAGGCAATCGCCATCGCGTGGTTCTCCAGCGAGAAGTCCGCCAACGCATCCGCCACCATAAACGCCTGAATATCCTGCATAAACGCCTCGGCCGCCGTCATCATGCAGCCGATATGCGCGTAGATGCCGGTGATGATGAGCTGATCGCGCCCTTGCGCTTTCATCAGGTCAGCCAGATTGGATTTGCGGAATGCGCTGTACCGCCATTTGTCCAGTACCGTGTCGCCTTCCGCCGGCGCCAGCTCCGGTAAGATATTTTTCAGATGAGGCGCTTTGTTGATGCCCTCGCCCCAAAAGTCGAACAGCAGCCCGCGTTCGTCGCGCGATTGCTCACCCGGCTGCGCCGTGTATACGACAGGAACGCCCAGCTTACGGCATTGCTCCAGCAGTGCCTTGATGTGCGCCACTAACGTAGGGATCGGAGCCCGCTGCGTATCGTAGGCGTTTAGGAAATAGGCCTGCATATCGTGCACAAGCAGAACGGCTCTTTGCGGGTCAGGTGTCCAGGAAGCGCGGTTGGCAGGCAGGTCGGCCGCCACCGGCATCGAATAGGATTGAATTGTAGGAAGTGCCATATATGAAAATCCCTTCTTTCTTTTATCTATTGGGATGCTTCAGTCGAGCATTGCGGTCTAATCTTTCGGCTTGAACGGAAGCTACTCCACATTTGGCGGTCAAGCTGCATCACGTGCAGCGGCAATCCGCATAGCGGTTGCCAGCGAGCTTATTTCATCGAATCACCGATATTCCGGGCACGTAACGGTTGCGACAGCGGCTATTCCCTTTGAAATCGGCCCGATTCGCCGGCATTTCGGCAAATAAGCGCTGTGGTAATCGCTAAAGCTGAGATAACGGTTTATTAAGCCAAATAAGCGCTATTATGGGACTGTCGATTAAATGTTTATACTTTGGGAATCTGCGAGAGAACACAAAATGTATACGAAAAATCATATATCATGTGCTGCATTCACATAAAATCAATCAATTCTATTCGAAATATCATACACATTTCGTGATTTGAGGCCTGATTTTGAATATGTATTCGAAAAATCATACACATTCTCTGCGTGTGTCCGTTCACGGATTAAAACTGTCCACAATTAATCGACTGTCTCATTACAACCGTTAGAAGCAGCAGGGGCTTGCGTCAAGCGGCATTCCCCCACCTGAACCACATGGGTACGCACACGGTACACCGCACTTGGCAGCCAGACACGACCGCCGACTTAGCTATTAGTCGGCGTCAGCAAGCGCTCGCGCAGCGCTTTTTTGCTGACTTTGCCGACATTCGTTTGCGGAAAAGCGTCCGTAAACTCGATGCGGTCCGGGATCTTATAGGCGGACAGGCCGCGCCCGCGCAGGAACGTTTTCAGCTCAGGGCCGGTTGCCGCCGCACCTTCGCGCAAAATAATGAACGCGCAGGAGCGTTCTCCCAGAAACGCATCCGGCATCGCCACCAACGCCGCATCAAAAACAGCCGGATGTGCGAGCAGGTGGTTTTCCACCTCTTCGGCGGCAATTTTGTCTCCGCCACGGTTGATTTGATCTTTCGCTCTACCGTCGACGGTGACATAGCCCTGCTCATCCACTTTTACGAGATCGCCCGTGCGGTAAAAGCCGTCTGACGTAAAAGCTTTGGCATTATGCGCCTCCGCCTTATAATAGCCACGAATCGTGTAGGGTCCCCGTGTCAAAAGCTCGCCGACCTCGCCCGGCGCCACCTCGGCATCGTTCTCGTCGACGACGCGCACTTCATCCCAGTCCGACATCGGTCGGCCCTGGGTGTTCACTATGATCTCCTCGGCATCGTCCAGCCTCGTGTAATTCACGAGCCCTTCCGCCATGCCGTACACCTGCTGCAGCTGGCAGCCGAGCACCTGCCGGACGCGCCCTGCAGCCTCGGCGCTGAATTTGGCCCCGCCGACCTGCAGCACCTGCAGGCTCGACAGATCCGGCCGGCGCTGCGCCGCCGCCTCCATCCATACCAGCGCCAGCGGTGGCACCAGCGCTGTAATCGTCACCCGCTCCTTCGCGATGAGCGGGAAGGCATCGTCCGGGCTCGGCCTTGCGGCGAGCACGATGGTGCCGCCGGCGTACAGCGTGCCCAGCACGCCCGGCGAGCTCAGCGGAAAATTATGCGCGACCGGCAGCGCCGCCATATAGACGCTTCGCTCGGTAATGCCGCAGATTTCATTGCTGCGTCGGAAGCTGTACATATAGTCATCGTGCGTGCGCGGGATGAGCTTGGGCAGCCCCGTGCTGCCGCCGGACAGCTGCAGGAACGCGACGTCGCTGGAGTTGACCAGCGGCCATCTAAGTTGCTCCTGCTGATCTCCTACCTCGACTCCTGTTCCTGCTCCCTCTCTTGCTTCCGCTCCTGCTTCGAATCTTGCTTTTGCTCTTGCCCCGCCCCCGGCTCCCTCTCCTGCTTCCGCTCCTGCTTCGACACTTGCTTTCGTCCAGGCTCCTTCTCTTGCTTCCGCTCCCGCCTCGGCCCCGGCTCCTTCTCTTGCCCCCACTCCTGCGCCAGCCTCCGCCAACTGCTCCAACGACAGGAACGCCCCCGGCTCCCCGGCGACAAGCACGTGCTTCAGCGTCGGCACCTGTTCCTGCACCTGCGCGGCAAGCCCGCGATAGTCAAACCCGGCATCCGTGTCCGGGATGACATACGCCTTAGCCTCGCTGAACTCGCACAGGTAGCGAATTTCGCTCAGGCGGTGCAGCGGAAGCGCGAACACGGGCAGCGCCCCGATACGGAACAGCGCAAAAATTACCGTAAAAAACTCGTAACGATTCGTCATCTGCACCACGACGCGGTCCGTCGGCTGTACGCCGAGCTGCAGCAATCCGGCAGTCAGCTTACCGGCCTGTTCATACAGCGCCGAATAGCTGAGTCTCGTCTCTCCGCTGACGACGGCGACCTTCTCACCAAAACGTGCCGCCCGATCCGCCAGCATATCGCCGAGCGTCAAGCCTTCCCAAAGGCCGGCCGAGCGGTATTCCGCCGCCTTGTCGGCAGGCCAGGTCGGACAATCCTTTTTCAATTGGGCATAGGCTTGTTCATTAAAATGCCTCGTCATCCTGTACCCCCATCGCACGCAGCATCGTGCGGAATTTAGCCGATGTTTCTTTCAGTTCAGATTCCGCGCTGGATTCGGCTACGATGCCCGCTCCGGAATAAAGCTGCAAGGTATGGCTTTCCGCCACGGCGCAGCGAATCGTAATGACCCATTCGCCGTCTCCGTTCGCATCGCACCAGCCGACAAGCCCTGTATAGAAGCCCCGGTCAAAAGGCTCAATCTCCTCAATCGCTTCTCTCGCCAGCTCCGTCGGCGATCCGCACACCGCAGGTGTCGGGTGCAGGGCCATGGCAAGCGCCAGCGAAGTCATTTCCGGATCAGCAAGTTCCCCCCTAATTTCCGTAGATAAATGCCACATGGCTGCCGTGCTGACCAGGGACGGCTTCTCCGGTACGTCAAGCGACTTGCAAAAAGGACGCAGCGCCTCCGCGACCGCCTCGATCACTAGCGCGTGCTCGCGCAAATCCTTCGGCGAGACCATCAGTGCCTCCGCGCGCTGTTCGTCTTCGACAGGGTCGCTGCTGCGCGGTGTAGAGCCAGCTAGCGGATTCACATACAGCTGCGTACCGGTTCTGGCCACGAGCAGCTCCGGACTCGCGCCGATCAAGGTACGGGTGCGGTCGACTGTTTTTTCGCCATGCAGACCGCGTCCCACATGTTCCGCCCGCTTCGGCAGATCAACGGCAAATGTGTAGCCCAGCGTGTTGTGCTGCGCAAGATTGTGCAGCAGCTCCTGCAGCCTGATCGGCTGCGGAGAAGTCAGCTTGAGCGTGCGTGCGAGCACGATTTTGTCGAGCTCTCCGGCGCGCATGCGGGCGATTGCTTTGTTGGCCCCTGCCACATACGACTCCGGCGCAGGAACCGGCTCTATCGTATAACTGCTGCCGATCGGGCTGCGCAGCGGGTCATGCGGGTCGAGGTTCAGCTTTTCCAGCTTTCGGACCGTGAGCGGGACCACGAGGTGGGCGGGCTGCTTCGGGTCAAAAGGAATAGCCCCGACCAGCATCGGAAGTCGCTGACCGGTCTGTTTCAGCTGTGCCAGCAGCCTTGCAGCACGATCAGGCAGCGTCTGGAGCTCTCCCAGCCCCGCAGCGCTAGGAAGAACGGCAAGCGTCCCTTGCGCTAGCCAAGTCGCCTCTGGGGTCGCAAAGAAAAAGGATTGGCCCGGCTCATAATCCTTCAATAATTCGGCGGCTGTCGCCTCCGTCACTTGATCTTGTGCGTTCATGGTTTTCATCCTCCTTATAGTCCCGGAATGGCGGATGTATGAAAGCTTCTGGCTGTCTGACTGCCGGGTATTATGATCGGTTTACTCGGTTAAACGCCGAGTGTCGCCCCACCGTCGACGCGCAGATCATGCATCGTCACATGGCCGGCGCGGTCAGACACGAGGAATCGTACTGCGTCAGCAATATCTTCTGGGGTTGCGAGCTTTCTAAGCGGGATGCCGATGCGATATGACGGCAACGAGCCGTCCAGCGTCGCCTGCTTGCCCTGCTCATCCTGCCACATGCCTCGCAGCATGGGCGTGTCGGTCGAGCCTGGCGAGACGATGTTGCAGCGAATGCCGTACTCAGCGAGCTCCAGCGCCAGGCACTTCGTCAGCATCGTCACCGCTGCTTTGGTCGTCGCGTAGGCGCCCATGCCCATGCGGGGTACGGCGGCGGCGTTCGACGACACCGTGACGATGGCGCCCCGGCGGCGCGGAATCATCCGCGTGCCGACCGCACGCGAGAGATGGAACACGCCGCTGACGTTTACGGCGAGCAGCTCATTCCAGTCCTCGTCGGCGTACGAGGAGAGCGCCCCCATGCGCAGCACACCGGCTGCATGGACGAGAATGTCGATGGGACCGAGTTCCGCCTCGACCCGCTCCACGACCTGCGGCACAGCCGCATGGTCTTTGAGATTCAAGGGGTACGCCTTCACAAGCGCACCCTGCCCTACCATCTCGCCGCATAACCGCTGAAGCGGCTCCGCTTGCTTGTCGACAGCGGCGACGGTCGCTCCCTGCGCGCTGAGCGCGCGGACGACGGCTTCGCCGATACCTTGAGCGGCGCCGGTAACCAGCGCGACTCGGCCTTCCAATTCGTTCGTCATTCGCTCATCACATCCCCTCATACCAATCGAAGCATGCGGCTGATTAACGCCGGCAGCACCGTGATGTGGCCCTCTCCCTCAAACTCATGAAGCTTCACGCGCAGCTTCTCCGCAGGAATTTGCGACAACTGGTCATACAGCTCGGTCGTGTTTTCGCTCATATTGCTCGGATGATTCCGCTCCAGTTCCGCAAAGGTCATGAAGAGCGTCAACGGCGTGTGGAGGTTCGGAAGACTCGCCTGGAACTTCTCCTCCTGTTCCTGCAGCAGCGCCTTGTTCCAATGCACGGAGGGACTGCCGGCGATATAGGTCTGAAAGCTTTCCGGTCTTGTAAAAAGTGTCTGCAACACGAACAACCCGCCGAGCGAATGACCGAAAATCGCCTGCCGACTCCGGTTAATCGGATAATCACGCTCGATGCGCGGTTTGAGCGTTTCTTCAATTAACGTCCGCAGCGCATCCGCGCCGCCGACCTCGGGACGAGGTTGCTCCTTGTTCCGCACCGGCAATGCGTCCAGCACTTCCTGCGGCGTCGGCATCGTAAAATCGTAGAACCGGGTCGAATCGAACGGCTGGTTCGTGGGATACCCGATGCCGACGATCACGGCGGGGTGAACGCCTGTTTTGTCCGGGACGCGGGACTGAACCCGTATCGTCTCTACCGTGGTTGCAAACGTTGCGTTGCCGTCTAGCAGATAAATGACCGGAAATCCCTCCGGCGGCGCCTCCTGCATCGGTCTCGCCACATAAATGTGGTACGGTCGCTCGCGCACCGGCGTGTGAAGCAGAAACTGCTCCGTATTTGGCATGTAAAAAGCATCCCGGGCCGCCCCCTCCGAGGCAGTCTGTGCGGAAATGGGGTATGTCATGGTGGTGATTGCTCCTTTCATGTCATGGTGACTGTGAAACTCGTGTCGGGTTCCTCACCCATCCGCCGATGTCTGCTAAGTTGTCAGCCACGTCGATGGACAGGATCGTTGCTCAGTTCAATGAACCGGCAGCAATTCATCTCGAAACAATTGATAATGATTCTCATTATTGATTATAGGAGAATTAGTTAACAGCTTCCATGAACGATTTCCACATTATCGGATGGACGAAATACAGATTTTGGGGTGAAAATAAAAGACCGAACGTATGCATACAGCCATACGCTCGGTCTTTTATTCATCTAGTTAATAGTCGGACACAGGAATCGGATGCTTGTAATATTCCCGTGCCTGGATTGTAAGCTTAGGCATTCAGCTCCCTTGTGTCAAGAACATGCGAAGTAACTGGGTCCTGTTTCCAATTCCGAGTTTTTCATATACCGACTTAAGATGCTTCTTGACGGTTACTTCCGCTATGAATAGATTCGCCGCGATTTCCGCATTCGATTTCCCCTGTGTGACGAGTTGCACAATCTCTTTTTCCCTCGGCGTTAGCAGCTCCGTAAAACTCGGCTCTTTCGGCGCCGTTGATTGGGTGTAGGACAGTGACGTTTCGCCGACTGCCTGTGTGGGCTCCTGCATTCCGCTTTTTTGCAGCAGGTCCTCTAGCAACAACTCAAGCTTATTTCCTCTGGTGTCTAGCACGTAGGTTGATGTCGGCGTCACACCGTCATAATAACAGTGTTTGACGTCGGGAACCTCCTGAAAGCCCATGTCCAGGTGCGGCTGGATAAACAACGGATCGGGCGGAGGGGAAGCAATCAAGAAGCCGCCGGAAATCATAAATGAGAACAATAAAGAGATGGCTTCCATCGTAAGCGTCGCATCCTCCGAGTTGGCAATATCGATGATCCGAATAAACCATCCAGCTGGCCGATGGGCAGGTACAAGGAAATGCTCATAGTCAGATGAAGTAAGGCTTGTGAAATACGGCGATGCCAAAGGGTCTTCCAGCAGGTAAGGCATTGTTGCAGCATGAATCGGGAAAATCACCGATAATCCTACGATCTCGCCTTCATTCGTCCGAAGCAGTTTTACAATATCATGACCTAGTTCGAGATAATTCCAAAGATTTATTGAGTCTAGTTTGGATAAATCGTAACGAACGTCCATTTTCTGTTCGATGATCCGGTTGGATACGGGATCAATTTCGGTTCTAACAACAGGATGAGCCTCGGCATACCTGCGCGCTATGTATCGATCCCCCTCTCTCACATTATCCTTCGTAAGGAGGTCCCAATAATATTGACCTTTGGCAGAAGGCGAGAGAATCCAGCGAATAGTGGCATTGCCGATGTACCAAAAAAGTTCTCCTAACTCCCACGAGCCGCTTCCGTCTCGGGAAGCCTGATTAATGCGTGTCTTATAATAAGACGCACAGCGTACGAGCAAGCTCCTGTAGCGTGAAGGGGAGCGTTCCTTTAACATTTTGCACACTGCATCCCTCATCAGATCGTGAAGCATCCAGCCTCGAGCCGCTTTGCGGACGAACGATAGTCGGCATAGCCCCGTAAACATTTCGGATGATATTGCCCCGTCACTTATGAAAGACAAAGATTCCTGATCAAATTTGCGCAGAACAGACGCAGACTCGACCCACTGTCGAATGTCCGGATCAGGAACTTCGCGAAACCAAAGCTCTACAAGTTGATCGAACCAGTCCTCCCCGCCGGAGTCCTCCCAATCAGCAGCGTCTCCGGAAAATGCCGAGACTGACAAAGATAAGGCCAGCGGATGTCCTTTCGTAAGTGACCACATTTTCTTCTGCTGTTCCAATGAGGAAATTCCACATTTGCGTAGATAGGCAAAAGACTTCTGTCGATCGAAAGAGCCGAGGGGAATTCGTTTGACCCGCTCTCTCCACGCCGGGGACAATTGCCACTGCCCTTTTAATGGGGTGCGGCCGGCGATAACAACCAAGACCTGATTCGGAAGCCACTGGATCAGATGTTCCCGCAGCCACGTATCAAGGTCATCCATTTCTTCATAAGTATCGAAAGCGATGGTCACCCGGGTTCTCTGCGCAAGCTCTTGTATGGTCTGTAAAAAGGACTCCGTCAAATTGCATTCGCCCTTACTTGGCGTCGACAAGAGGGCCTCACATTGCTGCAGCAGTCTTTTATAAAGCTCGTCATGAGTATGATGGAAATCACGGCTATCTACATAAAGAAAAACGCAATCCTGCTGTATAGACATTCTTCGCATGGTATCCAGCAGGGTACTTTTGCCCACGCCACCAGTACCAAATACATTCCAAATGTTTTTATCATCGGGCGTTCCACTTGTTAAAAAACGGAGATATTGCTCGGTCTCACTGTCACGGCCGATAAGAAAGTCATTCTCTTTTTGTTGAACACGGCTCAACAGATCACTCATCTTCGTCCCTGCCTCAGAAGGTAATAGGATTCCAATCCAACTTAAGTATATACCGTATTATCCCTAAGGATAATACCCGGCTGGAAAGAATTTCGGTATAGTTGCCGTATCGACGACAAGATCATAAGAGAGAATTGGCAGTGATTCTTTCCTGAATTTTCCCAGAAAACTTCCCGATGCACATAGGAAACGCTGCTCTCCACACTGGGAATACAGCTTTGTTATGCTTATCGTAATCAAACAACGGAGGAATGATTAGCATGTTGAAAAAAAATCAAAACATTCGCAACGTGATCATCAGTTCGGTTCTGGCCGGATCGTTGGCATTCTCAGGAATTGCCTTCGCATTTGGAGAAACGGCGCCAAGTGGCGTATCCATTCAGGAGTTCAGCCTGCTCGACACGGCTTCAGACGTTGTCGGCGCTGCGGATTTCACGCCAGAGGGCAACAAGGACGGACATTTCAAGCTGAAACTCAGTTTGGCTGAAAAAAAGACAATCAAATCTGTCGTCCTTCGCTCGACGGATGCTTATGGCAAGGACAATTATCAAGGCGTCTGGCGGACGAACCGCGTTACCACCGGATGGCTGCTAGGGATCGTGCAGGACAAAACCGTTACGACATCGTCGGGCACGACCCACGAAAGTGAAATCATTAACCCAGGTTTTCGCAAGGACGTGAACGAGCCTGTCGGCGAATTCAATGGCGAGCTTATCTTTGATTTGTATGCCAGCAACAATGGCACGATCAAGGAAACGCAATATTACGTACTCGAAATTGAGACACCGGAAGGTACGATCGTTTCGAAGCCGATCAAATACCAGAAGCCGATGATCGAAGGCAGCGCTTCATCTACCCCGGCGCCGTCAGCTCCGCCAGCGTCAACGCCAAGCCCGTCAACCCCGACACCGAAGCCGATTCCAACGCCAACCCCAGCCCCTGTGCCGGCTCCGGCGGAAGGGCCGACGATCCATGTATTTTTTGAGGGCAAGGAACTTTCATTTCCCGATGCCCAGCCCATACTGAAAGACGGATCGACACTTGTTCCTTTCCGCAAGCTGTTTGAAGCGCTCGGGTTTTCAGTGAAATGGGTGGATAGCGAACGTAAGGCCGTCGGCACAAAAGAAGGTTTGACAATCGAGCTAACCATAAATAGCAATATCGCGAAGGTCAATGATACTGGCGTCGAATTAGTCGCTCCAGCCCAGATCATTAACGGAAGCACTATGGTTCCCTTGCGCTTCGTAGCGGAAAACAGCGGATACGAGGTGTCTTACGAAAAAGAAGGCGATGTTGCAACAATCCGGATCAACGAGCCAACGCAGCAGCCTAAGCCAACACCAAGCCCGACACCGACACCGAATCCGACACCAACCCCTACACCGAAGCCAACGCCTAATCCGGCTCCCGAACCGGCCAAAGAATCCGCGGAGCCTTACGTTGTCAAAGGCTATGTTCGCGATGCGAACGGCAATCCCCTTGCCGGCGTCTCGATTTTTGCAGATAATACACTGCTCTACGATAGCAATATTTTGGGCGTGACTGATGAGGAGGGGCATTACCTGCTCGAACTGCCCGAGCTGGCAACAACATGGCGCATGGGCGGCAAATACACCACAACGTATAACAACAAAACGTTCAACTTCGACCTGGTTCCCGATGTGGATCAGCCGTTGGCAGGTAAAACCGGGGCTGTTCGAAATTTCACCTGGAAAAATGACAGCGGCAAAATTTATATTTACCCTTCATTCGCCGGCTTCGATGACAGCTTGCCGGAGTTCGATATGAATGATCTGGAAATCACGCTTACACCCGTAGGCCCATTGGTTGGTGGCAGCGCAGGCCAAACCATCGTTAAGCACGCCGGTCCTGTCGCGGGCGGAGCAGGTGTCGACAGCATCCCCATCGGCAAATATAAAGCGACAGCAAGATGGATGCCGGAAGGCCATGCACCGATCGCCATGCAGATTGGTGTGGCCAATGTCAGCAAAGAAACCTATGCCGATTCCGTCGAGTTTGATTTTAAACAAAGCCAATACTCGTCTGCCTACTTGGGCGAACTGAATGTAAGACTTAAGCCGTAGAGGTGATTAGCATGAGAACGTTTATTATTCGTTCGATGCTGCTGCTGGCCCTCGTTCTTCTGGTAGGCTGCGCGCAAGCTAAAGGATCCGCTGAGCTGGAGCAAAGAAGCGCAAGCCCGAAGCAGCAGCAAACGCAAAAGCAAGACCAAATCGAGCCTTATGTCGTCAAAGGGTATGTCCGGGATATGAACGGCAAGCCTCTTTCCGGCGTCTCCGTGTATGCGGATAACACGTTGCTCTACGACAGCAATATTCTGGGCGTGACGGATGAGAACGGACAGTACCTGCTCGAACTGCCCGAGCTGACGACAACATGGAGAGTGGGCGGCAAATATACCACGACCTATAACGGCAAAACGTTCAACTTCGACCTGGTTCCCGATGTGGATCAGCCATTGGCAGGAAAAACGGGAGCGGTTCGGAATTTCACCTGGAAAAATGACAGCGGCAAAATTTATATTTACCCTTCCTTCGGCGGCTTCGACGACAACATGCCGGAATTCAATATGATCGATCTGGAATTGACGCTCACCCCAGTCGGACCGCTGCTTGGCGGCGGGGAAGGCCAAACGATCGTGAAGCGCGCCGGTCCTGTCGTGGACGGAGCTGGTGTCGAGAGCATCCCCATTGGCAAATATAAAGCCACAGCCAAATGGATGCCTGAAGGGCATGATCCGATACCGATGCAGCTCTGTTTGAACATCTCCGGCAAATATGCCGATTCAGTCGATGTTGAATTCAACAAGAGCCAATACTCGTTCGCCTACTTGGGCGAGCTCAATGTGAAACCTGCGAAGTAAAATAAGAGATAACGTTAATCAGCCGTCGTCACTTATGCGAGGCGCTGCCAAACGCGCAAAAGCCAGCTCCCCAAGGAGCTGGCTTTCTGCCTTACACCTGCCGCTGCTTATTCCGATAGAGCAGCAGCACAAAATACGGTACGCCGATAATCGCGATGACGACGCCGACGGGCATTTCCATCGGCGCGAACACCGTTTTCGCGATGAAATCCGACATCATGACGAGCAGCGCGCCGATCAGGCCGCTCATCGGCAGCAGCTGCCGGTGCCCGTGCCCGACGAGCCGTCGGGCCATGTGCGGCGCCATGAGGCCGATGAAGCCGATGCCGCCGGACACCGAGACGCAGGCGCTGACGATGCCGATGGCGCTGAGCAGCAGCAGCGCCCGCTCTCTGTCGACCTCGGCGCCCAGGCCGCGGACGCTCGATTCGCTGAGCTGGAACACGTCCAGCATGCGGGTTCGCAGGAACAGCACCGGCGTCAGCAGGAGCAGCCAGGGCAGCATCGCCACGATATACGTCCAGTTTGCGTTATAAATACTGCCGGACACCCAGACGGCGACCGTCTCGAAATCTTTGGCGTTCATTTTCAGCGTAAGGAACACCGAGACGGCCGATAGGCCCGAGGCCATGGCGATACCGGTAAGCAGGAGCCGCTGCGCCTCCAGCCGCCCGTTGACGCGGGAGAAGAAATAGATGAGCAGCGCGGCGCCCAAGCCGCCCACAAGGCCAACGGCCGGACCCGCTAGAATCGCCGCCAAGGAGGTGCCTTTCATTTTACCCTGAAAAAAGAACAGGAAAATGACCATCGCCACGCCCGCCCCCGCGTTGATGCCGAGAATGCCGGGGTCCGCTAATGGATTGCGGGTCAGGCTCTGCACGACGGTGCCTGCCATGCCAAGTCCCGCGCCGACCAGCAAAGCAATAACGATGCGCGGCAGGCGAAACTCCAAAATGACCAGATCATAGTCGTGCTGAGGATTCATGCGCAGCAGTGTCTTCACAACGTCCCGCAGCGCCATATCGAAAGCGCCGTTTGTCAGCGATATGTAGGCCGTCGTCAGCAGCAACGCCACGCTTACGGTGACCGCCAGCGTAAACTTGACTCCTTTACCGATTGGACTCGCCCCCTCTCGTGCGAATGAGATAGAGGAAGAACGGCACGCCGAGCATGCCCGTCACGACACCGATCGGCATCTCGAAGGGATTGCCCAGATACCGGCTGGCCACGTCGCACAGCCCAAGAAACACCGCGCCGAGCACCGCCGAACAAGGAACGACCCACTTGTAGTCGATCCCGACCAGGAAGCGCGTAATATGCGGCACGATTAGGCCGACGAACCCGATTTTGCCCGCAATCGCCACCGAAATGCCGGTCAGCAGCACAACGCTTAACGTTGTTAATAGTTTAACCTGTGTCGTTTTCTGCCCAAGCGATACGGCCACTTCATCCCCCAAGGAGAAAATCGTCACCGATTTGGACAGCCAGATCGCCAGCGCAAGTCCCACAACGGCAAAAGGAACCGCCAGCCAGATCAGCTTAGGGTCCAATTGATGCAGGCGGGAGTTGTACCAGAAGGAGACATTTTGCGAGACTTGAAAATACATGGCTATCGCTGACGACACACTGCTAAGAAACGTGCCGATGAGCGTGCCGAGAATGGCCAGCCTTACGGGCGACATGCCGCCTGGCAGCAGCGAGGCAAGACCGAATACTATAACAATGGCCAGCGCCGAGCCGGCAAAAGAAGCCCCGATCATCGCCATCATGGACGAATACGGCGCGACAACCATCATGACAGTTACGGCAAAGGCCGAGCCGTCCGAGATGCCCATAATGGAAGGGGATGCCAGATCATTTCTGGTCATCCCCTGCATGAGTGCGCCCGATACCGCCAGGAAGGCGCCGACGAGCAGCGCTCCGATCACCCTGGGCAGTCTTGCGTGCCTAATAATCTGATGATCCACATTCCCCGAATCCCAGTGCATGAAGGCATCCGCGATTTGGCTGAACGAGATGTTTTTCGTTCCATAACTGATGGACAAGATCAACGTCAGCAGCACCGCAATAGGGGCTGCCGCAAGAATGATCGCGGGTAGTGCAGCGCTCCGTTTCATTCATCTACACTCACTTTGCTTGAACGATTTTCGAAGCGCTCAGTGCTTCCAGGAACTTGATTTTGCTGTAAGCTGTACCGCCTTGCAGCATGGGGTCTACGATGTTCGTGTACAATTGACCGTTCTTAACCGCGTTAATGTTTTTGAAAATCGGGTTGTTTTTCAGATCTTCAAACACTTTCGGCGTATCTTTGTTTTCGTCTTCAGCAAACTCAATGAACAGGTAATCCGGGTTCATTTCGGACAGCTTCTCAAGTGAAATTCCTGCTTGCGCTTTCGCCGCTTTGACTTCCTCCGGTACCGTCGCGCCAAGCTCTGCATACAAAGACGGGTTGAAGAAGACGTCTTGCGGATAAATGAACAAGGAACCGGAACGCACGCGAAGCGCAAGCACTTTCTTATTCTTCAGAACTGGACCGATCTTCTCTTTCAGCGCGGCGGAATCTTTCTTGTATTTGTCCAGCACTTCTTTCGCTTTCGCTTGTTTGCCCGTCAGCTCGCCGAGCAGCAGCAGGTTGTTCTCCCAGTCCGTCGCCAGGTGCGATACCGGAATCGTCAAGCCGACCTTGGTCAGCTTCTCATTCGTCTCTGCCGGGAACTTCGTGGAGCTCAGAATAACGTCAGGCTTCAATTTCAAAATCGTTTCCAAATTCGGCTGCGTTTTCTCGCCGATCCCTTCTGCTTTATCCGTAATCGGAGCGAACACGGCAGGGAATTTACCGCTTACCGTCAAGGCGCCGACAGGTTTCACGTCGAGGAGCAGCGCATCTTCGAGCGACTCGACTGCGCCTGTAATAACGACTTTGTCAACTTTGGCAGGGACTGTGTAGTCTTTGCCTACATATTTAATCGTGTGAGGTCCAGTCGATGCTGCAGGTGTCGATGCTGCCGTTGCCGCCGGTGTCGCAGCTGCCTTCTCCGGCGCTGCCGTCCCCGATGTTGTTTCCGATTTGGCGCCGCATGCCGTCATGGCCAAAAGGGCTAAGGCAGTCATGCCGACCGTTACCAATGTTCTCATTTTACTTGTTTCCCCTCTCCATCCGTTACGAATGATAATCATTCTCATCGAATTATAAAAGAACTTGCCCCTAGATGACATGGACAATAGTCGGATTTTATCATGTACGATTTTCACATAGCCGCTCGTACACCTCTTGCACCATCCGCTCGATCGCATGCGCCGAATACTCTCTCCACGGGTCCGACGATATCTGGTACACACGCCCTCTGCGCACCGCCTTGACATCCTGCCACACCTCGGTCGTGCGCAAATGCTCCCAATGATTGAGCGTCACGGACTCTTGACGGATGTTCAGCAAAATATGATCGGCGTCAAGCAGGGTCAGCTCCTCCAGCGAAATGCATTGATTGCTGCCGTACGCAGCTGCTCCAGTCGGCGCTTCCAGCGCCAAATCTGTGAATACGTCCCGCATCCCAATGGATGGGAATAGGAAGAAGCGGTCATTGAACAGGCTGACGATAAGCACGGTTTCGCCTTGGAGCACCTCGTGCAGACGCTCACGTACCAGCTGCAGCTTGTGGTTGTAGCGCTCCAGCCACACGCTCGCTTCTTCGGAAGCGCCAACGATCCCGGCGATCGCCATCAGCTGATCCCGCCAATGATGCTCGTATAACGGCACCACGTGAACGGGTGCGAGCCGCGTGAGGCGCTCTTTTTCCAAAGGCTGCAGCTGATCGGTCGAAATGATGCAGTCCATCTGCGCCTGCTCCAGCACGTCCACATTGGCTTCCCAGTCCTCGTTGAAGCGGTAGCCGCTCAGGTGCAGCGGGATATCGTGACGGTACCTTGTGTAGTAGTACGCCGTCCATTTGGGGTGAAGCGGCGCGGCGTATGGCATAATTTTGAGCGCCAGCAGCTGTCCAAGCACCGTCGCGCTGTAGGCGACGATTTTTTGCCTCCGGTTTTTCAGATACACCGTGGGGGAAACGCCGACTTCCTTTTTAAACATCCGGCTAAAATAAAACTCATCATTATACCCGACCTGATAGGCAATATCCTTGAGTCGCACCCCTTCTTGGAGCATAAGCTGCTTGGCCCTATTGACGCGGACCTCGGTCAAGTAGTCGATGGCGGTTTTGCCGTACGTTTTTTTGAAAAGAGAGACGTAGTACTTCGGAGAAATCTCCGCCATGCGGGCGAGCTGTTCGATCGTGATGCTCTCGGTGTAATGCGACGCCATGTAACTGCGGGTGCGGTCCATCGCGGCGCGGGAATCGTATTTGCCCTCATGCCGGGTGTGGTGGAGAATCCAGGACATAAGCTCTTGAAAATACGCCTGCCCCCGGAATCGCTCCAAAGCCATCTCGCTGCGGCTGCAGCTGCACAGGTGATCGGTTAGTTGAATCAGCATATTATTCCCTTTGATGCCGACCTCACCCTGCAGCGGAAAGGTGTGCCGGTCTTCCGCCACATCTTCATCCCACTGCACATCGAAGGTGATCAAGTACGCCTCCAGCTTCGTTCGCGGCTCCTGACTGAAGCCGATCGTTTGACCGGGTGAGACAAAACGCACAGCCTCGGGGTACAGCCGATGCGTGCTCAGATCGAGTGTTATGTGCCCCTCGCCCTGCCGAACCACGATGAGCCCATGCGCATATAAAAGCTGCGGCTTGAAATGCTCCTGTTGGAGCGCCCGCGCCGTTCGGAATTTGAGCCAAAGATGATCGAGACTCAGGAAAGCCTCCTCTTGCTTCTCGGTGAAAGTCACAGGCAAGGTGGTGAACCTCCCTCTCTTTTTATGAAAATGATAATCATTATCATTATAAAATCTAACATAGACAAAGAAGACCTGTCAACAATTGTCAGGCCTTTAGTTGGGTCAGGATGGTTTCGGCCGTTACCTGCTCGGCGCCGTTCCAAACAGCTTGGGGCTTGCAGCAGACCGTGAAGCTGTAACCGAGATCGAGGGACGGCTCGCGGAGCTGCCAAGTGCCGCCTTCCACGTCGACGAAACCTAGACCGTCGCTTGAGATGGCAGGCACGACGGAAAAGCTGTGCAGCGGCAGCGACAAGCCTTTGCCGACGGCTTTGATGCAGCTTTCTTTGGCGGTCCACAGCTGAAAAAAGCGATGCTGCCGCTCTTCAGGGTGCGCCGGCTCCTCGAGGAACCGTACCTCCGCCTCGGTGAAAAACGAATGCGCGATTTTGGGATCGAACGGCGCGTGTTTTTCTACGTCGACACCGACGGGAAGCTCGTCTGTCAGACAGACGACCCAGCGGCCGGAGTGCGACACGTTGAAGTGCAAGCCGACATCCGTCGCCAGCTGCGGCTTGCCGTAGGCGTTCGTGACGAACGCAATGCTGCGGTTCGCGATGCCGAGCTGGTTGCACACAATGCTGCGCAGCAGCAGCTCCGCCCACAGCCCGCGCTGCCGGTCCTCCTCCCGGCGAAAACGCAGCAGCTTCGCGCGCTTCTCTTCGGTGAGAAACTGCCAGCCTGCATCCGATGCAGAAGCTGGCAGGGCGTCCACCGATAGCATCCATAGCTTCGCGATGGGAAGCACCTCCTTGGGATAGATTGACCTCTATCCCAATTCGTGCCCGAACCGTGGAATCCTGCTGAGGGGGAGTGGATGCAGTGAGGGGGCTTGGGCGAGAAAATAGCTTGGTTGGCCCGGGGAGTGGCTCAGGCGGGAAAGTAGCTTGATTGGCCCGGGAGTGACTTGGGCGTGAAAGTAGCTTGTTTTGTGTGGGGAGTGACTTAGGCGGCAAAGTAGCTTGTTTTGTGCGGGGAGTGGCTCAGGCGAGAAAGTAGCTTGTTCGGGCGCACTCCCTCCCACTTCACGGCTGGCGGCGCTCGTTAAGAGGGGTTCACCACCCTTATTTGGCCGGATTTGACGATCTGCATGGAAATAAGAGGGGCTAACCACCTCTATTTTCAGCGAATCCCCGTTTTTTCAGGCCCACAGCGCTCGTTAAGAGGGGTTCACCACCCTTATTGGGCCGGATTTGCCGATTTGCATGGAAATAAGAGGGGTTTACCACCTCTATTGCGCTAGGGTTCACGCCGGTTCCGGCTATCTCCAGGCCGAAGCTGCAGCAAGGGCACCGGCGCCTCCGTTAGGCCCGCGGCACGCCAAAAAGCCGCTCCCACACCCAGGAGCGGCTTCCATGCGCTTTTACTCGCCTGCTTCAAAAAAACGAATCGCACGCTCTAGCTGCGCGCTGGCCTCGCTGTTCGGCGACAGCGGCTTGTTGCCGCGGATGGCCTGCACGACGTGGTTCAGCAAGTTTTCCGGCATGTCTACATCGGCGGAATTTGCTGTCATCGCGACGACCAGTTCCAGGTCCGGCACGTAGAAGATGCGGCGCCCGCCCGAGCCCGACGCATAATGCACGTCTATCGGCTTGCGGCTGCCTCTCACCAGGCCAGGCGCCAGCGGCTTGGACCACCAATAGTACCCGTAACCGCCTTGGGTGCCGTTGCTATAATTGAGGAACACCCGCTTCGTTACCGCGGTGCGAATCCAGGCCTCGGGAACGATCGTCTGACCGGCCCACTGGCCATTTTTCAAAAACAGGTACCCCAGCTTCGCCATATCGCCCAGCGTCAAAGCAAGCGCCCAGGCACCGATCGTCCGCCCTTGCGGATCGTCATTCCAGCTGACCTGCGTGATGCCCAGCGGTTGGAAGAGCCGCTTTTTCGCAAAGTCCAACATGCTCTCCCCGGTCGCCAACTGCAGAACAACCGAGATCAGATGCGCATCCCCGTTGCTGTAGTTAAACACGTTCCCCGGCTCATGCAGCCCCGGCCGATTCAAAATATAGTCCACCCAATTGTCCGAATGCATCATCTCGGTGGAGGATTGTTCATTCACGTTATCCCAGTCAAGCCCTGAGGTCATGTTCAGGAGGTGTTTCAAACGAATCTTGGATTTGAGCGGGTCCTGCTCCAGTTGCGGGAAGAAGGATGCGAGCCGTTGTTCCGGGCTTTTCAAATGGCCTTCCGCCAGCGCGATGCCGAACAGTGCGGACACGATGCTTTTGGTGACAGACTTCATATCCTGTACAGCATGCGCACTAACATGAGACTCATAAGCCTCCGCGACTAGCACGCCGTTCCGAACCACCGCTACGCTATGCACGCCTTGGTTGTGAAACACTTCAAAAGTTTTGGCGAGTGTTGCTGAGAATAGACCTTGTGCCTCAGGCGTTGATGACGGCCATCCGTTCGTTGGCCAGTCGATAGATGGATGTGCCGTTCCGTTCCCATTTCTGCTGGCTGGCTTTATTGTTAGTGTCAACGCTCATCGACCTTTCCGGCTAAGTTTTTACTTGTCGCATGAATTGTACATGACATTTGTGAAGCAAATATGCCGCAAACCTTAATAAAACCTTAAAATTAACTGAACATTGGCTGAAATCCCGAATGGGAACCGCTCTTATGGTACAATGGAAGAAATTTTTTTGAACCGGGGGATTGAGATGCGGAAACTGCTATTTTTCATCGGGCCTGCGGGTGCAGGCAAAACGACCCTCGCAGCCGCTTGGGCGCGGCGCTATGGCGGGGCTTTTTTGGACATGGATACGTTACTGCGCCCTGCAGCCGAAGCCATCATGACACTTGCGGGGCAAGACCCGACCGACCGGGACTCCCCTTTTTATAAAAAACACTGCCGGGATCTCGGCTACCGGATCACGATGGACGCCGCGCTGGAGAACCTGAAGCTTGGCCTGGATGCGCTGGTGATTGGGCCTTTTACCCGGGAATCCGAAGACCGGCTGTGGCTGGAGCGCGAATTGGCGCGAATCGGGGCAGACACGGAAAGTGTGCAAGTGCGCGTGCTTTTTGTGCATTTGCCAGACGAGGCGGCCTATTATGAACGGATTCGGGCCAGAGGCTCGGCGCTGGATGTGTGGAAGCTGGACAATTGGGCGCAGTTTCGCCCGTCGCTTGCACACCGAACGATCAAATGGGAGCTCGACCCCGCCCATGTCTGCTATTGGGATAATTCGGCGCCTTTGTCGGAGGAGCGACTTGCGGAGCTGGCAGCTTTTATCCTGGGCGAAGAGCCTTCGGGTCTGTAGAATGAAACGTGGAACCTTTGAAATGAAGCGACGGCAAAAAAAGAAAACCACAAGCGAGAGGTTAGTTTCGTTTGTGGTTTCTCGTCTTTATTTTAATTCAAAAAATAATACATCAGCTATAATTGTAAGAATCGCAACGTCTCCCTCATATAGAACAACGAACTTTACCCCACCTATGATGGGTTCGGTCGTGAGAATGTCATTATAATTTGGCACAAAATTCTCCGGGTCTATCTTAAATGATTTCACCCTTTGAAAATTTAGTTTAACATCAACCATCTCTGGCTCATTTTCAGTGTATCCGGCCTGTTTCCAATTGCACAACTCTAGTTCTAAAGTCAGCTTGCCTTCAACAATTGAAAATACATATCCCTTAACTAAACTGTCATGAAGTTGATAATTCTCAATAAATTCTTTGGTTTTCATATCATTCAGACCCTTCATTTGGCAGTACATGGGATGGCTTCGAACCTTTAACTACTGGGTTACCATTCTTATCTAAATAGTAATCTAGTCTACCCGTTTTATTTGGATTATCAATGTGATAATGATCCTTGCCCTCAAATCCCGGTGCCCCTTCTTTACCAGGGTCAAACCTAACTCCGCTCGTCATCCTCCATCCAGACCATATGCTCTCCGGAAACATAGGCTCGTGCATCTGGCCCTTCTACAGAGCTTGGCTCATCGCTAGCCTTGTAGTACACTTCCCCTAACGCATGGGCTGGAAAAGCCATAAAGCTCATCCAGGCTATCGACATGACTAACATAATTTTTAATAACGGCTGATGTAACGTTTTATTTCCCATGTGTTCTTCTTTCCTTTCTTAAGCCTCCGGCTTTCCCCATCTGAATCGCATTTTTTGGCAACAAAAAAACAAGCCCCTATAG
Organism: Paenibacillus whitsoniae; assembly: GCF_003955665.1. Taxonomy (GTDB): domain Bacteria; phylum Bacillota; class Bacilli; order Paenibacillales; family NBRC-103111; genus Paenibacillus_E; species Paenibacillus_E whitsoniae. The sequence goes on from NZ_RXHU01000074.1 coordinate 39,057, forward strand.
GTAACCCGGCGATCGTCTCATGAAGGTGCGCCTCATGACTTAGACCCGTGGCTTTGCGTCTCCGCCTTTCGACGGATTTGCCTTTGTTCATTATTGCTTGTTCCTAGGCGATTCTACTTATTCGTGCTAGTCTGATAGACCTTACATTTCCCTATATTAATCCACGAAATTCCATTTTCCAACAATTTTCAGCATAAAAAAGGAAGGTAGGTATCAGAAACAGCCCTCTCCGGTCGCTTGACCAGCTAGCTGGGCTGAGCCCCGAAACAATCAATTAGAAAACATTTGAATTGTTTAATTAATTAAATGGTTATACAATAGAACTATCTAACTTCACGGAATGAGGTCTGCACCCCTAATGCAAATTGACGTCTCTACGAAAAATATGGCGTTTCTCGAATGCTTTTCCTCGGAAACGCGCGTGAAAATGATTGAACTCCTGAGCGAGGAGCCGCTCAATATCAAGCAGCTGTCCCAGCGTCTCGACATTTCGTCGGCGATCGTGACGAAGCACGTGCAAAAGCTGGAGCAAGCGGGCATCCTCCGCGCCGAGAATGTGACCGGCATCCGCGGCACGCAAAAGATTTGCTACCTGCAAATGGACCAAGCTGTGCTGCAATTCCGCGCGAAAAAGGCCCATGAGCTGCCTACGACGTCCATCGCCATCCCCGTGGGCCAATACGCCGCGTACGATGTGCAGCCGACCTGCGGCCTGGCATCGGCCTCGCAGTTGATCGGCGTGCTGGACGATCCGCGGTATTTTGCCGATCCGCAGCATGTGCAGGCAGGCATTCTCTGGTTCGGGAGCGGTTATGTGGAATACCGCATCCCGAACTTCCTGCACAGCAACCAGCGCCTCCGCTCCCTCGAAATTTCGTTCGAAATTTGCTCCGAGGCGCCGGGGTTTAACGAGAATTGGCCTTCGGACATCTCGTTTTCTTTGAACGACAAGCCGGTGGGCATGTGGACGTGCCCCGGCGATTTCGGCAAGCAGCGCGGCGTGCTGACGCCGGAGTGGTGGGGCGCCGGCAACACGCAGCACGGCCTGCTCAAGATCATCACCGTGAACAGCCAAGGCTCGTTCCTCGACGGCACACCCCTGTCCTCCTTCACGACGGAGGACCTCGCGATGTCCTTCTCGCAGGACATCCGCTTCCGCATTGCCTCGCCGGCAACCGCCGACAATCCAGGGGGCGTTACCCTCTTCGGCAAGGCGTTCGGCAACTACGCGCAGGACATCGTCGTGACAATGTATGCTGAGAAGTAAATCGCTTTACAATTCAAATTGCAAAGTGACAAAAATCCAATGCTGATTCACCCCGAGCAAATAGAATCAGCCGAGGTCGCAGATGGCCGGGAGAAAAAAGCCTGCCAAAAAGCAGGCTTAAGCCCCCAAATCCCGGCCAAATCAAAAAATGCCTGCGAATAAGCAGGCATTCCCGACAAATCAGCCCGGTTTCGAGAAACCGGACCGAAAAAACTGCTTTTTCGCAGGCTTCCCTCCGAAAAAGCCATAAACAACAAAGAAGCCTGCACATTTGCAGGCTTTTTAGCGCTATAACCACAGATCAAGCCAAACAGCCGCCGGAGACGAGCCAACTCAGGCCGAGCATGCCCTTCGCCTACCTCAGCATCCATTCACCGACGGAACGCCTACCGCCCACTCCCGGCCAACGCTGTCGAACGCTCTCGAAAATCCATGAAAACCGCCTGTTTTCATAAAAGAGGGAGGAAGGCACCTAAGAAATGGTACTTTTCCCCCTCCAAAATATGTTGTCAGACATTCGCATAGGACAGCAGCCGTCCATCGTGTACCGGGATGAAATGATGGCGTGTTGCCAGAATGGCATCCAGCGCCTGGCGCATGTCGGCCTCCCGGCGAATGCGCCGCGCGTTCTCGCGCAGGCTTTGCAGCATGGACTGGTCGGCAACGACCTCGGACAAGCCGCGTCGCAGCCCCGCGGTATTTTTCACTTGAATCGCCGCGCCATACGCTTCCAAGTAAGCAGCATTCCCCTGCTCTTGCCCGGGAATCGGCTTATAGAGCAGCATCGGCAATTCCTGCGCCAAGGCTTCGGACACTGTGAGCCCACCAGGCTTCGTCACGATCAGATCCGACAGCGCCATCAACTCATGCACATGATCCACGAAGCCGGTGACCATCAGCCGGTGATGCGTCCGCGCCTCGGCAATCTCAGCTTCAAGCTGTGCCTTCAACTTCTCGTTGCGTCCGCACACGAAGACGAACTGTACAGGTTCGGCCAGCTCCCGGGCCTGCAGCACGGATTTGAACGATTTGCCGATCAGCCCGTGGCCGCCGCCCATCACCAGCACCGTCGGCAAGTCGCACGCCAAACCGTATTTCTCCCGCAGCGCGTCGCGGTCATACGCCTGCAGGAACGGCATCCGAATCGGGATGCCGGTCACGACGATGCGCGCCTCGGGCACCCGATGCCGCAGCAGCGCTTTTTTGACATGCTCGGCGCCAACCAGATAGCGGTCCGTCCCCGGATGGACCCAATAGCTGTGGTCCGTATAGTCTGTAATCACGGTGACGGTCGGTACCGTCGTGTAGCCGTTTATTTTGAGATAGGACATCGCCGCGGCCGCTCCGGGAAACGTGCACACGACTTCCGTCGGCGCCTCCTGCTCCAGCAGGGCCAGCATGCGGTCTGTGTTGAACGATTTTATTTTTTTAAACAACTGGGATAAAGCATTGTCCTGACGCGTTCTGCGATACAGGAAACCGTAGACCGCCGGCAAACTCTTGACCCACTGCATATAGCAAAACGTGCCTACCCCATGCAAATGCGGATGCGCCCACGCCAAATAGTCCACAATCCGAACCTCCACGTCCGGCCTGTACACCCGCATCCCTTCCATGATTGCCTTTGCCGCCTGATTATGCCCGTCCCCCAAGCTGCCTGTCAGAATCAAGATTTTTTCTTTTGCGCCCATTATCGCCTTAGCCCCTTTCGCTTCTCCTTCTGTTATCTCTATCTTAAAGGAGTTCGCGCCGCCGCCCCACCCACCAAGGTACGAATTTGCATTAGCCCTTGGTCGTGACCGAACCTAGACTTAAGGCGAGGTTGCCGTGTAGCAGCCCGTCACGGAATGAGCTTCGTCCGCCTCGCTTTCTCAGCGACACGGCTGGTGTAGCCGCTTAGCGGCTTTTTGAGCAGAACCCCGACCCCATAGCACAGCAGCGCGAATATCACTAGCATACCCACATCACGCCATACCACAGACATCAGCATCCCACCGACCGCTTCACGAAGCAGACTGACTGCATAAGTAAAAGGCACGATCGGGTTCAGTTTCTGAAAAAACGCCGCCGCCGTACTGACCGGAAACGTCCCGCCGGAGCTGGAAAACTGGAGCACAAGAAAAATAATCCCGAGCCCCTTCCCGATATTGCCGAACACCGAGACGAGCGTATACGCGATCGACATGAAGACGAGGGAAATCAGGATCGCAAACAGGACGAACCACAGCTTGGCCACCACATACGTCCCGAGCAGGAACATATCCCCCATCGTTACAATCACCGCCTGGGCAATGCCGATCGTCAGGAAAATGAGCAGCCGTCCGAAGTAGACATGGTACGACCGATAGACGCCATCCGCGTCCTCCACATCCACGCGCAGCATCGACACCAGCAGCATCGCGCCCACCCAGAGCGACAATGTTGTGTAAAAAGGCGACATCGCCGAGCCATAGTTCGGGATGGGGAAACGTTTCTGCTCCTTCATCAGGACGGGATTGGCGAGAAAATCGCTCTGCTTCTGAATATCCGCCTGCAAAAGCCGAAGCACCTCGTCCAGGCTGCCGCTGCCCTGGGCTTTACGGATTTGGTCGGCAGCCTTGCGCACGGCGTCCTCAAACGCCGGCAAGTCATTCCTCACCAAATTTGCCGCCAGATGCACCGCACTCTCGACCTCCGGGAATTTGGTCTGATACAAGTCTGCAACCTTGCGGAGCTCGTCCTCCGCCGCAGGCAGATCGTTTTGCACGAAGTCAGACGCCTCTTTCAGCTTCTGCCCAACCTTCGGCAGGTCGTTCTTCACGAACGGCGCCGCTTCATTGATCGCCTGGGTGAAGGCGCCCATTTTCGCTTGCAGCGTCGTAGAAGCTTCGTGCACTTTGGCGCGAATGTCCGGCATCGCCTTTTGCAGCTCGTCCAGCCGGCCTTCGGCGAACTGAACCCCCTGCTGCGCATCCGTCAGGATCTGCTTGATGTTCGGCAGCTGCGCCTGTAGGTTATGCAGCAGCGAAGCGGACGACTGCGCGGCGGACTGCAGCTGGGCGAGCGCTTTGGTCAGGTTCGGCACAATCTCCGTGTCGTACCGGGCGAGCATGCTGCCGATCGCTGCGCTTGCGGACTTGGACAGCGTGTTGAGGCCGGTCACAAGGTCTTTGACCGGGGTCTGGCCATTTTGCAGCGAGGTTTGGATTTTCGTCAGCGCCGCGAGCTGCTGCGTCAAATTCTGCTTCAGCGTGTTCAGCTCCGCGATCTGGCCCGCCATCGGATGATTCGGCAGGTACGTATTTAACCGCGTAAATAAATCGATGGTGCCGTCCACGACGGTGATGCCCGCCGTCAACTGCTTCGCGAGCACGTTCGCGATCGCCAGTGCCTGCTTCGGGTCGACGTTTACGCCCTGCAGCAGCTCCGTGAGCTGCGTGACGGCATTCGCCGTCTGCTGAAGCAGAAGGAGATTCTGCTTTACGACGGGGATCAGCGCCTGGAACGCCGGCTCGTTCTTGGCCAAGTACGCCGCGAGGCTGTCGGCGAAGGCGCCTCCCTGCGATGCGATGGTCTCCAGCTTCGGCAGATCTGCGATGGCGGACGTGACGAGCTGGTCCGTCTTATGCACAGTATCGACGGCCTTGTTCAGCGCCCCCTCGACCTGGTCAAAGTGCTGGTCGAGCTGGGCGACCTTGTCGGCTGCTTTTTGCAGCTCGGGCAGCTTCTGCTGGATGACCAGCACCTCCTGCGCAGCGTCCTGGATCTGGGGCCAGCGCTGCTGGATTTTCACCAGTGTATCCGCTGCTTGATTGATTTCAGGGATACGCTGCTCCAGCTCCACAATCTTCTGGCCTTTCGCTGCAATCTCCGGCAGCTTCGCCTCGATCTCCAGCGCCTTGTTCCCCATCTCCGTGATGTCAGGGAGGCGCTGCTCCAGCTCCAGGATTTTGCCCTCCATGTTGCGAATCGTCGGCAGCTCGCGCTGGACGTCGATGCCCAGCTCGTGCATGCGGGTGAGGATGGACGTGCTCACGGTTTTAATAAAATTCGTGGCAATCTGCTCCGTCACGCTGGAAGCGCCCTTGCTCGTGATTTTCGGAGCAACGGCGTTAATTTTTTCATTAACGGTATAAATGATTTCGGGCTTCTCCATTTGGCCGTCGACGATGCTCGTAATTTTACGCGAAAAATCAACGGGAAGAATCAGGCTCGCATAATACTCCCCTCTCTCCACGCCGTCGAGCGCCTCTTTCTGATTCACAAAGGTCCAGCCGAGCGTATGGTTGCTCTTCAGGCTCTCGATGACTTCGTTGCCGATGTTGATGGACTGCCCCTCCACCGTCGCGCCGACGTCGTTGCTCGTCACCGCAATGCGGATGCCCGACGTGTTGGCGTACGGATCCCACATCGCTTCGAGATTGACCCATGCGTACACGGACGGCAAGATCGAGAGCGCCACCATCAGCAGGAGCCCCGTGGGCACACGCCATAAATTGAGAAGATCTGTCCGATAAATGCGAAAAATTTTCCTCATGCTGCCTCCGGGAAAAAGTGGATTTGGTTCTTAATGTTGCCACGGAGGGGCTTTGCCATGCATCGTGAATTGAATGGCAAACAAATGTCAGATTTCACTACATTGAATTTTGTAAATTTACAATTGAAACCGTGTTTTTTTCAAAAACCACAATCCTCCCCGGCTTTCATTGACCTCATTTTAGAAATCGCTCTATAATTCGGGTAAGCGAAAGAAACATGTGATGAAAACTAACATTAAAAGAGGATAATCACAATGAACCCAACTCTCAGGATTCAACGCTTTACCAATCCCGGCTATCCCCATGCAATGGACGCCGTCATTCAAGGAGGTCGCATCGCATCTATCCAGCCCCACCAAGATCTCGCTGATGACGACGCAACTTCCATCGATGCGCGAGGACGACTCCTGCTCCCTGGTTTGATCGAACCGCATATCCATCTCGACAAAGCGTTCCTGCTGCCTCACATGAAAGAGGATGTCTCCTCGATTGCAGAAGCTATCGCCTCAACGGCTGTACTAAAGCGTTCCTTCACCAAGACAGATATCGCAGAACGCGCGAAGCAGACGCTTTATCAGGCTATTGCCAACGGGGTTACCCACATGCGTTGCCATGTTGAAATCGATCCGATCGTACGACTGCTCGGCATGGAGGTGATGCTGGAGCTCAAGGCGCAGTTCCAAGACCGGATCACGCTGCAAATCGTCGCCTTCCCGCAAGAAGGCATCGCCAAACAACCTGGCACCGAAGAGCTGCTCCGGCAAGCAATGGCGCTAGGAGCCGATGCGATCGGCGGCATCACGTACCAGGACGAAGATGTGGAGATGCACCTTCGCACCGTGTTCAATCTGGCTCGCGAGTTCGGAACACCGATCGATCTGCACGCCGACTTTTCCGACGACCCTCAGATGCTTGCCATCCGCACCATCATCCACATGACTGAAGCATACGGCTTGCAGGGTCGCGTAAGCGTCGGCCACTTAACCTCGCTTGGTTCGCTTCCCCCGGCACAAGCTGAACCCATTTGCCAAGCCATCGCCAAGGCAGCCATTCATGTGATGACCCTTCCCGCCACAGATCTGTATCTCAACGGTCGCAACGACACTCACCGTCTCCGCCGGGGACTCACACCCGTCGCCATGCTGCTGAAGCAGGGAGCTAATGTCATCTATGGGAGCAACAATATCCAGAATCCTTTCACCCCATTCGGCACAGCCGATCCGCTCGACACCGGCTTACTGCTTGCCCAAACCGCCCACATGGGCTCCAAAACAGATGCGCTGACCCTGCTTGACATGGCTACCACGCGCGCCGCCAATGCGCTGGGCATCCGCAATTACGGTCTTCGCGTCGGAGCCGACGCCGATCTCGTTCTGTTCGAAGCGACTGACCCCCGCAGCGCTTTGTATGAACGAGCCCCCCGCAGCTTCGTATGGAAACGCGGGCAGCTCGTCGCTTCGACGAGCAAGACAACGGCTTTTTACCCGGTTCAACACTGATTCCACTAACGAAGGGAGTTCCATTCACATGCACTTGACCGTCGAGGAAGCCCTGACCATTTACCCCTTATCTCATGCCAAGCTTGTTGCCGGACACCAGGGCGTAAACCGCATGCTGCGATCCGTCAACGTCATGGACGCTCCAGACGCCGGAGACTGGATCAAAACCGGTGAGATGCTGCTCACCACCGCGTATGCGATGAAAGATCAACTCGACATCGCGCTATCCCTTTTGCGAATGCTTGATGAACGAGGAGGAGCCGGTCTCGGCATCAAGGTCGGCCGCTACTGGTCAGCGATTCCGCAAGAGCTGTTTGACGAAGCTAACCGCCTGCACATCCCGATCCTGGAGCTGCCTTTCGAGTTTACATTTTCCGATCAGATGGATGCATTATTCAGCGCAGACCATACCAAGACGACGAAGAAATTGCAACTTGTCCTGGAAAAACAAAAGCAGCTTATGCAGTACGCCCTTCGTCAGAAAGAAACCGGCAGTTTATTCCCGATGATTTCCGGCATTCTCGGCTATCCGCTCGCTGTGTTCGGGCAAAGCGGCCATCTCCTGTACAATAACACAGCACTCACAGACGAGACGCTGCTGGATGGGTGGCCCTGGCCGGCTGCCCCCCGATGGGAAGGCTTTGGCGACAGCCGCTGCTTCCGCCTTCCGCTGATGCAAGGCCAATCCTGCGCTGGGTGCATGAAGATCTATCTCAATGCGCCCCACATGCTGAAAGAGGAAGAAGCACTGTTCCATCAAGCTGCGGAAATTGTGACCCACCACCTCACCCCCCATGTCGAGCAACGTAAAAACACATCTCGCCAACATCAGTTGAACAGCGCTTTTGCCGGTTTTTTCAATCGCGAATTTTCGTTTCACGACTTGATGCGAAGCTGCGACCATCACGAGGTTACGGCACTTTCAGGAACATACCAATGCGTCTTCACGACCGTATCGCTCCAGCATCCGAACCGAAGCCGGCTATTGAATGAAACGCGACAACTGCTGATGTATCACTCGCTTATGCAGGCCTATGAGTCTGAGCATCTTTACCTGGAGGATGGTCTTCTCTCGATTTTCAAACTCCCGGAAGAGCAGCCCTTCCATAAAAAAGATTTTACTTCCACGCTCAGCGCCTGCCTGTCCGGTTCCGCCAGTTTGTCGCGCAACCCGAATTTATCCGGTGTACAATGCTGGGTAAGCCGCACCAAATCGAAGCCCGAGCTTTTGCACAACGCTTATCGGGAGTGTCTGGAGACGAAACAGGCGGCAGAACGACTGCAAATCAAACATACTTTGCTGCATTATGAATCCATTGAGCTGTTCTCCCTGTTCCAACATCTGTCTGAGGAAGCGATGATCAATTACGCGACCCAAATTCTTGAACCCATTTACAGCAAAAACAAACTAATCGACCCCGAACTGGTACTAACGCTTGAGATGTACTTTGAATACGACGGCTCGATCAACGAAACAAGCCGCTATCTGTTCGTTCATCGCAATACCGTATCCTACCGTTTGGAGAAACTCGCAGATATTCTTCAAATGGACTTCAAAAAAATGAACGACCTTCTTCGCCTCAAGCTTGCTTTTCTGTTCCGAAGCTACTTAAAACATCGCGATTCGCATGAAATGTATCGCACATAAGGAGGGTTCTTCGTGGATCAATGGCTTTGCAACGTACAAGTGAACGGCACCCTCCAGGATGTGCATCTGCTCAATGGCGTCATCCACCGCATGGTCCCCGCCGGCTCGGTCTCAGGGTGGGACGCCCGAGAAATGCTCATGCTCCCTCTTTTCAAGGACGCCCACGTGCACCTGGACAAAGCGTTTCCAGATCAGACCTGGATTTCGCGCCGCCGCGTCACTTCCTTATTCGAGCAATTTCAAATGGAGAAGCATCTCCTTGCCGAGATCCGAACAAGTCAGAAGGAACGGGCACGCGCCATTTTACAGGATATGCTCGAGAACGGAACGTCTTCCCTTCGGGTCCATGTCGATATCGATCCCGAAATCGGCCTCTCTCATCTCGCTATGGTGCAGGAGCTGCAAGCGGAATATCAAGGCATTCTCACCATGGAAATCGTCGCTTTTCCCCAGCAGGGGTTGCTTCGGTCACATGCAGCTCCCCTGATTGAACAAGCGATGCAGGCCGGCGCTTCAATCGTCGGCGGCGTCGATCCTGCAGGCGTAGACCTTGACATCGAACGATGCTTGAAAACCATTTTCGACATCAGCACAGCCTATGACGCTGAGGTGGATATTCACCTGCATGATCCCGGCCATCTCGGCCTCTTCACAATCAAGCGCATCATGGCGTACACCGAGCAGTATGGCAAGCAGGGGCAAGTCACCGTGAGTCATGCCTACTGTTTAGGCGAGGTATCTGCACAGGAATCCCTCGAAACGGCCAAACAGTTGGCGGAGCTGGATATTGCCATCGTCACGAGTGTGCCCATCGATTCCGCCATGCCTCGCATCGAACAGCTTACAGAGGCGGGCGTCCGTGTTGCGCTCGGTTCGGATCATACCGGTCTCGATGCTTGGACGCCGTTCGGCTTCACCGATCTCCTTCAGCGTGCACGGCGCTTGGCGGATATGCACCGTTGGCACGACGACGCGCGCCTGCGCAGCGTTTTCACTTATCTCGGCTCGACAGCTTCATCCTTCCGCGTCGGGGATTCAGCCGACTTTTCGCTGGTCCGCGCCCTGAACTGCGAACACGCCGCCGCCATCGCTCCGCCGCGCGAAATCGTATGCATTCGCGGCGTTCCTGTCGCCGGCCGTCAGCGTCATCTAGCATGGCACTCTGAACAAAACAAACCAAATATTGAGGAGAGATTTCAATGAACACTTCAGGACTACTCAAAGCAAGCAGCGCCGCCATCATCACCACCCTTGTACTAACCGCCTGCGGTTCCAGCTCCACAACTGCGCCTGAAGCTTCCGTTAACACGGCAGCTCCTGCATCGGCGGGTACCTCTAAAAAAACGGATAAGATTACGCAAACGATGAGCTGGTTCGCCCAGCCGGAGATGGGTGGACATTACGCCGCGCAGATCGCTAAAATCTACGAAAAGGCCGGCTTGGACGTGACGCTTCAGCAGGGCGGTCCTCAGGTGTCCAACGTGCAGTTGGTGGCAAGCGGCAAGATACAATTCGCGATGGCCAATGCCGACGAAGTCGTGCTCGCCAGAGAACAAGGGATTCCCGTCAAAGTCATTTACGCCAATCTTCAAACGAACCCGCAGAATCTCATTTTCCACAAAAACTCCGGCATCACGAAAATTGAAGACCTTAACGGACGCAAGGTTTACACAGCCGTCGGCTTCCCATTCTGGCAGTATATGAGCTTCAAATACAAGCTGGACAAAGTTCAGATCCAGAGCTATACAGGATCGTTAGCCGGCTTCTCCGCAGATAAAGATTCCGTAACCCAAGGCTTCGCCACCAACGAACCGTATGTGCTGAAAAAGCAGGGCGTAGACGTCAGTTGGTTCCTGAACGCCGATCTCGGATATAACCCGTACGGAAACGTCGTCATTGCGACAGATGCGTTCATCCAGAAAAATCCCGACCTCATCAAGCGTTACTTGAAGGCCACGACCGAGGGCTGGGATTATTATTACGCTCATAGCGACGAGATCAACAAAGAAATTAATGGCGTTAATAAAGATTATGATCTTGACCATCTCAAGGATGCGCAGGAGGTGGCAAAAGACTTCATCTTTGGCGGCGATGCCAAGACTCACGGTGTCGGCTACATGTCCGAAGAACGCTGGCAAACGCTTGTCAGTCAAATGAAAGAAGCCGGCATGATTAAACAGGATATATCTCCGAAGGATTTATTCACCAACGATTTTTTACCCACCAAATAGATAAAAAGCTTCCGCCTTCGCGCCTCTGCACGAATGGACGGAAGCTTGCTGCGTTGGCAGCCTATCATCTATCATTTATTCATGCCCGGGCTGCCTGCATGAATGCCTCCGCCATAGGAATAGGCGATTTCGAGTCCGTCAATGGTAATCTAATTGGCCGTGATCGTGGTGGAGACATAAAAGGTAGTTGCAGCCGCATGGACTTCTGTCCATGGATGATTCCAATTGCAATCAGTAAAAAGGCCATGGCCAAAACCACTGAAAACACAAATGAACCTCTTTTCATCCGAACCACTCCTTCATAATTAGAAGAGAAGCAGAAGACCAAACTGCATTAAAACCCGTTTTTCTGCATGCCGAGCGGGAAAGGCTCCGGCTTTTTACATGTACTCTTGGTTTCATAGTACTTGCCTTCGCCCGAAGAGATGAAAAATCCGTGCATGAGCTCTAAAACGTGATAGGCCAATTCGCCGTCCGCCCGATGCTCCGTGCCGTTTCTGATGGCGTAGGCCATATCCATCAACCCGAGACCGCGACTATTGGACGTAAAGCCATGGGTGAGAGGAACCTCTTTAAACTCTGCATAATCGCGTCTTTTCAAATAAACCGTACCGCCGAACTGATTCGGATCCGGCACGATTAACGAGCCTTCCGTTCCGTGAATTTCAATATTCGGTGTACGCGTTCCCCAGACGTCAAAGCTGGTCGTAATCGTGCCAATCGCACCATTTTCAAATTCTAACGTACCGCTAATGTGTGTCGGCGTCTCAACAGGGAATTTCCTGCCGTAATTGGGCGCGCAGGTCACTGTTCTTTCGTGGAACGTCGTCTGCGTAGCACCTGTAATTCGGCGCACAGGTCCGATTAAGTTCACGAATGCCGCAAGATAATATGGCCCAATATCAAACATGGGTCCCGCTCCCTTTTGATACAAGAAATCAGGGTTTGGGTGGAAGCTTTCAGGTCCACGAGACATCATGCAGGCGGATGCAGCGATTGGCTTACCGATCCAGCCGTCATCAATCAGCTTGCGGCAGGTTTGGATGCCGCCTCCCAGGAAGGTATCCGGTGCGGAGCCCACCAGAAGTCCCTTGGACTTCGCGAAGGCTAGAATTCGCTGGGCGTCTTCCAGTTCAATGGCTAACGGCTTTTCCCCGTAGGTGTGCTTCCCCGCTTCCAATGCTCGCATATGAACTTCTGCATGCGCGCTAGGAATCGTAAGGTTCACGACGATCTCGATGTCAGGGTCTGCCAGCAGTTCCTCTACGGAGCATGCTTTAGGAATATGGAACTCCTCCGCTTTAACTTGCGCTCGTGCCAAATCCAGATCGGCACACGCCACGATCTCGAGGATCTCAAATTTTTCCCCCGCTTCAAAATAAACCGAACTGATATTTCCGCAACCAATAATGCCTACTTTGACTTTCTTCACTTGTACCCCTCCTACGTTATTCTGTACTTGGGGTCGCACGAGTAGAGCATCTACTTGTGCGACCTCCTATTTATGGAGCTGCATTCACCACAACATCGTCAAAATAAACTTTCGACAGATGGGTGTAAACACCGATTTTCCCAGCTGTGAACGTATTGTCTGTTGCAGTAAGGATCAACTGCCCGTCGATATAAGCTTGCAGCGTATTCCCGTTTACGGTGAATCGAAGCGTATGATAGGTACCTGCGGCAAGCGGCGGGATCGCTGCTGATATGGCGAGGTCAGATTGAACACCATTTTGCAGCTTTGAGATGTATACTTTCTTGTTGTAGTTATCGTAAGTCATGCTGTAATAATTGTTGTAGTCTACGTACCTGGCTACCAAACCCATTCTACCGCTCGTCGTCTCCATTTTCCCCTTCGCCTCTACGTTGTAATTGGTCCAGGATGGTGATCCCGCTACGGATTTCACCCCGCCCTTATCCGCATTATTAGACAGGTACGCTTTGGACCCATACACGTCGGATACAACGGAGAACGTTCCCCATCCGGAAACCACCGACCAACCGCTGACGCTGCCGGACTCAAAATTATCTTCCAGCAGTGTGCTTTTCGTCGTGACCACGGCTTCACTGCTCGCTTCGGAGAGGTTATTCGCCGCATCTTTCGCTTTGACGGTGTAGTGATAAGTCGTCGCCACATTCAAGCCTGTGTCTTTGAATGTATACACCGCGCCCGTCACCGTGCCCACAGATTGCCCATCCCGATAAATGGTGTAGCCGGTTACCCCGGTATCATCGGAGGCTTGCGCCCAAGACAGCGCAACTTCCGCAGACGAGAGCGCATCAGCCGTCAATCCGGTTGGGGCAGTAGGCGCTGTGACGTCGGGATTCGGCAGGGGATTCACAACAATATCGTCAAAATATGCTTTGGACAGGTGCGTATATACACCGACCTTCCCAGCTGGGAAGGAACTGTCCGTAGACATAGCCACTAGCTGCCCATCCACATACGCTTGCAGGATATTGCCTGATACCGTGAATCCAAACGAATGGTACGCTCCAGCGGTAAGCGGCGTTATCGGACCCGAAATCGCTAAGTCGACAGTCGTACCGTTCACCAGCTTAGAGATGTATACTTTTTGCGTATAATTCTCATAAGTCATGCTGTAATAGTTGTTATAATCAACGAATCTCGCCACCAGCCCGATTCGGCCGCTCGGATTATCCATTTTCCCCTTCGCTTCCACACGGTAGTTGGTCCACGAGGAGAGTCCAGCTACGGACTTTGTAGCCCCTTTACCCGCATTATCGGACAAGTAAGCCTTCGTGCCTCCGTCATCCACCACGCCGAAAGTTCCCCATCCAGAAACAACGGACCACATGCTTGCACTCCCCGACTCGAAATTATCTTCGAGCAGTGTGCTCTTCGTCGTAGCTGCCACCTCTTCACTTGCTGCGGATACATTATTTGCAGGGTCAGTGGCTTTGACCGTGTAATGATAGGTTGTACCTAAGCTCAAGCCCGTGTCCTTATAGCTCGTGGTTACGCCATTTATGGTCGCAATTTGTTGACCATCCCGATAAATGCTGTAACCAGCCACGCTGTCATTATCCGTAGACGGGGTCCAAGACAATGACATTTCATAAGAAGATAGCGCCGTTGCCGTCACATTCGAAGGTACGGAAGGAGGTGTGATGTCGTGATAGGCCACCAAGAAATTATCATAGGAGACTGGGCCCTTAACCCGCTTCAGGAATTCGGTTAATTCAATTAGGAATGCCCCATTAGAGCCAGGGGTTGCATTAATTTCACTTTTCACCGCGCTTCCTAGTGCAGCTATCCATTGTTGTGTTGCTGTCCCCCACGGGAAGCCTGCCGGCAGTTCAAGATCCTTCGTTAGGATCCCAGCGGAGCCGCTTGCAATCGAGTTGTCTGTTGCTGTGACCACCAATTGACCATTGATATAGCCATATAGGTTACTGCCTACCACTTCAAACCTCAGCTTGTTCATAACATCCAACGGTAATGTCACACCGGTCGCTGTTTGAAGCACAACGGATGTACCATTGATTCGTTTCTCGATGACTGCCTTTCCAAATAGCGCATCATAGGTAAAGCTATAATACTGGTCTGGATTCACATACCGGGCGAGGAGTCCTACCGTATCTTTATGACTGACAATCCTCACATCTGACTCTACGAAATAGTCTGTACCTACAGTCTGCTCAACCACAGCTGTCGATGACTTCGTCGACTGATACACATGATTGCCACTACTCTCTGTTTGAAGCGCAAAGTTCCCTTTAACGGAGGTCCAATCCGCCGCACCTGACTCAAAATCATTCGTGTACAATGGATTGTAAACCAGTTCAAAGGCGAAACCTTTATCCGTTTCAAGGGTAACGGAAAGCTCCTGACCGTTCACGGTCACTGGTATTTCCTGCAACCGTACACCGTTTGTCGCCAGCTTGTAAGCTTTGTATGCTGCTGGGATGAGTGTCGTCTTCAGATGGAATTCCATGGTCTCGCGTTTGGCAAGTGTCGGCAATTTCCCTCTTACGTAGGTCCTTTTGTTGGCATCCGTCGGATCTTGAATCGTATCTTCCCCTGTCGCCGCTGCATCGGTTGTATAGATGACCAGCATTCTCTCGCTTTTGTCTAGCGTTTTATCATCAAGCGTTGCTGCGGATACGGTTCCTTTATCCACACTTGCCTTCAGGGATACAGGACCAAGCTCGAATAAGTTGTTATTCAACGTGCCTACAGCTCCAATGGCGTAAGGGGTATTGATCAGATAGGTATTTAAATTAAGATCAAATATAAGCTCACCCGTGTCCGAAACCAGCTTATTTTGATTCAGATTAGAGAGCATATTGTTTTTCAGATTGACATCATCAATAGCATTAATAAACGTCTCCGCAACCTGCTTTAAGGTCATGCTATTCGTAATGGATATCTTATTCTGGGCAGGAAGATTACCGCTTGCGATTTGCTCAGGTGTAAGCTCAGGCGTGATTTTATAGATGGCATAGGGTTCACCAGGCTTATCTGCGTACACGGTAACCATCTTGAACAGATGCGGTATATACATGCGATTGATCTCTAAATCTTCATTTTCCGTTGATGCCGCATGCGTCTTAACCGATGTCTGGTCCCTGACAATGACAAATTTAGGTTCGCTTGCCGTGATGTGACCTTTACGGAAAAGAAGGGTGCTTTGATATTCGGACATCGTTACCAAGGTATCGGTTAGGGTATCAAATGAAGTAAAACCACCCAAAGTTGCACTTTGTTGAGTTGCCTCTTTTACACGGGAAACATATTGAAACCTGTTCAGCATATCCCAGCCATTGAAAGCGCCGGTCGCGGCCACCATCAATCCAAGGTCGTCTCTGCCTTTGGTCGGAAACTCCTGATTATATTCCGTTAATGCAAAAGGCTTCTTGTACAGCTGCCCGAGGGCAAGGCCAGGAATATAATTTTTAAATACAGTCCCTCCAGATTGCGGCACATAATTAGCTGCTGATTCTGGAGCAAATATCATACTGTAACGAGGATGCGACGCCGGGGTAAAAGAGAATGTTGCTCCCCTTCCATCCACAAGCCCATTATATAAGTGTGTTTCATGAACATCTGTCTGTGTTCGCCAGTAGTTGGCCAAAGCATCATTAATGTAGTTAATTCCTCCAATGGGTGCCTTTACTCCGATTACATCTTTAAGGAAATTTTTCATTTCATTATGGGAAGATAACGTTTTTTCTGTGAAGTATTCGGCAAGATCATCACGAATGCTCGCAGGTGCAGTCCAAAATAGATTTGGAAATGTTGTGATAGGCGGACGTGCTTTACCAGCCAGAAACGTATTGAAGTCTGCTTTTAACCATGCATTTACATTTTCGTTTGAAAAATTAGCATTATAAAGCATAGTTTCATTCATGGGAGACAGCCCCATCAATATAGGATCATCCTTCAAGGCAAGTCCGGTGTAAGGATTAACATGCGTAAGCCACTGCTGAGCAAATGATCGCCAAATCGCTTTACCGTCCGGAAAAAGCGTTGCCATATATTTGGCAGCGAATGAGCCGTAGGCGCTTAAGCTTGGTACACTAGAGTAATCCGCATAAGCCAGAAGGTCGAGATCGATATAAATACCTCGATCCTTCAGCAAAGAAACGAAGTACTCAAAATTATCCAGTTTGACCGGATTTAATGTTACCGTCGTGGAAGTAGGTTTCACCATAAGTCCTACTGCCCAGTCAACATTATCATCATTGTCATGGAATCGCACCGCATTATAACCCATAGCAGCAAGCCGGTCGGCGATAATAACCATTTCTTCCCGGGTTGGATCCGTACCATAGCTGCCGTTAAGATTGGTACCAAAGAACTTTACTTTCTTATTGGGCTCATCCGTAAAATAATAATCGCCATCCGCATCAATCTTTACGAAGCCTTTCGTTCCGGCTGGTGTTTGATTCAAGTAGGACAAGTCCAGCGCACTTCCAGGTGCTACCGCTAATGTCGTATCAATAGCTTTCCATGTGCTGTCAGCAACGATGGAAGCTGCATTTGCGGTAGGACCCGCCATACCTGCAGCCCCCACGATTTGCAGGAGTAAAGCCATAACCAGCGTTACTGAAGCCTTAGTAATCGTTCCTTTTCTCATTTTACAATCCTCCTGTACACTTTGATCAATACCCATTCATGTTTTCTTGGCAGAGTCGCTGATCTGCGCGACATAACCACCTCCTTTCAACCCCTAAGTAATTTATATTGGGATTTCGACCCTGTTTATAGAAAAAGTCCGGATTATCAAGTTTCGCAGCCCAATCGGGCGCGCCAAAGCCGGATAATAGCTATTTGTACACAAAAAGGCATATGCAAGCGTGTGAAGAAAGTATCCACTCACGATCGTTGCATATGCCATTGTGCCAGCTTATTTCTTGAGATTTGTCGGCCAGACGAACTGGACGCCTAAAGCTTTCTTAGCTTCCTGGAACTTCTTGTTCTGATAATCGAAGAGCTTCTGGGATCCCAGCTTCTCTTCCTGATCAATGCCTTCTTTATAAAACTTCTCAACATCCTCCGGCGTTTTCGCCAAGATCATTTTCGCCCTCGTTTTTACGCGGACTTCCTCCCGCTTCGCATTAATCCCCGCTTCTTCCGTCCCGCCAAGCGGAGCAGTCGACTCGAATGCAAGCATATCATAGGTGTATTTACTGAAATAAATATTCGATTTGGTTCTTTCGGTTTCCAACTCACCGTTCACAGGAAGCGTCCGTTGTACAGGCACATAGTTAATGAGCCAGTCCAGCGTTCCATTTCCGTATTTCAATTTGGTTTTCGCAGCATCTTCGGTTCTTGCCTTAATAAACTCATCGGCTAACTTCACCTTGCCATTAACGTCATAATCCCACGTAATCCCTTTCGGGCCATACGTCACATTCAAGCTCATTTCATCCGAAGAGAGATAGTGCATCAGCTTCGTAATGCGATCTTGATTCTTCGCTTTGGAGCTGACCATCGTCAGCGTCCAACCGGAGGCTGCGACAGGATCGATGACCGGCTGCTTGCCCTTGTCGCCGATTACCGGACCGACAGATACGAAAATGGCTTTCGGGTCCTTGGCATACAAAGCATCCCATTTAATGGCTTTGTTCGTGAGCGCGAAGACAGCGCCGTTATTGACCTTCTCGGTAAGCTGCGATTGATTTAACGTCTGGCTGTCTTCCGGCATCAAACCTTCACGATACAAGCGATTAAGGAATTGATAGGCTTCCAGGGATTCCGGCGTTCTCTCACGATCAATAAGATTGCCCTGAGCATCTTCACGCGGTGCGCCGAAGAAACTGGAGATCACCCAGCTTTCGAAGTAAGCAGGCACCACGTCAAAGCCGTTGTACTTGGTTTTCGCATCTTTCACCTTTTTCAACGCAGCGACCAAGCCTTCTTTCGTATTGAAGTCTTCCGGCTTGATCCCCAACTGATCCATGATATCCTTCCGCGCATATAAGCCCTGATTGCAGTAGATGGTATCCCCGGGTTTGAACGTTTCTTTCGCCCAGAAATAATTCGCATATCCGTAGAAGTGGCCATCGGCATTGCGGAACCAATCCTGCATGGACTTCGCTACGTTAAACGAAGGATCATATTTTTTGATAAGTTCATCCAATGGCGCAACCATGCCGGACTTCTCCAGCACTCCGCGCTGCGGCGCGTTCTTGTCAACAGTAATTACATCCGGAATATCGCCGGAGGCGATCAGGGCGCTGAGTTTATCATCGCTGCCGGATGTGAATTCGATCGAGATCCCTGTGTCTTCGGTAATTTTCTTATCCAACAAGTTATTAGCGGGGTCCCAGTTTTTCTTATACGATTCTTGATCGACGAACCAGGTTATCTTGATCGGAGATTTATCGTCGGGTTTGACCGTTGCAGCTGCTCCTGGAGATGCACTTGGCGAATTCGTCGCCTCCGACTTTTTATCCGTGGTACAACCCGCAAGCAACGTGCCTACAAGCGCTGTGACAACCCCCATACTCACAAATCTTTTCTTCATGTGCTTAACCCCCCAAAGTTTTTCACATTAACCTTTCACTGAACCAATCAGCACACCCTTAACAAAATACTTTTGCAAAAAAGGATAGATCGCTACAATCGGCGCTGTCGTCGCCACCATCATAGCCAGCTTTAATGTTGCCGGGTTCACATGTTTCGCCTCTTCCGGCATAAAGCTTGTCGCCTGCTGACTGAAAGCTTCCCCGTAAGAAGCATCCGTCACCATCCGCATCAGAACGAGCTGAACAGGCTCTAGCGATGATTTCGTCGTAAACATGAGCGCATCCATGTAGGAGTTCCAATGATACACGCCATTAAATAAGGCAATTGCGGCCAGCACGGGCTTCGTCAGCGGCATGACCAGCTGCAGTAAAATTCGGTACTCTCCCGCCCCGTCAATTTTCGCCGACTCGATAATGGGCTCGGGAATTGTTCGAAAGAAGGACATGATAATAATCATATCCCACACACTGAACAAAGTGGGAAGAATATACACCATAAAATTGTTCAATAGTCCAATTTGCTTATAAAGCAAATACGTCGGAATCAATCCTCCATAGAAGAACATCGTCGTAAGCATGATCACAAGGTACACATTGCGTCCGCCGAGTCCTTTGCGAGACATGCCGTAAGCGACGAGCGCAGTGAAAGCGATATGCGTGGACATGCCGAGCAGCGTTCTGCAAATCGTAATGAAATAGGCGTGATAGATGGTCGTATCAGAAAATACCGCTTTATAATTGGCCATTGTAAATTCCCTTGGCCATAGATATACGCTGCCCCGCAGGTAGTCCAGCCCGTCATTAAAAGAGCCGACCAAAGCAAACCAGAACGGGGCCAGCGTAACGAAAACAATGACCGACATGAACAGGATATTGAAGCCATCAAACCATTTGTCCGTCTTGGAACGGATCTTCATTCTATGTTCCTCCTTGCATGCAGGCATCCGCTTAGAACAAGCTGTTGTCTGACACCTTGCGAGATACGTAATTCGCTGCGAACAGCAGAATCAGAGCGACGATCGATTTCGCCAGGCCAACCGCAGTCGAATAGGAATACCTCATTTGTCGAAGTCCCACTTTGTAGACATACGTGTCGATCGTTTCGCTTACATCCAGATTGAGCGGATTTTGCATAACCATAATTTGCTCAAAGCCTGTGTTCAAAATGGAGCTGATTGCGAAAATAAGCATGATCACCACCGTTCCTAGGATGGCGGGCAGTGTCACATACCACATCCGTTGAAACCTGCCGGCGCCGTCGATCTTGGCTGAATCATACATTTCCTGATCCACGCCCGCAATCGCTGCGATATAGATGATCGCTCCCCAGCCGATCCCTTTCAGAATTTCGGCACTCACCATGATGATCCAGAAGAGATGGGGCTTCGCAATGAAATTAATCGGTTCATCGATCACATGCAAGCTCATCAGAAGGAGATTGAGAATCCCATTCGAAGGCGACAGCACCGTCAAGACCAATCCTCCAAAAATGACCCACGAGACGAAATGAGGCAAATACGAAACCGTTTGCACAAAACGCTTGAAGCGCTTCTTATTCAGCTCATTCAGAAAGAGCGCAAATACGATCGGCGCCGGAAATCCAAGAAGCAAGCCAAGAAGATTCATCGCCAACGTATTTCGCAAAAC
This sequence comes from Paenibacillus whitsoniae, assembly GCF_003955665.1. Taxonomy (GTDB): domain Bacteria; phylum Bacillota; class Bacilli; order Paenibacillales; family NBRC-103111; genus Paenibacillus_E; species Paenibacillus_E whitsoniae. The sequence continues at coordinate 59,861 of NZ_RXHU01000074.1, forward strand.
GTTCAAGAAATTCGGATCACTTACAAATTCCTGAAAATGCTGAAATCCAATCCATGGTGAATGCATGACACCCAGGAAAAGATCGTAATCCTTAAATGCAATCAGAATGCCATACATCGGAACATACGAGAACACCAGCAGAAACAAAATTCCCGGCCATACCATGCTCTGCAGGGCGAACTGACTCTTAAACCGCAGCCAGCGGCTCGTCGCTGATGCGCGTGGTACTCGAGCATGTTGTTTCGCATTGACGGCTCCATCCACGACATTTTCCTCCCCGATTCACTGTCCCCCCGGTCTGCATCACCGGATGACAGCGTTCTCTTTATCGCTAACTACACTCCTGCTATAGCAATTCAGTTTCGAAAGCCTACTCTCACTATACATTCTGAAAGCGCTTATAAAAATATCCCCATTTTAGTTTTGATACCTTCATTTGGCCTCCACGCCCATCCCGAAAGGGATCCTTTGTCATCTGTCGAATACGTCCGTACAAACCTCTTTGGGAAAGAAGGGCTGCCTTTGCAACGCATGTTCCATACGATGAGTATCAAAAATAAAGTGACGCTCGCCTTTATCTGCTTCATCTTAATCCCCTTTAGTGTACTTGGTTTTTATACGTATCATCAATCTGACCGCTATGTGCAAGCTCAATTGCTTGCAAATGCACAAACAACGGTGAAACAGATTAAATATACGATTGAAAATAAAATCGACCTCATTGAAAGCGTTAGCAACAATATTACCTATAACTACCGGCTGCAGCAGTTTCTTGACGATCCCTATGCACCCGAGAGGGATTCGCTGAATACGTATTTCAGCTTCGCTGCACCGCTCGTGAACTATGCGATGCTCTTCCAAAAGATTAATATCCAAAAAATATCCATTTACATGAAGAACAATTCCATTCCGGAAGGCTTCGGCTCCTTCTATGCGGAACAGAAAATCCAGAAAGAGAGCTGGTATGCCCCCTTCACCGCCTCCGAGGCCAAATCGCTGTGGGTGCTGGACGCCAATCAAGCTGACGGAAGTGTGCTGTATCGCTACATTCAAAAAATGATCTCCATTGAAGGGCATGATCTGGGCATGACGATTGTCGACGTGCGTGCAGGGGATCTGCTTGAGCCCGCCGAGCGGTCAAACCTTGCGAATCTCCCTGTTTTGATCCTGGATGAGGGGCATAAGATCGTCTCCCGGAGCAATGCTGAGGCTTTGAAAGCACAGGGAGATCCCCCTCTCTCACTCTTCTCGGAAGGCTACGCCAAGCAAGGCGGCTTTTTATATGTCACGGATGCGATCAAAGAGGTTCAGCATGCCATCGTGCTCGCCATCCCGATCCCGCCGTTGCTGGGATCCTTGCAGGTCGCAACCAATCTTGTTTTTATATTCACCTTCATCGTGCTCCTGTTCGCGTTCTACTACATCCTCAAAATGACGCTAAGCAAAATGAAAACAAGCATTAAACAGATGGATACCGCCATTGAATCCGGATTTCACCCGATACCGATTGTGCGCAAGGACGAATTCGGCGTTATTACGGAGAAATTCAACATTCTGCTCAGCAAAATTTCCGTGCTCCTTAGCGACATGGTTAAGAGAGAGACCCTGCACAAAGACACGCAATTGATCGCCCTGCAGTCGCAGATCAACCCGCATTTTATCTACAATACGCTGGATATTTTCAGTGCCCGAATGGAGCTCGCCGGGCAATACGAGGTGTCCGATGCCATGGCCGACTTCGGTAAAATGATGCGCTACCATATGAACGGGCAAGCCAAGTTCGCCACATTGGCGGAAGAGCTGCGATTTTTGGAACAGTATCTAAGCTTGCAGAAGATCAAGTACGGCGATAGCATTCACTTTAAAATCAATGTGCCCGGCGAGCTGCTTGCTGTCCAGGTTCTGAAATTTATCCTGCAGCCGATTGTTGAGAATAGTGTTAAACATGGCTTTGCCAGACAGGACACGCTTCAGATCGAAGTGACCGTCGCACTGGAAAGAGAACAGATGCTCCTTATCCGGGTGAAAGATAACGGCTCGGGGATTCAGGCGGCACGGCTGGAGGAGATGAATGAGCAATTTCGCACCTCTGTATATTTGCCCAAGGGTGACCGGGACCGGGAGAGCATTGGCCTCGGCAATATCAATGAACGCTTGAAATTATTTTATGGGGAGCAGTTCCCTTTGCAGTTAACCGGCGCTGAAGGTGCGTTTACCGAAACTATTTTGACCCTGCCCTATGCGACAAGGACAATCGAGGAGGATCTACATGTACAAGGTGCTCATTATTGATGACGAGGAATGGATTGGGCAAGGCGTGAAAGCCAAGCTGGAACGGGCCAACGTCGGAGGGGTGACGCAAATCGAGGTCGCTGGCGGCGGCCTCCAAGGGATGGAAATGGCGTTAAACCTGCAACCCCACGTCATCATTACAGATATTCGCATGCCCGATGTCGATGGGATTCAAGTCATTCAGGAGCTTTCCAAGTCGCTCCCGCGCACGAAGTTTATTATGTTGAGCGGTTATGGCGATTATCCTTACGTTCGGGAGGCATTCAAATACGGCGCACAGGATTATCTGCTGAAGCCGGCGGCTTCCGATGAGCTTGGCAAGCAAGTGGAGACGGCCATCGCCGGAATTGAACTGGATCAGTTGGAAGACCGGTTGGCTAATCAAAATCGAACCGATGCCAAGGCGCTGCTTGCCGCTCGCCTGCCGCTGTTCATTCACGGCGCGAAACGCAATCGCCATGAAGCGGCAGAGCCCTCTTCCGCACAAGAGGCGGCCTCCGGGGTGAAACGCTCCGATTCCCTGCTCTCGCTGGAAACTTACTTTGAGCATCCCAACTTTGTGATGGCGATGCTCTCGTTCGGCGATATGACATTCAGCGAAGAGCATCTGGAATCCGTCCAGGATTGTATGCAAAGCCTTGTAGACGCGGAAGAGATGGAGGCTCATCTGCGCCATATCGCTTTTCATGATAGACAAGGGGACGTGTGTCTCGTATTTAATTATACTGCCACAGCACTCTCACTCGAGACGCTGGTCAACCTGCTTTCCCAAACTGTCGCCATGCTGAGAAAGGGCAAAGACAAGTCCCCCGTCGCCTCTGTCAGCCAGACCGGCAGGGGCATCGACGACCTTCCCCGTCTGTATAAACAAGCGCAGCAGGCCATGTCGGAGCGCATTCTTCGCCAGTCATGTGACGTAATCCAGACGATTGTTCCCCCGGGGCAGACGGGTACCTGGCTGCCCGCCAAGAAGGAAGTGGAAGAACTCAAGCAGGCTGCAGAGTCCCTGTATGTGGAGCAAATTCACGCATGGGTTGACCGCCATCTTCGCGATGAACTGCGCCCGAAGATGTCCTTGGAGCAGTTGAAAGCGATCTATGATGTGGTGCTCTCCGAAATCCATCGGCACGTCCATGATCGCTTCCTGCTCGATGAAGGCGAGCGAGCCGCTGCGTTCAACACGTTCCATACCTTAGACGAGCTTCGTCATTATTTAAAAAGCTACGCCACGGACACGAAACAACTCATCAGTGAGCAATCCGCGCTGGGCGACACGGTGATCACCGTCGCAGAAGCCATCGTTCGCGAGCATTATAACCGTGATCTTCAGCTCGCCGAAGTGGCTAATCGAGTGTCGATGAACTACTCGTATTTCAGCAAGCTTTTCAAAGAGCGCACGGGACTTACCTTTACAGCCTATTTAATCAAGGTGCGCATGGAAGAGGCAAAGCGGCTGCTCAAAGACCCCATCTTGCGCATCAATGAGATCTCCGAAAAAGTGGGGTATGGCAATCTGTATCATTTCTCTCGTGCTTTTAAAAATTATTTCGGCATCTCTCCAAAGGAGTACCGGAAAACGTTATAACAAAGAAACGAGCCCCAGTTCACCGAACTGGGGCTTGTTGACGTATTGGCTAAGCATAACAACGAATCTCATAGATCGCAGCCGACGGATCGCCGTTCGTCGCTTCGATCACCATGCGCAGCTTATCCGTATGAACCGGCTGCTCAAGCGTGTAGCGGCAGTGGCGCTGGTAATTGCCTTTCACTGCAAGCAACTGCTCCCATTCGCCGCCAACCCAAGCTTCGATTCGATAATCCCTCGGACATTGCGGATCCCGGTAAAAAGGCGCATATCCCCGATATTCCCATAACAAGCTGCCGGGGAACGAAACCTCAACCTGCCGAATCGTTTGCGGTACCTCCCAGCTCAGCGCCAGCCACTGCGGCAGCGGGAGGCGCGGATCGGAACGCCACAGGTTCGTATAGCGATACGGCCGAGTCACCCCGTTGATCACATGCTGCGGTGCATAAGCGTATTGGGCAGGCTCGGCGCGGAAGCTCCGGGTCGGGCCGTTCCAATCCCGGCGCATTTTCCCTTGCCCCATCTCATAGGCACAGGGCTGCCCCGGTACGATGCCGTCTGCGCAATGCCAGACGATGTTCGAATTGGCATGCAGATCCAAACGGACGAAGCTGCCGGCCTTGAGACCGTCTCGCACGCCCAGCCGCACATCCCAATCGATCCATTGATAATCGCCCGGCAAAACAAGCAGCTCTGTCGTTGCAAGCGTCGGCAGCTCATCCGTGCGGTAATCCCAAATGTGGTCGACAGGCACAATGACTGCCTTCACCGTCTGCGGGCCCCCGCTCCGATTCGTCAGGCATACCGAAACGCGGTCCAGCCTGCTTTCCGAGATTGCAATCCACTGCCCTTTGCGCTGGCGCAGCGCATCATCCTGCGGACCGAGCTCTCCGGCCGCCAGGAGATCCGCGCGCACTTCACCGCCCTGGCACACCGCTTCGCTGCTTGCCGTCACTTGCGCGCTGCGGGCGAGATCCAACTCGTCTTCATTGGACGAGTTCAGCAAAAAACACCCGTCGCGCAGCAGGGCCTGCTGCACGTCCCGGATCGCCTGGCTCGGCATATCAGCGAGTGCCAGCCCTTTGCGCAAAGCGATCGCTGCGGTCGTGCCAACCGCCTGTCCAACCAGCGCGGTTGTCCCCATGACACGCACCGTGCCTAACGCAGCGTGCGTCACCGAAATGTTGCGGCCGGCCATCATCAGGTTATCGACATCTTTGGCAATAGTCGATCGCAGAGGGATGCCGTAAGGGCCGCAGTAGCTTTTGACCATGTAATCCGAGGTTTCATTATAGCCTTCCGAGCTCGCATGCTCGCTCGTAGGCGCAAGCAGCCCGCCCGGCGTGTGCAGATCTAGGAACCAGCCGCCATAGGCGATCTCATCTTCAAAAACCGTATTGTTCAGCGGGTCATGCGAGGTCATCACATAGTGACCCATGATTCTGCGACTTTCCCGCTTACCCGGCACTTGACCGATCCAATCGATGGCATAATGAGCCGCAAGCTCTTTCGTAAGCGGATCTTTGTTCTTGATCCAGTCCCACACACCCAGCACATACCTCGTCAGCTCGTGGCGAATATCTTCGCTTTCGTAAATCGTGTCCCACGGCACGCCGATCTCGATCCACCAGTAACCGCCGCGCATGTCGTTGGGGTTCCGTCCCTGCTTATAGAAAAAGTCCGGATTATCCAGCTTCGCCGCCCAATCTGGCGCGGTGAAGGGAGCAGGACGACCAAGATCCTTCGTTTTAAAAAGAAGTGAACTCCCCATAACATCCCCGCTGGCTTCAGGCGGTGCATGCAGCTCGCCGAACTCCTCGCGTCCTTCCGAACCCATCCGCCACTGGCAGCCGGCCCGGTCCGCGACAATGCCATCGCCCGTACAGTCGATGAACACGTCCGCTGTGAGTTCGAGCTCAAGCTCGGCATTCGCCACATACCCGATAACCGACGCAATGTTGCGCGCATTCGCCATCCGAACATCCCGAATGGACGTGTTCAGATAAAAGGTCAAATTCTCGGTTCCCTGGGCCATATCGTACATCGTCATATCCCAGACACTGTTCGTCCAGCCGTTCTCGAACACCGTCTCATGATTGCGCGCGCGTTCCTCAATCAATAACTCCGAGATAATCCCGGTTTCCTTGGCATACACGTGAAAGGCAGCCGCACCGTGCGGGGTTACTCTGACCTCGGATGAGCTGTTGCCTCCAAAGACCGGGCGATCCTGCACGAGGCAGGTTCGCGCCCCTTGTCTAGCCGCAGCGACCGCCGCGCAAAAGCCCGCCAGTCCGCCGCCGCATACGACCACGTCATACTGCTCCGTTTTTCGCCGGTGGGTTCGTGCAGACATGGCCATCGTGCTTGTATCCTTGAAGTTTGTCGTCATGATTCCAATCTCCCTCATCTCATGCCACCTCGGATGAAACAAAGATGACAGCGTTTTCTTACCTCCTCTCCACTTTAGCTTCAGCCGTCACGCAATAAAATATCTCTATTTTTGATTTGATGCCTTCATTTTGTTCATACGCAGAAGGTTAGATGTCAAATTTGGACAACGTGTCGTGAAGCCCTTGAGATAATTGTTCCAATTTATCCGACAATTGAACCAATTTGTCACTGACCCTGCTTTGTTCAAGACCCTGAGCCGTCACTTCCTCCGAAGTCGCAAGCGACTCTTCCGCCACAGAACTGACATTCATCATCGTGTCGGATAGAATGACTTGCTTACTCTCCAAGGAGCTGACGGAATCGCTCACAGCGCCGAGCTGTTCGATAAAAGCCGCCATTTGCGAGGTGACTTGCCCGAAGATGACATTCGTATCTCGGACCGCTTGAAGCTGTGTTTTGAAAATAGGAGCGGCGCTTTCCAAAAGATTGAACGTTTCGTGCACCTCATTCTGAATATCGTTCATAATTTGCCCAACGACCCCAATGGAGTGACGCGATTGCTCCGCCAGACGACGAATTTCATCCGCCACAACCATGAAGCCTTTTCCCGCTTGCCCGGCGCGCACAGCTTCAATCCCGGCGTTCAACGACAAAATGTTCGTCTTTTTCATAATCTGATTCAGCATATCCAGAATGCTTTGGATCGACGTTGTGCTCTCTTTAAATGCGCCGACTTTCTTGATCAGCGTGGTGATCATCTCTTCCGTTCGGTTGGTATTGGCCATCAGGGCATCCATCTCATGGGCACCTTTTACGCCTGCCTCCTGCACACCCGCCGCCGCAGTGCCCATCATGAAATTCGCCTCCGTTACCTGCTTCATCTGCGTGCTGACATGTTCAGTCAGTGCATTGCCTTTCTCGGATTCCTGGGCGAGTCCCGTAGCCCCCGCCGAAATCTCCTCCATGGCAGATGCGATTTCGTCAGCGGCGGTTTTCGTCAACCGAGCGGAGTTCGCCAGTTCATTGGCGGTCTCAAGGACGTTGTGCGCCGTATCGCCGGATTGCCGGACAAGGTCGGCAAAATGCTGCATCATTTGATCAAAGCTGGCCCCTAGCTGCCCGACCTCATCCGCAGAGGTGTAATGGGCACGAACAGTGAGCTTGCCTTGCGCTCCTTGCTTCATGAGATCCCGCAGCTTTTGGATGGGGCGGACAATCACTCTGACTACCCAAATTCCGATTAATCCTGCGGCGATGACGGCACATAGGACAGCGACCAGCGTAAACTGAAAGATTTTATCTGCGGCCTCACGGACTAATAAGCCGATGGGAATATCACCAACCATGTTCCAGTCGGAGAGCGCCGAGTGATAATACACGACAATATGGTCATTCGCAGACGTGAACAACCCTCTTCCCGCATCTATCTGGGCGCCGGTCAAGGGAAGATTCGACGCTTTGCCCAACTCACCCGGCTTGAGCGTCGCGATATTGGTATTGGCTGAGTTTGTAATGCTCAGCTGACTGCCTTCGCCTAACGATAAGGAGTTCAGTTCATTGTTCAAAAGTTCTGTGCTCACTTCCATGACCAGCACACCCTTGGAACTTCCCTCCCCGTTCTTCATTACACGGCCAATCGCAAACGTATTGGGATAACTGCCCGAGTAGCCTTCCGCCTTGCTGTCCAGCCATTGGGTTTGATCGTTATTGTTCTTAATCGCTTGAAACCAATCCGTCTGCTCGACATTCTCCACCGCACTGTTGCTGCCGCTTCCCGTTAAAGCGATCAGCCGGCCGTCGGGCTGAAACAACAGCAAGGACGAAATCGATTTACCCGAAAAAGCAATAACGTTCAGCTTCTCCGTCAATTGCCCCGCAATCTCCATCGCCTGATAAGAGCCGGGCGGGAATTGCTGCGCCTTGGCCAATAGATTTTGCAGATCATTGTCCAGATTTAGTTGCAGCATAATATCTTCGAACGTTTTGTACATAAAATCGAGCTTCATGCCCGCTTGTGAAATGGTCTCTAGGCTGGATTGCGATACTTTCTTCTGAATGACATTCTTCGAGATGGAATAGGACAGCATCCCGCAGCTCAGCACAAACGAAACGATGCTGACAAAAAAAATGAGAAACAGCTTCATCCCGATCGATTTCATCGGAGATGTCAGCTTGATTCCCCTAAGCCCTTCAATTCCCAGTATCCGTCTTCTCTCCACTACCCGAATCCTCCTTATTTTTCTTGCCTGGAACGTTGTATTTGTCTAGTCCAGGGGCGAATTCAAGGTTTCGACAAAATATTCCAAAATACCTTTAAATTTCGAAACAAAATTTTATTTTGTATGAAAACAACAAAATTTTTATTCGGATTTGTTTGAATTTCCAAGGGGATCTAAAAAGCGTGAATTCTATTTGTAAAGGTTGCCACAGCGCTTATTTGCTTCATTTCTTAGTGAAATCATGCCATTTTAGACAAATAGCCGCTCTCACAACCGTTACAGTTTGCCATACCGTCTTTTGCCTGAAATAAGCTCGCTCACAACCGTTAGCCATGGTTTGGAGCTCAGACGAAGGCGATCGACAGAAAAAAAAGAAGACCTCACCCTCAGAAAATGGGTAGATGTCTTCTTTATCCAGCTCGGAAGCGTTCCATTTATCACCAAACAAGCGCCGACGCATGCCGCGGCCGCTCCACGCGGAACAGCTCGAGGTCCGGGTGTCCGCCATGCACAATCGCGGCCGCGACCAACTTCGCGGCAATCGCGCTGTACACGGTACCGTTGCCGCCGTAACCGAGCATGAAGTAGCTGTTGTCGAAGCCTTCCTGCTCCCCCACCATCGGCAGCCCGTCATGCGTGCTGCCGAAAGCGCCCGTCCAGCTGTACGCGACCTCCAGCTCCGGCATGTTCGGGAACAGCTCCTGCACGTTTTGGAGCAGGAGCTCGGTTTTGCGGGGGAGCATGCGCTCCCGCTCCTCCGGATCCGTGGTCGGCTCATCCAAGCCGCCCATTACGATCCGATTATCCGCCGTCGTGCGGATATACAGATAGGGGCGCGCCGTCTCCCAGATCAGGCTGCGCGCATGCCAGCCGTCGAACGAAGCGACCGGCTTGGTGGCCATCGCGAACGCACTTGTTAGCACGGCGTTAGGATTGCGCCTCAGCTCCTGCGTCTCATAGCCCGTGGCATAGACCGCATACTGCGCCCGAACGGCATGCCGGCCGGCGCGGAAGACGAGGCGCCCTTTTTCACCCGGCATCCGAAACACTTCGGTGTTGGCGAACACGCGCATGCCTTTTAAATAACTCGTCTCAATGAGCCCGTTCACCAGTTTAAACGGATTGACCTCCGCATCCCCTTGCGCATAGATCGCGCCCGGTTTCCGAAAGGAGTACTTCGCGGCAATCTGATCCTCCGTCCAAAAATCGACCGGAAAACCGTATTTTTGAAGCGCGCGGCATTCCTCCTGCAGCATGGCTACGTCCTCGGGGCAGCTTGCCACATAAAGACTCGGGCGGCGAGCAAATTCAGGACTGTACACCAATTGCGAGGAAATCGCCTCGAGGTCGTTCAATGCCTCCTGGCACAGCTGATAGAAGCGCAGCCCCTGCGCCTCGCCAAACGTGTTCAAGCAGGCGGTGAGCGATTTATCGTTGGAAAATTGCAAAAGCCCCGTGCTCGCAAAAGAACTCCCGTGGGCAACCGCCCTTTTATCAATCAGGACCGTGTCAATGCCGTGCTCCATCAGCAGGTACGACACCAGCGCCCCCGAATCGCCGGCGCCGATTACAAGCACCTCGCAGTCAATGTCCTCCTCCAGCTTCGGATACTCCCGAACATGCGGACACGTCGCCCGCCACACGGGCATTCCGGTATGCAAGTTCATATCGTCTTCTTTCCCTCCTGGACCGCAAATCCCTCATTCTGATTTCAGGATTCCCAGAACCGGGGGATGTATCCACAATGAAGAAGGACACGCAAGCACTCGCTCTCTCGCCCCAAGCTACTCGTTCAGCATAGCGGCCTGCCGTTTATAATGATCCTCCAGCACGAGACAAGCCATCGCCTCAACGACCGGCACAATCCGCGGACAAATGCAAGGATCGTGCCTACCGAAAGTCTGAATCGTCTGCTCGTCGCCGTGAACGTTCATCGTTTGCTGCGGGAGCGAAATCGACGACGTCGGCTTCACGGCGATCCGGAAAACGATCTCCTGCCCCGTGCTGATGCCGCCTAAAATGCCGCCTGCGTGGTTGCTGAGAAAACCGTCCCGGTTCATGCCGTCGTTATGCTCACTGCCCTGCATCGTCGCCGCCGCGAAGCCGGCTCCAAATTCAATGCCTTTGACGGCGCCGATGGAAAGCATCGCCTTCGCCAGCTCCGCGTCGAGCTTATCGAACGCGGGTTCACCGAGGCCCGGCATCACGCCGCGGATGCGGCATTCGACGATCCCACCGCTGCTGTCTCCAACAGCGGCCAGCTCTTCGATGTGCCGAATCATCGCTTCGGCCGCCTCAGGGTCGCAAGCTCTGACAGCGTTCTGTTCAATGACGCTCTCGTCAAAGGTGCCGCAGGCGATAGGCCCGATTTGCTTCGTATACGCCACAACCTGAACGCCTCGCCGTTCAAGCAGCTTGCGCGCGACAGCACCCCCGGCCACTCGCGCCGCCGTCTCTCTGCCCGAAGCCCGGCCGCTGCCCCGATGGTCGCGAATGCCGTACTTGTGCAAATACGTGTAATCGGCATGACCGGGACGGAAAGCGTGCTGAATATCGTCATACGCCGAAGGACGCATGTCCTGGTTATGCAGCATGACGAACAGCGGGGTGCCGGTTGTCCGGCCCTCAAAGACACCGGATAAAATATGAATCGTATCGTATTCCTTACGAGATGTCGTCACCGAGGACTGCCCCGGCTTGCGGCGATCCATCTGTTTTTGGATATAAGCTTCGTCCAGTTCGACGCCCGGCGTTACGCCGTCCACGATCACGCCGACCGCGGCGCCGTGCGACTCCCCGAAGGTTGTAATTTTAAATATATCGCCAAATGTGTTGCCTGCCATGCTCCTTCATCTCCCTTGTTAAGCTTCGCTAATCTGCGCGCCGATTGCGCCCAGGCGCGCCCAGTAGTCCGGACACGTCTTCGACACGCACCCCGGATCGGTAATCCGGATGCCGCCTGCCCGCAGCCCGATCAACGATAGCGCCATCGCCATGCGATGGTCATCGTAGGAATCGAGCAGCGCCGGGCTTGGTGCTCCCGGATACACCGTCAAGCCGTCCGGATGCTCATCCACCTGAATGCCAAGCTTCCGCAGCTCCGTGCAGATCGCCGCGATGCGGTCGCATTCATGATGCCGGATATGAGCTGCACCCGTAAGCGTCACCGGCGCGTCGGCGAAAACCGCCAGCGCAGCAACCGTCAGCGTCTGATCCGACGATTTGCGCATGCTGCGGGTAAAACCGCCTTTAAGCTGCGCCGTCCCGTGCACCTCGACAAAGCCGTCGCCCCGCTGCACGGTGCAGCCCATCTGCTCCAGCACGTCCAGCAGCTCGATGTCCGGCTGCCGCGTCATCGCCGCATCGACGCCTTCGATGCGCACGCGCCCCGCTGTCAGCGCCGCGGCCGCCCAGAAATAACCGCACGTGGAGACGTCCGACTCCAGTTCAATTGATTGCGCCCCGTACTGGCCCTGCGGAACGGCAAAGGACTGCCCATCGCTCGCGGATTGCACCGCGATGCCAAAGGCTTTCATCATATCCAGCGTCAACTGGATATAGTCGCGCTGCACGACCTCGCCGTCAATCGTGACGGTCAGCGGTGTTTGCGCATAAGGCGCGGCCAGCAGCACCCCGGAGATAAACTGGCTCGACGTCGAGCCCGGCAGCGTCACTTCCCCGCCTCGCAGCCCCTGCGCCTCGAGCTTGAACGGCAGGCACGCGTCCTTGTCCGTGTAGGTGAGCGATGCCCCTTGCGACGCCAAAGCCTGAAGCAGCGGCGCCATCGGCCGCTCCTGCATGCGCCGGCTTCCGCGCAGCGTCCAGCTTCCTAGCCCTGTGGCCAGCGCTCCCGGCAAGAATCGGGCCACAGTCCCCGCTGCGCCTACGTAAAGTTCGCCCGTCGGGATCGGCCACTGGCCTCCGCAGCCGTCCACATATGCGGTATCCCCTTCGACCTCCACGGAGATCCCCAGCTTAGTGAGCGCATCGATGCACCAGTAGGCATCATCGCTTTTTAGTATCCCCTTTAGCTCCGACCGTCCTTCAGCTAATGCGGCGATAATGAGCGCCCGGTTCGTTAAGCTTTTGCTGCCGGGCATGCGCAGCGTGGCGTTTACCCTTCCTTGCGGAGGATAGACGGCCACCTCGTGTATATGGCGATTTGGCGACCAAGGCGAGCGGGCTTCCAAATCAGGTTGATGCAGACTCATGGTTTCCACCTCTTTTTTGTCAATGTGATGTACTCCGATTATAATGAGAATATTGGAATAAATGAAATTGTAATTTCATCACTTTGTCATAGAGGAGTTCTATATCATATGATCAACCTGGAATGGTATCGTATTTTCCTGCATACCGCCCACTGCCGCAATCTCACCAAAGCCGCTCAAGAACTGCACATCACGCAGCCCTCCGTGAGCTATGCCATCAAGCAGATGGAAGAAGCGTTGGGGGTCACGTTATTCCACAGGCGGTCCAAGGGTGTCGAGCTGACGGAGGAAGGGCAGGCCTTGCTGTCATACGTGGAGCAATCTTTCGCCATGCTGGACTCCGGACACAAGCACCTCCGCAACCTCAAGCAGCTGCAGGAAGGCGAAATTCGCATCGGCGCCAGCGATTCGCTGATCAAGCATCTGCTGCTCCCTCACCTGAACGCGTATCACAGCTTGCATCCCGGGATTCGCATTCGCTTGTCCCACGGGAAGACACCTGAGCTTGTACAGCGGTTAAAAGACGGCGACATCGACTGCGCCGTGATCAATCTGCCTCTGGAGGACGCGCAGTTGGAGGTGTATGTGCTGGACGAGTCGGAGGACTGTATTGTCGTGGGCGCAGCATACCGCGAGCTGGCGGAACGCGTGCTGTCCGTACCGGAATTGATCCGGCTGCCGCTCATTCTGCTGTCACCGGGCAGCAGCACCCGACGTGCGGTTGAGCACTGGTTCGCGGCCAAAGGACTGACGGTTACGCCGGATATAGAATTAGGGAATGTCGATCTGCTGGCGGAGTTCGCCAAAATGGGGTATGGCGCAGCTTGGACCAGCAAAGCCTTCGTGCAGGAGGAACTCGAGAGCGGCTCGTTGTTTGAGCTTCGGCTGGACGAGCCGCTCCCGGTTCGAAGCATCGGCTTTGCGCTGCGCCGGGATCAGCGGCTGTCGCTGGCGGCGGTTAGCTTTGCGGAGATGATGCAACAACGTCCGAAATAAGTTACTTTTTGCCGGACATCACGCTGTCGAGAAATAGATCTGCGTCGCTGTTGAACTTCCAGGCAACCCCAAACTTATCGACGAGCAGACCGAAGCAGGAAGACCACGGTGTATCGGATAAAGGCATAATCACGTGGCCGCCGACGGACAAATTGCTAAAGTATTGCCTCATTAAAGCTTTATCAGCAAAGACAAGACTAATCCATACGTTGTTTCCTTTCACCAACTCACCGGTTACTGCCTTCATTGAAGGCAAAATATCCGACATCATGATTTTGCCGCCTGCGAATTCGATAGCGGACTCCATGATCATTCTCAACTCATTTTCCGGCAATGGAAAGTTTGGATCCTGCGGAATGTCCGCAAATCTCACTTTCTTCACTTCATAGGCGTCTAAAGCCTCCGAATAAAAATCAATCACTTGCTCTGCCATACCATCAAAGTTTAAATAAGCAATCGCTGGCATAACCCATACCTCCTTCTTGTGATACTTGCAGTATAATACATAAAAGGCGACATCTTGATGTCACCTTTTCCAAAGAAAATTTAAACGAAGGCAGGGAGCAGCGATGAATAAAATCGAGAGACTGATTTCGATCATCATGATATTACTGAAAAAAGATGTGGTCTCCTCCAATGAATTTGCGCAATTATTTAATGTTTCCAAAAGAACGATTCTGCGCGATATGGAGGCGCTGAGCTTGGCCAACATCCCGATCTATGCCGTGAATGGCGTTCATGGCGGCTATGGGATCTTGAATGAGTATAAGGTGGATAAACGACTTTTGAACAGCTCCGATTTGGAAAATATTTTAACGGCGCTGAATGGATTGGAACAAATCTTCATTAGCGAAGAGGTAGAAAGAACGATCAAAAAAATTGAAGCCATGGTAGGCCCGATGTCGCTGACCGGTTCAATTCGGCTATCCTTTTATGACTGGAAGGGGCGGTCGGAAATCGACCATACTTTGAAAACATGCCAAGACGCCATCACCATGAAAAGGTGCATTTCTTTCGATTATCTGGACAAAAACGGGGCTCCAACGCATCGGATCGCCGAACCCTACCAGCTTCATTTCAGCGAAATGAGCTGGTATCTGAAAGGTTTCTGTCTCGATCGCATGAGCTATCGAACATTTAAATTGTCCCGGATCGACAATCTGACGATGAATGAACAAACCTTTTCCCCCAGAGAACATCCGTCAGAAGGAGCGCGCGGCGTCAAGTATCAGCCAGCGCTCGTCACGATCAAGGCGCTGATCGCGCCTTCTATCAAAGATCACTTCATCGAAAGATACGGTCGGGAAAGCATTGAAAACCACAGCCCTGCATATGCACTCGCTACTATCCATGTCCCCCAAGATCCTGCGGGATTCCAATTTCTTGCAAGCTTCGGGACAAACCTCGAAATTATAGAGCCGAAAGCATATATCGACGATTTTCGGAGTTATTTGGCGAAGATGTTAGGGAAATACGAGGGATAAGCACTGCCCCCTTCCCCGACTCCACAGTGCTCCGCAAAACGTCCAACACCACTTTTTGCATGTCGGTACGCACTCATTACCAGCCTTTCCCTGCCTATGGGCAAGCAGACGCCGCTTGTCTATCCAAAGCTGGACAATGCGCAGGGGAAGCGCCTTTTGCTGTGCGGTGTACCAAGGCAGACAACATCCATTATCCCCCCACTTCTATGGCAAGTTCACACTTCAGCATCTTCCGCTCATCATTCACCGTAAACGCCGCTGTCGCTTCAATTACGTAGCGTCCTGCCGGGAGGAGCCAGGGGCGGTCCTTTTGCAGCATCTCTAACTTCCACGCATCAGCGCTACGATAGCTGTTAAATTCACTCAATAGCGCAAGAGGGAGTCTCGACGTAAAGGTCGTATTTGGGGACAGTTCATCAGTAATTAACGCTTGCTGAACCCCCGTCGAAAGCGACTTTCCATCTTCATCTCGAATCGTATATACCACGAGCGGGTTCCCGTGTTTGATTTTCAAAGGTCGATCGCCGGTATACAAAACTTCACTTTGAATGACCATCTGTTCGCTTGACCTATACGTTTGCCAGGCTGAGCGCAGGGTCAATTGAACATCGCCTTGGTGCGCTTCGGCGGCATGCGTCATCTTCATTTCCCGATCCGAAGCGTAGGCAATGGAAATGCGCCGCTCTTCTTCATTGTAGCTCACCTGCCCCTCCATGGCTTCCGCCACAAACCGCAGGGGCACATAGGTCGAGCCTTCCTGATTTAGCACAGTGTATGCTTCAGGCAGCATGACCTCCTGCTGGTTGACCGTGAATCGGACGAGAAATGGAGATACCGCCAGCTCCACAGCCGCGTACGCTGCAGTGGCAACGGATAGGCCGATCAGCGTGGGGAGGATGATTTTTTTCATGGAAATCCCTCCTTTCAAGGAGAATTACTGCATCTTGACAAGTGCCAGGGACACTTCGTGTTCTGAGGGGACCATCTTTCCCGCCTGCGACTCGAAGCAGCTTCTTTATGAATTGAGACGCCGACGAACCTCGAAAGTTTCTAGTTTAATCACAAATTTCCCATATTTAACCACGTTAATCATAAAAAATTAATTGCTCCGCGCTCCTTGTAAGAACGGCCATGTTTGCGGATAACGTGGCGTCGCTTCCAGGATCGACTTTCCGACATGCCAAAAAAGCCGGAAACGTTAGGTCGGTAAAACCGCATCATACCGCGCCGTTTACAACTGCATCTCAAAGCTAGCTTTGTCTGCCGGGTGAAATAGCCAATGATTTCATGGCTTAAATGGAGCTAATCACGCTCATTCGCTTAAATAAGCCATGTTACCACTGGCTAATTCGGGAAATTATCGCGAAGACAGCGATATTGGGATGAATAGCCAATGGGGTCATTGGTTATTCGCGGCGGATCCGCTCCATATCTAGAATTAGCCAGTGGTTGCATTGGCTAATTCTCTCGTCTGTTGGCTATCTACCGGTTAAGGAGCTAAAAGCCACGCTTCACGCCGACAGCAGAGATAGCAAAGAAGGCGGAGACAGCGAAAAAATGGAGACAGCGCAGACAGCGAAACCAAATCAGATCTTGCTATCTGTAAAAAAACAGGCGCCGCAGCACCTGCTTCCCCCACCTATTTCACGCGATTCGCCTCAATAAACTGTTTGGCAATCGTCTTTGGCGCTGCTCGCAAGTAAGCTTCCTTCAGAAGGTCGGCCATTTCCGCCCAATCCCCCGGTTGACGAATGGATACCCAGCCGCGGTGTCCGATATATTTGGGGACGAAAAACCGCCCCGTCTGGACAAGCAGCTCCTGATTCTCCAGATCCGATTTGAACGTGATGCCATGGTCGCTCATAATGATGAACGATTTATCCCTCACTTTAAATGTGTTATGGCCATGGCCGTCGATCAATTCCGTCACCTCAGGCAAATCTTTGCAAATCCGCTGCACCTGCTCCAGCATGCGTTTCCCTTCCGGCGTTGCCATTCCCATGTGATGTTCCATCTTGTTTCCTCCTCACCACGATTTGTAAAAGGAATTCGCGATTCGCCCGCCGTTTCCTTTCTATTTCTGTTATCGGCGGGTTGAGGCAGATTCATTCACAGGACGGTGATCCCTCACCTATCCTCTCATCCCCTTGTGCATGTTCCTGTAAAAACTACAGCAACATTACCGAGAAACACTTCATTCGGCAGTACTACCTGTAAAAGTTACAGCAAAATACAACAATCACGCCTAAATACCTCGCTTTAAGGGGAGAATGGCGAATTTACATGTACTTTTTGCAGGTTCTTCCGCTTCAACGGCCGATTTGTCCAAAATTTGATGTAGGAAATGCAGGTGATGGGGGTGTACCACTGCGCCAGCAGGAGCAGAACTCGGTCTTATCCGCAGGATTAGTGAGGTGAAGAAGATTGGCCCGAAGTGAGGAAGCAACCTTACTGGGGCGCCTCTTTGTGATACGTCAGATAGATCTGTTGGCCGAGATTTTTTATTGTATCCGCCACGGCAAGCGGCTCGAGCACCTCGACGTCAGGCCCGTAGCTGAGCAGCATCCCGTACATCCAGTGGTTGTCGGGGTAGCTGGCGCGAACCAGCAGCGTGCCGTCCTCCTGTTTGTCGACGTTGTCAAGCCCAAAAGCTTCCTCGACCCGCACTCGCAGGCGAGGAGGAAACCGCAGCAACAGCGGTATGAGCGGGCCTGTCTCCTGATTGCCCCAACGCGCATCCAGTTCCTCCATGCGAACGCCGCGGTTCGCGAACGTTTCCAGCTGCAGGCGCAGCCCGCTTATGCGCGACACTCGGAACGTGCGATAGTCGCTGCGCAGCCGGCAGTAGGCATATAAGTACCACGCATAGCCTTTCCAGGCCAGACCCAAGGGCTCGACTTCACGCTGCTCGCCTATGCCTTCCGTATTCGTATAGCGGAACGAGACGACCGACCGTTGCTTGGCCGCTTGACGCAGCGCTGCCAGCATGGAGCGATCTTTGATGCCGCCGCCGTGCCACAAATTCGTATCGAACATCAACGTTTCACCGAGTTCTGCCAGCTGATGCTGCTCGGATTTGGCGACTAGCGCCTTGATTTTGGTCAGAAGGGCGTCCATTTCTGTATCATCCAGTGAAGCCTGAACGCCTTTGAGCGCAACCAGAATCGATTGCAGATCGTCAAAGGTCACGATTTGCCGGTCGAGCCGAAACTGTTCCATAATTTCATACCCGCCGTCGGAGCCTGTATACGAAACAATGGGGATGCCGGACATATTGATTGTCTCCAAATCCCGATAAATCGTCCGCAGCGAAACTTCAAATTTATCGGCAAGCGATTGGGCGTTCACCCGCCGCTGACTTAATAAGATCATGGTAATGCCGAGTAAGCGTTCAATTTTCAACGAAATTCCAGCTCCTTCCTCTATAACTGACTTTACCGTTCCTTCGGTGGGAAGTCGATCTTTTTCTCGCCGCAGGCCCGTTCCTGACAGACAGTTGTCAACAAGGGGAGATTACAATGCAAGTATAAACCAAATTCCCTTGAGGAGGAGTTACCCATGAACACACCGATTTCCGCATCAGAAAAAAACGCAAAGGCCATCCGCCCCTATCGTCTTGAAACGCCGCAAGCGGCGCTGGACGATCTTACGTATCGCTTGACGCATACCCGCTGGCCCGATGAGCTGCCTGGTGCAGGCTGGCAGTATGGCGTGCCGCTGCCCTTCGTCAAAGACATGGCCGATTACTGGCGCACGGCTTTCGATTGGCGCAAACAGGAGCAGCGGCTGAATGACATTCCGCAGTATGTGACGACGATCGATGGCGCGAATCTTCATTTCTTCCACGTCCCTTCGCCAGAGGTGTCGGCTATGCCGCTCTTGCTGATTCACGGCTGGCCCGGTTCGCCCGTCGAGTTTTTGGATCTGATCGGCCCGTTGACCGACCCGAGTTCCTATGGCGGCGATCCGGCTGACGCGTTTCATCTCGTCATCCCCTCCATCCCGGGCTTCGGCTTATCGGGGCCGACGGAAGAAGCGGGATGGACGCCCGGGCGCGCGGCGCAAGCCTTCGCCGAGCTGATGGAGCGTCATGGCTATGCGCAGTATGGCGTACAGGGCGGCGATATGGGGGCGATTATCGCGCCGGAGATGGGGCGTATCGCAGCGGGCCGGGTCGCCGGTGTGCATGTGAGTGCGGCCACCATGGGCTTTATTCCAATGGGACCCGTGGAAGATGATGTGTTGGCGACGCTTTCGGACGCTGAAAAAGTCCGCCTTGGCCGGCTGGGCCAGTTCATGAAGGAGCGCTTCGGTTTCAATATGATTCAATCGACGCGTCCGCAGACATTGGCTTATGGACTCAATGACTCGCCGGTTGGGCTGCTTGCCTGGACGGCGGAGCTGTTCAACGGTTTCGGCGATGCGGTGGGCGCTGTCGATAAGGATCGGTTTTTAACGAATCTGATGCTGTATTGGTTGAATGGAACGGTGGGCTCGTCGGCGAGAATGTATTATGAAGCGGCGCATGATCCGGCGGCTTGGGCGCCGAAGGCAGTATCGGAAACGCCGATCGGCGTTGCGGTATTCCAATTGTCAGATGTCGCCATTCGCCATTATGCGGAGCAAGGCAACCGAATTGTCCATTGGAGCGAGTTCGATCGGGGCACTCATTTTGCGGCGATGGATGCGCCGGATTTGATGATCGGCGACATGCGCAAATTTTTCCGCGGCATGCGTTAAGGAGACTGGTGGCTGCGGGTACAGATAGGTTCATCCGCCGATCCCGGTTATGCCGGCCCCAGAATGAGAAGGAGGCACCGCCATGAAGAATATGCCAATGATGGATTCCCGCGCGCTGAATCGGGCCTTGTTGGCCAGACAGATGCTGCTTGGCCGGGTACAGCTTCCTGTGCTGGACGTTATTGAAAAGCTGACGGGCTTGCAGGCGCAAGCCCCGAACGCCCCTTACTTTGCGCTATGGTCCAGGGTTGAAAATTTTCGCCAGGAGCAGCTTTCATCGCTGATCCGAAGTCGCAAGGCGGTGCGTATCGCTTTGATGCGGGCGACGCTGCATCTGACGTCATCTGCTGATGCGCTGGCGCTCCGACCGTGGCTGCAGCCGGTGATGGAACGCAGCTTGAACGGCGCATTTGGCAAGGAACTTCAAGGCGTGGACAGGAGCCGGCTGGCAGCGAGCGGCCGACGCCTGGTGGAAGAGAAGCCGATGACGCTCAGCGAGTTGGGAGAACATTTGCAGCAGGAGTGGCTTGCGCAGCGACCAGAAGCGCTGTCGGCAGCTGTACGAAACTTGGTGCCGCTCGTGCAAACACCGCCTCGCGGCATATGGGGAGAGAGCGGACAGGCGGTGCATACGACGATGGAACTGTGGCTCGGGCAATCGATGGGCACTGAACCTGACGCGAAACAGTGGATTCGCCGATATTTGGCGGCCTTCGGCCCGGCGACAGTGAAAGATATGCAGGTGTGGTCGGGACTTTCGGGGCTAGGCAAAGTGCTGGAGCAGCTCACGAGCGAGCTCGTAACGTTCCAGACGGAGCAAGGCGCCGTTCTGTTCGATCTGCCGGATGCCCCACGGCCTGAGTCCGATACGCCGGCGGCGCCGCGCTTTCTCGGTGAGTTTGACAACATCCTGCTTGCGCATGCGGACCGCAGTCGTATTCTGGAGGAGCGGTACCGTAAACGGGTATTTACCTCAAATGGCATCGTGCGGCCGACAATTCTCATCGACGGGTACGTGGCCGGAACCTGGAAGCTGCATAGGGAAAGAGGCAAAACGGTAGTCGTTGCGGACATGTTCGGCAAGATCGCTCAAGCGGAGCTGGCTGCCTTGCAGGAGGAAGGGGAGCGGTTGCTTCATTTTGTCGGAGCGGAAACGGAGGCCTCGGAAATGGTTGTCAATCCTCAGTAAGTCCCAGAGATTACTTTACGTTGACGTTAACGTTATGCGGGAGTATGATAGAGACATGGAACATCATAAGCTTTCTGAAAAGGATGCGTTCACGCATCACGATGGGAGGAATTTCTATGTTTCACAAAATTCTCGTTCCGATTGACGGCTCCGAGCATAGCGATCATGCGCTCGAACAAGCGGTTGCCTTGGCAGTAAGCTTATCCCACGAAGTGAAAATAACGATTCTTCATGTGAGTCCTATCCTTGTACTCAATGAGCCGCCGATCATTTCCATTGAGGAGAATGCTGAGGCGGAGGGACAGCAAATTCTGAAGCCTGCGGAGGACAAGCTAACGGCGGCCGGAATTACTTACGACGTTCAATTGAAAACTGGCGATCCTTCTACAATAATCACCCAGTTTGCCGACGACAACCAAGTTGATCTTATTATGATGGGCAGCCGCGGTGCCGGCTTGATTTCCGAGATTTTGCTGGGCAGCGTCAGCCACAATGTCATCAAACACGCGCATTGTCCGGTCATGGTGACGAAATAGCCAGGATGGGAAGATGATTGATAAACGCAAAGCCCGGTGCGAGCATGAAGCTCGCCACCGGGCTTATTTGGTTTATCGGCTAAGCGCCTATCTTCCGTCTCCATCAAGCAAATTACCTAAGCCGCCAAGGATGCTTCCTTCTTCTTTCCGTCCGCCTGCTCTGGAAGCCGAAGCCATCCGGTCCGCCAACCTGCTGAACGGCAAGGATTGGATCCATACCCGCCCAGGTCCGCGCAGTGTCGCGAAGAACAGACCTTCGCCGCCGAACAGTGCCGTTTTCACACCTTTGACCATTTCAATATCATAGTCCACGTCTTGCGTCATTGCCACAAGGCATCCCGTATCTACGCGAAGGACTTCCCCAGGACGGAGCTCACGTTCGCAGATGGAGCCGCCCGCATGGACAAATGCGAGTCCATCCCCTTCAAGCTTTTGCATGATAAAGCCTTCGCCGCCGAAGAAGCCGGCTCCTAACTTACGCTGGAACGCGATCCCAACGGATACGCCTTTCGCTGCGCAGAGGAAGGAATCTTTTTGACAAATCAATTTGCCGCCGAGATCCTGCAAATCCATCGGAATGATTTTTCCCGGATAAGGAGAGGCAAAATTCACCGTTTCTTTCCCGTATGAGCTTTGATTCGTAAATACCGTCATGAACAAGCTTTCACCCGTCAACAATCGTTTGCCCGCACCAAGCAGCTTGCCCATGAACCCTTTGTTATCGCTGCTGCCATCTCCAAAGACTGTCTCCATATGGATGTTCTGATCCATCATCATCATGCTTCCGGCTTCGGCGACCACACTTTCTCCCGGATCGAGCTCAATTTCCACGTACTGCATCTCACTTCCTAGAATACGATAATCAATTTCATGTGCGTTCATCGTTCTTGTACCTCCAATAAATGTATGTAAATATCCGTAATTAAAATAGTTATACGCTGGGAACGAGGCGTTGGTTTCTAAGTGCTCAACCGATAATCGCTCGGGGAGCATCCGACGTGCCGTTTGAACGCGCGAGAGAAGGTATACAGATCCGGATAACCCACGGAAAGCGCGATTTCGCCGACCGTCAGATCAGGGTCCTGCAGTAAAAGCTGCTGGGCACGCTGCAGGCGCAGACGCTGGATGTATTGCTGCGGTGAGATACCGACCTTTTGCGTAAAGGCATGGGAAAAATAGGAGCGATGCAAGCCAAATGTGTCGGCAACGCCATGAATCCGCAGCTCTTCGGTATAATGCAACTGGAAGAAACGCTCCGCTTCCTGAATCCAGTTATCTGTCGCAGGCTGATCCTGTTGATGAGGGAGGGGGCTATCCAGCTCCAGGCTTTCAAAAAAACGGCACAGCGCACTGAACATCGTCAGCTTCCGCGCGGCCGGCTGCTCCCAAACCAGACGTTCCATTTCTTGCAGGGCGTCCAGAGATTTTTCACGGATTGCCTGACGACGGTAAGGCTCTGCGGGCGTGACGCCGATCGCTTGCAGCAGTTCAGGCAGTTGAGGCCCTTGCAGGGACAGCCACAGCATCTGAAGCTCGTCTTCGCCGGCGATCTGGTACTCGTAGGATAAATGTGGAAAAAGGCAAAAAAGATCCCCAGCGTGAAGATGAACCTGCTGGTCCCCGAAGCGCAGCAGCAGGCTTCCGCTCCGGATAACATGCAGCCCGAAGCAATCAATCTGCTTGCGTCCTACCCAGTAGTTAGGCTTGGCGATGTTTCGTCCGGCCCGTATAAGCCAGAAGCCGCCCGTCCGGTCGAAGCGCGTTGGCATGAAATGATGCAAATCGACGAATTCATGCAAAGTTTCTTTCATGATAATCGGTGCTCCTTCACCTAACATTTTGCTAAATTTAGTATGGCATGTCTGATTTCGAAAAGCTACTGTTCTTCTTTCTATTTGATAGGCTGGCATAAAAGACGCTATAGTAGTCTTTATAGGTTGTTCAGAAAAGGAGCGAGTGCAGACGATGGCACCTTTAGCGGTTATTATTCAAACGGATCAAGGCTACGCGGCGCGATTCGAGCGCCTGCTGCCGCAGAAGGCGGCGCAAGTGTGGGCGGCATTGACGGAAGACGCAGCGCTTGCGGTGTGGATGCCGAATTTGAAAACAGGCGAGCTTGGCAGCGGTGGGAGCATGCTTTTTGATATGAAAGACGGTACGTCTCCGCTCATTGAAATGTCAATCACGGATTTTGTGCAGGGGGAAGTTCTGGAGTTCGAATGGGGAGCAGGGCGAGTGCGCTTTCATGTGCAGCCTGTTGCCGAGGGGACGCGGCTGGAGCTGCTCGAGTATGTCGGCGAATGGACGGCGCATACGCCGAAAGATCTGGCCGGGTGGCATGTGTGTCTGGACTTGCTTGCAAACCAGTTAGCCGATGAACCGAGAACGTTTCCGCAAGAGGAGTGGGAACAATGGTACGAGGCGTATCAAGCGATCTCGAAAGGGTTATGAAATAAAAAGCTAGCTCATCCCGAGCTAGCTTTTAGACCTTAAAGAGAGACGATTAGCCGATGATCGCGAATGCTGCGACGCCTGAAGGAACGGTACGCGTACGGAAGAGGACGCC
This sequence comes from Paenibacillus whitsoniae, assembly GCF_003955665.1. Taxonomy (GTDB): domain Bacteria; phylum Bacillota; class Bacilli; order Paenibacillales; family NBRC-103111; genus Paenibacillus_E; species Paenibacillus_E whitsoniae. The sequence continues at coordinate 84,070 of NZ_RXHU01000074.1, forward strand.
GTCTTGATCGAAAGTGCGGAGGATGAGCGTACGCGTTGTAGGTGTGCCTATGGAACGGAAGACGGCTGTACCGTAGTTGTCGAAACGAACGGTCGCGAGACGCGTGCCGCCAACTGTGCTTGCTGTGCAAGTAAAGCCGGCAGTTTGGAAAGGAACGCCGCTTGTGCTTACCCATAGCACCGTGAAGCGGGAGAGGCGCTGCGTTGGTTTGAGTGTTCCCGGCATGCGGCGGAGTACTTTGCCTTGACCGGTGTCGAGTTTAGCGGGACGTAATGCTTTAGCCATCGAAATCACCTCCCTTTTTTCTATCTGATCCTAGTAAATGCAGAAAGGGAGGTGCCCGAGTGATAGATTATCCTATATGATGAAAAATGTGCAAATAACGGGATCGCTTCACAAGGCTGTGCCCCTGCCTACCAACGTTTGCTTAAGGCTTTGCGGGACGTTTCATAAGCACGATACCGTTGACGGCAAGCTCGAGGATGCCTTGCAGAGGCGCGTTCGTTTCCAGCTCTGAATAGCTGCGACCATCAAGCTGAACACGCTGCACCTTGCCGCTGAAATTCATGACAAAGACATAGGCCGTCTCGCCGTCCGTCCGAATCTGAGCCGTCACGCCTTGCGGCAGCTCTGTATCCATTGCGCGGGCTGTGTCGGTTTGCGCAACAACGGACTTGTAGAACGCCGACAAGAAGTCCGGCTTGAGCCGTGTCGCCATATGGTAGGCCTGTCCAGCGCCGAAGACATTTCGGGTCAGCGCCGGTTGTTCGGCATAGAAGCTGTCCGTGTACACGCCAAGTACTTCGGCGCCTTCCGTGTGAACGATTTCGCAAATTTCATGCGCTTCGAACGTACCGGATAGGCCGAGCGGATTGTCAGGCAGCAGACGCAAGCCGTTGCGGTCGTGGTCATAAAGCCCTTCGATTTCCTCTGCCCAAATGCCGAGCGTGCGGCGGAGCGGTCCCGGGAACCCGCCAAGATGGCACAGGTCGTGCTCATTCACGATGCCGGACCAGTACGTGGTGACGAGTGTGCCGCCGCCTTCAACAAACGCTTCGAGCCGCCGGCCGGTTTCTTCGGTGCATAGATAGAGCATAGGGGCCACGATCAGCTTATAGCCGGCGAAAATGTCCTGGGAGCCGATGACGTCGACGGGCACCCCGAGTTCCCACAACGCGCGATGGTGCTGGTGCACTGTTCGCTCGTAGTGGATGCCGGAATTCCGGGGACCTTGCGCGTCCTTGACCGCCCAGCGATTGTCCCAGTCGAAGAGGATGGCGGCTTCAGCCGGCGTCGTGGTACCGATGATAGCGGAGATATCTCCTAATGTCTTGCCGAGTGCAGCGACATCGCGGAAGACGCGCGTATGCTCATGCCCGGCGTGATCGACGACGGCACCGTGAAATTTTTCGCTGGAGCCCCGGCTTTTGCGCCATTGAAAATATTGCACGGAATCCGAACCGTGCGCGATCGCCTGAAGCGAGGAGAGCCGGTGCATGCCGGGCTGCTTGAGTTTGCTGACCTTTTGCCAGTTCGTCTGGCTCGGTGTGCTTTCCATGAGCAGGAATGGCTTCTGCTTAAGTGAGCGGAACAAATCGTGATAAAAAGCGGTGGACGCCGCAAGCTCGCTGTCATCCTGCCCATCATGCCACATCGGATAGGAGTCCCAGGAAATGACGTCCAGACAATCGGCAAGTTTCCGGTAATCGAGCATCTCGATTAAATGCATGTTGGTTGTCACTGGGAGCGCGGGATTGGCACTGCGAACCGAAGCGATCTCATGCTGGCAAAAGGCGACGGTCTGGTCGGTAACGAACCGGTTCCAGTCGAGATTGTGCCCGTGAACCGCGTTCTCGCCGTGCGGCGCCGGGGATTCGACTTGGCTCCAGGACGAGTACGTATGCGCCCAGAAGGAAGTCCACCAAGCGGCATTCAGCGCTTCCAGCGTGCCGTATTTTTGCTGCAGCCAGGCACGGAACGCGTCCTGACAATAGCCGCAATGGCAGTCGCCACCGAACTCGTTGGAGATATGCCAACCGATGACCGCGGGATGATGACCGTAACGCTCGGCTAATGCACCGTTAATCCGCGCCGTTCGGTCCCGGTAAACCGGGCTGGTATAGCAGTGATTGTGCCGCACACCGTGCAGATTGCGTACGCGGCCCCGAGAGACGCGCAGCACTTCCGGGTATTTCTCCGACATCCAGGCCGGACGCGCACCGCTCGGGGTTGCCAGCCATGCGTAAATACCGTTAGCTGCGAACGAATCGAGTACATGGTCAAGCCATTCAAACGTGAACACACCTTCTTCCGGCTCCAGAGCCGCCCAGGCAAAAATCCCGATCGCCATCACATTGCAGCCGGCCAGCTTCATGAGCCGAATGTCTTCTGCGAGCACTTGCGGGTCGTGCAGCCATTGATCGGGATTATAGTCAGCCCCGTGCATCAGAACAGGCAATTTGGGACTAATCGGCGGAAATTTTCGAATCATGCATCCATCTCTCCTTGAAAAAAATAATGATCGTCGACCTAGTGGTTTCCTTTTGATTATAGGACACGCCGGAGCTATACTAATAGAACAGATGATGGAGAAAATCGTATAAAATGAACATGGAGGGACGCTCGCATGATGCCGTTTCTGCTGGCGGAGCTGCTGCCGCCTGAATCCGCTCTTCCGCTCCATGTGTATTGCGTGGGCAGCCATGAGCAGAAGCAGCTTTACAGGCCGGAGGGGTTTCCGGCGCATCAACTGTTCTTAAGCCGCAACGGGAGAGGCATCTTTCGCATTGCCGGAGGGCGAGAGCTAAGCATGTCCCCGGGTTCGATTTTGCTGCTGCCCGCTGGGGTACATCACGAATATTATCCCGAGCAGCGCCGGGAGGATTGGGAGCTTGGCTTTGTCGCTTTTAACGGTACGGCGGCCGAAGCGATGCTAACTCATGTCAGTTGCGGGACGCCAATGGCATGTGCGGACGAAGATTTTCAGAAGCTATGGAACAAACTGGAAGGTCTTTGGCAGTGCATTCATCTGGATAGCGAGAATGGCGATGGGGAAGCGTCGCGGCGCATGTACGATATGCTGATTGCGGTAATGGAAAGCCGGAGCGGGCGGGAGGTCAGGGCGCGGGTGCATCCTCCTGGACAAGCGAACGGCGCTTTGCGGGAAGCGGTCAAGCTGATTCACGACCATTATAATGAGGGCATTCAGGTGTCCAATCTGGCTAGAGCCGTGGGCTATTCCGTTCAGCATTTCAATCGGTTGTTTACGGCCAGCTACGGAGTGTCGCCGCAGCAATATATTCAGCAGATGCGGATGCGCCGGTCTGTGCAGCTTTTTGAAGAGCAGCCGGGGATGACGATCGACGAAGTTGCGCAGCAAATGGGGATGGAAACGAGCTATTTTATCCGGATGTTTAAAAGAACTTACGGCTATACGCCAAAACAGTGGCTGAAGCATGTCCATACGAAGCGGCCCATGTAAAGGTGCCGTTCTGCAAAAAAAAAGGGTGTTCCCGCTTACCGCATTCGTTCACGGTAATCAGGAGCACCCTTCTCTTTATTGGGCAGAGACGGTCTCGAGCTCTTTCACGCTTTGATAGATCAGGTTGAACAGCTCTTCGAGGTTGCTTTCCTCGATGCAGGAGAACGCTACGCGCAGGTCCGTTTCTCCGAGTGCAATCGTGCCCACGCCATGCTGGTTCAGCAGTTGTACGCGTACGGATTCGGCATCGACGGTTTTCAACTTGAGGCACATGAAGTAACCGGAGTTGAACGGGTAGTAATCCCATACATCGTCAAACTTGCCGCTGTCCAGGATCGCTTTGGTGCGGTTCGCGCGGCCTTTCATGATTTCGTATTTCTCCAGCTTCTGCTGGTTGAATTCCGGAGAATTCAGGGCGTGAAGCACGAACGTTTGGGAGGGATGCGGGCCGCTGGAAATCGTAGCGCGGATAATGCCCATCGTTTTCTGCTCCAGTGCTGCGAGCAGCGCTTCGCTTTGGCCGGCATACGTGATGAAGCCGACGCGGAAGCCCCAGACGTACTCTTCTTTGGTCGCGCCGTCGATTTTCACGGCAAGCACGCGCGGGTGCAGATCCGCCAGCTGCCCGAAAATAGACTCGTGCATGGAATCCTCAAAGAACAGACCGAAGTATGCATCGTCCGTCAGCACGACTACATTGATGCCGGCTTCCGCCGCTTCCTTGATCGCCGCCGTAATCTCGCGGCCTTCCTGTGCGTTCGGCGTGTAGCCAGTCGGGTTGTTCGGGAAGTTCAGCACGACGATCGCTTTGCCCTTGGACTTCTGCGCCAGCAGCGCGTCGCGAAGGCCGGCGGAGTTGAACTTCATCGCATTCGTGTACAGCGGATAGTTCACGATCTGGGCGCCCCGGCGAATTTCAAACGTGAGCTCGTAGTTTTCCCAGTTTTTGTCCGGAATGATAACCGCATCGCCTGCGTCTGCAAACAAGTCTGCCGCTATGCTCAGGCCATGTGTCAATGCGTTCGTCACAATCGGATTTCCGATCAATTTGCTGCCGATTGCCGGGTTTTCTTCCAGCATTTTTTTGCGCCAAGCGGTGCGAAGTTCAGGCTTGCCCGCAGGCGGCGCATATTCATAAATGTCTTTCGGATTATAAGTAGAAAGTGTATCTTGAATGACCTTCAGATGCATAGGCTGCCCGTTCTCGATAGCGATACCGATCGTAGCATTGAACTTCTTGGCTTTGGCTTTTGCTTCAGCCGATTGGCTGAGAATGCCTTCTTTCGGGAAGTAAATCGATTTGCCTAGTGCAGAAAGCATGTCGTACACGTGATTGTTTTCGCGTTGCAGGGTCTCG
>NZ_RXHU01000075.1 GCF_003955665.1 Paenibacillus whitsoniae
TTGAGCATATAAGTATTAATTCTGATGCAGCTTGCGGTATGCTTGCGGCGAGACTCCGGCATATTGCTTAAACATACGGCTGAAATGTACCGGATTCGTAAAGCCGAGATGCTCGGACATGAATCCAACCGGCTCATCCGATAATTTTAGCAATTTCTTGGCATCGTCGATGCGCTTGCGCGTTATGAAATTGTTAATGGAAACGCCTGTGACCTCTTTAAAGGAGTGACACATGTAATATTTGTTTAAATGTATTTCCTTGGACAGGCTCTCCAAAGTAATCTGACTTTTATAATGCTGATTCAGATACTGAAGCATACGACGTACGTTGGTTTCTTTTTGCGATTGGGTTGGGGCCGTCAAGTGTGCGTACATTTCTTTCGATTTGCGATAAATTTTCAGAAGCAGCTGGACCATTAGACTCTGCAGCATAAATTCATTGCCGATTGCTTCCTTTTCTCTTTCGTACAATAAGGTGGAGAAGTGATGGTCCATGTCGCTTAAACCTTCCTCGTTCCAACGAATCAGCAAACCATTGGGATGGTTGAACAGGCTAATTAGTTTGGTATACAGATCTTCGCCTGCCATTTCCTGAATGTAATCACCGGTAAAATTGATATAGCTTCGAATATACGGAACATCCTTCATCGGGTTCGGCTGGTGAAGTACATCTCCGCTAAACAGCAGCATGTCCCCCGGCTTCATCTGGTACAATTCGTTCCCGACAATGATATTGACATTGCCTTGATGAAATAAATACACTTCATAGCCGTCATGCGCATGAAGCGGCCAGCTCTCTTGCCATTCCGTAACTTGATGGCGAATATAGATGCGTTCCCGCTTTAGTGCTGTGTTCGTCAAAAAATGGAGATAATGCGCCATGTCTCTCTCCTCCTCACCTCATGGATTCACTTGATCCTATTGTAGCACATTCGTGCCTCCGATTTGCACGAAACAAAATGAAGGGCTGCCGGTCGGCAGCCTCCTCATTACAGGGCAATCCAATTACTTACTTTGTTCATTGATCGCTTTATCAATCAGCGCTCCCGTCTTATCCAGAGCTTCCTTAGCTGTTGTTTTACCCGCGATTGCCTCAATAATATTATTTTTCAGATCGTTAGAAAATTTCGGCACGATGGTTTGACGTGACCAATCATTCGCAGCGAGAGGCGTCGTATTGGCAAGTTCATCCGCAAACACTTCGAACATTTCTTTGCCGAACGCATAATCAAGCTTCGCATTGTCCTTTCGCGGACTCATGAACAGCGAATCCTTGGTAAACTTGGCGTTAACGTCTTTTGACGACAAATATTTGATAAACTCTGCAGTTTCTTTTTCAACACCCGTCCCTTTGAATGCCATCACGTATTTGCCGCCAGGAACGGAAGAGCGAATTTTTCCTTTCGGCATGTAGGTGACGCCCCACTCGAAGTTCGTGATATCCTTGTAATTGCTGAGCACCCAGTTACCTGCCATATGAACGGCTACCGTACCTGAACGGAACAGATTGTTTGGATTCTCATTGCCTACCCATACCGATTGGGGCATGATACCGTCTTTATGGAGCTTGATAAACGTTTCCAATGCCTGTACGCCTTCCGGACTGTTGATGACCGATTTCTTACCGTCAGCACTCATCATACTGCCGCCGAATTGATATAGAATCGTCGACCACCGGTGCGGAGAGACGTCCCATACCATACCTGTCTTGGCTCCACCTTTGTCCATGACTTGTTTAAGGGCTGTGCTGAATTCGTCCCATGTCCAGATGTTATCTTTGGAAGTCGGCACCTTGACGCCCGCTTTATCGAATAGGGTTTTATTGTAGATCATACCGTTCGCCGTTACATCCATTGGGGCAGCGATAATTTTGTTGTCCATCACATAATATGGCTTGATGGAATCGACAAACTGGGACGTAAAACTGTCTTGTCCCCCCACATAAGGCGTCAAATCCAGAGCTTGATTGGCAAACATCCCGGTATCGGTAATACGAGCGAGTGCAGGCGGTTTACCTCCTGAGATCATCGTCTTGAGCTTCGTCGGCAAATCCTTGAAAGCAACCTCAATGAGATTGATTTTCACGTTCGTATTTTGCTTTTGATAATCCGCGATAATCCCTTTCATCACATCGCCTTCGATACCGTCCGTAAACCACAGATAATCTAGTGTAACCTCTTTCTTGGCTTTGGATTCACTCTTTCCTGTGGCCTGATCGTCCGTCTTCGTTCCTCCCGAGCTTGCTCCACAAGCAGTCAGCCCGAGCGTAAGCAGCCCAGCTAGGACAAGATTCATCGCAGATTTCATGTTTTTTTTCATATGGCATACCCCCCAATTTATTCGAAATATTAACTGTTGACGCTTTCTGATAACGGTTACATCTAAAATGTTATCACATCTTTTTTATTCCGTTAGATCGATTATTGCTTACAATTTAACGTATATTGCTTATTGACTTACATCCGTACTATTTCATTCCGGACGTCACCATACCGCTGACGAATTGTCGTTGGAAGATAAGGAACACGACAAGAACCGGAATCATCGTAATAACGGACATGGCAAGCAAGCTGCCCCAATCGACATTGTACTCTCCTATGAAGTTAGATAATGCTAATTGAACCGTGTACAGCGACGGGTCACTTATGCCGATGAGCGGCCATAAGAAATCGTCCCAACGCCACATAAAGGAGAAAATCGAGAGTACCGCCAGAATCGGTTTGCAGATCGGCAATATGATCCGGGAATAAATGCGCCATTCCGATGCTCCGTCCATACGTGCTGCTTCCAACAGTTCGTTCGGTACGGTAAGCAAATATTGCCGGAGCATAAAGACCCCTGTCGGCGTTGCAGCCGGAGGAATAATCAGCGCCCACAAGCTGTTGAACATTCCTAGGAAGCTGAGAACTTTAAAGATCGGGATCATAATAACTTCAAGCGGAATCATCAGTGTCGAGATGAAGCCGACGAGCAACACCGTATCGCCTCTAAAACGATATTTAGCCAGAGAAAATCCTGCCATGGAGTTGATCAGCAGCAGCAAGATCGTCGAGCTGATCGTAACAATCGTACTGTTCAAGAAATACCTGCCGAAATTCCCTTTCTCAAATGCATCAATAAAATGCTTGAATGTAATCGGCTGAGGATAAAAGCGCGGAGGAAAGCTGTACAAGTCATTATTAGTTTTAAACGATGAGATGACGATCCAAAGGACAGGAAACAACCATGCAGAGGCCAATACGATAAGACTAATATACAGGGTGACTTTAGCGGAAGATTTTAATTCCATATCAATTTTCGCCTCCCTTGGACAATTTATTCTGTAATGCGGTAAACAAGCAGATCAGAACAAACAATACAACCGACATCGCGCTCGCCATACCGAGTTCCTGCTTCGCAAAGCCCGTTTCGTAAATGTATTGCACAATAAATGTTGTTTCTCTTCCTGGACCGCCGCCTGTCAATGCGAACAAAAGCGGATACGCTTTGAAAGCGTCGATGAGCGCAAGCATGATAACAAGGACTGTCGTAGGCTTGAGAAGAGGCAAGGTAATACTGCGGAATACCCGAATCTTGGATGCCCCATCCAGTCGCGCGGCCTCGTAATAATCACTTGGGATGATTTGCAGACCCGCCATAAAGATGACCATATAAAATCCGAGACGTGACCAAACGGTTGCAATGATGACCGATAGGTTCGCAAAAAATGGATTCGACATAAACTGAACCGACTCTCCGCCAAACAAAGTCAAAACGTAGTTCATAATCCCGAAGTCACCAAAGATCCACTTCCAAGTCAGACCGACGATGATATAAGAAATCATCGTTGGCCAGTAAAATATGGATCGGAACAATCCCTTCGCCCGTAGGGGCTGAATAAGCATCATAGCAACCGCTAGGGAAACGCAATAAATCGATGGAACCGCAATCAAAGCGTAACGGGCCGTCTTTCCTAATGCGCCCCAAAACTCTTCGTTCATGAATATTGCTTTATAATTGTCGAACCCTACAAATTCCATTGGGTTCAGCCCGTCATATTTATGAAACGAATATACAAAGCCGATAATCGTTGGAATCACAATGAAAACTGAAAAAATCAACAGGTTTGGCAGCACGAAAAGATAAGGCGTCCATCCCATGGATTGTTCTCGGCGACGTTTTTTTACAGCCGAGGCTTGTGTGGACATTAAGCATTCTCCCTTCTAAAGTTGTGTTCTGAAGATAAGTCAAAATCCAAATGCCTCTTCTCCCGGTGAATGCCTCGAAAAACGCTTACATTTCACTGCATTATTCGATGGAATAACGAATCTCCAGACATTTACTCTCCGAAAAAACTTGGCATGAAGTTCACATAACTGCGAATATAAGGGACATTTTTGGTCGTATTCACCCTGTGCATCGTGTATGATCAAATGACTCCTCCCTTCTAGCCAAGCGAAGCATGTTCTTATTTTTCATTAAAATATACCATACTGAAATTGCGCCAACTTAACTTATATTGCTTACAATTTGACTTAAATTGTTGAATGTTATCGACAATCATGCTTTATAACCTAACATCACATGTAATGTGATCACAACTCGAAATCGCATGTGTCTTACGTACAAATGAAAAAGAACCTTGAAATATCAAGGTCCTAAAGTGGGATTATCCTGTCGTCGAACTGTTGACTTTGTTTTTGCAGGTGAGCGACGAGCTCTGTTGTATGATCGATGTACACGGCTTCCAGCATCGAGGCATTCGCTGCCTGGTCAAAGCCCGCACGCCGCAAGGCGGCAGTACGCTGCTCAGCCGGGACAAATTCACTTTGGAGCGCTTTCATAATCCATTGCGCCCACTCCGCAACATCCCACTCGAGCGGGATATTTTTATAAAAACCTGCACCGACACAAGCTTCCTCTGGAAGCGCTTCCGAGACCACGCAAGGCACGCCAGCCGCCTGGGCTTCCACGACAATCCGCGGCACACCTGCGCGAAAAGCAGGCACAACCAGCACATCCAGCAGTTGAAGCAGCGCCCTGCTGCAAACTTCCGAACCGAGCAAGTGCACTCGGTTGTCCAAACCTTTGGCAGCAATCAGCGCTTGAATGTCCTTGCGAAGCGCGCCATCTCCTGCCAGCACAAGCCGCACGCGCGGCACGCGAATGCACAACTCCTCAAAAATCTCAATCAAACGCTTCTGATTCTGGGCAGCTGTGAACTTGCCCGAATGCCCGATAACCAGTTCGTCCTCCGCGATACCTAACTTCGCACGAAGCGGTCCCCTCCCCGCCTTGAGATGGACATATCGTTCAATCTCAATCCCACCGTACAGCATCGTGTGAGGCGGCCGCATGAATTGCTCCGAGAGCAGTTGGCTTGCAACGGTCGAGCTTGCAATCACATGGCTGGCCAACCGCTTGACCAGGCGGGCTTCAAATCGGTACAGCAGCGGATGCGCCTCCCGCAGGGACAAAAGCGGACTCACTTCGTGCACTTGCACGATGCGTGCCGGAATGCCAAGCAACCGCGCAGCGAGCAGCATCGGACCGCTTGCCACATCCATATGGCTATGTATCGCTTGATACGGACCATGCTTGCGAATGGCAGCAACCAATTGAAGCAAGAACCCTACAGTCCCTGTCTGGGATGCCTTCGGAAGAATCAAAACATGGCCGCCTAAAGCGCGTATTTCTTCCTCATAATCAGAGGGATTCGGAGAAAACATGAGAAAATCAAACTGCAGCTTGCTGCGATCCACTTGCCGGTACATGGACATGATAAAATCCTGCGGTCCCCCGCGATTCATGCTCGAAATGAACTGCAAAACCCGGATCGGTTGATTTCCCATTGGCACACCCCTTTAACATTCACAGAAAGAATGTAAACTTTTGTAAACGAATAGGAAAATTGTAGCACGAAAACCGAAGCCTGCCTATACTTTATTAAGATTAAATTAAAATAAAATAAAGGTTTCATAAAGATTCATGGATAAAAATGGTTCTTACAGTACAACAAAAACGCGGCAACCTTTTCTAATGAAAAGATCCCCGCGTCTTGTGTATCGTTAAATTTTATAAGCCTTCCATACTCGAAACCATTTCGGCTTCACCCACACCGGATGCTCAGCGGTGATTGCAACATCTTGAATCACACACCAGGCATTATGCTGAAGCGAGCGGACCGCACCTTCCCCTAGCTTCGCCTGTATGACGCCATAGGCTTTATCCAGCGCGAAGCCTGATTTCGCCGTGTCGTGCGCATCAGACGCAATAAAGTGCGCCAAGCCGCTTCTGCACATGCGAAGCGAAAGCTGCATGATGGTTTTGCCATAACTGCCGAGCAATGAGTGTGCTGTAATTTGCGATAGGGCGCCATGATCAACAAGCTTCAACAGCTTCTCAGGACTTTCTATGATTTCCCGATTTCGTTCAGGATGAGCAATAATTGGCACTCTGTTCGACTGGATCAAGTCCTTCACGATTTTTTCCGTCACTGTCGGAATTCGATCTGGCGGTAACTCGAGCAGCACATATCTGGAATTGCCTAAAGAAGAGAGCACACCTGAACTAAGCTCTTCCAGCAGTTGCGGGTAAATCCGAATTTCTTGGCCGGCAATCACTCGAAGTGGAATGTTGTAGTCGTCTAATTGATCTTGAAAAGTTTTTACATACTGAACGATTTGCACGCAGCTGTTATAAAATCTACCGTTCATATGATGGGGGGTTGCTATCAAGGTATGTATGCCGCAACTTACAGCTTGTCGTGCCATGAGCAAGGCTTCATCGAGGTCATAAGCACCGTCATCCAGCCCGGGGAGAATATGAGAATGTATGTCGATCATGAGTTGCGCTCCTTGGCTTATTACTAAATGCCTATATTATACTAACCTTCTATTGAATAAATAGGTTATTTGATCCATTGCAAATCATAAACCGATTTACCTTATACCCAATATACACCAAAAAGGATTGTTTTTCACCGGTTTTTTTTCGGAAGTTATCGCATTAACACTTTCGATCATAATTACTTAGACCTATCTATTAAAACAATGGAAGCGCATTGCCCCCTTATCCAATTGAGAAGGGGGCAAAACGCTTTGCAATCAAATACCCGGTTAGTATGGATACGGATAATACGGCGGATACGGATACGGGTACGGATAAGGATAAGGATATGGATAGTAAGGCTGCGTAACGGCACCGTAAATCAGAGGCGCTGCAATCCAGGGGAGCAGGTTTGCGCCGCCTGGAAACCAGCCAGGGCCGTGACCGTGGCCGTCTACAAAAACAGGGCCGTGACCAATCCCACCCGGACCATGGCCAATACCACCGATACCGCCTGGACCGTGGCCAATACCGCCGATACCTCCAGGGCCGTGGCCGATGCCACCAATACCGCCCGGACCGTGGCCGATTCCTCCAAGGCCGCCGTGAATTCCGCCGCCAATCGGCGGACGATGCTCATTCGTTGCTTTTGTCGTCATAAACGCTTCACTCACATTCCTGTATAGTTTCATTATCTGCTATACAGTATGTGTGCAGATGCCCACTCGGTGAGCATTTCATCCAAAAATGGGCGCTTCAGCTTGAGGCAATCGCCGTGACGGCTTTTTATGCTTACGGCTTGCCCCATTTCCATAGGTCACAAAGGCCGACGAAGAAAACGATGACGGTCACAAGAACGATCGCCCTAAGATCCCAGGCATTCGGAAACTCGTTGATCTTCGCATTCGTGGCACGCAGAACGAGCACAAACAACAGTAAAATCAGGTTAAAAAATAAACAATACGCCATGCGCGCCGAAAGCTTATGCAGAGGGAGCTTGTCAATCAGCTTGCCGAACCCGAACAAGTCGCTGGATTTGCCGCCACGGGCTGGCTGCGGCCCAGGAGGGTGCGGGCCGGCATCATCATCGATTGTCTGCTTTGGATTTTTCCCCATGTCGACCTTCAACCCCTCGTGAGGCCTCCAGAACGTCCTGCCACATCAGAACGGTGCCAAGGAAGCTTACGATCGCTATACTGACGCCTCCAAGCGGTGTTAGAAGTCCTGCCTCCCACGTCATAATCATGGCCACGACACTTACCAACAATAGCACGAATCCCCCTGCCAGTTTCATTAAGCTCCTTGCCATAGTCAGATACACCTCCCCTTTGTATCATGAAGACTTTCCGAAATTCAGTACCGCCAATTTCGGAAAAATCCCAAGTTGATATAACCTATGCTAGATTCATAGAGTCGGTGAGGACTTGCGTCCTAGCTCCGGTGTAAAAGGCGCCCCGTCGTTGGCAGCGAACAGAAAAAAGCCCGAGGGCAGCATTTCAACCCTCAGGCTCACGTTCTTATCGGTTCAACAAGCTTCCCACATATCGCAGCAGCTCATTCGCGCAGACCGGGCAATACCCGTGCTCATCGATTAACTGTTTGGTGACGTCATTGATTTTCTTCAGCTGCTTCTCGTCCGGCGTCTTCGTGGAAGTCGTAATCTTGACGATGTCCTTGAGATCGGCGAACAGCTTCTTCTCGATCGCCTCGCGCAAACGCTCGTGCGAGCTGTATTCGAACCGCTTGCCCTTGCGGGAGTAAGAGGAGATGCGGATGAGAATCTCTTCGCGGAACGCTTTCTTCGCATTTTCCGAGATGCCGATCTGCTCCTCAATGGAGCGCATGAGACGCTCATCCGGGTCCATTTCCTCGCCGGTCAGCGGGTCTTTGATTTTGCCCCAGTTGCAGTAGGCTTCAATATTGTCCAGATAGTTGTCAAAAATCGTTCTGGCCGACTCCTCGAAGGAGTAGACGAACGCTTTCTGCACTTCTTTTTTGGCAATATCGTCATATTCCTTACGGGCCACCGCGATAAAGTTGAGATATTTCTCGCGCTCATCTTTGGTGATCGACGGATGCTGATCCAGTCCGTCTTTCAAAGCACGCAGCACATCCAGCGCGTTAATGCACTGAAGATCCTGGCGGATCAGCGCGCTCGAAATCCGGTTGATGACATACCGCGGATCGATGCCGCTCATGCCTTCTTCCTGGAATTCGTTCTGCATCTCCTTCAGATCGGCATCTTTATACCCCTCGACGACTTCGCCGTCGTACATGCGCATTTTTTTGACCAGATCCATGCCCTGTTTCTTGGTCTCTTTTAGACGCGTCAGGATAGAGAAAATTGCCGCAACCCGCAGTGCGTGCGGAGCAATATGTATGTGGGACATATCACTCTGTCCGATGAGTTTATAATAAATCTTCTCTTCATCCGACACCCGGAGGTTGTAGGGAATTGGCATGACAATCATCCGGGACTGCAGCGCTTCGTTTTTCTTATTGGCGATAAAGGACTTATACTCGGTTTCATTCGTATGGGCGACAATCAGCTCATCCGCGGATATTAGGGCGAAGCGACCCGCTTTGAAGTTGCCTTCCTGCGTTAGGGAGAGGAGGTTCCAGAGGAACTTCTCGTCGCACTTCAGCATCTCTTGGAACTCCATGATCCCGCGGTTCGCTTTATTCAACTCGCCGTCGAACCGGTAGGCACGCGGATCCGATTCGGAGCCGTACTCGGTAATCGTCGAAAAGTCGATGCTGCCCGTCAGGTCGGCGATGTCCTGCGACTTCGGATCGGACGGCGAGAACGTTCCGATGCCGACACGGCCTTCCTCGGAGACGAAGACGCGCTCGATCTGCACATCTTCGATGCAGCCGTTGTACTCGGTTTTGAGACGCATTTGACAGGATGGACATAAGCTGCCCTCGATCTTCACGTTCAGTTCGCGCTCGATTTCTGTGCGGAGCTCCAACGGAATGAGATGGAGAGGCTCTTCGTGCATCGGACACCCTTTAATCGCATAAACGGCCCCCAGATCTGTCCTGGAGAACTGCTCCAAGCCGCGTTTCAGCATGGTCACAATTGTGGATTTCCCACCGCTTACAGGACCCATCAGCAGCAAGATACGTTTACGAACATCAAGGCGGCGGGCAGCGGAGTGGAAATATTCTTCCACCAGCTTCTCAATGGCACGATCCAGCCCAAAGATCTCTTGGTTGAAAAACTTGTAGGATTTGTGGCCGCTCTGATCGTTGATCCCTTGCGAAGCGATCATATCGTAGACCCTAGAATGTGCGGTTCTCGCGAGTCCAGGATTCGTGCGAAGCAATTCTATGTACTCCGCGAACGTACCGGTCCAGCTTAACGCATCCTTCTCCGTACGATGCTCCGAAATTCTTTTGAATATGTCCATGGGTACCTCCTTTCACTGCTGCCTTTGCTGTTGATTAGGTCAGCTCGTGATGGTGAATTGTGTACTACAATCCTATGCACCCATGGAAGATAACTTGCCCGAAATTTTAAAGATAATTAGGATTGCACGATCAGCTCATAGCTCCCGCCTGCCTCAACTGGAAACAGCAAAATATGGGAATTCCCCGATTCAACAAGTGTTTGAGCAGCGGGGAGGCCTGCTGCTTCCACTGCAGCTTGCAGCGTTACAAGGCACTTCGTGCGGACTCTGCAGATGCCGCTGGCTGAGGCATGGATGACTGCCCTTGTCAATTGGCCTTGCCGCCAGCTTAAATCGATACGATAGCCGCCTCGTCCTCGCAGACCCACCACGTCACCGTCCGCCCACGCGGATGGCAGCGCTGGCAGAAACGACAGTTCGTCCTGATGAGAATGCAGCAGCATCTCCGCAATCCCGGCTGTGAAGCCAAAATTGCCGTCGATCTGAAACGGGGGATGCGCATCAAACAGGTTCGGGTACATCGATTTGCGCAGCATTGTGTTCACATAGGCAAGCGCTTGATCGCCCTCTTCCAACCGCGCATACATATTCAGAATCCAGGCCGAGCTCCAGCCGGTATGCCCCCCGCCGTTTTCGATCCGGCGGGCGAGGGTGACCGCAGCGGCTTGCGACAATTCCGGCGTCCGGTGCGGACTGATCTGCGTCCCGGGATGCAGCGCGAATAATTGTGAGATATGGCGGTGCCCTTTGTCTTCCTCCTCGTAATCCTCCAGCCATTCCATGATTTGGCCGTACTTGCCGATGCGCTGAGGCGGAAGCTTCGCTCGCAGCTGAACCAGCTGCGCCCTGAACGCTTCATCGAGCTGCAGAAGCTCGCTGCTTTGGATGCAGGCGTCGAACAGCTCGGTGATGATCTGCGTATCCATTGCCGGTCCCATACACAGGCTGCCGCTCGTGCCGTTCTCCAGGACGTACCGGTTCTCTGGCGATACTGACGGTCCGCTGACCATATAGCCGCTTGGCGATGCTATCAAATAATCTATGAAAAATACAGCGGCATCTTTCAATAACGGATAGGCACGATCCCGCAGAAACTTGTGATCTTGTTCAAAACGAAACCGTTCCCATAGATGCAAGACGAGCCAGGCAGCGCCCATCGGCCAGATCACGCAGGTTGGGAACAAGCCTTCCGGGCGCGTTTCGCCCCAGATGTTCGTATTGTGGTGCGCGACGAAGCCCGAGCACCCGTAGAGTTCCCGCGCGGTTTGCCTGCCGCTCGGCTGCATGCGCTCGATATGATCGAATAGCGGCTCGTGGCATTCGGATAGCCCGCATACTTCCGCAGGCCAGTAATTCATCTGCGTATTGATGTTGATCGTATACTTCGATTCCCAAGGAGGCGTAAAGCTGTCATTCCAGATGCCCTGCAGGTTGGCAGGCAGCGAACCGGGGCGGGAGCTGGCGATGAGCAAATATCGCCCATAGTTAAAGAGAAGCTCCGTGAGCCCCAAATCATACCCCTGACCTTCCTTCATCCGCTCCAGTCTGCGATCGGTCGGGAGCGCGGCAAGCTCATTCTCTGCGGTTGAATCCGCCAGCTTGAGATCCATACGGCCGTACAGCTCGCGGTAATCCCGTACATGCCGCTCCTTCAGCACGTCGTAAGTATAAGCCTCGGCGCTGCAAATCTGCGCTTTGCACGCTGCCAACGGGTCCTTGCTGCGGAACGTCGATCCCGCTGCGAGAAAGAGTGTCACTTGCGTAGCGCCCTCAACCGACAGAAAATCGCCGACGACCGATACGCGTCCGTCTTCGGCGACAGCTTTGACGGCACACGCGTAAGCGACGCCTTCTTTTCCGCAATCGCCGTTCATCCATATGCCATCGTCGCCCCATGCTCCGCTTAAGCCCTCATACGGACGTCGATTCAAGTTCGCAGAGAAGTGCAGCTGCCCGGGAGTATCGCATGTCAAGCGAATGACCATGACTTGATCAGGGTAGCTGCTGAACAGCTCACGGCGGAACTTAACGCCATTCACGGTGTATGAAGTACTGGCCACCGCCTGATCAAGATCCAGCTCCCGATGATAATCTTGGGTCTGAGACGCCACATGGCTATGAAAATATAACCTTAAATCCCCTAAAGGTAGATAGGGATTATAGTATTTCGGCGCCGAAAATAGCGCCATCCTTGCATACCTCGTCGCTTCCTCGACCTTGCCTGCAAAAAGCAGATTGCGGATTTCCCCTAAATAACGGGGAGCATCGGGATTCAGCCCCTCCTTCGGTCCTCCGTACCAAATGGAGTCCTCGTTAAGCTGGATCCGTTCCTCCGCCACTTGACCAAACATCATAGCCCCCAGCCGACCATTCCCGATGGGAAGCGCTTCTGTCCAGATCGCGGCTGGCTGCTGATACCACAGCTTGCTGCGGTTCTTCATGATCCTCATCCCTCCAATGCCCTGTCTGGATCCTGCTCCTTATGCCGGATAGGCATCATCATGCGCATGCAGGTGCCTCCGTGTTCCCGGCTTTCAATTTCTAAGCCAAATTCTTCGCCATAGACCATTTGAATGCGCCTGTGCACATTCAGCACCCCTATGCCGCCTTTATTGCCGGAGTCGTCGACTTCACCGTCTGCAAGTCGATTCGTATTCAATTTTTGCCGAAGCTTATCCAGAACCGCTGCCGACATCCCCGCTCCGTTATCCTCTACGCTAATCCAGAAGATGCCGTCCCGAACACCGCCGTCAATCCGAATATAATGGTGGTCCTCAAGTCCGTCCGGGAACGCGTGCTGGAACACATTTTCCACCAGCGGCTGCAGCGTTAGCCGAACCATGCTGTACAGCAGGTACTCGGGCTTGATCGCCACGTCAATTTCAAACTCCCGGCCAATCCGGTACTGCAGAATAACCATGTAATTCAAAACGTGCTTAAGCTCGTTCGCCACCGTAATCTGCTCGAGATTCGTCTGTACGGCATACCGCAGCATATACGCCAGCGCCTTCACGATGTCGGAAATTTCCTCCGAATCCTGAATCGTCGCGTAACAAACAATGGTTTCCAACGTGTTGTACATAAAGTGAGGGTTGATTTGCAACTGTAAGGACTGAAACTCGGCCTTCTGTCGCTCCATCCGAATCTCGGAATTGGTCAGTTCCACCTGAACGACGCGATCAACGGCTTCGGACAGCCTTTTCACCATGACATTGTACCGGACCATCAACTCGACGATTTCGTCTCGGTGCGGAGGCAGCGGGATCATCGCCCAATTCCCTTTCTCTGTCTCGCGCATGCCGGATTTGAGCGTTTGAATCGGTTTCGCCAGTGACCTGCCGAATCGGAACGACAGCAGCATCGCGAGGATCAGCGTAAGAATCCCCACAACAATGGTTGTTGTCCGAATATTCATAATCGGCTTTCGCAGCTCGCTCAAGGGCATGGAGACGACCAACTGCCAGCCTGAGTAATCGGACGTACGGCTCACATACAAGCGCTCGTCCCCTTCAAAATCATCCACGAACGAGTGCGTACCTGATGCATCGAGCTTTTGTATGAAAGTCTCCGGCGCATTTTCCCCGACTTTACTGCTTTCCGGGTGGTACACGTAGTTCCCCCGTCTATCGAGAATGAACATGTAGCCGTATTTGCCCAGGTCAATCCCTTTCCAAAGCGCCGATAGATCGGATGATCTCATCTCGATGGCGAGCAGTCCGCTCAAATCGGGGGAGGTAAACCCGCGGATGCGGCGCACCATCGTCAGCATTTGATTTTCTTGTCCTTCAATGATCGTATGGTTCAGCATCGTCAAACTTCCGTCAGCCTTTGTGTTGGCAAGAAAATAGTCCCGCTGCTTTTGAATATCGATTTTCTGAAAAGACTGCTCATTCACGCCGTTATAGTAATAAAGCGCATTCAGCTTATCGCTGATCAAATAAATCGCCGTCAGTTTCGGGTTCCGAATGAACAAGGGCTCGACGCTGAAATCGCGGATGTTGCTGCGAAACATGTAATAATCGTACTCCTCGCGGTTGACCGGCAAATCAATAAATTCCATGATCTGGCGGTTCGTCAGCAAAGAGACGATGGAACGTTCATAATCTTTCAAATATAAATCGGTATGATGTACAGCGTTGCCGACGATCTGGCTCATCTGATTTTCAACCATTTCATCCAACTCGCTGGAGGTTGTCATATAGGTGATCACGCCGACGCTGCTCAATGAAAAAATAATAACAATGAGAAAATAGACGACAATTTTCTTCGTTAGACCACGGATTCTCATTTGATCCCCAGGCTCGCTCGGAATTCGGAGGGCGATTGACCTACTACTTTTTTAAACGTTTTCGTAAAATGCGGATAATCGTCGTAACCTACCTCAGCCGCTACATCCACGATGCGGATATGAGGAATCATCAGCATTTCTTTCGCTTTCGCCATACGTTTGTTAATGCGGTATTGGACGAACGTTTCATGGGTCATTTTTTTAAAAAGGGAGCTGAAATACGTCGGCGTCAAGCCCACCATCGCCGCCACATCATCGAGTGAGATATCCTCTGCGAGATGGGTGTCGATATACACCCGGGCTTCCTCTAACGGATCTTTGTAGATGCCGCTCCGCGCGATTTTGAGCCCCTTCACAATCTCCTGAATGCCTTGCTCAAAGCTGTCAAGCGCATCCTCCGTGCGATCCGCCTGCAAATAATTCGGCAGCACGGGCGGGGAGTAATTGCGCGCCTGCAGCCGCTTTACCAGCACGGTATGGCAGTCGTCCAGCAGCTCCTTCAGTTGGGCTAAGGTCAACTCCGACGACAGGCAATGCTCTCTCCAGCGGTTCAGCAAACTCTTCAACTCTTCGACTTGCAGCTCCCAGATGCACTGCTCCAGCTCATCCATCCATTCTATGAAACGGGACGGAGGTAAGTAGCTCTGTGACGTTTTCTTGATCAGTTGATCAAACATCGCGTGTACGTCCGATTTGGTCGCCGGCTTCAGCAAATAATACCGGACGCCATAGTTCATGCTTTTCTGCGCATACTCAAAATCATTGTAGCCGGATATCACGACCATTTTAATGTGGGGATAGTCACGGTGCAGGATGCGGCACAGCTCCAAACCGTCCATTTTCGGCATGCGAATGTCTGTCAGCACCAGATCCGGCTCAAGCGCCTTAATGCTCGCTAACGCCGCTTCGCCGTTCTCGGCCGTTTGAATCTTGGTAAAAGAAGGGTGATACAATTCCGCCATCTTGACCAGCCCTCTGCGTATAACAGGTTCATCATCTACGATTAATACATGCATACCCAGCCCTCCTTTTAACATGTGTACGAACGATGCCTTTAATGATACCTTACAGAGACAGGTTCCACAACGCGAACTCCGCGTATATGGAACCTGCAGTTCAGTACTCTCCTACCGCGGTAAGCGGGTTTGCGCGAATTGCCACGCGATGGTGCTGAAGGACTCCGGAACAACTTGATCGTTGCCGAGAAGCTCTCCGGCGTAGCTGCCGTCCGGCCGCCGGGTGACCTGCGCCCTCCACCAGTGGCTAGCACCTTCCTCGTAGGCAAACGTCTCGCCGTCATCGTCGTACAGCGTACCTTCGCCTGATTCCTCACCGAAATGGACGAAGGTCAGCGGAACAGGGCTGCCGGGTTCCGGCACATGAGGCATGCTCGGCATCATCGGAATGACGGCTCCGCTCCGAACGAAGATCGGCATGATCTCGAGCACTGCAGAAATGCGCACGATTTGCCCGCCTTCATAGCGTTCGCCGGTCTCCAGTCCATACCAGACGCCTCCCGGCAGCAGCACGTCCCGCTCCGTCTCTCCGGCTACGAGCGGGGCTACTAAGAGAAACTCGCCCAGCATATACTGATCGTCCCACTCACGGGTCGTTTTCTTGCCATAGGCGGCGTCGGTCGTATTTAAAACCTCCTGTTCGAACTCAGCCAGATGGCCTTCCGCCGCCGCGATTTCTGCCGGCGACATAACCAGGGGCATCGCTCGAAAAGGTGGAACCCCAGTTTCCCTGTAAGCAGCAAAGGCCGTATATAAATAAGGCAGCAGTCTCATCCGCAGCTCAATATAGTGGCGCACGATGCTTTCAACTTCGGGATAAGACCAGGGCTTCGTCCCGTCACCCCATGCATTCAACATGGCCAGCGACGAGAGACACACGGTCTGCATGCGCCGCACCCAATCTTCCGCGCTGACCGCTCTACGCACTTCCGGCGTCCACAACAGCCCGCTAAACGAAGCGTTGCATAGCGCCCGGATATACTGCTTATGATCGTATAAGTCCGAGTAAAGCACATAGGGCATGGTCGAAGCCGCCGCGCCCGATGCTCGGACAAGACCGTACGTTCGCCGGTTCTTGCTGCGGTACAGGTCGCTCGTCATCTTCTGGAACATCAGACCGTACAGTTGTCTCATCTGCTCGCCGTCGAGTCCTGAAGGAAACTTGGCATGGGCCGGAAACATCCACGAATTGCGCGTCAGCTCGCTGCCGTCACATTCGTCGAGCTTATAGCCGGACACGCCTAGGCTGACATGCTCTGTCTCGTGGACTTGCTTGTACTGCGCAGCCGCTTCCTCCATCGCGTAATCCGGCGCCAAACCGCC
Organism: Paenibacillus whitsoniae; assembly: GCF_003955665.1. Classification (GTDB taxonomy): domain Bacteria; phylum Bacillota; class Bacilli; order Paenibacillales; family NBRC-103111; genus Paenibacillus_E; species Paenibacillus_E whitsoniae. The sequence goes on from NZ_RXHU01000075.1 coordinate 16,848, forward strand.
CCAGACGGTGTGGCTGCCGGCGTAGGGACGCAGCTTTTCGTAGATTTTACTGGTAGGTGAGACATAGGGATGCTCCCACAAATTTACGCGCATGCCTTTCGCACGAAGCTGCTGCACGAACGTCCCGGGCGATGGGAATCGATTCGCTTCCCATTCGTAACTTACCGGATAGCTTTGGCTGTGCCAGCCGGGTTCGAGCCCGATCACATCGCAGGGGATGCCGCGCTGACGGAACTGCTCCGCTTCTTCCAGCACCTGCTCGTCGGTGTACAGCGTCGGCACGCGATGCCAAAAGCCGAGCCCCCATTTCGGAGGAAGCACGCCGCCCCCGCAGAACAAGTTGTAGCGGGCCACAACGTCCGTCAGCGAAGGCCCTCCAAAGACGTAGATATCAAATCCATCCTTCGGCAGCCGCAGCTCTGTGCGAGCCGCTAGCGGCGTCGCCGACCAACCTGCGTTGGTGTTGCGGTCGCGGACATGCTCGGCGCGCGTATCCGCCAGCTCCAAGGTTGAGCCACAATGCATCGTCACGATCCGGGACGTATCAATCAGGACGCCGTAACCACGGTCGCTCGCATAGAACGGAACCGGCGCGTGCGTTTCGCCCGTGTCCTGCTTAGGGTCGCTGTTGACTCGAAGATAACGGGTTCTGCCCCGCTGATTCATGCGCATGAGCTGCAGACCCGTTCCATACAGCTTCTCCGAAGGTGTCAACGGGAAGGAAACGAGCAAGCCATCGCGGATTTCTTCTATGCGAACCTGATCCCAATCAAAGGGTGGCTGCACCTCCGGCATTTGCTTCAGTGCAGCCTCGCGAGGCTGCACGTTCATATAAGTAAGCGGCGTCATGCCCTTCGCTTCTTGCATTTCTTGAAGGGTCACACGCCACACCCCCGGCGCGGCCAGGGACCAGCTTGCTGCCATCATGCTGTCATCTCTCCGTTCTCCTTCATCTGAGGGACAAGTATGGCTTGCATCTGCCCTGTTGCACTCGCCACATGCGCATAATGAACCAACGCCTGCGTTTTGAGATAATCTTGACCGCTGGTTTCCGATTCGCGATGCTCCTGAAGCGATGCCAGAAATTCCGTCAATGTATCCGTTTCATCAATGCCGCTTAGATCCTCGACCTTGACAGCCATGTGATCACGAATCAAGTAGATCTCCTTGTCTCTTACTTCGATTGCGCCTTCTGTGCCTTCTATGCGCCAATTGCCGCTCCATGGCGTTTCCGTGCCTTTGGATGCAATCGTGGCCTGATAGGCAGCTGTAATGCCGCCCTCCAGCTCGATAAACGCATACGCGCTTAGAACCGCGCCCTCCTCCTGCCAGCCGTTTACTGGATTGAACAACTTCGCCTGAATCGCCGTTCCTTCCTTGCCTGTAAAATAGCGGAGCAAATCAAAATGATGAACGCCGATATCGTCAAGAATATGGACTGTATATCGCCGCTGAACGTGATGGTAGCGGTAGAACTGAATATCGAGCGAGGATATGGCGCCAATAGCTCCAGCATCAATCAGCTGCTTGGCCTTGCGAATATAAGGCATTCTCCGATAATTCTCCGCAATCATGAAAGGAAGTCGCTCCCGAGCCGCTCGCGCCACAATTTCCTTTGATTCCTGGTAATCGAAGGAGATCGGTTTTTCGCACAGTACGGCCAGTCCGCGGTCAAAAGCGGCCGCATTCACTTTCGTATGCATCATCGGCGACGTCACATTGACGAGAAAATCCGCCTGGGTCGTCTCCAGCGCTTCTTCCAGCGACGTGTAAAACGGAAACGGATCATCCCCCATTTTGATCTTCATGGCTGGATCGACTTCTACCACCGCAGCGAGCAGCCCTCTTTCTTTCAGGCGTTTGTACCAGCTAAAACCGGCAGAACCTAAACCAACGAGTATTGCCTTCATTTTCAGTCCATCCCCCTATGTTTGAAGTGGAATCACCATGTTCCACGTGTTCTCTGCATGGCGGAAACCGCCCGGCCCGTCCCCGACGGCCGCAAACAGGTGCGTAGCCCGGCCATTCTGAAACAGCAAAAACGGCCGCTCGAGGTTGCCCATCGTTTGTACCGTTCCGTCATCCCATTGCACCGTGCGCGAATAAGCATGCGGTTCCTCGGCCAAGCGCCAATCCAGTCCATTTGATGAAAAGGCATGAATGCCGCCATGCTTCTCTCCGCATAGCGTCCCTTCCATATCTTTGGCAATCAATTCGTAGCCATCCTCCGTTTTCCAAATAAACGGATCTTCAATATGAAACTTGGCCGGCGGAAAAATCGGCTCTTCCGACAAGACACGGTACGGCCCCTGCCAATGATCCGCCTGAGCCGCTCCGATCGTCATCGCGCCATGCACAATGCCTTCGTACTTGCGCGCTTTGTAGATAAGCAGCACCGAACCGTCCTCATGAATACACGGCGCCGGATTGGAGGTCAGGAAGCTGTCGAAATGTCCTGGCCGAACCGGAAGAATCGGTTGATCCATACGCTTCCACGGACCATAGACGCTCGTGGCTGTCGCCAGTCCCACTCTTTTATTCGCGCGCGCGACGATACAGCGCGGATCGTCCAGTCCGAACCCATCGCCAGGCGTCGGCTCCATTAACGGATGTGTCGAGCCCATATAATACAGCAGATAATGGTCGCCATGCTTCGTAATATGCGGGTTATGCGTGCTGCGGCCATCCCAATATTCCGCACCTCTGGCGGGCAGAACAACCTCTTCAAACCTGTACGGCCCCTCCGGCGTATCAGATACAGCCCGTACAATCTCGGATGCAACCAGCCAGCCCGGATGCATCGGCAGCGTTTTGGGCCATCGAGAGGCAAACATGTGAAACCGTCCGTCCTCGCCTTGGATAACCGATCCGCACCATACCCAGTATCCCTCCATACGAAAACCGCCTTCGCGCGGAGCCGGAAGCATACGTTCTGCAAATCTCGCCATCACCGTCACACACCTCTCTGTCGAATCTTGCCTTCATTATAAAATATTGCAACGAATCTAGAAGGCGAATTCTTACGCTGCTATGTCTTTTTTTACGATTTGCGCCCAATATCAGGAAGAGCCCGGGCATGGATGTCCCGGGCTCTCTTCCTTACTTATTAATCAGGACCGCGCCTTCCTTCTTGTTCCAGCGATCCGTCGCTTCTTTAATAATTTCGTTGCCGCCCTTGCTCTTATATTCCTCGATGACCTTCGGCCAGTCCGTAATCGGCTCCTTGCCGTAAATCATTTTAATCATATGATCGACGACCACTTTCGGCCCAACGTCAGGCTGTGGAGCGGCCAAATCCGGATATTTGGAGAATGTGCTAAGCTCCGGATAGAACCCGATGCCGGACAAACCTTCCTTCGACAGAACGTCATTGAACGCTTTAAGCGTTGCTTTGCCGTTGTCGTCAAGCTGCAGTCTCATCTTGTTGTAGGTGGAATCGTGCACGGCCCACAGCGTGCCGCTGCGCCAGCCTTCTTCATCCGTCTCTTCGGCTGTTTTCGGGAATTTGTAGTTGATGGCACCGCTGCTGTCTTTCGTGAAGGTATCGCCTTCGATCCCTACGGAGAAGAAGGTTTCCGCTTCCGGCGTCACCATCCAGTCGAACATTTTAATGATATCCGCAGCCTTCTCAGGCTTCACATTTTTATTAATGAAGAAGGAGCGAATCACCGGGGAGTAGTAGAAATAACCACCCTTTCCTTCCGGCCCTTGCGGCGATGGAATGATATCAACTTTCGATCCAGGAACCGCTTGTTGAATCTTCGTACGGTAGCCAGGCAACCCTGATCCATTCTGCGACCAGCTGCCCGCTTTGCCAGATTCGATGCTCTTGCCGAAATCTGACGAGGAGATTGTTGCAAACTCCTTGGAGATCAAGCCCTCGTCATACATCGTTTTGTAGACGGTAAGCGCTTTTTCCATATTTTCAACATCGAAGAATTTCGGTACGACCTGGCCGTTCACAAGCTCGAACTGATCTTTGTACGGAAGAACATCGAATGCGCCGAGAATGACGTCGGCATATTTGAAGTTTTCACGCATTTGATACGGCTGCTCGACGCCCATTTTCTTGAAAGCTCTGAGAACATTCAAGAAGTCATCCACCGTTTTCGGCGGCTGAAGGCCTGCCTTCTCCAGCAAATCGGTACGAATGTACGTGCCGCGACGGGAAGGATTGCTTAAGAACTCAGGAACAGCGTAAATTTTGCCTTGATAGGACACGGTGTCCCAAGCCGCTTTCGGAATTTGCTTCATCAAATTCGGCGCATACTTATTGAGCAAATCATCAAGCGGCATAAACACGCCGTTTTCAACGGAACCCGACATGGATTTGCTGCCTGGCCCCCCAATACTGCCAACAACATCCGGAATGTCATTGCCTGCAAACATCAAGCCGAATTTGGAATCCTCCAACACCTTGAGATCGACATCCATGTTCGTCAGCTCTTCCAGCTTCAGCACCCATTTATCCTTGTTAATATCAGGAACCCTCGTATGGTAACCTGTACTGACGGTTGTCGGAAGCACCATCGAGAACTTCGTCGGCTCTTTCTTGACGTTCGAACTGGCCGACGGCTGAGCGGACGAGCCGCTGCTCGAGCTTCCACTCGATGAACAAGCCGGAAGCACAGCAGCCGTGAGCATAACGGCCATGGAGAGACTAAGAACTTTTTTCATACAACCCCTGCTTTCCTTATATTTGAAAACGATTACATTACATCTTTATTTTAGGTTGTTTCAATAATTTTTGTATGTAATTCCTTATGCTCGGTTGTCTTATTTTTCGATTGGCGCCTTTCCTTTACAACTTGCCGAGATGCAATACACCTTTCTTGGCGTTGTAACGCTCTGTTGCTTCTTTAATAATCTCGTTGCCGCCTTTGTTCTTGTACTCTTCAATCACCTTCGGCCAATCGGAGATCGGTTCTTTCCCGTATATCATTTTAATCATATGATCAATAATGATCTTCGGAGGTGCGTCTGAGCCTGGCGATGCGGCGTCCGGGAACTTCGCATTCGCTTCGAGATCCGGCGCAAATCCGATTCCGGAGAGCCCTTCCTTCGCCAAAATTGTATCAAACGCATTCAAAATGTAAGGGCCGTTCGGGTCCGTCTGCATTTTCAACCTGTTCACGGTACTCTCATGGGCTGCATGCAGCGTGCCTCGGAAGTCCTGCTCTTCCAGACCTTCCTTCGTGGTCGGCTCCTTATAATTGATTTTACCATCAACAACCGTATACGTATCCCCTTCAACGCCGTAAGTGAAGAACTTGTACGCTTCATCCGAAGACATCCATTCAAAATACTTCACAATCTCCGCTGCTGTCTCCGGCTTCACGTTCTTGTTGATATAGTGCGCGCTCGTCACCGGCAAGTACATCAGATAGCCGCCTTTGCCCTCAGGCCCGATCGGCGATGGGATGACATCGACCTTGGCGCCTTGCACCGCATTTGGAATATTCGTCCGGAAGTCGTTCAAGGAGACGAGATTGGATGACCAAATGCCTACTTCTCCCGCCCGAATCGACTTGAGCCAGTCCGTTGACGAGACCGTTGCAAACTCTTTCGCCATCAAGCCTTCGTCAAGCATCGTTTTGTATACGCTTAAAGCTTTGGTCATATTCTCGACATCAAAAAATTTCGGCACAACTTGACCGTTCACCAGCTCAAACTGCTCCTTATAGGGCAGCACGTCGTATGCGCCGAGAATCGTGTCGGCGTACTTCAGGTTTTCCCTTCCGCCGTACGGATACTTGACTCCCATCTCTTTGAACTTGCGAAGCACGTTCAGAAACTCGTCAACGGTTTTCGGCGGTTGAAGTCCCGCTTTCTCCAGCAGATCTGTTCGAATGAACGTTGTGCGTCGGGACGGATTGTTGAGCCAGTTCGGAATGCCGTAAATTTTGCCATTGTACGAAACCGCTTCCCAAGCTTCCTTCGGCACGTTCTTCATCAAATTCGGCGCATTTTTCTTCAGTAGATCGTCCAGCGGCATGAACATTCCCGCTTCGACGGAGCCCGACATCGCCTTATCGGTCGCAGTACCCAAGCTCCCCACAACATCAGGAATATCGTTACTTGCAAACATGATGCCCATTTTGCTCACTTCGATGACCTTGACAGTCAAGTCCGTGTTCGTAAGCTCTTCCAATTTCTTAACCCACTTGTCGCTGTTAATGTCGACCCGGGTGTGGTAGCCCGTATTCGATGTGGTCGGAAAAGAAATCGAGAACTTCGTCGGCGGCTTTTTCGCCGCTTCCGTCGCAGCCGCCGAAGCCGGCTGCGACGAGCTTGCGGGAGAACTGGTAGAACACCCTGCCAAAACGGTACTGACGGTCAGCAATCCTGCAAGTACGATCCCTGCTGTCTTTTTCAAAAGGAACCCCTTCTTTCTGAGCGTAGTGTGGATGAACGCGTTTCCAAGTTCATCTTACCTAGATGTCGAAAGCTTGAGGATTGGTAATTTTACGATGAACATGTATTTTTTTGTGTTTTATATAAATTATGACTTTACTGAACCAACCATCATCCCTTGAATGAAATGCTTTTGCAGGAAGGGATATACCAGGAGAATCGGCAAGGTAGCCACGACGATAACAGCCATTTTAATCCCCTCTGGCGATAGAAACATCAGCAGCTCCGAAGTGACGTCGGACTGGCCGAACTGATCGGTGAATACAATTTCCCGTAGCCGCACCTGTAAGGGGATCCATTCCCGTACGTTGATGTAATACACGGCCTCGGCATACCGATTCCAGTGCGCAACGGCATACATGATCCCCATTGTCGCCATGGCCGGCTTGGATAACGGAAGCACGATCTTCCACAATACACGGAACTCTCCGCACCCGTCAATTTTTGCAGAATCGAGCAGCTCGACGGGCAGGTTGACGAAGAAGGATCGCATGACGAACAAGTTAAACGAACTGATCGCCATCGGCAGCATCAACGCCCATAACGTATCCAGGAGGCCCAACTGCTTGACCAGCAAATAGTTCGGAATCAATGGTGCGCTGAAAATGAGCGTAATCAAAACCATAATCAGAATAACTTTTCGATACAAATACTCCGGTCGGGATAGCGGATAAGCAAGCGTTGTCGTCATGAACAGATTGATCAACGTCCCGAAAACTGTAATGATCACACTGTTGCGAAAGCCGGTCCAAATCGTCGGATCATTCAAAATCAGCTTATAGCTGCCTAGCGTAAAGCCAACCGGCCATATCCCTACTTTTCCGGCATTAATCGCCACGTTGTTGCTGAACGACTGTGCAATAATGTTAAGCAGGGGGAGAATCATGCTTAAGCCCAAGAGCCCAAGCAGAACAATATTTACAATATTAAAAATTTTATGCCCTCTTGTCATAATCATCGGCGAAATCCTCCTGTCAATGCCGGTTTAATACAAGCCTTCGCCCGTTAATTTTTTGCTGAATATGTTGCTGGTCATGATCAGCACTAAGCCGACAACGGACTTGAACAACCCAATCGCCGTCGTGTAGCTGTATTGGCGGTCAACAAGCCCCGCTCGATAAACGAAAGTATCGATAATTTCCCCATTTTGGTTATTCAATGGATTCAAGAAAACGAATACGCGTTCGAAACCGAAATCCAAAAAGTTTCCGATATGCAGCAGAAACAGGATGACGATGGTCGGCAAGATGCTTGGAAGTGTAATTGCCGTCACTTGCCTCAGCCGGCTTGCTCCATCAATCTGAGCGGCTTCGTACAAATCGGGATTAATGCCGGCCATCGCCGCCAAATAAATAATCGTCCCCCAGCCGCTGTCCTTCCAAACGCCGGAAGCGATGAGAATCGGTCGAATATATTCATTTTCCCCAAGAAAGTAGATCGGATCGATCCCGAAGAGGCCCAGAACATGATTGACAATCCCCGTTGAAGGCGACAATACCCCGACGACGACTCCGCCGACGATAACCCAAGACAAGAAATGCGGCATATACACCACGGTTTGAACGATACGCTTGTAAGCCATAAGGCGCAATTCATTAATCAGCAGCGCCAGTATGATCGGAACCGGAAAAGCGAAGCATAAATCGTACAAACCGATCAGAATCGTATTTTTTAAAATCTGCAAAAACTCGGTGTACTGGAACATCCTATGAAAGTTGTCCAGCCCCACCCACGGGCTGTTCTTAATTCCTTTGAAGATGTTGTAGTTCTGAAAGGCGATCATGGAACCGAACAGCGGGATATATTTAAAGAGCAAGAAATAAATAATTCCCGGAATGGAAATAACGTAGATCGGCCAATGCTTTCGCATGAAAGCCCACTTCTGTCGTTGTGTTGAGAACGTATACATACTTCGATCGGATGCCTGAATTTTACTGGCCATATTCTCCTCCCCTTCGTGCATGCTGCAGCATGATTACTTCTTCATCTTACAGGGGATAGCGGGAGTCAGCGATGGTGAAACTTACTGCGAATTGTGTTTTTTTACGATCAAGGAAAGGGCATTCATTCCGCTTCAAAAATATACGGCTCCGCAGTCCTTTCAAGGACGGGAGCGTTTGCGAACGGTATAGAGCGCTTCGCGGAGGTACTTGCCGAGCAACTGCTTAGCTCGCTATCTCCATGATCGGCAGTCTAACGGTGCAAGAGCGGTTATATCAGGGGAAACGGGGGGAAAGATTGGCTAACTATCAGGGGGCTGTGGAGGTGGAGAGCGGTGGGCGCAGGAATTCCTGCGAAAATGCTGGAATTTTTCACACAAGAGGCGTTTTTTCCAAAATGCCTGCGATAAAGCAGGTTTTTGGAGCTGAGTCCGCTCGAAAAGAGGGTCTCACCAAAAATTCCTGCTGATTCGCAGGAATTGGATCCAAACAGGGGAGGATGGAGGGAATTTCCTGCTTTTTTGCAGCTTTGGAGGCCGTAACTGGCCCGCGATCTTGCGAGCTGTTTCTTGCGGGTCTAGCACCTCATCGCTAACGGGTGCCCTAGCGCTTATTTGGCGCCAAACGTCACTTTTCCAAGGCTAACGGTTGCAGCAGCTGCTATTTGGGCCAAATCGGCCAGATTTCGCAGGTTTTTGAGCAAATAAGCGCCGTGGCAACCGTCACATCTTCCCGTTCGATATAACAAGTCAGAAGCTTGCTCCCTCTTCTCTCCCCCCTATCACTCAGGACAAATTTGCCATTTCCGTTTCGTTCGGAGGGAGGGACTTCAACTTTTCCCATAAAATTGGATGCGTTGCAGGGCAAGTTTAGGCGCTATGCCTCCAAGCCGTAGCGCTTGGCGGCGCTCCGGTACAGCCAGTCTTCGCCAATCTGCAGCGCAGTCTCTTGCTCAATCCAGCCAGCCTCGATCTGCTGCCACAAAAACTCGCTTGCCAACCGCTTAATAACCTTAATTTTGCCGTAGCTCCATTCGATACAGCGGGCGTCGGAGACGATGAGCGAGCTTTTTATCGCCGGCAGCGCCTCTAGTCTGTACTGCATGCTGTCCCGATACGTGCTGGATCGGAAATTGAACCACCAATGGCCGCCAACATGCACATTCGGGAAGTTCCACGCCGCCTGCACGATGTCCAGATTGTTGATCTCTGAAGCGACGACGAGCTCGAACGGACACGCGTACCGCTCGAATAGCGCGGTCAGCTTCAAGATCCGTTCCGGATCGTTCGCCGGCACAGCGGTGCCGCACCAGGAGCGTTCCACGCCAAGGAAGAGCTGGACGAGCATGCCTCGTTGCGCAGCTCCGGCGCCGATCTCGTGCAGCAGTTGGACCATCACTTCGTCCCGGCTGCAGCCCGGCGCAAGGCTGATCGGCTGATTCGCGCTGAGCGCAAGCCGTGGCAAGGTCGTCATGATTCCCCGGCAGCCCATCGCTTGATACGCATCGAGTAAGCTTGCCAGCGCTTCGCGAATGTCCGCGAAAGACTTGGCAGGATCGCTTGAGGCAGCCACCGTGCGGGTCCATTCGCCAATCCTGCCGTCGATGCGCGGAAGGAGGATGGCCGGCTCCCGCATGCCTTGAAAGTCGGCATGTTCCGGAATGTTCACAACGAACCCTCGCGCATGCATGCGATCGGCGACCGATTGCGCCCAGCCCGCCTGCTGCGACGACTGTTGGATGGCAGCATCAAGCGCCAGCACAGACTCGCGATCCTTGGGCTCAATGCCATACAGATCTTGGCAAATATGCGTAAACGCGATATTCATCAGCGTATTTCTTGTCGCTTTATAAGCGCCCAAGAAGGCTGTGATCCTCTCCTCCTCCGGCAGCTCGGCGGCATTCCCCGGATACCCCGCCGCCTGCATTTCGCGGAATAGCCAGAAATAATGCGCGATCTCCCAGAAATCCGCTGCGCACAGCCGATCCCCGACCAGGTGGGTGTGTGTGTCCAGCACGTGCATCTGCATGATTTGTTCAGTAAATGTTTCTTTCGTTAGATCAGCCATTGTTGTTTAGCGCCTCCTTAGCGTAAATGCCTTAAAAGGCATGCAGCACCGAAGGAACGGTATCGTTCTTTCGGTGCTGATGCTCGTTGTCAAGCTTCCCTTGCTTATTCGGCCAAAATGCGGTCGATAAGGGTCAACTCTTCATCGGTAAAATGTAAATTACGAATGGCCGCAATGTTGTCCTCCAGTTGCTGCACTTTGCTCGCGCCGATCAACGCGGACGTGACGAGCCCTTTGCGCAGCACCCACGCAAGCGCCATTTGCGCCAAGCTTTGACCGCGCTCTGCGGCCAGCACATTCAGCTTGCGCGATTTGCCAAGCTTCTCCTCCGTAATGTCTTCCGGACGCAGGAAAACGCTGCCTCCCGCCGCACGGGAATCCGCCGGGATCTCTTTGAGATACCGATCGGTGAGCAGGCCGCGCGCCAGCGGGCTGTAAGCGATGGAGCCAATGCCTTCGCTTGTCAAAACATCCTGAAGCCCTTGCTCCAATCTGCGCTCAAACATGGAATAATGCACCTGATGAATGACGAACGGTGTGCCAAGACGCTTCAAAATAGCCGAGGCCTCCGCTGTCTGCTCCGCATTGTAGTTGGATACGCCGACATAGAGCGCTTTGCCCTGACGGACAGCTTGATCCAGTGCGCCCATGGTTTCTTCCAGCGGCGTTTCCGCGTCAAATCGGTGCGAATAGAAAATATCCACATACTCGAGCCCCATCCGCTTCAAGCTTTGATCCAGGCTCGACAGCATGCTCTTCCGGGAGCCGCGCTCCCCATAAGGGCCTTCCCACATCCGGTATCCCGCTTTCGAAGCAATAATCAGCTCATCGCGGTACGGATGCAGGTCTTTCTTCAAGATCTGGCCGAAGGTTTCTTCCGCCGAGCCCGGCGGCGGTCCGTAATTATTCGCCAAATCAAAGTGTGTAACGCCTAGGTCGAAAGCGCGGCACGCCAGCGCGCGGCTGTTCTCCAACAAATCCGTTCCCCCAAAATTATGCCAGAGGCCAAGCGAAATCGGCGGAAGCTTCAGTCCGCTTTTCCCCGTTTTCCGATAAGGCATCTCGCTATATCGGCTTTCATTTGCTTTGTATACCATCGCAGTTTTCCCCCTTGGCAAGTTAAGCCGTTGTATAGTCAAGCTGAATTGTTGCCAGCCCGGAAGCCGGAATAGCAAGCGGATGAATCCCTTTCGCCAGCGTCATGAGGTCCGTGTGAAGCACATTGCCGCAGCAATCGGCGATCTCAACTCGCGCCTTGGCGGGTTCGTCCCCTGTCACTTCTACGTACAGACCGTCCTCTCTTCTGCCATTGACGACAAACCAAGTCCGTTCGGAACCGCCCGTTTCCAGCGGTACTAGACGATCATGATACGTCACGACAATGCCTTGATCGCCGCGCACGGATTGCACGACCGGATACAGCAGTTCCGGATTGCGTGGCGTCAGGCGGCCTTCCAAGAGCAGATCCCGATGCTTTTTATAAAAAGAAAGCCAATGTCTCAGCATCGCAAGATGCTGCGCCGGGACCCGATCCAGCTCCACCGAGATTTGCGGAACCGAGAACAAAATATTGATCAATTGCAGCGCTGCGCTTTCCACCGGTTCGTCCGGGTGCCACATAATCATATCCGCATGAGCGGCCGTCTCCCCGCAGAGCAGGCGCAAATCGATCGTCCGAACCCGATTCTGAATGCTGTCGTTCGGGCAGTCCGATGCCCGGAACATGTTGCCGTATTTGCGCATCGCAGGGCCGATATACATCTGGCGGAATTCCACCATAATCTCGGGCTTCAACTCGCGCAGGCGAGCGATAGAATCGGTCAGCAGACGATCAACCGCTTCCGGAATCGATTCGTAATCTTTGCCTGGCGTCGTGGAAGGCAGCTGCAGCTCAGGCGAATAGAAGGTATCGATGAAGTCCAGCTTGAAGCCGTCAAGTCCCCACTCCCGGACAGCCGCTTCATATTTCCCGATGATGTATTCGCGCACGTCGGGGTAGCGCGGGTCCAGCACAGCGGCGCCGTGATTCTCGTTGTAACGCAATATTTTATCCTTGAAGCGCTCCCAAACCTGACTGTACTTGCCGATAAACGGCACCGAGTACCATAGAATAAACTTCATGCCCAGATCGTGAATAGCATCTACATGGCGCTTCATATCAGGGAACTTGCCCTCATACGTCTCCCAATCACCGCAATAGGCATAGCCTCTGCCGTGGTCTTCCGTCTGCCAGCCATCATCCACAATGACCGCTTCCATGCCTAGTTCCTTGGCAAGGCGGCACTGCTCCTCAATTTTGCGGTCCGTCACCTGCTGATGCATGCTGTACCAAGTCGAATACATCGGCTCTTTTGCCGTTTCCGGCACAAACGCCGGCGTATAGGCCGGCATCGCGCTCCACCAAGCCTGGACGCCTTGCAGGCACTCGTAATACGGTAGGTCCCGCGTATCCACGAGCAGCTTGGCTTCATACGCTTGCATCGGCACGGCCGCCTCTGTAAAGAGCTGGATGCGGCAGTAGAAATTCGCCGTTTCTTCGCTGATCGCAGCCCGATACTGAACTGTGTTCAGCGCATCGGAATAGGCGAACGTAAGCCTGTTGCGGCCAGCGCTGTTATACAGCGCGTAAACCGGCGCTGATGCTGCCGCATTCGAGCGCCAGCCGCGCATCCAATCCGCCTTGAAACTGCGATTGCGGTCCATCGCGGGATTCCAGCTTGACTGAATATCCCAGGCGGGCTGAGTCCACTCGATGTGGAGCGGAGCGGGTGTAAACGAAGCTTCCGATTGTATGCAGATCGTAATGAGATGCAGATTATCCTCCAGCTTTTCGCCTAGCAAGGAAATGTCCGCTCCAGCAAGTTCTCCGGTTACCGTAAAGGTATGGTGCTCGGTCGTTAGTTGAACGCTCATTCGGCGCCTCCCTTCCGTTGGTTCTTATGCGGGGATGGGCCTGCATGGCACCAGACGGTCACGATTGGATCCTCGAGGCTGGAGTTCAAATGGTGGTCCTCGCCAGGCTCTACAATGACGATATCTCCGGTACCGACGGGGATATGCTCCCCGTTCAGCTCCATCGTCCCGCTTCCCTGCAATATGATAAAAGCTTCGCAATCCCCATGCACATGATAGTCTCTGCCATCCGGACCGTCATTCGTGTGACTGCGCTCCCCCGGCTTGGCGAACGACAAGCCGCCCGAGCTCAAATAGGCGCCCGGCAGCACATCCTGAAGCACGTGCCCGCTCTTTGTATCTTGCAAATCTGTCAATCGCAGCTTGATCATCGCTCATTCCTCCACTTGAATACGATATAGTCGGCTTCGGAAGTCACCCTTCCAAACGGGCAGATGGAGGCCGACGCCCATCAGTTCATCGCCACCCCAGCGCTCCGCAGGCTCCTCCGGCACATCCGGATCGGTAACCCGATAATTGAGGTCAGCGGCCAGCCCTTTCAGCTTCAGCTTCTTGAGCGGCGGGTTCGGCTTCGCAAGCACCTGGAAGTAGACGACGAGCGCTTCCTTCTTGTCTTCCGACACGAACATCCAGGCCGTCTCATTGCCTTCAAACGGACTTAGCAGTCTGTAAAACGCTCCAAATTGGATCAACGAACGAAGCTCCTTGTAAAGGGCAACCTGCCGCTTCATTTCTTCTTTGTCATCCTCGCCGAGCGCCGTTAAATCGAGTTCATAGCCAAAATTGCCAGACATCGCCGCATGCCCGCGCATGGCCAGCGGTGTCGTGCGGTGCACCTGATGATTCGGCACAGCGGAGACATGCGCGCCCATCGTAGAAATCGGGTAAACAAGGCTTGTGCCGTACTGAATTTTCAAGCGCTCCACGGCGTCGGTATTGTCGCTCGTCCACGTCTGCGGCATGTAGTAGAGCATCCCGGGATCGAATCTTCCGCCTCCGCCCGAGCAGCTTTCGAACAACACATGCGGGAATGCAGCGGTAAGCTGCTCGAGAACGTCATAGAGCCCAAGCATATACCGATGCGCCGTTTCTCGCTGACGATCAGGCGGCAGCAGCGCCGAGCCGATCTCTGTCATGTTGCGGTTCATGTCCCACTTCACATAGGTGATCGGGCTGCTTGTCAAGATGCCGCTAATCGCCTGCACAATGTATTCCCGCACATCCCGGCGAGAAAAATCGAGCACCAGTTGCTTTCGCCCCTCGGTTCTGCGCCGTCCCGGAACATGCAGGCACCAGTCAGGGTGCGCACGATACAGCTCACTGTCCGGCGACACCATCTCCGGCTCGAACCAAAGGCCGAAGGCCAGTTCCTGCGCCTTGACGCGCTCGGCTAAATCCGCCATGCCACCAGGCAGCTTGGCAGCGTCGACGAACCAATCGCCAAGCGAACTAGCGTCGCTGTCGCGTTTGCCGAACCAGCCATCGTCCAGCACGAGCAGCTCTAGCCCGAGCTTCCGCCCTTCCACCGCGAGTGCTTCTATTTTATCTGCGTTAAACTGAAAATACGTCGCTTCCCAATTGTTGATCAGAATTGGACGATGGCGATCGCGGAAGCTACCCCTGCACAGCCGCGTGCGGTACAACCGATGATACGTCTGCGACATGCCGCCAAGCCCTTCCGCGGAGTAGACCATCACCGCTTCCGGCGTCTGGAACTGTTCGCCGGGCTCAAGCAGCCAGCTGAAATCGAAAGGGTTGATCCCCATCGCAACTCGGGTGGTGCCGTAAGGATCCACCTCCGCTTGCGCAAGGAAGCTGCCGCTGTATACGAGGCTGAAGCCGTAGACGTCCCCGTGATCCTCGTCGGCTTCCGGCGACAGCAGTGCGATAAACGGATTAAGCGAGTGGCTGCTGCTGCCGCGACGGCTCTCAATGACGGTCCCCCCTGCGCTCAGCGGACGCCTTTCAATATGCCGTTCGCGCGCCCACGTGCCCGATAGATGCAGTTCCTCGAATTCAGCATGCGGCAAATCGAGACTACAGCTAAGTGCCCTAAGCAGTTTGATTGGCGTTTCGCCCTCATAAACAAAACGGGCGGAACGCACAATCGCATCCATGTCATGATAAACCGTGTAGGTCAAGATGACGTTTAAACCGATAATTGCGTCGGATAGTGTAATTTCCAAGCTCTCCGCTTCGTTTTCCGATTCAACATAAGTAGCGGGAAGTCCTTTAAGCCCAAGCTTTCCAGGATATATGCGATGCGAAGCGTACAGAAGTTCGCTGACTGTCGAGCCGTTCCCGGTCTGCACCTGATACGCGGGCATGCGGAAGTCGCTCCCGCCAAAGGCCGGATACTCCTGCGGCAGTGTATCCAAGGACAGCGAAAGGTCGTTCGGATCCGTTGACGGTGAGAACGAGCAGCGGCGTCTTCGTGTAAGCAGACTGCCGATGTTCGTTCCTCGCACCTTCGCCCCCCAATGGACATGCGCCAAATAACCGGGTGAAACGAGCTGCATAATATAACTGGATGCTTTTCCTTGCAAATGAAACGTTTGTGTTGCCGGATCGAACGTAATCGCCATCAGGCTTCTCCTTCCGCTCTCTTACACCTTAAGTTTTTTCCATGCCATCCGTTTATAACGGAGATAAATGAGATGAGAACGCAAAAATTGATCGCAAGCGACTGCACTCCATAAACCGATCATGCCCCAGCCGAAAATGTACACGAAGACGAAGCTGAGCACGACCCGCACGCCCCAGACGCCGATCATCGTGGAATAGAGCGGGTAACGGGTGTCGCCCGCTCCGCGTAAAGCGCCGCCTACGATGAACTGGGAAATCTGGGACACCTGAATACAACCGACGATGCGAAGCGCCCAGGTGCCTTCGCGGATCATGGTGGCGTCGTTCGTGTACAAGCTTAAAATTTGCGGCGCGAACCCGATAAAGATTGCGCCGACCACCGCAGCCAGCGCCATACCGTACTTGCGGACCTGCCGCACGTACCGCTCGGCAAGCTCCGCTTTGCCGACGCCGAGCGACTGCCCGACCAGTGTCGAGGCTGCGATGGCAAAAGCCGCCCCCGGCATGAAGGACAGGCCGATCACGTTCGTCACCAACTGGGAGGCGGCGATCGCTGTTGTGCCGAGTCCTGCGCCGATCTTGACGAACGTCATGATACCGAGCCGCATGACAAGCTGCTCCAGACTCGCCGGGATGCCGATTTTCAGCATGCGGCCGATCGTCTTTTTGTCGAAACGGCTTATGTCCCGCCAGCTTAAGGCTAGCTCGAACTTTCCGCTAAACATGACCAACAGAAAGGTCAGCATCGCACCGAACTGAACGGTGAGGGTGGCGGCAGCGGCACCGGTCGTTCCCAATGCCGGCAAACCAAGATGGCCGTAGATGAATACAAAGCCAAGCGATACCGATACATACGCGGAAGCGACATTGATTTTCATCGGCGTGCGTGTGTCGCCAGCTCCCCGCAATATGGCGGATAAGGACGACGACACGCTGGAGAAGGCGACCGAAATAAACATTAACCGGGCATACGTCAGCCCCTCCTGTACGACAGCGGCATCCGCCCCCATCATGCCAAGCAGCTTCCCGACGAAGAGCAGACCAACC
This sequence comes from Paenibacillus whitsoniae, assembly GCF_003955665.1. GTDB lineage: Bacteria > Bacillota > Bacilli > Paenibacillales > NBRC-103111 > Paenibacillus_E > Paenibacillus_E whitsoniae. The sequence continues at coordinate 33,815 of NZ_RXHU01000075.1, forward strand.
AGCATAATGACGGCGGAAAGCATCGTGCCGAGCAGCAGCGATTGCCCCGCGGCCCGATTGGCGTCTTCCCGCCGGCCACTGCCAACAGAACGGGCCACAATCACGGTCGTACCGGTATTGAGTGCCGCAAAGATCACGGTCATGAGCGCGTAGATCTGGCTTGTGAATCCAACGGCGGCGACAGACGCCGTACCGAGATGTCCGACAAAAATCATCATCATCATCTGTGTCAGATTAATTAGCAGCATCTCGACAAGCGAAGGTCCTGCCAACGTGAAAATCATCTTTCTGACGGCGCGCCCGTCCTCTGGATCGATCATGACCGCTTCGCTATAAGACTGGGTTCTGTCTTCTCTGCCGGCCTCTTCTCCCAGCTTAAGTCCCGTACTCATCGCAGGCCGCCTTTACAGCTTCCAACCTGGCAGGTAGGCCTTCGTATTGTGCAGCATGCGGTCAAATAGCTCCTCCGCCTGCGACACGCCGATCGTTACCAGCGGATCGCTTACGAACGCTTGGAACGCAAGCGCTTTATCCTTCTTCAGTGCAGCTTGAAGAATCAGTTCTTGATTCATCGCGTGCTGCAGCACTTGGTTATGAACAGCCAGCGGAAGCTTGCCTGCATAAACCGGACGCAAGCTATTTGCCGAGAAGACGGCATTCGTCTCCACGACGACGCCGTGCGGAATGCCTTCCATTTGCCCGACGTTTGGCACATTGACATTGGTTACGAACGACTGCAGGCCAATCAATCCTTTCAATTGCCGCACTTCTTCTTCGCCGGATGCCTTCAGCGGGAGTTTCTCTTCACCCGACAGCAGCTTGCCGTAATAGTCCGCTGTAGCCGCGTTCTTTTCAATCCGGCTCTGCACGGTAGTTAGACCGAATTTCCAGTCATATACCGTGTCTGGATTTTTTAAATACCAAGGCGGCATAAACTCTGCCAAATGACGATCTCCTGCAGCTGCAATGACGCCATAGCGCCGGAACAGATCGAATTTCACGCGGTTGGCCGAAGTGTACGGATTCGTCTTCCAGGCGTCTTTGTTATGCTCGAAGCCTGTTTCATAGTAGCGATCCACAAATTCGCTGTACATCGGCAGCAGGTCCGTACCGAGATATGTCGCTTGATCAATCCAGGTAAAATGATTCAGACCCAGTACATTCACTTTAATCTGATCGCGGTGCAGCCCATCGATCCCCTCCATATCCTTCAGCATGCGGATCAGCAGGCTTTGCGTACCGAAAATCTCATGGCAGCAGCCGAACGCTTTGATTTTCGGGAAAACCTCGTAGAGTGTGCGCGTGCACAATGTCATGGGGTTCGTATAGTTGAACACCCAAGCATCCGGCGAGTATCGTTCAATCGCTTGCGCCAATTCGACGTACATCGGAATCGTGCGCAAGGCTCGGATAAGCCCGCCCGGTCCCGTCGTATCACCAACCGCTTGGTAAATGCCGTATTTTTCAGGCTCATGTACGTCTGAATTCATTTCCTGAAACGTGCCCGGCAAAATAGAAATAAAGACGAAATCGCACCCCGTCAACGCTTCTTGCAGGGTAGGATACGCCTTATACTGCCACTTGGCATTGGCTTCCGGGTAGTCGGATACCGAATTGCCCAATTTCTCATTGTGACGTGCCTTGTTATAGTCGAGGTCGTACAAGCGAACTGTCCCCGAAAGCTGATCATCGAGCGCTAAATCCGCAATCAGATTTTTGGCCCAGTACATCGAGCCCCCACCGATATAAGCGATTTGAATCTCACTGACTTTTCCACTCGCAAATTTCATGTTGCCCTCCTTGATATCGTTCCAGTTATCCATGTAACTCCTGAACGAATTGAACATCTTGTCGCTCTCAGTATAGGCAACGAACCTCATTTGGGGGATGGCAAAACTTCAGCAGGGTTGTGATTTTTTACACTTTATTTAGAGACAATAAAAAGACGCTACTTGACATTCCGTCAAGAGCGCCTTCTTCCGCTTATTGATTATAAATGCGATACAAGAGAACGGCGACTTCAGCGCGTGTAGCCGATTTCAGTGGCTCCAGTTGGCTTCCGCTTCCTTGAATCAGCTTGTGGTTCAGCAGTTGTGCAATACTTTCTTCGGCATAGGCGGCGATCGCCTGATGATCCGTAAAGCCTTCAAGCGCAGTAGGAACAGCCGCAGCCGTCAAAGTGCCTGCCTGTTTCAGTGCCCGTGCAACCATCGTCATCATGTCCTGACGGGTGATGCGCTCATTCGGGGCGAAGCGATTCTCTTCCTTGCCATTTACGATACCGAGTGCTTTTGCAATGAGCACCTCATGATAGAAGAAATCGGACACCTGCACATCGGCAAAGCTTGCCGATGTTTTCGCTGACAAGCTCAACGTCCTCATTAACAATGCAATGAATTCTCCTCGTGTAACCGCAGATCCCGGATCAAAGCTTTGATCCGATTTGCCTTGGATGATCCCTTTGGCGGCAAGCACTTCAATTTCATGAGATGCCCAGTCGTAGCCCTTTAAGTCCCCAAAGTCTCGCTCAACGTATCCAACCGCATACTTGCTGAAATGGGTGGTCGTAAACGTCACCCTTCCACTGGATGCATCGTACTTCCCGCTTGGAACAGGAATTGCTTTTCCTGTGTCGTCTACGTACCAGATCATGATATGCTCAGGATTACTAAGCTCCTCCGCCGTCGGCTTATATGGAATCGCAATCTGTACCGGGGCCGCCGGATCGTTGAATCCCTTCGGCTTACCGTCCACGAGTAAGGTGACATCAATCAAAGGTCTATCGCCGATCTGCTGTCGGACCGCAGGTGAAAGCAACGTGCGGTCGGCTGCTGCAACCTTTAGCTTCACTTCGTTGGCAGCACTCAGCTCATGGCTTGCAAACATGTTGCCCGGCAGCGTCACAATGCCCAGATCAGAACGGATCTCAGTCGTGCTGTCTGCCTTGCCGCTGCTGATGGAGGCCGGGGAAATCGTCGCCAGGTAAGCTTGCTCACCGGGCACAAGTGTCGCTTCAATAATGTTGTGCCCACTCTCAGCGCCCTTGCCTGGACCAGTTTCTGTACCTGAACCCGGGTACGTATCTGAACCAGGGTCCGTGTTTGAATCAGGATCAGAATCCGAACCAGGATCCGGATCTGCCGGAACACCAAGCGTCGTTACCTGCAGCGGCAATCCGCCAAGCGTTTCATATACAGCACCATAGACAGACTCATTGACAGCTCTAACCCTGAAGTTATACGTTGTCGCAGGCAGTAAGCCTGTGACCTGAAACTGGTATACGTTTGACGGAACGGTTGCGACTTTCGCTTCGCCCTGATATACCTGATAGCTTTCAGCAGGTATAGTGGTTGTTGCGCCTGTCCAATTCAGCTGCGTTCCGGTCCCCGTCGTGTTGGAGGCACTCAGCGTTGAATTGCCTGTAAATGAGATTGGACCATACGCCTTCACTTCGTTGACATTAATATCCCCATCGACTTCATCGACCGTAAACTTGATGTATCTGGCATGAATTGGCGCCGGCAGCGTCAAGCTCTCGGCAATTTGCGTGATTGCAGGATTGCCGTATTTCCCTTGTGCTACCCGGTCATCGGTCACGATTTTCGTCCATTTGGCACTGTTCGGATCCTTGAAAGCATCTCCGTCGGTCGCGTAGTAAAACGAAACTTTCTTCAGCTTGTTCTGATAGCTGTAGTATTCCAGCGTATTGACCGGTGTAACGGCCCCAATGTCCACCATCATCCAGGCCGTGGTGGAGCCTTTTAACGCCACCCATCGCGACCCATCGTTGTTGTCCAGCGCTTTGCTTGCGCTGTAGCTGCTGGTATCATCGTTCCACACCCTTGGATACTGGACTTCCTTGTTATAGAGCAAATTGTCCGATCCGTGCTGAATACCGGCCGTTACCACTGAGGCTTGGGCAGCTTGGGCGGATAACGCTCCTCTGCGAATCGCATAGATTTTCACTTGATACGAGGTGCCCGGCGCTAAATCCTTTAGCTTATACGAGGTGCCTGCATACTCGTCCGCTACAATGCGTTCGACAGCGTCCGTCACCAGGGACACCCGATAGCTTTGCGCATCAGCGACAGGCTCCCAGGCAACGCTAATCGTCTTATCTGTAGAAGCCGTAACGGTTGCAGAAGCCGGCGGATTCGGAATAATCGGACTGCCGTCCGTTTGCAGCGTATGCACTTCGCTTTCCGCCGACATCAGCGGCTTGAAGGAATAGGGATCGTTGTACACGTTGCGCACAGATAAATTGTACACGGCTCCAGGGTCAAGATTCGTAAAGGTGTAGCTATTTCCTTCTACATTGTCGACCAATACTTTGCCGTTATCGTAAATGACAAAATGATCGGACGGCACATCATCCCACGAAATCGTCGCTTGCGAACCCGTCGTGTACGCGACTTGAACATTTTTCGCTTTTTGCGGAGCGTTATAGATCTCGAGTTCAGTAATGCGTGGCGGCCCCGTCATCGTGAAGGTGGGAATGCCATTTGTTGTCCCTGCGCTATTGGAGCCTGAACCATTCTCAACATACAGCTTAATGTAACGGGATGAGTACGTTGTATCTAAGTCAATCGTATATGTTTTATTCGCCGTATCTTCGCCTCCGCTGTTCGGGCCGCTGTACGTAAAAACCGGGCTTGCGCTGAATGGAATCGAATTCAACGTGCTCTCTGTATGATCGGTCTCATCGTCCGATATCCACATATTCATTGTTTTGAGCCGGGCTGTTTTCATAAAAAGCTTGAGCTGACTGAAGGTCATCTTCTTCCCGAGATCCACGACAACGGACCCCTTCTTGGAGCTCTCCGTACCGATCCAGCTCAGATCGCCCAAGGCAGAATTGTTGTCTTGAGGCACTGCCGTTAAGTTCGAATACACAACCGGATCGATTTGGACACCATCGACAAGTCGCTCAGCGTGCGCATTCGCCAGTTGCATGGCATTACCTGATGTAGCGCCAAAATTGTACGCCTTTTTGCCGTAAGCCAAATTCACGGGTGACACGTCAGCAGCTGCTTTGTACAGCGTGATATCGGAAAGATAGATTTTGGCATCCTTCACGTTCGGGTTGGATTTATCCGCTTTCCGGTAAATCCCCCATTTCGGACGGTTGATCATGTTCGGTATCGCCGGATATGGCCCTTCGAATGTGTTGCCGTTGTATTTAATTTCCGGTCTGCGCCAAACGTCCAGCACCCGGTCAGGGTCATCATACGCCATCAGCACCTCGCCCGTCAGCGCATCTTTCATCTGCATCGTGACCCAACCGTATTCGGAATTCAAAATTTTCACCGTAATATCGAGCCATCTGTCCTTGATGTTGTCTAATGGAATGCTGGCCAGCGTTTCCTGACCTGCATCCGTTCCGATATCCGCGTACCGGAATTCGAGGTTCTGCTTCGCTGAAGAGGAAATCGTAAACGTCAGGATCGGATTGCCGTCTTCCGAACTTGAGAAATTAGGGAAGTTAGCCTTATCGTGAAGCGGCAAATCTTGAACGCCTGCCCCCAGCGAATTGTAAGCTTTATACTGAAAAATATGAAAAAAGCCATCCGGCTTCGGAATATCTTTGTCAATTTTGAGATTCCAATGATACGCCGTAATATCATTCTCAAGGCCGATGCGATCCCGGCTTTCCTCCGGCGGTCTGATTTCAATGCGTTGGCGGTCATCATTGCCGCCAGACCAAGTCCCTGTCTCGCTATTGTAAGTCGCATTATGCAAATAACAGGAGAGACAATCACTTCCGTTAACTTCCACCTTGAATACGTCTTTTCGCAAGACCGGATCATAATAATTGGCCACATGTCGCGCCGCTTCCTCGCCCATGATGGCACGCGCCGTTTTAGTTGCGCCTTCCACCGGGTTGTCAGTCCCAAATGCTTCACCAAAAACATCATAAGGTGATCGGTTCGGATCCGCTTGAACCGTCACCGAGTTACCGCCATGGCTGGCGATAAAAGCCGGATCCAGGATATCTTGTTGCGTGGCGGCAGCAGCTTTCGAAAGCATTGCGCCTGGCCATGGTGCCAGTTCCAGCACAACGGCCAATGCCAGTCCGACAGAGATAATTTTCTTTATTCGCTTCGATGCAATCATGTGTTGTTTTGCTCCTTCCACTCCAAAGTCGTGATGTGCAAACGAACGGGCGTTCACACATGTGAACGCCGTTGGATCACCTTTGGAGGCTCCTTGATTTACTTGATAATTTGAATGTTGGCGAATTGAATTTTCGCTTCCGGCATGTTGTCATAAATTTTGCGGTAAATGCCCCACTTCGGCCGATTAATGGTAGCTCCCTCCCGCCAGTTATCCTTGGTGCCGCTGTAGGACATGAGCACGGTGCCATCCAATTTCTTCAGTGTCATGTTGATGGAACCGCTATCCGTATGCTTGACGGTGACGGATGCTTCCACCCACTGGCCGTCAATATTGGAGAAAGCTGTCTGCGCTAAGGTCTCCACTTGGTCCATCGTGGCGCCGATAGGACTGTGTCGGAATTTGAGATACCCCCCCTCCAACGAGAAGGTCAAAATCGGTGCTCCATCATCCCCGTCCTGCGCCTTCAATTGGAAGATATGATGAAAGTTGCCTGATGGCGGCATTGGATATGGGCTCACGGCTCTAAACTGCCACTTGTAGGTGGTGGTCTCCCCTTGGCTTGCCTTCACATTACTTGGAGAGCTCTTGTAGGCTTTCATTTCAACCCGCTGGCGATCTGTATTGCTGCCGTCCAAAGCTGCCGTGTCCGAAGCGGTGCCGACCTTAATCTGCAAAACATTGCCGACGTGCGTGGAAGTCGATTCATATAAATGGCCAGAATCGGTAGGTCCGTCTACGGGATCCGATCCCAGATATTGCTGTAATATCGCTAAAGCACTTAATCCTGTATTCGGCCCGTCGGAATTAATCGTTACCGTAGAAGCATAAACCGTTGTTGCAATAACAAATGAACTAACAAGCGTGGTGCTCAGTGTGATCCATTTTAAGCGTTTTTTCATTATCTTCCCTCCAAATAAATAGTCAGATAGAAAATAAATCAATAGCCGGAACGTCTTCCGTCTACAAGTCGCAAGCGCTTACAAATTAATCTTACGATAGCTATCGAAATTGGAATATGTGGTATTTTATGGTCTGCTGTGTTTTATTTAAAATCTTCTTGCCAATCATCGCAGCTTCTACTTAATGATCTGGAAATTAGCGAATTGAATGTCAGCTGTCGGCATGCCCGTTGTGATTTTACGGTAAATTCCCCACTTCGGTCGGACGATGTCCGCCCCGCTTCTCCACATATCCTTAGTGCCGCTATAGGACATGAGTGTATTGCCGCTGGATACGTCTTTCAGTGTCATACTCAGGCTACCACTGTCGCTAGCCTTGAATTTGACTGTTGCTTCCACCCACTTGCCGACGATATTGGACTTTGGAGTTTGCGCAAGCGTAGTAAGCGGACCGTTCGGGCTGTGGCGGAAGACGAGGTTATTCCCATCCAAGGTAAAAGTGAGAATCGGATCGGCTTCCTCCGTCCCATTTTTCGCTTTAATCTGGAAAATATGACAAAACGATGATTGTCCGAAGTCGTTCATGACTCTGAAAAGCCATTTGTAGGTGACTGTTTCGTTTTGCTTGGCCACAACGTTATCCGGCGATTTGTCATAGCCTTTGAGCTCCACCCGTTGGCGGTCGGTGTTGTCGCCATCATAATCGCCGCTATCATTCAAGTGGAAATTGAATACATTTCCGACGCTCGCAGAAGTCGTTTCACGAATGTGCACAGAATCCGTAGGCCCGTCAACAGGGCTCGGTCCGAAGTATTGCTTGAAAATTTCCAATGCTGATTTTCCCGTATTCGGGCCGTCCGAATTCATTGTAACCGTTCCGGCAAATGCCGTTGCGCTGAATGTGATCGTCGATAGCAGCGCGACTCCCGCCATCATGCCTTTATAACTTTTCTTCATATCATATTCCTCCAACATTAGATTTGGTCAGATAGAAACGAAGGATGCTGTAGGCAGAACGTCTTCCACCCCTATATCGCAAGCGCTTACAAAAATAATCTTACGCTAAACAATTAAATTGGAATATGTGGTATTTTATGGTTGGCTGTAATTTCCAATAATCCCCTTCATTCCAGCACTTCCAATCATGCAAAAGACCGCCAAGCAAGCTTGGCGGTCTGGGAGTGAATCAGTTAATAAATTGCAGTGATTGCAGCATACGCTTCAGGATTGTGGCTGCTTGAGCCCGCGTCGCAAGCTCATTCGCAGCGAAAATGTTCTCTGATACGCCTTGAATGAGACCCGTCGCCAGCGCCTGCGAAACGGCTGCTCTCGACCAGTCACCGATTTCCGAGCGATCGGCGAACCCATTTAATAACGTGTTGTCGCCTTTGACTTCCTTGCCGCCCACTTTCATCGCCCGCATCAACATCGCTACCATCTGCTCACGGGTGATATTCGCATTCGGCTTAAAGCTGCCGTCTTCATAACCATCGATTAATCCGGCTTTCTTCGCTGTGCCTACGGCTCCGGCGAACCAGTCGCTCGCTTGCACATCGCTGAATCCACTTGCCTTCGTTTCAACCAGTCCAAGGGAGCGAACCAGCATCGCTGCAAATTCAGCCCTTGTAACCTGGCTGTCCGGTGCAAAGCCGGCAGCTGTCTTACCGACCACGATCCGTTTGTTCGCCAAGAGTTCGACATCAGTCTTCGCCCAATGTCCTTGCAAATCGGTAAACGATTGACCGGATTGGATGACGGTATACGTGCTGTTGTGCGGCGAACGAATCGTAATTTCGGAAATCCCGTTGTTCGTTGTAATGAGTGACGGCACAAAGTGGATCTGGTTGTTCCCATCGACCCAAACCGCCGTTACTTTGCTCGGATCAACGGTCATTGTCCCCAAACGTATCGTACGGCCGATATATGTGCCACCGAAATCTGTCATTTCTGCCCCGTTGACCGAAACCGTAAAGGCGATCGGGTTCGAAATGACTTGTTTAGCGTTCAAGCGATCCACCGCTGCGCCAACGTCATCTCCCGTTTTGCCGGATACTTTCGAAATCGTGATGCTTACGGTTGAATCTTTGGGGATATTCGTAAACAAGCTGGCTGGCAATTCGTAGTTTACGCCATTCGCTTGAATCTGAATAACCGAGCTGCTTCGATTACCAATCGCATTCCGGATAGCATTGCCCGGCAGCCCCACGTTCACAGTGGCATCATCGCCCTTCACATCGATTTTCACGATCGGATTAGCCAGGGCGTTTTCCAGTTTATCCGCATCGACGACGACATGGGTTACCGTTGCTCCATCAGTTTTTGTTTCTTTCGTTACTTTCGCGTCTTTCTCCAGATCGATGTTGCCGTTATGGCTGGTTGAACCCGAAGCAGGCGGTGTTGTGCTGCCTGGGCTTGTTCCTACCGGTGCTGGACTGGAAGGGGACGATGAATCAACAAACTGCGTTTTGAAGCTGACTTTCGGTCCGTAATCACTCCGTGATCCGTCTACGTCGACAGCCTGAATAGCAAACGTGTACGGAGTGTCCGGCGTCAACCCTGTCAACGGATACGCGAGAACATTTCCTGCCGAAGCATATTCCTTATACACAGCTCCAACTACGCTATAAATCGTATAACCAGCTATACCTCTGCTTGCTTCCGCAGCGGTCCAATGCAACGTCGCCGTTCTTTCTCCCACAGTAGAAACGGTCAAACTGGATTGACTTGGCCAAACTGGCGGTTGAGCCAAACCTGATTCTGTAACCGCAACCGTTGCGTCTGCCTTTAAGGAAGTACCCGCGACCGTTCCCGATACGTGAAATATACCTGCGGTTGCATACTGGGATTCATCAATGGCGTCCCAAGTGACAGCCAGTTGTTGAGCCGAGTTATCGCTATAAACCGCGGTGACGACTGACGGCAACTCAGGCGCCGTGCCAGTCTTGGTTATGATGTTAATCGGTGCAATGCTCACTATAACAGGGACTTCTGAAGCAATCACCGTTACCGCACTCTCAATGGTAAATCTGCCAATTGTTGCGGTGATTACCGCTTGGCCTGCTCCTACGCCTGTAACTAAGCCATACTCATTCACAGTTGCAACAGCAGGATTGCTTGATTGCCAGGCTACTGCCTTATTCGTTGCATTAACCGGCAATACAGTTGCTACTAATTGCTCGGTTGCGCCTTGGTAGACGGTCAAGCTGCCCTTGTTCAGCGCTAATGATTCTACAAAAATCGGCTGCTCCACGCTATCTAGTGGTACAAGTTGAATAAAGGAGAACGTAGCGGTTCGGCCGCTGCCGGTCGCCCCCATCATCGTAAATTTGAATGCATGGTCGCCAGCGGATTGAAATGCGATCTGGCCAAGATCCTGAATCGGGTAGGACTGTGCGGTTGCATACTCGTCTACCGGATTGCCTTGGTTCGCACCGTCAATCGATAACTGCACAGTGGCACGATTATTGTTGGATTTGTAGCCAAACAGCACCTTATATGTGCCTGCCGGGATGTCACTCAACGTGAATGTCACATCATCGCCTACCGCTGTAGTCCCGTTCAGCTGTGCGTATCCCGTCACACTTGCGGGCCATTCCGCCTGGGATCCGGCGCCGTTGGCACCCGATAATGAAACGGATGAATTCTTCGTGTATGGATGATTCTGAAGCGGGAACGTCAATGGTTCCCCGCCAGGCAAAACAAATAACACAGTATACGTTTTTTGGATCGTCACATCACTGCTACTCACGACCGTAATCGTTACCGGATCCGTCTTGTAATGATCAGGATATACGATTTCTTTCACCGTGAAACCTTGCGCCGCTTCCGCTGTAATAGCCGGCAATGTGGCCATGGATGAATTCAGATTGTATGTGTAACTGGTCTCATCCGGCGAGAATCCCGGGATATCCATGCCGTCTACCTTCAGGTTGATCAGTTTCGGGCCATTGTCCGGTTGAACTTGCGCATCGACCAGTAAGGACGGCGCCGAAATCATAAACTTGCGCGAATACGGATCGGTTCCCTTTGATCTTACGGCGATTTGGGATAAATCGGTCACATTGCTCGGCAACGCATAGCTTGTTATGGCAGCCGGCACATCTGCAAGCACTGCCGTGCCATTGTAAACTGTAAACCCTTCGCTTGCAGGATTCGCATCCCAGCTTACCATTTTTGTTGAACCACTGGTTCCAACTTTAAGGTGCTGCGGAGGCGTCGGCGCATTAAACACTTGAACTTGTGTCAGGCGCGGAGGCCCTGTTAGATCTGTGCCTGTATTGCCGCCCGATGCGTTCTCTACCGTTACTTTGATGTATCTGGCATGATACGTCTTGCCAAGATCAATCGGGTAGGAGCTATCCGCTGAATCTGCGCCACCATTCGTATTGCCTGTCGCAAACGTGTAGCCGTCTTCCGTGCGTTTGTTCACTTGGGTAAAAGTCATGGCATCGAACTCAGCTGCCGAAGCATGGTCTCCCGCATCTTCAGATACATAGACGGTTGCGCCTTTTAACCGGGTGGACTGTGCAAAAAGGCGAATTTGACTGAAATCCATAGCCTGGCCGAGGTCGATGACGAAGCTGCCTTTTCTCGCGCCGTCCGTGCCCAGCCATGAATAATTGCCAATTTGGCTCAAACTGGTAACGTTGTTTACTGGCCACTTGGTCGGATCTTGCAGGACACCATTCGTCAATTTATTGGCATTGCCGTATTCATTTGCCCCGGCAGATTCCAATTGGATGGCATTGGCGCCTGTCGTAGGTCCTACGTTATACGCTTTTTTATTCAGTGCAAGGTTTACAGCGGAAACACCTGTCGCCACCTTGCTTATAGTGATGTCGGAAAGCTGAAGCTCCGCGTCATAGGCAGAGTTGTTGCCGCCATTGGAGCTGCGGTAAATGCCCCACTTTGGACGCTCATATTGATCGAAGGTAGCCGCATATTCAGACTCAAAAGTAGTGCTTTTTTGCGGTCTTCGCCATAAGTCCTTTACTCCGTCAGTTGCACCCGAGTTCGTATACACTTGATACACATCCGGGCTGTCGTAGGTGTATACTTTGCCAGTTACCGTATCCGTGATCTTAATCGTCAACCATCCAGTATCTGAGATGAGCGCATTCAGTTCCACTTTAATCCAGTGGCCGTCGATTTCCTGTAACGGAATGGTCAGCAGGTTCTTATCACCGTCGAATCGGTTATGATTGACAACAAGGTTCCTGGAGCTCGTTCCGGAAATCGACATCGCGAGAATATAAGCGCCGTTCTCATCGCTGGTGTTGCCGCCCGGCAGCGTATTCGCTGCTTGAGCATTGGTTGCCTTCAACTGGAAGATATGCCTGAAGTTGGACTGATTCCACTGATTGCCGTCCGGAATATTCCACATCCATGCATAGTTCACGAGATCTCCTTCGTAGGCGGTAAAATCATGGGTCGAGTCTTCGCTAGGGCGAATTTCAACTCTCTGTCTGTCATTGATCGCTGCGCCGTCAACCACATAGCCCAAATTCCAGTCAAAAACACCCTTGTGGCCGTACTCCCCGTCGCGAACCTTATCCGCGAATTCATTATTCACGCCTCTACCGTATTCAAACAATTTGAACACATTTTTCTGCAAAATGCTGTCCCACACGCTCTGAACATGGTCGTCCGCCGCAGTCGCCCGAGGCTGGTCGCCGTAGTATTCGTGGTAAGCGTCTCTGATCCGCTTGGTCACGCCTTCTACAGGTTCGTCGGTCCCCATGGCACCACCCAAAACATTATAAGGCGATACACCTTCGATAGCGTTCATCTTGATCGTCTTGTCGTTCGCACCATAACCCCGGGCTGTTACATCCAAGGCGTAGATGGACGGGGAACCGTTGTTGAAATTAAACATAAATTCATTTGTGCCCAGAGGCAGCTTGACTAGGTACGGAAGTGTAAATGTAACCGTGTTGCCACCTGATAGCGTGTAATCCACATTCGGGCGAAGCGTAGCAGCGCCTTTCGTTATGCTCGTGAGCGTCTGCCCATTAGCAAGGCTTATGCTCGTAGATTTAGGCGCAACCTGATCCCATGTGCTGTAGGTGTCCTTAGCAGGTATCAGCGCAGTCACGTTAGTTACCGGAGTTTTGCCGTAAATGGTCAAGCCGGATAGCCCCATCATTGAACTATTATCATCCGTTCGACTGTCTCGCGGGCCAACCAGCACCGTGTTTATCATCACATACCTGGCTGTAAATGGATATAGGAACGTCTTGTTATCGTAACCCCAGCGCTGCCCGTTGTAAGTGACATAAGACCACAAACCTTCCGTCTCCGTACCGCCGGCGAGTGACCAGCCATGTGCCTTCCAGTCGTAATTGTCCGCCGAATCCGAAGGCGTAGGCGCACTTGTCCAAGACTCAAGATCATTGGAGTAATAGACCTCAAATCTTCTCGCATTTTTTTGAATATTCGCAATGGAATTAGGGATTTCAAGATGCAGTTTATCGATCGTCTTTGGCTCGCCTAGATCAAGGGTTAAAGCCAATGAAGATGGCGAATAGTCGCTCATGTAAGTATTGGAGCTTGAATTACGCCAATAGCCGCTGCCCTCAGATCGTAAAGCGTCTACACCCGGATGATCAGAAGTTTCCGAGCTTACCTTGAGATTAACACCAGCTTGCGGTGTGAACCGAGTTGGATCCAACAGGTTAACCGAGCCTGTTGCCGTGGGAATATCCGCAGCTTCCATGACGGTTACCGTGCAAGTTTTGCTCAAGCTTCCAATGGTTACGCTGATCACGGCTGTACCAGCCTTTTTACCGGTCACAAGACCGTTTTGATCAACAGTTGCAACCGAATTATCGCTTGATGTCCAAGTTAACGTCTTATTTGGCGCTTCGTCAGGCGTGGTTTCGGCTTGAAGAACTTCGGTCTTGCCGATCGCAAGATTCAAGCTGCTCTTGTTAAGCGACAATGAGCTTACCAGAATTAGATCATCGGGAGAAGTAAACGTTATGTTATACGTCGTTTCAGCAAGAACGCCTGATGGATCGGATACCGTAATCGTGAGCGGGTCACTCCGATAGTCGATCGGATACACAATTTTCGCTTCCAAGCCTGCGGGCGCAACCGCTTCAACATTAGGCAAGGAAGAGGCATTGCTGGAAAGGACATAGGTATAATTGGTCTGACTAGGTTTAAAGTCAGCCAGGCTGGCTCCGTCTACTTTCAGGTTTTCCAGTGTGGCTCTTGATCCGGAAGGTTCACCGAAAATCTTAAATTCATTGGATTTGATGGAGCCAGCCGTATCCGATAGGGTGACATCTGATACAAGCAGTACGTATCGAGCGGCTACCGGCTCAGCCAAGGTGATATTAGCCTTTTCGTTATTCGAGAGCGAGGTCGCTTTCCCTGCGCCGGGAATTAGACGCCAGGAAGCGCCATTTGCCGTCTCCAACGGTTTCCTTGTTGCACTTGAAGTCTCGTTGACAGTCCCTCCTCCAATAAGTTCGTTATATGCGGCCGCATTATTGGTTGCATACACTTGGTAATTCTTCAAGTAGCTGCTGTTGCTTGTCCATTCGATTTGAATTTTACTAATATCGATCTGTTTCTCCAGTTGAACAGCCGCCCAATATTGATAACCGGATTGATTGGCAGGTGTTTTGGTCAAAGAGCTGTTTGCCTGCCAAGCGGTGGAGGAATTATCATCGATAAATAAGCCTCTGCTGCCCCCGCTCTCAGATACAACTTTGATTTCAGCGCCTGGGGTTGCCGCCCAGTTCTTATAATCCGAAAGGCTAACCGTAATGTAAGGCTTAATCGCCTGGGTATTTGTGAAATCCGCGCCGTTAAAAGCGCCTTCGATCTTATAGGTGCCCGTACTGTCCGGATTATAGCCCGCCGAGCTCCATGTTACGTTCACCTTTTCTGTTTTTCCCGTGCTCATGGTTACATCAAGCTGGGTAGGCAAGGCTAAGTTAGTAAAAGCAGTGCCCTTGGAAGCCGTAATTGCATCCGGCCTGGCCCATGCCACAACATCCTTGGCTTGTGCCTTGGGGTTCCAGCCATCTGGGAAAATATAGCTGTTATCGTCCCTCTTGATTAAGTACACATCCGCAAGATACATGGTTGCAGCTTGGAATTCATCCGCATAATCCGCATCCCCTGCGCCATTGTACATTCCACGGTAAAGCCCCCATTTGGAACGGTTTTGCTGACCTGCTTCAGCAGGCAGATCAACTCTTTCTTTTCTGCCAGTAATCGGATTTTCCACCTGCGGGCGTCTATACGTTTCGGCTGTCATCCCGCCGTCAAAAAGCACCTCATTTGTCGCCAGATCAACAACTTTCCCATAAACATAACCCTTATCGGCGGTTAGAATCGTGACTTCGATATCGATCCATCGGTCAACGACCTTATCAAATGGAATCGTAAACAAGGGCTTGATTCTGTCGGCATAGTCGCCATCCGGATTATTTCTGAATTCCAGTTGACCCTTGCCGTCGCTTGAAACCAGGGTAAGCGTGGTCACCGGCTGCCCATTTGCGTTGCCAGCAGCATCTTTTAATTGGAAGATATGCCAGAACCGATGGGGATTAATGAAATCGCCTGCTTGATAATGAGCCGTATCCTGCTGGAACTTTAAAGTCTCCGACGGGAGCATCAGTCTCCAGTGATGGGTCATAATTTCGCCGCCCACACTATTGGCATCACTATTGGTGGCGCTTGTGTTCGTTTTAATCTCCAGCCGCTGACGGTCGCTGTTCACTGCACCGCGATCGCCGTCATCCCGCCTTACGCCGTCCGGAGTAGTAAAAGGTAAAAACTCGTGATACCGCAAAATATCCGAGTTGAGCTTATCCGTTCCCGGAACATTGGCTATCCCGTATTCGGCGAGCGCTTGCGCATCGTTTTTGCCAATGGTCTGCAAATACATGTTGTCGCCCAGCCAGGATTCTGGAACTGTAGAAGCCGCAGGATAGTCTCCCGAACGATCATAGACAGACTCCGTCCACGACTTGCCACTGTAAGATGAAGCGCTACCCGGTCCTTCAATAGAACCTGTGCCGCTCCCATTGCCGATTTTAGATGCGCCAATCACATCCCAGGCGGATTCACCGGCCTGTATATTGAGAGGCGAATACTTGTCGTTAGGCCCTACGGTACTTGTTAATGGAGGAATCGTACGATCCACCGTAACCGTAATGGTATATTTTCGACTGTTGCTGCTGTTATTCTTGTCGGTTACTTTCAAATAGTACAACGTCGTTCCGTTTGATGAGAATTGATCCATTTTGGCATCGCCTTTGTTAATACCGCTAGCAGCAAAAGAGATCGTCGATGTTTCGTCGCTTCTGTAAAGTGTCGCAGAAGCACCAGGATTTGTAGTTACATTCAACATTTGGTATAAGGTTCCGTAGGGCAATGAAATATCAATCGTTGCAAGATCAAGATCAACAACTGCCTTTACCGGCTTGTTCACTTGGATGTCGAGAATCCCTAGGCTGTCCCCCGGCGCTGCATAAACCTTCGATGCCAAAGGGAAGGACTGGCTGACAAGCGAAAGCACAAGTGCAAATGCCAAGACTAAGCTTACTAATTTAGTTAAAGCTTTATGCCTGTTCATCTAAAGCCTCCTTAAAATGCTGCAAAATAAACTGTGAATTTCGTATTTTTTAGCTTGCGTTCACTATGTCCCCCTTTCAATGGAAGCTGCTCCAAGAATTCGCTCCATCTCATCATTTGTATGCGTTTGCAAACAGGGAATGCCTCTATCATATGACGATTGCTCTGTCGTGCCTATGAAGAAATTTACGATGCTATGTTGTTTTTTAAGATGAAAATACTAAGCATTGCTCCTGTAATCCGAAGGCGAATATCCTGTATATTTTCTAAAACATTGACTAAAATACTGGGGATTGCTGTAACCTACCTTATCTGCAATTTCATATGACTTCAAATCGCTCATACGAAGCAATTCGATGGCTGCTGTCATGCGAACTTTTAATAGATAATCGCTAAAGGTTATATTTCTTTCTTTTTTAAAAAGAATGCTGAGATAGGTCGGGCTTACATGTACTACACGTGCGACATCTTGAAGCGACAATCCTTCGGTTGCGAAATGCTGCTCCATAAATTCCATCGCTTTCATCACAATACTCTTGGTTTGGATCTCGCGTTGTCGGTTAGCCAGGTTCAGGAAACGAACCGTCAACTGCCGGATGGAATCAAAAATATCCTGGATCGTTGGAAAGCGCTCCAACTCATGGTAGTAGGCATTTAACGTGTCACGATTTTCCGTCAAATTCTCCTGCTTTTCAATGAATTCTTCCATCTCCTTAAATAATAGAAGACTAATTTGAATAGCAATCAAACGGACCTGGGCCAAGGAAACGAACTTATACTCGATGACCCTTTTTTTTATTTGTTCCAACATATCCTGCGCCTCTTTATCCAATCCCAGCTTTACCTTCAATACGAGCTCTTTCTCCAGTCCTCCCAAAATAATTTCTTCAGGATTTGTCGGCGCCAGCCCTGTGTCTCCAAACGTGAGTACGCGGTTCGTTCCGATGATGTGTCTAAATTCCAAAGCTGCTTTAGCCTCTCGATAAGAGCGACAAATGTGTTGAGGGTGAGCATATATAAACCCGATACCTACGGTTACAGTCGTTTTTAAATAGGTAAGCACATTGACCCGGATTGTCTCTGCGATGTGGATGGCTCTTTCCTCCATTTGTTCCTGGGACTCGTTATCATAATAAATGATTACGATTTCGTTATCTTCCGAGTCGAAGACCAATCCTCCGTAGTTAGCCCGCATCGTTTCTTCAGCTACATTGAGAATACAGTATTTCAGCATCTCTTTGCCAAAGCGGTTCTGGTATTCCGGATAGCTGTAATCATCTGCCGTTATTAATATGACCGAATAGTTCGCGGTTGGCGGCAACTTCAAATTCAAGTATTCGCAGTGAGATCGGATCTCGGACTCCGGCAAACTCTTTTTAATTATTTTTTCTAAAAAGCGTTGACGCAGCAATGGCATGCCTTCGATGACCTTTTGTTTCATTTCCAGCTCATACTGAAGCTCAAGCTGGGCTCTCTTGACCGTATCCAATAACTGCTTGCCATCAACTGGCTTGAGCAAATAATCGAAAACCTTCAACTTCAATGCCCGATGCGCAAGTTCAAATTCATCAAAGCTGGTCAACATTATGATTTTGATTTCCGGGTATTGCTGTTTTACGGCTTCCGTAAGTTGGAAACCATCCATAAATGGCATTCGAATATCTGTTACAACAACATCAGGATGTACCTCATCTATCAGTTTCAAGCCTTCTTCTCCGTCGCCCGCTGACCCAGCTAGGGTAAATCCGTTCTGCTCCCACGGAATTGTACGAGTCAGCCCTCTTCGAATAATCATATCGTCATCAATAATGACCACTTTACTCATTACGACGCCTCCTTTTTGCATTATTCATAGCTTGGTATGACCACAGAGACTACAATTCCTCCGCCTTGCCTGTTGTGATAATGCAGTCCGAACTCTTTCCCATAGTTCAGTTGCAGCCGTTTGTTCACATTTTGGATACCAAACCCTGCTACACCGCTTCCCGGCTCCCCGCTCCTTAAAGCAGCATTCATCGCCTCTACGTCTTCCACCGACATACCACTTCCATTGTCTTCTACCCATAACGTGACCTCATGATTGTTGAGTCGACCAACAATGCGGATCAAACCTTGCCCCCGTTTTTGCTTGATCCCGTGATAAATGGCGTTTTCAACAAGCGGCTGCAGGGTAAGCTTCACGATATTGCACACGAGCACATCCGGATCAATGTCAATTTCATAGATAAAATCATCTCGGTATCTCATCTGCTGAATGCACAAATAGTGCTTGATATGCTCCATCTCTTGAGAAATTGGAATGATTTCACTGCCTTTATTGATACTGATCCGGTAAAAATTAGACAAGGCCGCTACCATTTCCCCAGCATCCTTAGATTCTTCCATTTCACAAAGCTGCTTAATAGAGTACAGCGTGTTGTAAAGAAAATGCGGCTTAATTTGCGATTGCAGCACAGCCAGTTCCGCTGACCGCTTCTTCTCCTGAACCTCTTCGACTTCATTGATCAAATGCTGTATTCGTCGCATCATCTCCTGGATGCCTCTGCTTAGAACGCCAATCTCATTGGACGGAAACTTATTGATGCCAAACACCAGATTGCCTTCTTCGATCCGATTCACTCTTTGGGTAAGCTTGGTCAACGGCTTCGTGATCATATGCGCGACAACATTTGAAAGCGCTATCGCAACAATAATGACCAACAGCATAACGCTTACGATCACAAGACCGATCGAGTTCACTTTGTTAAACAGCTCGTTCTGAGGCACAATGGCAGCAATTTTCCACTTGTTCAGGCTTAAGGTGTCATAAACAACCAGCAACGGTTGTCCTGCATTGCTTTTCATGCTAAATTCCCCGGAAGGCGACTCCCTTGCAAGAAGCTCGTCTTGCAGGTCAGCTTCATCAAGATCGTATTTCGCTGCAACGTTTTTAAAGCTCATCACACCGTCATTGCTGACGATGCACAAATACCCGTTTGTACTAATTTTCGCATTATTTAATAGATCACTGAAGAAGCGCCCCTTGATATTCATCATAAAAATGCCGTTTGTCTGCGATTTGTTTTTGCCAAACATTCGGTAAACACTCACAACCTGCTGTGTATCCAGTTCAACTTCATCATGTATGTTAAGCCATTTTATTACGGAGAGACGATCATCTTCCAATTTGCTGCTATACGCATCTAAAGAAATATTCACGGACGAACCGGAAGAATTGCGCTTATAGAGGGAAACTCGCCCTTCATCATAATAAAAAAGGACGGAATCCAGCATCGCGTACCGTTCAAAGTAAGCATCCAACGCTTTATTAAGAAAAATGTAATCTTCGGGCTCCAAACTTGCCGATGAACCATCAGGCCGGTTCATAATGGATACCCACTGGGAGCTATTCTCCAATCCGATGAGTTCTGCAATGAAGGCAGTCAACTTGTCGCTGAGCAAGCTTTTTGTCTGCGCAATCGTGTCATTTAAATTCATAAACGCATTGTCTTTCAATTGCTGGGAAGCCAGAATAAAAGAAATCGTGCCTGTAACCAGTACAAACACTGTGATAATGGGAATGAACAGCCATAAAATCGTAGACTTCAAAGAGCGGAATACTGGCAAAATGCTCGCCTCCCATAAACAGGCACATGTAGGGAGAGCAGCCGCTCTCCCCACATGCATCATCTCGTATTAGTTACTTTTTCATAGCTGCGTCGTAGTCTTTTTTAGCTTTCTCCATGGATGTCGCCCAGCCGTTAATAAAATCATCAACACTCATTTTGCCAGTCAACAGTTTTTGGAAGTCGGGCTCCAACTGCTGTGTCGTAATTTTCGTGTAATCCGGCAGCTCGAAAGGCAGCTTCAGGGATACGGTATCTTTGTCCGCCAGCACTTCGGCCCCTTGCTGAATGTGCTGCGTATTTTTCACATAATCGCTTTTCAAAGCATCGGTATTCGTCGGCATTTGGCCAATATTCTGGTTCCAGTAGGTTTGGCTATCCGCGCTCATCAAGAAACTCAGGAATTTCCATGCTTCTTGCGGGTGCTTGGAATTTTTAAATTGAACTAGGCCATTGGCTACAGGGACAACCACGCGTTTCCCGTTTGCCGCTTTCGGCGGGATGACACCAGCGAATTTGTCGGCACCCAAATTGGTGAGATGGTCGTTATAGGAACCAAAATTATGCTGAATCATGGCAGCAGTTCCCGTATCGAACGCAGCGTTCATTTCCTTGTTGCTGTTCGTCACATCGCTGACAGGCGTATTCTTTTTGTAGAGTGCCACGTATTTCGTCAAGAACTCGGTCATTTTAGGATCACGGACCGTTGCTTTGCCGTCGGCAGTGAAATACTCGCCTATGCCCGAATAGGCATACATCATCGAAGTCAGCTGGTTGATGCTTCCCGATCCCCCGCGAATACTGAAGCCGTAACGGTTGTTTTTAATATCCGTCAGTTTGTCAATGTCAGTAAAGAAGTCATCCCACGTTGTCGGTGCCTTCAAGCCTGCATCCTTCACCCAATCCGTACGATACCAGAGGATATCCAAAAACATCGTATGCGGCAGATAATACAGCTTCTTATCCGCATTCAAGCTGCGATCAAATTCCAAAATATTCGGCGCTACTTTGTCTTTGTCACTCCAATCCTTGAAGTAAGTGTCTAGCTCCTGAACGGCGCCTTTAGCCACAAAATCGGACAGCCATACCATGTTGATGCCCGCCACGTCAGGCGTGTCGTTCGCTGCAATCGCGACATCATATTTCTGTTTTGCACCGCTTGCGGGAATGCCTACGTATTCAACTTGAATGTTCGGATTTTTGGCTTGAAAACGCTTGATCATCTCTTCATAAAAAGGGGTCCGGTTCGGCCCGGGATTCTCATCCCAAAACGTAATTTTTACCTTCTCCGCCGATGTGGACGGTTGTGCAGATGGAGCGGTCGATGATGCAGCAGGCGATGCTGTCTCTCCGGCAGTCTTGTCGCCGGTACCGCAACCCGTCAGGGTAAGCGATAGAGCGGAACCGACTACGATTAACGTTTTAAGACCCTTCTTGAACATGTTAGCAACTCCTTTGATATATTTAATATATGCTAAATCTCATTTCCATGGAAGACTGAAAAAGAGAGTTAGTTTTACCTGTAGTATTAAACCTAGCCTTTTACGGCACCTGCGCTCATGCCCTGAACCAGAAAACGTTGAACATAAGCAAAGAGGATGGCGGCTGGCAGCAACGCGATAACGCTCCCCGCAGCAAGCGCACCATATTGGATATCAAATTCGCCCTGCATGTAGCGCAAGCCAACAGGCAACGTAAACAATGTTTTTTTACTGATCATCATCAGTGCAAACAAGAACTCGTTCCAGGAACCAATGAATGTATACACCATGGTTGCCACAATGCCCGGCACCAGGATCGGGAAGATTACAAGAAAGACGGCTCTCAAGCGACTGCACCCATCAACCATGGCGGCTTCTTCAAGCTGTTCGGGAATGTTCGTAATGAACCCGCTCATTAATATGGCGTTGAATGGAAGCTGAAAGGTGCTGTTAATAATGACCAAAGCCATCAAATTACTAGTCAAATGCAATCCTCTGAAGATTTCAAACATCGGAATGAGCAGCATCGCGCCGGGAATGAATTGCGTACACAAGAGCAAGAGCATGAAAACTCCCTTACCTTTGAATCTGAAGCGGCTGATTGCATATCCGACTAATATCGAACAGACCAGCACAATCGCCACAGTGGCCACGGCAACGAACAAACTATTGAAAAAGTATTTAGAGAAGCCGACATTGTTCCAGGCGATCACAAAGTTTTTGGCCGTGATCGGCGATGGCAGATAAGTAATCGGCAGCTTCGTAATATCGCTCTCCCGCTTGAAGGCAGTAACCAGTGCCCAGAACAGAGGGAACAATGTAAACACCATCGCAAGCAGCATCGGAATATAGAGAAGGAAGCTTCGTTCTGCTAGTTTAAAAACAATTGAGGGAGATTTAAGCGTTTGTGTCGTTCTCATGCTACTCTTCCTTTCCATATCCGCTTAATTTCAGGTAGCCAATCGCAAACACCAATAAAATAATAAATCCGATGACCGTAAGTGCCGAACCATAACCGAAGTCCTGGGCAACAATCGCTTGTTTGACAATATACATCGGAAGCGTCGTTGTTAAATCAATCGGGCCGCCCGTGCCGTTCGTCATCACAAAGATGAGATCGACGTTATTAAATTCCCAAACCGCCCGCAGCAGCGTCGTTAAAATAATCGTCGTTTTCAAGTACGGCAGCGTAATATGGATGAATGATTTCCACCGGCCTGCACCGTCTACATAAGCCGATTCGTATAAATCGCTCGGAATCGTTTGCAAACCGGCTAGCAACGCGATTGTGAAGAAGGGAATTCCCCTCCATAGTTCCGCAGTTACGATGGCGCCGAAAGCTGTAGTGATTTCAGACAACCAGGCCACCTTATGATCAAGAATGCCTATCCTCATCAGCAAATCGTTGAGAGGACCCATCTGCTCATTGAAAATAATTTGCCACAGCGTCGAGGTCACAACCCCCGAAATCGCCCATGGCAGAATAGCTGCAGATCGGAAAAAGCCGCGAAATCTAAACGATTGATTGAGCATAAGCGCAATCCCCAAACCACATACAAGTTGTAAAAACACTTCGATAAACACCCATTTTGCCGTCACGGATAACGTCGAGTAGAATAACTTGTCCTTCGTGAAAATCTCGACAAAGTTGTCCAAACCGATAAAGCCGTTTTCATAAGCTTTAGCTGGATTAAACTTGTGCAAACTGAAGTAGAACACGTTGATAACCGGATAAAACAAGAACACGATCATCAGGATAATGGCTGGAGCAATCAGCATGTAAGGCAACCAGTTGATACGCTGCCTGTGCTTCTTTACGACGGTACGGTGGTTAGCAACCGTTGACTGTTGATTCATCAGTGGGAGTCTCCTCTACTCTTGGTCTCTATCAGCGCGCTGATCTCGCTTGGATACTTTTATTGTATCTGGAACCCTCGAGAGACAGAATTAAATATTATTATCAGAGTGTTTAAGATCATTAACAACTGAACCCTTGCAGATTGGCTCGGAGTAAAACAAACAGGACGCCTCATGAAGGCGCCCTGTTTTGTTTTTCCTATTTTTTTAGGAAAGCAATAAAATCGAAGGATGCAGTTCCGGTTGTCGTTGGAACAGCAAATTTAATGACATGACTGCCTGCGGTAAGACTAACCGTACCGAGCGTGCTCGAGTACATGCCTTGTACCTCGCTATTCACCAAAAGCTCATTAACCGCAGCCAAATTGGTTCCATCTACGGATGTCTCAAAAGTTGCTCTTCCGGTATTTTTCTTAAACCCAAACAGCACCTCATAGTTTCCGTCAGAAGGAACGGTTACCGCAAATTGAATGTATTGATCCTTCGCGAAGGTATACTGCAGATGAGTTCCGCTCATTGCGCCATTGCGGATATATTTGCCTGTGTTATCATCGGTAGCCGTTGATCTGCTCGTCGGCGGGGAAGCCGACAAGGTATACGTTCCAACAGGATCAATATCGTAGATGACATCCACTAATTTGATGGTATACGTCAAGGATGTCGTTCCGTCTTGAGCCGTGACTTTTACTTGATCTCCGCTATAGACGACCGCATTGCCCGTCAAAAAGCCTGTGGAATAAACTGCATCAATGACCGAATATGTTTGATGCGTTGCATCTACGGATTCGAGTTGAGCAAGCAAATTGGCTGCCGTGATTCCCGTTCTCGCGATGATGGACAGTTCAGCATTGTATACAGCAAATACATCCGTATGCCCGGAAGATTTGGGTTGAATGAAGGCATTCGCAGCAAGCGCGCCAACATAAACCTTGTAAGATGCCGTTGTCGTCCCATCTTCAGCCTTGACAACGAGATTGTATACGTTGGTTGCTAATACCTGCGTGCCTGACTGTGTCACCCCTGACGCATTGGTGACGGTATAGGTTTGTAAAGAACCGTCTGTCGCAGCAACTTGAGCAGTCAACTGGGCTACAGTTGTCGTGACATCCGTTACGCCTACTCTTAGTGCAGCAACATCTACAGCAGCTACGTTGGCGTGGCTCGCAGCCGGTTGAATACCTGTATTGCTGCTTGTAACCGCTGCTGCAACGCTAATCGTGTACTGTGCCGTTGTTGTTCCATCTGCCGCCTTAACAACCAGGATATCTCCCGTGACAAGTGCGCCTGAAGATTTATCGACATGCCCAGCATCGGTGACTGAATAGACTTGCGATGAACCGTCCGTCGAGGCGACCTGAGATGTGATATGAGCGACCGTTGCGCCTGAAGGTACGTTCACCGTTTTCGCCGAATTGTCAACGGCGGTCACATTCGGGTGGCTTGCAGACAACTGAATATTGGTGTTGGTGGAAGGCGCTGGCGGTGTACTTGCTTCACCCGTTAGCCGCACATAGTCAATAACGATGCTGCCCCCAACTGTAGCTGTGAATCGAACAGCATGGTTCCCTGCTGACAGTGTGACATTGCCGAGATCAACCGGTACAAATACATTCGCTGTAGCCCCAAGCTGGCTCGTTGGGCTGCCGATGTTCGTGCCATCCAGGGAAACCTGAGCGGTCGCTCTGCCAGAAGTAGCGGTTTTATATTGATAACTTAGATCATACGTTCCAGCAACAGGAACGTTAATCGTTAATTCGACATAGTCGCCAATGGCTACCGCATTGGTCTGCAAGTAAGCTGATCCATTCGTGGTCGAGGTCGAGAGCGTCACACCGGCGCTTTTTACTGCTGTGTCTTTTTGATCCTCGGCTTCTGCTGTAATCACATTCGGAACCAAAATGGCATAGCTTTTCGTTGTCGTGCCATCTTCCGATGTGACGACTAAAACATCGCCTGTAACCAGTTGACCCGATACCTTCGGTGCATGACTCGCATCCGTCACGGCATAGGACTGATTCGTGGCATTCGTAGATTCTACTTGACTGACGATATCGCTGACAACCGAACCCAATGCTGCAGTAATCGTAGACAAGGTTGAATCTAACGCCGTCAAATTCGCATGCCCGGACGCTTTAAGCTGGATATCCGTATTTTTCAAATTGACAATCGTTGGATTCGGATATGTCTGTTTACCGGTCACCGTAACATCGTTCAGATTCGCTAGCGGAGTAAGAGCATTCCCCCACGTGTTGCTGTAATAAGCAGAATTCGTTACCGTAACATGACTTGAACCCCTTAATTGCAATACATTTGGATTGCCAGTCCCGGCAACCATTTTCATACCATCCAGCGTAGCATTAGAAACATCATCCAGCACGATGGCATAGCGGTCATCATTTTGTTCAAAGTTCATGTTGACATTTTTAAATGTAAGCCCCTTGACATGCTTAGCCCAGAAGCCATAGGAAGGTTGTTCGCCAATGTCCCCAATATTGTATTTCCCAACTCCCAATTCCGGAGGGCTGAGGAGTGTGTCCGCAAAGCTGTTTCCGCCTTTAACCAAGACGTCCACATTTTCAAAGTTGAGATTTTCAATATAGCCAATGTTGCGTCCATCCGGAAGCACCGGCCCGCCATCTCCGACTTTATAGCCGGCAATGATCGGCGTCGCTTTGGTATTCGCAGCACCACTATAGGACTTCCATCTTTTGGTCGGATCGCTGTACGAGCTTCCTTGATAAACTTGCTCGATATTCACATCTTTAATGTAAATATTTTTGACTTGACCAATATTGACATTTGTACTTAACAGTTCGTCTCGCTGTACGCCATTTTCCATCCATTTCATGCGAGTCGCATTCCCGCCGATGGTGCGTCCTCGATTCGAAATCGAAATAAAGAATGGTGCACGCGTACGTCTCATTTGAGCCTTATGATGCACAGTTCCCGTCATGCCATAGTTCAAATAAATATTTTCTACATGAGCGCCGTCATTTGTGGAAATCGAGAAGCCTGCTTTGTTCCCGGCAAGAACATAAATGTTATCTACATATGCGTTCTTAATGTCGTCTACCGTCTCACTGCCGATTTGGAACAGATTGCAGTTCGTATCCCCAATAATGTTTCGGACCCAAAAATCTGTCGCAGGGCGCGTGAAGCCTAACGAAGCGTCGCTACCTGGTTTGACAATGTCATCCGAAGAGCCTCTGACATAAATATTTTTAGCTGTCACATAGCTGCTTTGCATGTAGTCAAATACGTCCCTTGCACTGCCGCTAGCATCCTTGCCGTAGTAAAAGTCATGCGTATTGATATGATCCGTACCGGTCGCAAGCATAGCAAAGTGGCCTGCCCGATCTACTCTGAGCATATTGCTAATGTCTCTTTGCTTGACCTCGTTGCTGCCATCCGGATCAATGCTTTGTATATAATAAGGTTCATCCGTCGCTGGAGAATTCGTCTCCTCATACCAGAGATCAAGCCCGTTATCCAAACCGCCAAACTCGAAATTCGTACACAGCTTGACCGTGACCATCTTATCGCTGCGATTATTCGCAGCATTGTCCATGACGCCATCACTGGTTGAAATGTTGCCATTTCCTGTAATACGACCGTTGCCGATAATTTTGATGTTATCCAATCTTTCGCCGAAGAACATCGCATTCCTAAAATAGTGGTGGCCGACATCTTGCTTCGTCAAGTAATTCTCAGGATCCTTGTAAGGCCCAGTCGATGTAGCCGATGTGCCCGAACGATAGCCTTTGTCGGAGAAATACGTCGTCTCAGGCGCGTCTCCACCCTTCAAGGCTGAAATTGTCGCATCGCTGTTGACGTACAGATACACATTGCTTTGAAGATGAACCGTTCTCACATTAAAGGTACCGCCGGTAAACAACAGGGTGCCCCCGCCCAATGAGTTCAGATAAATAATCGCATCATTGATCGCATCCGTGTCATCAGCTGTGCCGTTGCCTTTGGCTCCCATTAATTTAGCGTCCAGTTTGCCGGTATAGAACTTGGCAATGTTGGAGTCGCCTGCGTTCTCTCCGCCAACTACTGCAAGTTTGAAGTAGTATTCGGTATTCGGCGTAAGACCGGTCAGCGTAATATTTTCTTGCGCCCCAGAGCTGATGCTTACATTCCTGGTCGTCCAGGTCGCTCCTTTATCCGTCGATTGCAGAAGCGTAATCGAAGACGCGTGCTTGGCCGGACTCCACGTGAAGGTTGCCTTCGTATACGTATCGCTCGTTTCCTTATACGTCAGACTCTTATCCAGAACCCGGCTAAAGTCGCTGATCGTTTCGACCGCCTGAAGATTGACAGCCACCCACGGACTCGTTAAGACTTCCGGTTCTGCTGTTGTGTAGGCAGCTTCGAATGTATAGCTGCCCAGGCTTGCGGACAAGCCTTCAAACGTAAGTTCGAGATCGGCGCCATTGGCCGGTCTGAAATCGAGACCGCTCAAGGTGAGCAATTGGCTGCCATCGCTGTTGTTCACAAGATCGACAGTGCCCACTTTCTGGAATCGATAACCGTCCCCAGTTCTGCCGATGGACTGGGTTTCGAGACCCGACAATTTCACTTTGCCTCTGCCGATGACATTGACCCAGGTGTTGTCCATCGTTACGTTAATGCCCTTAGGGATTTTAAGCGCAACTGTTGTTGCAGGACTTCTCAGCCCGGAAAAGAAGTTCAAAGTCACGTCTTTCGGCGTATTGGCTGTAATTTGCCCGACAGGCAGCTCTAATTTTCCTCTTAATGCGCCCTTCGCAAAATTGATCGTATAATCGCGTGTGGCTCCGCCGGCGCTAACGGTCAGCACGTCGCCTTGTGCAAGCGCAGAGGAAGACGTTTTGGAACCGGAAGTGCCCTTAACCGTATACGTCTGCGGCACGTCGGTAGCCGACGTAAGCTGATCGAGCATCTCGCCTACTGTGTTCAATGTCATCGTAGTGAGACCTGCGCCTTCTGCCGTATCTACGGTGTAGATATAAGTATTGCCTGTTGCAATGGTCAAGGAATTAGCGGAAATGTCGCTAATGTAGTTATAATTCATATCTTTTAGCCGGATTCCCGTTCCGTCGACAATGACACTCTTCGCCGGCACCGTGACGGAAAGGCTGCTTGTACTTGCCTTGCTGCCGTCAGACGTTCGCGTAACTTCCAGTACAAGATTGACCACAGTTGCTGATGTTGGGGGTACGATCGTGCCGTTCAAGGCGATAACTCCCGTAACACTTGAAGATTTGATCGCAACCGTAAAGCCTGCCGGCACGCTTGGCAATGTCAACGAAACTGCATTTTGCACTGGCGCAGTGATGGATGTGATCGCTCCCGCCACTTGGGCGGCCGTTTGTCCGGACTGCGGCGGTTGATCCCCACCGGATGATCCTCCGGACGAACCACCGGATGAACCTCCTGACGACGGTGGTTTGACATCCGTCTTAACTCCATCCGAAACCGTTACGTGTACAGGCTGAGGTTCCATTGTAACGCCATCCGCATTGATGACAGCGTTTTCGATATGCCCTGAGCCCTTCACTGCTACCTGCGCATTGGCTGTAAAATTAGTCACATTCGCCTTATCGTTCATGGAGACAGAAGTCCCTGCTGCCGATGGTTGGACTTTCATATTTTCCACCGTTCCGCCGGTTAACGCTATGGCGGCAGGGGACAGAACATTCAGCTCACGAACACTGCCTGAGCTGATCTTAACCTCGGAGCCAACAGCAGACTTCTGGATCGTGATGGCATCTACAGAACCATCCGTGACTTGAACCGTTACCCCAGGCGCTTCGACGGAGATGGAGCTAAAGTGTCCATCCAGCGTGATGTCCTGGCCTGCTGCAATCGTCCCTGCAACCTGCACATCACCAAAACCGCTGCCTGTCAGGCTACCTGTTTCCAGCAAAGCGCCCGATTGAAGTTGAACCTTCGGAATGCTGGAATCTCCTTGCATGACAATCCTGACTTTGCCGTCCTCCTTGAGAACCAAGAGTTGTCCCTGCAAGGTTGAGCTATTGATGACTATACTATGCTCGCCACCACCGCGTACAATCGTACGACCACGGACTTGTACATGATCCAGAGAGATATTCCCGTCCCCTACTCCCTGCGTGATGTAGAGGTCGCCGGCGATGGTCATGTTTTTCAGGTTTACATCCCTGGTATTGATCACCACATTGGATTGAATATTTCCTGTATACGTACCCGCTTCATTTTTCAACTCCCCGGTGATACCGTCCAGCATTTTAACAAACTCTGCTCGCGTAACCGATGATTGCGGAGCGAACATGCCATCCATCCGCCCAGTTACGTAACCGTTTTCAAATAAAGCGCTAACGGCTTGCTTACTCCACTCAGCAACTGCACTTGCATCCCCAAATTGCTCGAAGGCTTTCGGATTGCGCGTCTGCAAATCAAACGCCCGAAACAGTACGACTGCCGCCTCTTGACGGCTAATTGGCGCACCGGGTCTGAACTGACCCTCGGCGTCGCCGGTAACAATACCGGCTGCTGCCGCTTTGGCAACCGCATCAGCATACCAGGATCCTTGTGAAACATCTGCAAATGCACCGGACTTCAGGCTTGAATAGCCAAATACCCGAGTAATGAGCGATATGAACTCAGCCCGGCTCACCGAAGCATCCGGCTTGAAACTATGATCCTCGTAACCGTTAATAATCCCCTTTTGAGACCAACGGTCAATCTCTTGCGATGCCCAATGAGAAGCCGTATCCGTAAATGCCGTCATGCTTGGCACAGACTCCGCAGCAGTCTCGACTGCAGCCGGTTCCGCGGCTGCCGCTGATCCGGCAAAAACCGTTGTAGCTAGCATGGAGAAGACTTGAACTTTTGCCAACGTTGTTCGTAATGTTCGAAGCACATATTTCCCCCCTTTTGGATTCCTGATTCCATTATAGAAAGATATGTTGTCGAATAAGATGCAATATTTTAATATAAGTGTGCAATATTTTATCATATACACGCAGGCACTTGCGTAAATAACAAGTGCCTGCTGCAACCTATTCGATATTCAGAATTCGACTAACCGTTACTGCCGCTTCGGCGCGAGTCGCGTTCTCCTTCGGAGAGAATTGGTCCTGCGCTCGGCCCTGAAGCAGTTGCAGGCTGGTTGCCAATCTAACCGCAGGAAGCGCCCATGCTTCGATGTCTGCTTCATCACGGAACTGGGACGAGGTTGTATCCGTTGGTGCAGCATGATCCTCGCCGTGGACCAGTGTATAGGCTCGCATCAGCATAACCGACATCTCCTCCCGAGAAATCGTGACATTCGGATCGAATTGCGACTCGCTTTTTCCATTTATGATTCCTTGCTTCACTGCTGCCATAATCGGCGCTGCGTACCAGGCATCAGGTGAAACATCCGCAAACTGCTGCTGCCCTCCACTTACCGGCAACCTGAGAGCCCGAACCAGCATGGCGGTAAACTCTGCCCGCGTCACTGGCCGATTCGGTTCAAACGACGAGACGTCGCTGTCGATAATATGCCTCGCTGCCAGCACTTGAATGTCTTCCAACGCCCAATGTTCGCTTGGCAGATCGGCGTAATTAGCCTTCAACTCGAAGATCGCATATTGGCCCGGATGACTGATCTCCGCGGTCACTTCGCCATTCACGTATATGCTCTCCACATAAGCGAAGCGGCCTTGTTCCGCCAAATCATAGATTCCCAGGAGCTTGGCGTTACGCGAAGCGTCTGCTTTGATTCGAATGGTAAGCGGATGTTCGAATTGTTTTACCTGCGTTATCTTGCCGTTCGCATCCAGCAAAGAAACACCAACTTCATAGACACTGCTTGCCGGCTTCAGATTTCCATGAGATCCGTTCCCTCCAGAGAGTGATGAATCCGTGTTAAGAAGTTGAATAACTACGGAATCACTGCTCTGCTCCGCCGCATGAAGCATGCCCGAAATTTGGCGAATCAGGTCAGGATGAAGTTCCATACTCACATTGCCAACATGAATCTCTAACGGATGGTCCCCAAGTTTGGAGGCTATCTGGGCTGGCAACACAATTTCCTTGGCATCGTTCGGAGTGCTAACGATCAGCTTTCCACCCTGTGTTGGGCTGGAAAGCGCGCTTTCCGAAACGAGATAACGATCATGGCTAGCCGGAAGGGTGCTTGGGGGCGTTGAGCTGCCCGAGCCGGTATTTCCGGTGTTCCCACTGTTCCCTTCAGTCCCTGTATCTCCGTCCCCTGGCTGCCCTCCCGGTCCGCCGCCTTCTTCACCACCACCGCTCCTTGCAGGCACAATCACCGTAATCAGATCCGTATCTGCGCTTTCACCATCGGAGTTCCGCGTTACTTCCAGTACCAAATCGACTGCCGTTGCAGTTGCAGGCGGATAGATCACTCCGCTTGCGTTTATGACGGAAGGATTGTAAGTCTGCTGAATGGCAATCGAATACCCTTCCGGAACAGAAGGAAGCGTCAACTCCGTTGCATTCGGCGCAGGGGCCGGAATAGACGTAATACCGTCTGCAATGACCTGCGGATCAACCTCAAGAACCGTTACATTCGCAATCGCCGGGATTGTCGTCCCATAAACGGCGCCTTCAACTGTAAAGCTCCCTAATGTTGAATAACGGGCAGGATTGATCGCATCCCATGTTACGGCTACATTCCGATGGGAATCGTCTGAATAAACAGCCTCCACTTCCGCTGGCAGTTCAGGTCTTTCATTCAGCACGGTCGAAATAGCTGTCGCTGGAATGCTGATAATCGACGGAGAGACAACCTCAGGCACTAATTTCACATTATCGATGACAAAATCAAGCGTCTTCGTCATCGCCGGATTTTTGCCGACAATATCGAATCGGAATTGATGAGCGCCCGAAGTCAAGGAAACCTGCCCCAAGCTAGCTGACGCGTATTCGGCCGTATTGGAGAACTGATCGACTGGATCCCCGACAGGCGTGCCATCGATATACATTTGGAAAATACCCCGGGCATTATTCTTCTTGTAGCCGAAGACGACCTCATACTTGCCCGCCTGCGGAACATCCCCTGTGAAATTAACGGATTGGCCCGTTGTTGCCGTAAACGTAATCTGGAAGTTTCGTCCGCCGCTTGCA
Source organism: Paenibacillus whitsoniae (assembly GCF_003955665.1). Taxonomy (GTDB): domain Bacteria; phylum Bacillota; class Bacilli; order Paenibacillales; family NBRC-103111; genus Paenibacillus_E; species Paenibacillus_E whitsoniae. Next base: position 66,467 of record NZ_RXHU01000075.1, read on the forward strand.
GCTGCTTCGTTATTGAATTTGGTGCCTAGTCCGCTGGGTGACAGTACGTAGGGCATGCTCTCCCCTTCCAGAATCACCGGATTGCCCGCGCCAGATCCCGGATCGGTTCCGGGTACAACGACCGTAATACTGCCGGTATCCTTCTTGACACCATCCGACGTTCTAGCCACCTCGAGCACAAGCTTCACGGAAGTATCCAAAGATGGCGCATGAATCGTCCCGTTCGTGTCAATGACGCTTGTCTGATCCGAGTTTTTGATACGCACCGTATAGCCCGACGGCACACTCGGAAGGACCACGCTCGTTTGCCCCTTGGCAATCGTTGGCATCGCCGTAATACCCGCCGCAATGTTATCGATGGGATCCGTTGCCGAAGCCAAGAACATCGCTTGTGCGATTTGGCCCTGCCCCGTACCGCTCATAATTTTCGCGCGCAGCGTTGCGCTTTGATGAATATCGATGCCGCCCTGATACAAGGGAGAAGTCGCCGTAGGTTCACTTCCATCTGTGGTATAGCGAATCACTGCGCCAGGATCTGTTGCATGCAAAACAACATGCTGGGTCCCAAAGAATACAGAACCGTAAGGTTCCATGGAAATGCTGGATATCTTGAGCAGTCGGACACCATGGGGCTCAATCGCTTCACTGTAAGCCGACATCTCCCCCAATGCCGAGTGCGACCACATGTCGCTAACCAGGTAATTTCCCTGGATGCCTAATTGATTGGCAAAATTGATAGAGCGAACCTGAGGCGTATCTTCTCGGTTGAATAACGCCACAACCCATGTTCCGTCTGACAGCTGCCCTTTCCAAATTTGGCTCTGTGGATTCGTTACATCTCTGACCAACGGTTTGCCGACAAAACCGCGCTTGTTCATATCGATAATTTCCCAATTCTTATAGTACACATCGTTATTTCCTATATTCGAATAGCGATCTCCGATATTGATGCTGCTGCCTGCCATCGCGAGCAGACTGATTCTCGTTTTCTTCTCGGCGTCCGTTCCTCCCGAGCTAAGCACACTAAAATCGCCGTCCAGAACAACTTTCCCCGGTCCGGATAAATCCGAGAACCAGACAAAGCCGTCGAAAATATTGTAAGCCGGAGGCCACGAATTATCTTTGACCTTCCCTCGATTGCGCAGGCTGGTATGATACCAGACCCCGGGCTGTGTCGTATCCGTTCTCCAGTCTTCACTTGCCCTCAGAAAATCAGCCGTAGCCACCTCATCCACAGCATGATTGACATTATTCGTATTGGCATAATACAAAATGATGTCATTGCCAGCCGCTTCCCGCATCCAGTCATACAGTTTTTTCATAGCCGCATGACCGTAAACATCCTCATAGTACCTCAAAAAATCAATTTTCAGCAGGTCAACGCCGATGGAGATGTAATACTTGATCATCCCTTGCACGTATTCCTTGGAACCCGCAGCATCCGGATCGACCATATACCGGGTTTGATGCATGTATTTATTGTTCGGATCTTCCCGCACAATGTTTTTAAGCGGAATATTCGTGCCTACAACTTTCAAGGTTGGATCATTCGCAAGATCCTGATGCAGCCAGGAGGGATTGTAATAGATCCCCAATTTAAGTCCCTTCGAATGAACATAGTCCGCCCACCATTTCCAATCGTGCTGCCAATCGTTTTTGTAATACGTGATGTATCCATCGGCGTTATGTTTGGTCGAATCCCCTACCCAGCCATCCACACAAATGTACTGGTACCCGTACTCCTTGTAATTGCTGGCGATCCAGTCTGTGTTGGCTTGCATCTGCGACTCGGTAAAGCTTCCTCCATAAGGTGTTGCATGCCACCCCAGATTACCAGAACCTTTTTGCGTAAAAACCGTATCTGCCGCATGTGCTTCCCGTATGGGAATCAGGCCGCTTGCGATCAGCAGAGAGGCGGCGATGGCCACACTTTTTCGACATATCGAATGAATCCTCTTTTCCTTCATCCGCTTGCTCCCTTCTTGAGAATAGATGGTTATCCAGCTTTGTCAGCAATGCCGCATGCTGGAAACCCTTTCATTATAAAGAGAAGCAAGTCTGGTTAGAGTTAAAAATGATTATCTCGTTGTTTAAAATCTTTACCAATACGAATTTCTGTGTGCCGGCAACCGTCACTCTCCCCCATTTTGCCGCGGGATGCTATAATAAATGTCGATTCCCGATAGCCATCTGCCGAGAGAGGAGGGCTCCCGTGCCTATTCAACAAGAAACAGAACTGTACGCGCCAATCAAACAGTTTTTCGAAGAACGCGGCTATACCGTGCGCGGAGAGGTCAAGCATTGCGATCTCGTCGCCGTCCGAAGCGAGGACGAGCCCATGGTCATTGTCGAGTTGAAAAAAAGCTTTAACATCCCGCTCCTCGTGCAAGCGATTGACCGGCTCAAGCTCAGCTCCGAAGTCTATGTCGCCTTCGAGCTTCCCAATAAAGGAAAAGCGCCGCATCGTCTCGCTTGGGAGGATGTGCGCCGCTTATGCCGCATGCTCGGACTCGGTGTCCTGACCGTGCAATTCTACAAACGCAAACAGCCCACAGTCGATCTCGTCTGTGAGCCTACGCCATATCAATTGCGCCCGAATAAACGGGCAACAACGAAACTAATGACTGAATTTCGCGAGCGAAGCGGCGATTACAACGTCGGCGGCAGTACCAAGATGAAGCTGATGACCGCCTACCGGGAAAAATCGCTGCACGCCGCGCACCTTCTGAAGCAGCACGGCCCGCTCAGCCCGAAGCAGCTGCGAACATTGACCGGCAACGCGCATGTCGCTTCGTTGCTCCAGCAAAACTTCTATCGCTGGTTCGCGCGGCAGAGCCGGGGCATCTACGCCGTTACCCCGCTCGGCGAGAAAGCGCTGGCCGACTACGCACATGTGGCGCAGGCGTTTCCCGAAACGCAGCCGCTGCCGGAGCCCGCGCCCACCCGCAAGGGAAAACGCAAGCTTAAGAGCGAATAAGCACACGGTGCACGCTCGCATCCTCCTGCATGTGCAGCAGCGCTTTATTCATCCAGATCGCCGCCTGAGCACCTTCCCCCATGGCGATTGTGACTTGCTCGGCATGCACGCCGACATCGCCGGCCGCCCAAACGAACGGCACGCTGGTCATTTTGCTGCGGGGATCGGTAAGGATGTGGCGGTTCTCCATCCGCTCCGCCCCAAGCTGGCGGGCCAGGTCGGATTTCACCTCATTGCCGCCAAACGCAATAAAGCCCCGCTCCGCCGTAAGGCGCTTTCCGCTGCCCAACACGACGCCGCCAAACGCCCCCGCTCCCGCCGTAATCACTTCCTGTATGTCCTCCTGTACGAGCTCGATGCCCTTCTCCTGCAGCGCCTTTACAAACTTACTCTGCACAGCGCATTGCTGGTGATTGACGTAAGTCAACCGATCTGTCCGGCGGCTTAACTTCAGCGCCATAGCGGCTCCGGCATCTCCGGACCCCATGACAATCGTCACTTTATCCCGAATTTCATAGCCGTCGCAGTCCGGACATACATACACCGTTAGCCCCAGACATGGTTTTAACCCGGGAACATCGGGCAGACGATCCATAAGACCGGTAGCGAGCAGAAGCAGACGTCCGGCATAACCTCGGCCAGACTTGCCCCACAGTTCAAAGCCTTCGCCGATCTTTCCTTTTTGCACCGCTTGCACGATTTCATCCTGCACGAACTGGACGCCCAGCCGCTCCGCTTGCAACCGGCCAAGCCGGCGCAGCTCTTCACCGGAAACGCCGTCCGGCCAACCTAATAGATTATGATAGCTTCGACACAGCGTCGAACGGCCGCCGCCTGCGTCAATGACCATAACGCGATGTTCGTAACGCCCCAATTGAATCGCAGCCTGCAGGCCGGCAATCCCGCCGCCCACGACAAGGCAATCCGCATTTTCCATTTGAAAGCCCCTTTGCCCTTTTCTCGAATCAGCTACTCTCCATTTTAGGATGGCCGATCCAAGGCGCTTTCATCCTGATTTACCGATTCTTAATCGACGGAATCAAAGCGAACTGCGTAGCTGCCGCCGCCATAAGAATCCACGGAATCCAACCGCCGTCCAGATTGCTGCCCAGCGAAATCAGCACGAAAATTGAAATGATCCGTCCCACATTCAAAAAGGATTCTCGGACGACAACGCTTTCGACTTTCAACTGCCCTTTCGGTGGCAGTTCGGCGATCAGGCTGTAATAATAGCCTGTCATTGTATTCCCTTGCAGCGGCGCGAAGATGGAATACAAAATCATAAACCCGACGACCGACCAAATGCTGAGATTGCCGATAATAAAAGACACGCCGATCAAATATCCGACCGTCGAAATAAGCAAATAAAGCCGCGACATCGACGTCCGTGCAAATTTGGAGATCAGGAAGCCCATGACAATGCTCAGGCTGGAATACAGCATGCCGAGATAGCCGACCAGATCTTCCCGCGGCAGCACCTTGAACAGCAAAATGTTCGGTAAAAACAACATGATGCCCTGCAAGAGGCCCATGCCGAAAAATCCGAGGCAGGCTTTCAGCCAGCGGGGCTCTTTTCTCATGATCAGACCGACATATTTTAAATAGTAGACACGGTGATGGCTGCCGGACGCTTTGATTTTCAGCGAAATCAGTCCAGCCAGGAAAAACATGACGAACGCAATGGCAAAGACGATGGTGTAGCCGCTCAGCCCCTCTCGCATCCGGATAATAAATCCGGCAACCGCAGGACCCGCCAGCGTAGCCGCGGTGAAGAAAATCATATTATACGCCAAGTAGCGAATCCGGTTCTGTTCCGTGGACACATCATACATAAGCGTCAAATACCCTACCCAATAGAACGCGAGCGCAAGTCCGTTAAAGATGCCGAACCCGACATAGTAATCCACCAGACGTTCCTGCGCAATGCTCACGCACAAATAGAAAAGACCCACCAGCGCAATGCCAAGCCGGTAGGAAACCATGCGGTCTTTCTTTTTGATCAAAAAGCCGCCAAGCGCAAAACCGATCGGCGTCAAGGCGTAGACGATGATATTATACGTGCCGTTGACGGCCACGCTTTGCGTTAAACGCCATAAATACAAATTGAGAAATACACCCGACATGGAGGCGCCGAATTGGAAGATCGAATGGATGATTAGCGAAATGATCGCTTCCTTGGACAAGCGCTTTTCCAGCGGGAGCGCGCTCCCGCGGCTGTTTAGCCAAGTCCTGATGTTAAGCTGCATGATAAACCTCCGCCCATATGTCTGGTCCCTGATTCTGTTTCTATTTCCTCCATTCTATCAGCGCGCCCGCTTTCTGTTAAACAGCAAAAACCCTCAGCATTTGCGCTGAGGGCCATCTTATATCCGGATTTGCTTTACTTCTTCAAGCTATCCCATGTTTTCTGGAATTCATCGAGCATTTGATCCTTCGTATACTTCTTCGCAACATAACCTTGCATGATGTCGCCGAATTTTTTGGAGGAAGCTTCGCCGCCAGGGAATTTGAACCAGTTCCAGCTCAGTGTTTTACCAGCTTTGCTGTACGTGATGATATCAGCAGCCAAAGGTCCAAGTACCTTCTCATCGGCAGGGATTGATTTGAACGCCGGAATGAATTTGAATTCTTCCGTGATATATTTCTTACCGATATCGGAGGTAACCATCCAGTTCAAGAATTTTTTCGCTTCATCTTTCACAGCGGAGTTTTTGTTGATAACCCAGTTATTCGGTACGCCTACGAACAATTTATCGTTCGCCGCCGCATCATCGCTGATCGGCATTGGCAGGAAGCCGACTTTTAGATTAGGGTTCGTTTTGTCCAGCTGTACTTGTGTCCAGTTGCCTTGCTGTGTCATCGCGGCTTTGCCTGTTGCGAAATCAGTTACTTGTGTATTGTAATCCGTTTGCAGCGGATTTTTGTTACCGTATTGGAGCTGCAGATCGAACAGCTTCACCCATTGGTTGAACACATCGTTGCCAGGAATTTTGGCAGTGCCTTTGTTCAGACCGTCGATGAACGCGTTTGGATCTTTCTGATAGGCGAACGGCAGATTCACGAAGTGGTTGCCCAGTACCCACCACTCGCCGTAGCCAGTTTCAAACGGTGTGATCCCTTTCGCTTGAAGCTTCTTCGCCGCGTCTTCCAGCTGGGAGAATGTCTTCGGCAGGTCAGTGATGCCGGCTTTCGCAAACAGGTCTTTGTTGTACTGGAAGCCGTAACCTTCGAGGTTCAACGGTTGGCCGTACAGCTTGCCGTTTTTCGTCATCGGCTCTTTCGCAACGTCGACCAGGTCCTTCACCCAAGGCTGATCGGACAGGTCTTCCAGGTTGTCGATCCATTTGTCCAGATCGCTGAAGCCGCCGTTATTGAAGATATCCGGTTTGTCGCCGGAGTTGAATTTCGCCAGCAATGCCGCGCCGTAGTCTGCGCCGCCGCCGACGGTATCCACTTGGATCTTCACGTTCGGATTCAGCTTCTGGTATTCCTGCACCAGTTTGTTCAGTTGATCGGCAATTTCGACTTTAAATTGGAACATCTTGATCGTAACCGGTTTGCCGGTGGCAGGAGCGGCCGAAGTTGCCGCACCGGATGTTGCCGCAGGCGCTGGCGTCGTTGTCTCTTCTTTTTTGCCGCAGCCTGTTGCAAGAACGGAAAGTGAAAGTACAGCAGCCATACTGACCATCGTTAATTTTTTCATTGAGAAAGCCTCCCTTTATCTTGGTTCCCTTGTGAGCGCTGCCGGCGCATTCGCACCGTGCCACTCGCTGACAAGATTCATTGTAAACACTTACATGCCCACTTCACACCGAGAATATTGAACATAAAAGTGGAATATCTTGAACTCTTTTACATAATTGTTACCCTTTTACTGAACCTGCTGTAATGCCTTCAACGATATGCTTCTGCAGCATCAAGAAGAAAATGACGATCGGCAGCACGCTCAGCGTCAGCCCTGCAAGCGCCAAATCCCACTGCTTCGTGTATTGGCCGAAGAAGGAGAATGTCGCCAGCGGAATGGTGCGCAGCTCCGGATTGTTCAGCACAAGCGAAGGAAGCAAGTAATCGTTCCAGATCCACAAGCTGTTCAAAATAATCACGGTCATCGTCATCGGCTTGAGCAGCGGGAAGACGATTTTCCAGAACACGCCGTACGGCGAGCAGCCGTCTACCGTTGCGGACTCTTCAATTTCTTGTGGAATGGACTTGACGAAGCCATGGTACAAGAATGTGTTCAACGAGACGCCGAAGCCGAAGTAGCAGGCGACCAGCCCCAGCTTGCTGTCCATCAGTCCAACATTGCTCGCAACGCGGACAAGCGGGATCATGATGGATTGAAAAGGAATCACCATGGCCGCGACGAACGCGAGGAAAACGAGATTGTTGAATTTGCTTGGCTTCCTCACCATACGGTACGCCGCCATCGAAGAAATGACCACTAGCCCTAAGTTGCTCACCACGGTGATGAAAAGCGAATTAAAGAACGCTTTCGGGAAGTTCATGATCGTCCAAACTTTGGTATAGCTGTCCAAGTACAACGATTGGGGCAGTTTGGCCGTATTCGCCGCCAGCTCAGGGAACGTCTTAAGCGAGTTGACGACGACAAAATAGAATGGGACCAAGAACAGCAGCGCCACGAGAATCCCGAGCACTTCAAGCGTAAACAGCCTTGCGCTGTATTTTTTAACGGAATCCATTAGATTTCAACCTCCTTGCGTTTCGTGTACATTACCTGGATGGTTGAAATGATGGCGACCACGATAAAGAATACGAACGCTTTCGCTGTGCCCAAGCCGTAGCGGTTATTCCTGAACGCTTCCTGGTAAATGTTGATAGAAACCGATTCCGTGGAGTTGAATGGTCCGCCTTTGGTAAGCGAGAAGTTCAGGTCGAAAATTTTGAAGGACCACGAGATTGTCAGGAACAGGCACACCGTGACAGCCGGCATAATGAGCGGTACAATGATACTACGCAGCACCTGCCAACGTGTTGCTCCGTCAATATGCGCCGCTTCGATCATATCCTTCGGCACGTTTGCGAGCGCTGCGATATAAATAATCATCAGGTAGCCGGCCCCTTGCCATACGCTGACAATCACAATCGCCCAGAATGCGGTTGGCGCATCGCCAAGCCAAGGGAGCTCGAAGAAGCCGATGTGCGTCAAATCGCCAAGCGTCGCGAAGCCTTTTACAAAAATAAATTGCCAGATAAACCCGAGCAGCAAACCGCCGATCACGTTCGGCATAAAGAAGATCGTCCGCAGCACATTGCGCGTCTTGAGTGCTTGCGTCAGCAGCAACGCCAACAGGAAGCCGACCAGATTCGTCAAAATCACGTTGGTGATCGTCAACCGTGACGTAAAGCTGAACGCGTGCCGGTAATCCGCATCGTGCAGCAGAATTTGCTTGAAATTGTCCAGTCCGTTGAAGGTTACGTTCGTTGTGACGCCGTTCCATTCGGTAAATGAATAGTAAATACTCATCAGAAACGGGATCAGCACAATGACGCCGAAGAATAGCAGCGCAGGTCCGACAAAAACCCATTGCTGCATCCATCCTGATAACCTTTTACTTGTTTTCATTGGGAATTCCCCCCTACTTCATATCTCACTGTATACCGTAAGTATAGTTCCCTGCCAAACCCGGAAACACAGACGATGGTGATGCATTAGGTGGAATTTGTTGACCTCCCCTGCTACAATGAGGAAAAATCCACGATAGAATCCGAGGGGATCGCAGTGATACGCCACAGCTTCCGCAACAAGCTGATTCTTTTTCTCGTCATCGCCACCATGGTGCCGTTCCTTACCTCGCTCGTCGTTTCCTACTTCTTTACCAAGCAAAAGGTGACGGAGGATACGCTGACGAATAACTCCGCGCTGCTTTCCCAAGGCAAAACGAATTTAATTAACTATTTGGACGGCGTGGTCCAAGCCTCCTCCACCATTTACACCGGCATCCATCTTGCTGAACTCGGACAGCTCTATGATATTTTGCTCACTCAGAAAGAAATTGATTACATGAGCGACAAAGTTATCAAAAGCGGTCTTCAAGTCATGTCCCATTCGGTCAAAGAAATCAAGCAGATCTACTTGTATGCGTCCGTCAGTGATCGGTCGTATCTCGCCAGCAACGATTTTCAAGCAAGCAGTGAGGGCAAGTATGTGAAACTGCTGCCTTTCCCGGCAGACAAAAGTGTTTATTTCGAGGCAACGCATCTTAGCCACTCATATAACATCGCGCTCAACGTACCGCCCGTGGCCGAGCCCGTGCTGTCCATGCACCGGCGAATTGTGTATTCCCCTCACAACGATACGATCGGCGAGCTGATCGTCGATCTGAATCTCGGCTTAATCTCGGACATTGCGCAAAGCATGTTTACGCACGACCAGCAAGAGCTCTACATCCTCGACGGTGAAGGACGCATTATATTCGGGCCCGATCCCGCCAAGTGGGGGCAGCCTGAGGCAGGCGACTGGTGGCATGAGGCGCTGCAAAGTCAGGAAGAGCGGGGCAGTTACACCTGGAACAAAGACGCCTACGCCGGAATTAATATTTATGAAAAAATGAAAACCGATTATTTGGACTGGACGATCGTCAAACGGCTGCCTTATGCGCAGCTGACCGAGAACGCCCGGCAGTTGACATTGATTAACGGACTCATCCTGATCGTCTCGATGTTTATCGTCATTGCGAGCACGGTGTACATTTCGATCCGGTTCACCGCGCCGATCAAGCAGTTGATCCGCTATATTACACGCATCCAGACCCGACAAGTTCAGATCGGCGATACCCAGGCCGACATCAGCTTTGCGCGGCAGGACGAGCTTGGCATCCTGGCGCACCGCTTTCACGGTCTGATGCAGGACCTGGATCAAATGGTTATGCGCGAATACCGGCTGGAGATCGCCAATAAATCGACCCAGCTGGGAGCGCTGCAAGCGCAGATCAATCCGCATTTTCTGAACAATGCGCTGCAGTCCATCGGCACGCTGGCGCTCCAGCACGATGCCCCGAAAATTTATATGCTCATCTCCTCGTTAGCGCGGATGATGCATTACAGCATGCATACGAACGAATCCATCGTTCCGCTGCGCAAGGAAATCGAACACATCAAAGCGTATCTGGAGCTGCAGCAGCAGCGCTTCGAACATCAGATCGACATTGTGTACGCGATCGAGGAAGGTACCGGGGCTGTCATGGTCCCGAAAATGATCCTGCAGCCGCTCGTTGAAAATTATTTCAAGCATGGCTTTCATCCAACATCCTCCGAGACGAGCCGCCTCCGTATTGAAGCGGCCCGGGTAACCAGGCCGGACGGCGATTATTTGCAACTTACCGTTGAAGACAATGGCACCGGCATCACCGAGCAGCGCATGCAGGAAGTGCGCAAGCAGCTGCGCGCAGCGAACGTCGAAGGCACGGAGGGCGGCGCCAGTATCGGCCTCAGCAACGTGTGCACGCGGCTGCAGCTTTATTTTAATGGACAAGCGTCCATGGAACTTATTCCCGCTGTCCCTCACGGGCTCAAAATTATGATTCACATTCCAATCAAAGAAGGAGCAGCTTAGATGAAGGTTTTACTTGTCGACGATGAAAAACACGTTCGCGACGCGATCCGGCTGCTCGTCAAATGGCAGCAGTATGGCATTGATACGATTCTGGAAGCCAAGGACGGCGAAGAAGCGATTCAGCTGGTCCAGCAGGAACAGCCGGAAATCATCATGACCGACATGATGATGCCGGTCATGAACGGCGTGAAGCTGCTCGAATGGCTGCATGCGAACGCTCCTACGGCCAAAACGATCGTCATCTCCGGTCACGATGACTTTTCCCTGCTGCGGCATACGCTCAAATACGGCGGCATGGATTATATTTTGAAGCCGATCGATCCTTCCCAGTTGAACGAGGCGCTGGAGAAAGCGATCACGGCTTGGCTCAAGGAAGAAGAGCAGCGCCATGTCAGCCGCGAGCTGAACATTGAGGTGAATTCCATCAAGCCGATGTATTGGGACAAGCTGCTGTCCTCGATTTTGGCGGAGCCTGCCGCGTACGAAGCCGCCGCTGAGCAGCTTGAGAAAGAGCTTCGGCTGCCGCGCGGCGTCCAGACCTGCCGCGTCGCCATTCTCTCCCTGGATACGATGGAACGCAGCGTCAAAAATAAATTCGCCCAGAACCTGGACCTGTTGATCTTCTCCCTGATCAACATTTGCAACGAGTTCTTGACCAAAAACAGGCGCGGCTTCTCGTTCCGCCACTGGAACTCCCAGCACGAGATCGTGCTGCTGGTCTGGTCGGAGCTGGCTGAGCTGGAGGACCTGCTCGCCGCCATCAACGAGGGCATGCGCGCTGCGCTGCATACGCGGGTCGATTTTGGCCTGGGGCACGTGCATCCGTTCCCGGCCGGCTTCCAAAGCGCGTACCAGGAAGCGCGAAGCGCCCTCCGGCAGCGCAACCTCAAATCGAAGGAAACGTGGATTCACCGTTTCACGCCCGCGTCCAAGGCCGCGCCGCAGGCGCTTGCCTTCAATCAATTCGAGACCGGCATGCAGCTCGCCGTGCAAAGCGGAAATATCGATCAGATCGGAGAGGCGATTCAGCATTTTATCGATGCCGTCAAGGACAGCGACGTGGTGACGCCCGAGCAGCTCGACATGTGGTGGAGCGAATACCGCGTCATGCTGCGAAGATGGGCGCCTCAGCTCGTCCCGGCGGCCCGCGAAGCGGAACTGAAGGAGCTGCTGCTGGACGATCAGGCGAGCATGATCATTCCGCTCGATGAGCGAGGCATGCTGTCGCTCTCGATCTGGCAGCAGGAGCTGTCGCGGAGCTTGACCCATCTGTCGAAGCTGTATGTCGAAAGCCAGCAAAAGGACAACAATGTGATTTTCGAAATCGCCGCCTACCTGGACAAGCACTATCACGAGGATATTTCCCTGCAGGATATTGCGAGCCGCTTCTATCTCAGCCGGGAATATATTTCGCGGAAATTCAAGCAGGAGTTTAACGTCAATCTGTCCGATTATCTGGGTAGCATTCGCATGAGCAAAGCGAAAGTGCTGCTCTGCAATCCGCATCTGCGTATTTCCCAGGTGGCCGAAATGGTCGGCTACCAGGATGAGAAATATTTCTCCAAAGTTTTTAAAAAAATCGAGGGCATGACGCCCGGCGAATATCGAAAAACAACGAATTCTATCTAACTTTCTGGATAAAATATGGAATCTCTCTCTCTAGTAGGCTATACTAGGAGGCAGAGGTGATCGTCATGAGTATGCCTGTCGAGAATACAGCGGTAAATTCTTTACCCCGCACGGCAAAATCTACCAAAGTCAAAAAGAAAACGTACCTGTACCTGTTTGCAGGCTGGGTCCTGCTCATCGGAATCGGCGTGGCCGCAACCATGCTGTACACGCAACATTTACGCCAACAAATTACAGCCGATATTGCGCAGCAAACAAATAGCCAGCTTCAAGTGATTCAGCAAGACTATCAAAAGCAAGTCTCTGATCTGCGAGACAGTGTCGCCGCCGATATGAAAACGTTGCAAGGCAAAGTCGATTCCTTGAACGAACTGCTCGCTTTCACCAAGGACAGCGCCAACAGCAAGACGGATAGCAGCAATCAGCTCTATACGCAGCTGGCCGATGTGAAGAAGAAGCTTGAAGAGCTTCAGAAAAATCTGGATGTGTTAAAATGATGCAGCCGAACCCGGTCCAACACATCAACCGCGTCTTTTTGCTAGCCTGCGCCCCGTTCCTCGGCATGCTGATTTGCCTGCTTTTCGTATCGCTGGATGTGAAACTGCTGCCGTGGCAACCGCCAGCCCCGGCCACGATGACGTTCTCGCAGGAAACTTCCGCGCTGCAAAATGGTCTCGCGTTGGCAGGCGACAACGCGGTGCAGACCAAATCGATCATTCAGCAATATTACGATCTGTATGAGAAAAGCACCGCCGAAGTGACCGCCATGCTCCAAGCTGCTGCAGCCGGCGCGCTCAAACCCGGCGTCATCTACGATTCGCGTATCACAGCGAAGCTCGGCAGCCCGATCCGCCAGGCATCATCCGGCAACATCGACATCAAGCTGTTCAGCTTGAACGAGAAGAACTATACCGGTTATGCGCTGAAAGTGAACCTCAAGAACGACAAGGCGATCAAGCTCGTCCTTGGTAACGATAAACTTGGCTCCAGCGAGACGACGCTGTCTGCGGCGAACCGTTACGGCGCTATCGCCGGCGTCAATGCCGGCGGCTTCGCGGACGACAGAAACGGTCGGCGCTATCCGCTGGATACGACGATGATCAATGGGAAGTATTTGAACGGCTTCTTCCCTTCGAATAACGGTACCGTGTTCATCGGACTGAACAAGGACCGCAAGCTCATCGGCGGTAAGTTCTCGTCCCAAGCCGAGCTGGACAAGCTGAACCCGCAGATGGGTTCCACGTTCGTGCCCGTCCTGCTCAAAGGCGGCAGCAAGCAGGCGATTCCAGCCCAATGGCAGACGTCGCCGGCACGCGCGGCGCGCACTGTGATGGCGAATTATAAGAACGACCAGCTGCTGTTCTTAGTCACCGACGGCTATGACGAGAGCGGCAACTCCGGCGCCACCTTGGCCGAGCTGCAGGACAAGATGCAGCAGCTTGGCGTCGTAGACGCCTACAATCTGGACGGCGGGGGCTCCACGACGCTGGTCTGGGGCGGCAGCGTCATCAACCGGCCATCCGACGGACGGCAGCGTCCGCTGGCGACGCACTTCCTGTTTTTTAAATGACCCAAATTTTTCACATTTGCCTCATATCTTTTTCTGGGCTTATTGGGTATAATAACTCTAATTGTATGCAAAAAGGGCTCTAACTACTAACGGAGGTGCAGCAATGTTCGGTCTTTCCTCGACATTTTGGCTCGTGACCACGGTATTCGCATTGTTCATTTGCGCGATGCTGACAGCTTCTTATAACGAAGACAAATCCAAAGGCCTGTAATTGACCAAGCTAATAAAAAAAGCATCGCTGCTCTCATTCGGAGAGTAGGGATGCTTTTTTCTTTGTTTTCGTATGCGAGTCACGCTCTAGCTTTCATGCCATTCATTTCTGTAATGCACACGCCGCAAATGTACCGGTCTTTAAACTCGCTCACTTGTTCCATGCTTCCACAAAATACGCATTTCGGACGATATCTTTCAAGAATGATATGGTCCCCTTGCACAAGAATTTCAACCGGGTCTCCCTCATTCATTTGGTATCGCTTACGCAACGATTTTGGAAGTACGATTCGTCCCAATTGATCGACTTTACGGACTACACCAGCTGGCTTCATCATAGGACTTCACCTCTCTTTTCCCCAAGCATATTCGCGTATTCGCCTCGAGTAGGCGTGCTACATCGATTTAACGATTACTATTCGCCGTGCCTTCGGAAAATCCTCTTCGTGAACCAGGAAATCTTTCTTTTCTTGTCAAAAATGTTAAGAGAGGCCCTAAATAATAGGACCATCCACCTATTCTTCTAGGTAAGACCTGTAAAACCGGTTTGACGAAGCCCTTCATACAAAATAATCGCCGCGGAGTTGGATAAATTCAACGAACGGACCGCATCCGACATCGGCATGCGCATTAAAGTCTCGGGATGTTGCCGCAGCAAGTCCTCAGGCAATCCTTTGGTTTCTTTCCCAAATACGAAAAAATCGCCGTCTTGGAACGTAAAATCCGTATACCGCTTGGACGCCTTGGTTGTCGCAAAGAAAAATCGATGTCCCGCGTATGCTTGCAGCACTTCATCAAATGAATCGTGATACTCCAGCTTCACGGAGTGCCAATAATCGAGTCCTGCCCGCTTTAGCGTTTTGTCGTCGGTTTGGAAGCCCAGCGGCCGCACGAGATGCAAATGTGTGCCTGTCGCGGCGCACGTTCTGGAAATGTTCCCGGTATTGGCGGGAATTTCGGGTTCAACTAGTACAATATGAAAAGCCATCGCTCTTTATGTCACCTCAATGTCTATCCTATTATAAGCGGGAGCGGATTGCAATTTTACATTGGGTTAACTTCTTCTTAATATACGGATGATAGTGAGCCTGCATACTAGAAGTATCCTTCATTCAAAGGAGCTAACTGAGCGATGAAAAAGAAAATTTTGATTGTTGACGACGAACCTTCCATCTCCATGTTAATAGAATTCAACCTCAAGCTGGCAGGCTTTGAGGTCCACTGCGTCTTTGATGGCGAAGCCGTCTTCGATGCCATCCAATCGTTTCGCCCCGATCTGATCGTGCTCGATCTGATGCTGCCCAAAATGGACGGCCTTCAAGTCTGCCGCAAGCTGCGGAGCCAGGGCAATCTCGTGCCGATCATTATGCTGACTGCGATGCAGGACTTGACGGACAAAATCGCAGGGCTCGACAACGGCGCCGACGATTACATGACGAAGCCGTTCTCTCCGCAGGAGCTGATTTCCCGCATCCATGCGATCCACCGCCGCATCCAGACGCTGCCTTCGACAACTGAGGTGGCGCCAATGACGATCGGCCAAATTTCCGTAAAAGCCGATCAGCGCGAAGTCACCGTGAACGGCGCGCCGATCGAGCTGACGCCGAAGGAGTTCGAGCTGCTGCTCTTCCTTTGCAAGCACCGCGGCAAAGTGCTCAGCCGCCAGCAGCTGCTGCACGGCGTGTGGGACTATCATTTCCTCGGCGACACGCGCATCGTCGATGTCCACATCTCCCACCTGCGGGACAAAATTGAACGCAACGCGCGCAATCCCGAATACATCATGACCGTCCGCAACGTCGGGTATAAATTAACGGAGCCGGCGGGTAAGGAATCGCTCGCGTACTAAGAACTGAAACAGCGACAGCATCTGGATGAGCACATCACATCCAGGCTGTCGCTGTTTTTAACTCGTCAGTAGGGCCGACGCCTTTTAAAAAATCAAAGGAAATGCCACCGTCACGAAAGCCGCCCAAATCCCGTAAACGGGCAAGTACGCAGTAACGGCATTTTGGATCGCGGCGGGTCCAAGTTTGTTGCGCAGAAACTGCAGATACGTAAGCATGATCCACAGCAGATTTGCCCAGATCAATAGATTGATGCCCAGGACCGCTAGCCGGTTCGGCGTAATCCCGTAAGACGAGAGCCTGAAGACGATAGCCGACAGCGCCACACTGTCAATCACAAGCGCAAGCACGATGAGCGCCAGGTTGATATAATCCGAAATGTTCTTTTTCTCGGCCGCACCGCTTTCGGTAATGGAGAAGATGGTGACAGCCAGTACAATAAGCAAGATGCCATTGAAAGATAGGAGGAAATCGCGATCCAAGAACGGATTTTTCCCGACCGCAATCACCGTAATCAGATAGACCAGCAGGGTAACCAACACAAGCGGGCTAAAAATCTTGGCGATATAGGGGGCAATATTTCTAGCGAGTTTCAGGTTCTTGGTTATAAGGTAGGCAGCCACCACGGCAAGCGCGGCCGCGCCGAATAGAACGACATTTCTAAAGTAAAAATCCTCGATATTCATGCCGACAAACCGGAATAACTGCATCGTTAATGCGGTTAGCAGCATGCCGCTGATTGCCATACTGGCGTAAAGAATGGCGAATTCCCCGTTCCATTTTAAATAAGCCAATCTCGTGCTGCCTGACCTGAATTCCTTCCCTGTAAAAGCAAGCCCTACGACGACCCACAGGAAAATGGGAAGGTGCAGATACACCAACAACATGCTGTCTGTCTTCTCAAGCGGAAGGAGGTTTAGATATACGCCGGAGAGCACAAATAGCGATGCCAGGGTGGCGAGCACCTTCTTGCCGGGGGCATTCTTGTATACGAAATACGCCGCAATAAAGGGAAATATCCCATAGACCAGGTTAATCGGAGCGATGGCATGCTGTTCGGTATACTGGAAAATAACGCGGCTGACCAGTCCAGCCAGTAAGGCCAGAATGCCCATGACCAGGAAATCTTTTTGAAAGATGGAAGCTCTTTCCGTCGTTTCAGCTTCTTTAAAATGCAATCGTTCCTGCCATACGGCAAGAACCTGCGAATCGGGATGCTGCTCTCTGACGCTGGGGAAGGCCGATTTGAAAGCTTCGGGATCACGCCTGAACAGCCGCTCCAATTCACGAGGATTCGCCATGTTGTGAATGATTGAATGGTGAATATCCATGTTACTCCCCCTCTTCTTCTTTCATTTTATACTCCAAAATATCGCCAGGCTGGCAATCCAACGCTTTGCAGATCGCTTCCAGCGTCGAGAATCGAATCGCTTTAGCCTTGCCGTTCTTCAATATAGAGAGATTCGCCATCGTAATCCCGACTCTCTCCGAAAGCTCCGTTACGCTCATTTTCCGTTTCGCCAGCATCACATCAACGTTAATGATAATCGCCATGTCGTCACCTCAGACCGTCAAATCATTTTCAGATTTAATATCGATTGCCTCTTGCAGCAGCATTTGGAGCACAGCAGCAAACACAGCGATCACCAGCGAAGCGACAATCATCACCATGCCGATAACAATAATGCCCGGTGCATCGTCCTTTTCCCCAAGGAGATAAAAAAGCGGCATGCCAACGACATACAATCCGCTGAATGCGATTGCGCAGTATTTAATCTTTTGTAAAGCGCGTACCGACAAGGCCGAAAAAGCCTCGTTCTTATCAATATAGTTTAGAAGCTTAAACGCCTGGTACAAGGCCATGTAAAAAGGAATCGCCGTTGCCAACAAATCCAGGTCAACCAGATATTCCAAATACGCATAGTCGGGATACAATTCCGCTGCATAGTTTCCGATCTCCGGCAGCAAAAATATGCACAAAGCAAGCACAGGCAAACCAATTAAGAAAAGGGCAGCCTTTAAAAAAAGCGTCGATCCTCGTTTCATCACATGCACCTCTTTTTGTTTTTTCGAATTTAATCTATCACAATATTTATCGTTTTTCAATAAATATATACCGTTTATGGGTAAAATTTTATTTTTAAAAGCCACCCCATGTGGGATGGCTTTCAACTTGGCGCATCTATTCCGCGATACTTAGAGACAACAGCTTGCCGTCTGCTTTGGATTCCGAATACGTGATCGGCAGCCTCCCATTCGGGAACGGCACCTCAAACCGGTAAACACCGATCTTATCATCGCTTTGATCCACGACTTCTTTGCTTTCATAGCCGCCTTGAACGCCTGCCTTCGTCAGCAGCTCCATGATCGTTGGCAGGCTTGCACCTGTGTATTTGCCCTGCAAGTAATGGGTCCATGTCAGGTCATCCCACTCGGGAACCTTCACGTCAACACCACCCTTCTTCAGCGCCTCCAGTAGCTTGACGACCATGCGTCCATCTCCTTCTTGCACGGCAGAAGCAAGCGCAAGGTATGCCCGGTTCGTCGTCGGCATGTAGTTCGTATTATTTTTTGCAGCCAGCATGTCAAATAGATCATCGGTATTTGGTTCTGCGTTGAACCAATAAGTGTGGAAATCCGACGGATTTACTCGACTTGTTGCCGGAATCAAGAATCGCCCATCGTCGGAAGCACGGAATACTTGGGTGATATCAAAGCGGCTGGGGTATTGCAGGGCAAACACATGTTTACCGTCTCCGCTAACCATGATTTGAATGGACAGCGGCTCGCGCGGCTTCTCCTCGTCAGTCAAAATCGACGCAGCGCCCCTCATACTCGAGTAATAAAAGCTGCCATTGCTGGCGGTCTCCCGGACAAGTCGGTACATCAAACGGCTCTTGTGCATGATGGGGTTCACCTCAATTCGCGTCGAATTTCCTTGTACCGTGCGGATTTCCTCATTCACCTGCCATGTAATTTCGGCGATTCCCCGCAATTCCCCAGGCTTCTTCTTTTGGGACAAGTCAGGCAGCCTTATGTCCAAGCTGTAATCTCCCGTCTGGAAGTCGTAAGCTGTGTACATCATCTGTGACGCATAGAAAACGTCAGAGAAATTCGGCCTGTAGAGGAAGCCGTCAAGCCGCTCTTTGCTGCCGAATTCAAATGCGCTGATATGCCTTCCGGAAGCTGCAAAGATCCCTGCAAAGACCAGTACGGGCACGAGCAGCACACTTACCATGTTAACCGCTCTTTGAGCGCGAATCTCTCCGAATGGCTCATCCGGTACCTTCGCGCCGTCAAGCGTCAACTTCAATGCCAGCCTTCTCATCAACGCGCCAATCAGCAAGGTCCCCACACTTGCGTAAACGATCAAGGGTACAGCGTATCCCCATGGGGGCGTCAGCAAATGGAATGGGCTGATAAGCAGTGTGCACAGCATAGCAAGCAGCGCAAGCGGAAACAGCGTGCGGAAATAGCGCCGAAATAGGCGGGGTGCCTTCGCCATTGCTGCTCCGAAGGATACATTTTGGAGAACCATTAGGTAAGGGGTAAGCGAATAGAACAGTAAAGCAAACATGAGTAGGAATCCTAAGGGGACCAAAGCTACCGCGATGAAAACGATCAGCACGCCTGTCGCGTTTTGAAAGAGCGACCATGCCAGCATGCGGCCAAAATAATGACGTCCACACCGGATCAGCGGAACTGTCCTGCTGTTCAGAACCCACGCTTTCAAACCGCCGAGGTACATCCCCCGAACAAAGCTTTGCACCGCCATAACTGCCGCTGAGACTACGATAGCCGTGATACCCCAGGACTGAGCTCTGGTCTCCAAATACGTATATGGCATTTTCAGATCTGCCAGCGAAGGCATGTAGAGGGGAATCGTTGCTTGAATCCCGGTTGCCTGCACGGCTGCCCCCGTTGCAGCTGTCGATGATTGCGAGTAAGGAAATAAGGAAAAACCCCAATAAATGCCAAGTCCGGTCACCACGGTAACCAACACCTCAAACGCCATCACCAAAGCTACGAGTCGTGTATAGGCCATCTGTGCCTCCTTCCAAAATACCAATCCCGGCGGTTAGACTTTGCCACATCCAACCATTTCCAAAATTAGTGTACCATATCCTACGCTTGAACGGCTATCGTGGATCCGTGTGGCCTAACAACCTATTGTTTTGAAAATAAAAGTGGTAAACCACCTCTATTTGCTTCACATCTGTCTTTCGCGGGAAAATAAGAGGAGTGAACCACTGCTATTAGGAGAACCGCGAGGGCAAACCCCTCTTTTCGCAGTAATAGCGGTGGTTTGCCCCCCTTATTCTTCACGAATCGCCGTGCATCGCACCAATAAGCGTGGTTTACCACGCTTATTGAAACTCCATTTCCCGCTCAGCTATAGCCGCTAAGAGGGGCCAGACCCTGCTAGCTACGCGAAATTAGGCGATTTCGGCGAGTTAGAGGGGACCAGGCCCTTTTAAAACCCGTCATTCGAGGCGAAACCCACTCGGCAATGACCATTAAGAGGGGCCAGACCCTGCTATCTACACATAATCAGGCAATTTGGGCGAGTTAGCGGGGGCCAGGCCCTCTTAGCCTCCGCCATTTCAAGTGAAACTGGTTCCCCCTATGACCTCAGCCCCATCAAATCCCAATGGATTTCGCCACAATCTTCTTGTTCAAACAGTTCTTCCCGATCACGTAATTTGGGCAGGTCCCTGATAAATGTCCCTCTCCAGGGTCCTTCTCAGCATATTCGAAGAAAACGGTTCTGCCGTCCTACAAGGACGGTAGCGTCTACTAATGGCGTAGAAAAAAAAAGGACGCCTCCCAAGCCTCCGCTTGGATTGCGTCCTTCACCTGATAGCGCAGCCCTGATCTTCAAGGGCTGCTCCGTTTCTAAACCTTACCTTGCTTCCGCCGCAGCCTGCGCCTGCACGTGCTCCACCGACTCGGTGAGGCGTTCTTTGCTCATCGCCAGCGCCATGATCACGGCAATCGCGGTCGGAATGAGCGCCCACAGGAACGTCGTCGTGATCGACGAGGAGAGCGCGGCCGTGATTTTATCCAGCACGGGCGCCGGAATTTGAGCGCGTGCCTCCGGTGCAAGCAGCACGCGCGGGTCGGTCATCGCCGGATTCTGCGCGAGTCCGGCTCCTTGCCCGCTTCCCGCGAAGATGTCCTTGAGGCTCGCGGTGAAGTCGTTGCGCTGCAGAATCCCGAACAGCGTGATTCCCAGCGTCATCCCGAGCGAGCGGATGAACGACATCGTTGCGTTGACCGAGCCGCGCTGCGCGGGCTCGAAGTGGTGAATCGCCGCGTTGCTTAGCACGGAGAAGCTGGCGCCGATGCCGACACCGGTGACGATCATGCACAGCGTCACGAAGAAACGGCTCGTGTCGACCGTCAGTGTCGTCAGCATCAGCATCCCCGCCGTGAACACGAGCGAGAAGATGATCATAATGCTGCGATACCGGATTTTGCTCATCAGGAAACCGCCGCCCACCGCAGAGAACACGGAGCCGAGCATCATCGGCAGGAGAACAAGCCCGGAGTTCGTTGCCGTACCGCCGAGAACCCCTTGAATGTAAATCGGGATATACACCGACGCCGTGATAAACGCCATGCCTGTTAGAAGACCAAGCGCATTGCTCGTGGAGAACAGGCGGATTTTAAACATCGGGAACGAAATAATCGGGTCTGCTGCCTTCCGTTCAATGAAGACAAACGCGATGGCCAAGATGGCAAATGCAGCGAACAAACTAACAATAACCGCCGAATCCCACGCATACTTGTTGCCACCCAGTTCTAAGGCGAACATGATGCTGACCACGGCACCGATCAGGGTAATCGCACCCCACCAGTCGATTTTTTGCTTCTGATGGACAGGCGATTCCTTGTAGAACACGCTGATGAAAATTAACGCCAGCAGCCCAATCGGAATATTGACATAGAAGACCCAGTGCCAGCTGATATAATCGGTAATGTACGCGCCAAGCAGCGGCCCAAAAATACTCGACAACCCGAAAACCGCGCCGAACAATCCGCCCAGCTTGCCGCGCTGTTCCACCGGTACCGTGTCGAACATAATCGTGAATGCGATCGGAATGAGCGCCCCGCCACCGATACCTTGAATCGCCCGGTAAATACTAAGCTGTACGATGCTTTGCGCCGTTCCACACAGGATGGAGGCAGCAAGAAATACGATTAAGCCAAAAATGAAAAACCGTTTGCGGCCGAACATATCCGACAGCTTGCCGAATATCGGCATCCCCGCCATTTCCGCCACCATATACGCCGAGGTCACCCAGACAAACTTGTCGAGGCCTCCAAGATCCCCGACGATCGTTCCCATCGCCGTCGCGACAATCGTGTTGTCCATCGACGACATCAGCATCGCCAGCAGTAAGCCGGCTAACACAAAGCCGACTTGATTTGTTTGTTGTTTCGCCATTTCCACACATTCCTTCTCTCATTATTGAATAGCTTACACTTGGCGTTTATTCGCCACGTCAGCGTCTTTGTTTACAGTTAACTCCTCTTTGTATTCCACAACCCCGATCTTGCAGCCGGGCCCAATGTGAACCTTCGTTCCGCGAATGACGTCCGCATGCGTATGCTCCACATAAATATCATCGCCTTCGATGATACCCACCGTCAGCTTCGCACTCGCCAAAGGCCGGAAAAACAAGCTGAACGGATGCAGCAAGGAGGCTTTGCGAATCTCAATGCGTTCGCCACCGATTTCATTCGCCTTGCATGTTTGATACAGCTTAATGTCGAGCGTACCGGCGTTCAGCAGACCGCCAACGTCAAACATCCCTCGAAGACGAAGCCGATCCGCTTCGAAGTCGCCTGCGGTTGCAATGTGTCCCTTCACATTGACTTCCTTCGCCGCCAGCTGGCCTTTCACTTCCAGCAGACCGGATCCCGTCAGCTTGTGAACGACAGCGTCTTCGCTGATCGTGACCGTACCTGAATTTTTCAGCGATTCCGCTTGTACGCTGCCGGTAATGGCGCAAGTCCCAACAATGCCAAGCCGTCCGCCTTGCAGCCTGCCCGCCATCTCCATCGTGCCGATGCAAGACAGAGAGGTGCAAGTCAAGTCGCCTTCTATGATCGCTTCCCCGACAACCTTCACTTTGTCAAAATGTCCGCCGCCTACCGTCGAGCTTCCTGTAATGCGAAGGTTGCCATTCGCGGCGCTGCTCTTCCGCATGATTGCTCCCATACGTTTCCCCTCCTTTACCGGGTTATTTGCTCAGCCCGATTCACTTTCGCGCGCGGGTCCTGGTCCAGCTTCGTTGTGTACTCCACGACTCCGATCTCACAGCCCGGCCCGATGCGCACCGTTGCGCCGCGAACGATATCAGCCGTCGTACACTCCAAGTTGATGTCGTCGCCTTCAATCACCTTGGCGGTCAGCCGGTTGCCGACCGGCAGGGGAAGCTTCTGCAGCCATTTCGCAAAATCAATGCCTGCCTGCTTCCGCACCACAATCTGCTCCCCGCCCAGCTCCGTAATGACCGAAGGGCCATGCAGGGTCAACTGGATGCGATCGGCGCTCAACAGCTCTGCGTTAACCCGGCCCTCCGCTGTGAACGTTTCCGCCTCGCAGTTTCCTCGCAGCAGCAAGGAGCCGTTCACCTCCATGCTTTCGCCCGCCGCCGAGCCCCCGATTTTGACGCGGCCTGCAAGCGCCACCCGCTTCACCTGCACGCTGCCGTCAACCGTCGCCGTGCCTTTCAAATCCGCACGTTCCGCGGTAAGGCTTCCGTGTACGTCCAATCTGCCGTTCAGCACAAAATGTTCGCAGCGAATGTCGCCCTCGACACGTCCGACACCGTCAATTTTCGCCGTCTGAAAGTCGCCTCCGCCCGAGGACCCGATTCCCGAAATAACCAGATTCCGCTGTTTCCGCTCTGTCTTCATGAGCTTCCTCCTCTCCTACACCGTTGTCAGTTTAAGCTTGAGCTCCTCGATCTTCTTGCCGACATTCATACGCAGGACCTCTTTCGCGCCGCGCTCTGCGAACACTTCGCTGCCTGCCGATGCGAGCAGAAACAGACTTACACCCATTTTGCGGAAAAATAACAGATCGCAATCTTGCCCTTCGAATTTGCCATAGTTGTCTTGCAGCGTAAGGAGCAGCGCCCTGCCTTCGTCCACATTCATTTCACCCGACTGCAGGCCGTCGTCGAGCATGTAGAGAAACAACGTTTGGGCAAAACTATACGTATCCGCCTTGCCCAGTACACTCGCGGCATGCTCCGCTGCCACTTTTGAAACAATGTTTCGTTTCACTAACTCCAACCAATCAATTTGTACCGTAGAGGGAACGACAGAGAACACATCAGCCAATTCATCCAGCGATAAATCGTCTTTCATATTCGTAATTTTATCGATTCTAGCCAGAATCAGCGCTCGCGGGAAAAACGTCTCCTGCCCGGTAAACGCAGACTTTCGGATAAACCAGGCTTCCGGGATCAAGTTTTTCCGCTTCCAGCGGTACAACTGGCCGTAGGAAATACCGGTCAATTCAAGCAATTCTTTTTTGGAAATCAGATCATCCTCCATAAGGAATCCCTCCTCACAAAACAGTGTAACATAACATTGTTACGTTGTAAATGAGATGGCACTTCCCTCCGCTTTCCATTACAATGAAAATGACATTGCTAGAAACGACTCGGATGCAGGTGATGATTTCATGTTTAAACTTTTACTCATTGAAGATGACGCAACTTTGTTTACCGAAATCAAAGAACGGCTTGCCAAATGGTCGTACGAAGTTCACGGCATCTTTGATTTTAACAGAGTGCTCGAAGAATTTATCGGTCTCAAGCCCGATTTAGTCATCATCGACATCCAACTGCCGAAGTTTGACGGCTTTCATTGGTGCCGCTTGATCCGTTCGCATTCGAACGTGCCGATTGTGTTTCTTTCTTCACGCGATCATCCGACCGATATGGTCATGTCCATGCAGCTTGGTGCCGACGATTTCATCCAGAAGCCGTTTCATTTTGACGTGCTTATTGCGAAGATTCATGCCATCCTCAGACGGGTCTATAATTACAATACCGAGCAATCCACGAGTCTCAAAACGTGGTGCGGCGCCACGATCGATTTTGAGAAGAACCTTGTGTCGACGCCTGACGGCTCAATTGAATTGACGAAGAATGAAATCTATATTCTCAAGCTGCTGATCGAGCAAAAGAATACGATTGTCTCACGCGAAGCAATCATCAACAGCTTGTGGAACGACCAGCGGTTCGTCAGCGACAACACCCTTACGGTGAATGTAAATCGGCTGCGCAAAAAGCTGGACGAGCTGGATCTGGGGCGCTTCATTGAAACTAAAGTCGGGCAAGGCTACATCGCGCTGGAGGAGCACACCTCCTTATGATCCGAGTGTATCTCATCGAACGCAAAAGCTGGCTGTTCATGTTCGCCGTCGCCCAGGTCCTCGTTCTCTTGATTGCCTATCTCGATTACGCCATTCCGCTTGAGCCGCTGCTCTATATCGTTTTTCTGACAACCCTGCTTTTCATCATCTTCCTGACTTGGCGCTACAAGAAGGAAACCTCGTTCATCAAACGCTTGCAGGATTGGGAAAATAGTCTGGACATGTCCGGCATCGGCGAGGCTTCCAGTCCTTTCGAACGGGCCATTGAGCAGGCGCTCACCGACCAGACGAACCGACTCCAGCAGCTCGCTTCCCAGCAGCAAATCGCCCTGGAGCAGGAAAAGGACGAACTCCTTTCCTGGATTCACGAGGTCAAAACGCCGCTCACCGCCATGCACCTCATGATCGGACGGCTGGGCGACGAAGCGCTCAAAGCCTCGCTCACTTTTGAATGGCTGCGCATTCACCACCTGCTGGACCAGCAGCTCCATCAACAACGCCTGCCTTCGATAGAAAATGACATCCTCATCGAGAACGTGGACCTCGAGCCTCTTCTCTACATGGAAATCAAGTCGCTGCAATCCTGGTGCATGCAAAAGGGGATCGGCTTCGACGTCCAACTGGACGCCGCGCAGACGCTTAGCGATGCGAAATGGCTCGCTTTTATCGTTCGCCAGATCCTGACGAACGCGGTCAAGTACAGCGATAAGCAAGCGCCCGACATCATCGTGAGGAGCTTTAGCCAAGACGAGCGCGTCGTCTTCGAAGTCGCCGATTTCGGCCGCGGCATCGATCCGAAGGATGTGCCCCGCATTTTCGACAAAGGCTTTACGTCGACGACTTGGCATCAAGACAGCGCTGCGACCGGCATGGGGCTATATCTTACCCAGAAAGCCGCGCATTCGCTCCATATCCGGATCTCCGTGCAGTCGGAGGTTGGCAACGGCACGACCGTTACGCTCTATTTTCCGAAGCCCAACGAGCTCGTTCGACTTACAGGCGTGTGACAAAGTTGTCACATGCCTGTCTGCTTTGTTCGGCCAATCGAAGGATAAATGACGGGGAGCTTTTTATAATAAAGCTATCGTTTGAAAGGAGTGTGCAAGCAATGCCCATCTTACATGCAATGAAAATTCATAAAAGCTTTGGCAATAAACATAACAAGCAAGAAGTCCTGAAAGGGCTCGACCTCGCCATTGAAAAAGGAGAGTTCGTCAGCATCATGGGCCCTTCCGGTTCCGGGAAGACAACGCTGCTCAACGTGCTTTCCTCCATCGACAGCGTGAGCCAGGGCTCCATTCAGATCAATGGCCAAGAAACGACAGGCATGAAAGAAAAACAGCTTGCCGAGTTTCGGAAGCAGCATTTGGGCTTTATTTTCCAGGACTACAATCTGCTCGACACGCTGACGGTGAAAGAAAACATTATGCTGCCGCTGTCCATTACGAACCTCTCCAGAAAAGAAGCCGAGCACAAATTCCAATCCGTCGCCTCCGAACTCGGGATTCTGGAGCTTCAGGATAAGTACCCCAACGAAATTTCCGGGGGACAGAAGCAGCGTACTTCCGCAGCCAGGGCGTTCGTGCACGAGCCTGATATTATTTTCGCCGATGAGCCTACGGGGGCGCTTGATTCCAAATCGGCTTCCGACATGCTGAACAAGCTGAGCGTGCTCAACCAAAGCCGGCAGGCCTCCATCGTGATGGTGACCCATGATTCTGTCGCTGCGAGCTATAGTTCACGCGTTGTTTTTATTAAGGACGGCCAGATTTACTCGCAGATTTATAGAGGCCAGGAAACAAGACAGGCGTTCTTTCAAAGCATCATGAAAACGCAAGGCGTGCTAGGTGGTGTGCAGGTTGAGTATTAATCGACTGATTTTGCAAAATCTGAAAGCCAATCTGAAGCACTATTATTTGTACGTATTCGCTTTAATGTTCAGCGTCGCGCTGTATTTCGCATTTGTCACCCTGCAGTACGATCCAGCGCTGGATGCCGCCAAAGGAACGATTAAAGGCGCGGCCGCGATAAAATCCGCCTCTGTCCTGCTGATCGCCATCGTTACCATCTTCAACTTGTACGCCAACAATATGTTTGTGAAAAGGCGGAGCAAAGAAATCGGCCTGCTGCAGCTTATCGGCATGACTAAAATGAAAATTTTTCAGATCTTAAGCACTGAAAATTTTATTTTATATTTCGGCTCCCTACTCGTCGGCGCTTTTATCGGGTTCTCAGTATCCAAGTTAATCCTGATGATCCTGTTTCAAATTACCGGTGTGAAAGCAGTTGCGACACTGCATTTTTCATTTCAGGCATTCGTTCAAACCATCGTCGTTTTCAGCGCGGTCTATCTTTTCATTCTGTTGGTCAATTATTTATTTATCAAGCGGCAGAGCATCCTTGCCCTCTTCCGGGTGTCCTCTTCAACGGAAGCAAAAGTAAAGTCCATGTCGACTTCGGAAACGGTCATGGGCGTGTTGGGCATCAGTCTCATTCTGCTCGGATACTACGTCTCTTCGCGGCTGTTCTCCGGCAGCATCACGACAGCAACTGCTTTATTATCCAGCATGCTGCTGATCCTGGCTTCCGTTATCTTTGGCACCTATCTCTTCTATAAAGGCTCCGTACGCTTGATTCTGAATGGCATTCGCCGGAGAAAAAAAGGCTTGCTGCACGTTCATGAAGTGCTTTCGCTGGCTTCGATCATGTTTCGCATGAAAGCGAGCTCGCTTCTCTTGACCATCATTACAACGGTCTCGGCGCTTGCCATCGGCCTGCTCTCTTTGAGCTACATCACGTACTATTCCGTCGATAAGACAGCCAAAAACAGTCTGCCCGCCCACTTTGTTTTTACTAAGCAGCAGGATGCGGACCCGTTGACGAAAGCCTTGGATGACGGCGGGATTCCGCACAAAGACACTCGGATCGAAGTTCTTCAAGTCAAAGCGAATCTGGATCAAGTGCTGGATGCCAAAGGCGGTTTGATTTCGGAGCCGGGTCCCAGACAGATGGCAGTCATCAGCGATGCCTCGGCGGGAGCGCCGGATGTGGGCAAGGATCAACTCCTGTTCACTGGCGCCAGCGATGAAATGTTAGCCCTCGTTAACTTTCATAAAGGCGGCATTACGCAAATTCTGACACCGACGACTACCGTCCCGCTCACGTACACCGGCATCGCAAAACAAGCTTTTGTTTCCTGGCATTTTATGAGCAGCTCCCTGCCCGTTGCCATCGTGGACGATGCGACGTTTCAACTGCTTAAGCAAAACCTCGATCCCAGCATTCAAAGGAACGCCTCCGTCTATCTCGGGATTGATATCGCAGACGCGAAAAACTTAGAGAAAGCGAACCAATTGTTCCACAGCTTCTATGATAAAGATCGAAGCAGTTATGGTTCCCGCCAGGATATGGCCGCAGAATCAAGAAACCAGATGGGCTTGCTCATGTTCATCGTCGGCTTCCTGGGGCTGACCTTCCTCATTACGTCCGGCTGCATTCTGTATTTCAAACAGATGGACGAAAGCGAAGACGAGAAATCGACGTATACCGTGCTCAGAAAGCTTGGTTTTACGCAGACCGACCTTCTAAACGGGATCAAAATGAAACAATTATTCAATTTTGGCATCCCTTTGGTCATTGGACTGTTTCACAGCTATTTCGCGGTTCAATCCGGCTGGTTCCTGTTCGGAACCGAGCTTTGGACGCCGATGCTGGTAGTTATGATCCTCTACACAGCGCTGTACTCGGTGTTCGGTCTTCTGTCCATCCGTCACTATAAGAAAGTCATAGCTTCGGCCTTGTAATTCTGTATACAGCGCAAGAAAGCCTGCATCTTCGGATGCAGGCTCTCTTGTTTGGAGGAGGTGACGGCGGCAGGAACCTCATGACCGCTGCATACGACAAACAACACTGGACCTGTATTTCCTACAGTAAAATTAAGGAAAATAAGGGAATTTTTCGAAGAATCCTGCATTTCCTACAGGTAAATCGCCGCTTGCCCCCTGATTTTCGCGAAAATAGGGGGCGAGTACGAAATTTTCATGTAGATTTTGCATGATTGTACCCTCTACGACCCCTTTTATGAGAAATTACCTGTATGTTTTGCAGGAAAGGGACCGAGAACAACCGAGAAAACTAAAAAGCCACAGCCCCCATCAAGGGACTGCAGCCTCCAAATTCACTATGAATTAAAACACAAAATCATCATCCTGGAGCGCCTCAACGTGAATCGTGCGCACATACCCGTTTCCTTTTTTGGAGAAAAAGTCATGCTGCTTCGTCTTCGTGCTGAGCCCGTTCAATACGATCGGATTAATCTCCTCTTCCTCGAACATCGGCTCCACGCCCAGGTTCATGAATGCTTTGTTCGCGTTATAGCGAAGGAACGCCTTCACATCGTCCGCGAGGCCGAGCGGCCCATACAGGCTGTCCGTATACTGCTCCTCGTTCGCGTGCAACTCCTTGAGCAGCGCGCACAGTGTCGCGTACGCTTCATCCTGCTCCGCAGGGCTCAGCTCGGCGTACACCTCTTGCGCCAACACGCCTACGTACAGCCCGTGAATGCTCTCATCCCGCAAAATCAAATCGATGATTTCGCCGCTGCTCGTCATTTTACCTTGGCCCGCGAGGTAAAGCGGATAGTAGAAGCCGCTGTAGAACAGGTAGCTCTCCAGAAGAACCGAAGCCGCCATCGCGAGGTACAAGTCTTTATAGGTCGAAATGTTTTCGTAGTAATGCGAAATTTTCGTCGCTTTGAATTGCAGATGCGGGTTGCGCTCCACCCACTGGAACAGCTCGTTGATCTCTTCGGTCGTCGACAGCGTCGTGAAAATCGAGCTGTACGACTTCGCATGAATCTGCTCCATCATGCCCATGAAGCTGAGCACCGCTTTGCGCTGCAGGCCATCGACGTGCTCCAGAATTTTCGGCATGCCGACGCCGCCTTGCATCGTATCGAGCAGCGTCAAACCGCCCAGCACCTTCATGTACAGCTCGCGTTCCTCTGCGCTCAGCGTAATCCAGGACATTTTATCGTCGGAAAGCGGAATTTCTTCGTCCGTCCAGAACTGCATAATATTTTGATTCCAGAACGTTATCGTAAAATCGTCATCCGGACGGTTCCAGTTCACCGCTTTTCTGACGATCGGTTTGCTAATGGTAGGTGTAAAAGACATGTATCGGGTTCCCCTTCCGAATTAGATCGCGCAGCTGACGCACTCCTCGACAGAGAGCTGGTTGGTTCGTGTATAGTAGAGCGATTTAAGCCCTTTATGCGCCGCGTACAAGTACATTCTGGCGAGCTGTCTCGTCGTCACATCGCTGTTCACGTGCAGAATCGTGGAAATCCCTTGATCGATATGCGGCTGAATTTCCGCGATCAGATCGAGAATTTTAAACTGATCCATCTGATAAGCCGATTTATAGTAAAAATAGTTATCGCGCGACATGAACGGCATCGGATAGTACGTCGTCGAATTCGCATAGGTACGCGTTTCGATTTGCTCTACGATCGGCATGACGCTGGATGTGGCATTCTGAATATACGAAATGCTTTGCGTCGGAGCGATCGCCAGACGGTACGCATGGTACAGACCGTTCGCTTTCACTTGCTCGCGAAGTGCCGCCCAGTCGTCCGGGGACGGTACCGGCATGCCTTCAAACAAAGCTTTCACTTTGTCCGTCTGAGGACGGTAGTCCGTTTCTACGTAACGCGTGAAGTAGGCACCGTTCGCATAGTCGGATTGCTCAAAGCCCTCGAACGTTTGTCCGGTCGCCTTCGCAATCTCCATACTTTTCTCAATGGAATAAAAGTTCATCGCAGCGAAAAACGCGCGTGCGAAATCCTTCGCCTCATCGCTTTCGTAGGCGATTTTGCTTTTGGACAGATAGCCGTGCAGATTCATCACGCCCAGACCGACCGAATGCAGCTCCTTGTTCGCTTTCGCGACGCCCGGCGCATTCGAGATCGTCGTCATATCCGTTACGGATGTCAGGGCGATCATGCCTTCGTGGACCGTTTCGCGCAACTTTTTGCGATCCATCACATTCGCGATGTTCATCGAAGCCAGGTTGCACGAAATATCCTTGCGGATGATGTCCTCCATCCCGTAATCATTAATCTCCGACGTCTCCTGCAGTTGGAAAATTTCCGTGCACAGGTTCGACATTTTGATGGAACCGAGCGACTTCAGGGCATGATCCTTGTTCGCATTCGAGCGGTTCATGATGTACGGATAACCGGACTCGAGCTGCGTCGTCGCAATTTTCACGAGCATATCTCGCGCGCTCATCACGACTTTCTTCTTCACCTTCGGATTTGCCAAAAGCTCATCGTACATCTCGTCGAGATCGAGATCGTCCAGATGCTTGCCATATGCTTGCAGCACGGTATATGGAGCAAAAATATGTAACGGCTTGTTTTCTTCCGCCAGCTTGTAGAACTTGTTCGGCACGATCAGGCCGATCGACAACGTCTTCAAGCGGGATTTCTCGTCCGCGTTGATTTTTTTGCTGTCCAGGAACTCCATGACGTCCCAGCCGAAAATATTGTAGTACGCCGCGCCGGAGCCTTTGCGCTGCCCCATTTGATCCGCGTAGGAGAACGCGTCCTCCATTAGCTTGAGCACCGGCATAATGCCTTTCGCCGCACGCTCCACGCCTTTGATCGACTCGCCGCGCCCGCGAAGCTTGGACAGGTTGACGGCCACGCCGCCGCCGATTTTGGACAGCTGCATGCACGTTGCAAGGACATAGTTGATAGAGTTAAGAGAGTCGTCCATCTCCAGCAGGAAGCAGGACACCATCTCGCCGCGCCGGCTTTTGCCTGCGTTCAGGAACGTCGGTGTCGCCGGTTGGAGGCGCTGCTCCATCATCGAAAGCGCCAGGGTGCGCGCCGTTTCGGCATTGCCGCGACCGAGGCTCAGCGCAACGATCGCCACGCGATCCGGGAAATGCTCGAGATAAAGCGATTTGTCATCGCTGCGAAGCGCGTAATCCGTATAAAATTTCGAAGCCGCCATGTAAGAAGCGAATTCGAATTGATTGTCGTGGGCCACTTGGAAAACGGAATTGACTTCCGCTTCCGTATATTGCTCATAGACGTTCTCGTAATAGTTATTCTCGATCATGTAGCGCACTTTCGAAGTTGTATCGGGGAATGTCAAGCTTTTGCTCAGCACTTCCTGCATGTAGACCTGTACAGCTTCCTTGTCCTTCTCCAATTGAAAAAATCCGTCGCTACCGCGCTGCATTAATAGGTTGTTGAGTTCAATGTGCCGCAATTGCTTGTACCCCCTGAACAAATCGTTCTACATCTTTTTTAGTGCCGGATAATTCGAATTTCGTTAGGACAGGCACATCGTACAGCTGTGCGATCGTATCCGCGCTCTTGGCGAAGCCGTCGCCCCAGTTCCGGTTGCCGCTTGCTGCAACGCCGATCAGCCTCTCGCCGTTGTTCGCAAGGAACGTAGCGACCTTCTCAGGCACTTGACCAAATCCGGTTGTATAGGTGACGAGTACGAATGGCTCTTCCATCGTCATCGCTTCCTCAATTTGCACGGCAGGCAAAGCTGTCTTCGCAATAAAGCGGCGAACATTGCCAGTCTTGGAATCATAGGCTATCAGCATAGGATCGATCTCCTGTCTCTCTCAAATTCGCGGTATGTCCGGTTCAACGATGAAACCCAATATGTAGTATTCAACCGCTCAAGATGTCGCCAGCCTGCTCGTCCAAACGCTAGCGTTTCGACAAAATTGGCTGCAGGCCGAACCCCCGAATCGGGGCAAAAAAAAGCGGAAAACAGCGATATCATCGGCTTTTCAGCACTTTCTCCGGCTTTAGCTCCGATGTTCGGAATCCGCTCATTTGCACGACATCTAGTTGATAGATTCAAATTTATATCAAGATATAGTGTTTGTCAACGATCTAAAAGTCCCAAATCCCCCTTCAAGTCATCGAATCTCAGGCAGGGCGTGGCCTCTCGGCTTTAAAAAATTTATTTTCGAAAAACACTTGATTTTTTCGAAAATGTCGAATCCATAATTCGGATGGCCTACCACAATATCTAGGGGGCGACGTCTATCATTTTGCCCTCTTCTAACCCCTCTACAAGCCTCTCAGAGGCTTTCTATGACGACGCCTGATAGATTGATCCCGAGCCGCAAAAAAGCTACCCATACGCACACGAGGTGCGATGGATAGCTTCTCCCTGACGGATGCTGGATTAGCTGTTGCGTGATTGGAAATCAGCCATGAAATCGGCCAGCGCTTTGCACGATGCATAAGGCACGGCATTGTAGGTGGAAGCGCGCAAACCGCCGACGCTCCGGTGGCCTTTCAGACCGACGAAGCCGTTCTTCTCGGATTCTTTCACAAATTGCTTCTCGAGCTCTTCGTTTTGCAAACGGAACGTAATGTTCATCGGCGAACGACTGCCTGTGTCGACCGGTCCGCGGTAGAAGCCGCCGCTTTGATCGATCGCCGAATAGATCAAGCCCGCTTTTTCGATATTGTTTTTCTCGATGACGCTGAGACCGCCTTGCTCTTCGATCCATTTCAGTACAAGATTCACCATGTAGATGGAGTAAGCCGGAGGCGTATTGTACAAGGAGTTGTTCTTGCTATGCGTCTCGTAACGCATCATGGTCGGAATCGATTTCGGCAGGTCTTGCAGCATCTCATCCTTGATGATCGCCACCGTAACGCCGGACGGCCCAAGGTTCTTCTGCGCGCCCGCATAGATCATGCTGAACTTGGAAACATCTACCGGACGGCTTAGAATGTCGCTCGACATATCCGCAATCAATGGAATATTGCCGGTTTCCGGGAAAGCCTGGAACTGAGCGCCTTCGATCGTTTCATTGGACGTCACGTGCAGGTACGCGGAATTCGGATCGAGCTTGATTTCGCTCAAATCCGGAATTTTCATAAACTTCTGCTCGGCAGAGCTTGCTGCGATCGCAACTTCGCCGAACAGTTTCGCTTCTTGAATCGCTTTCTCCGCCCAAGCGCCGGTTAGCACATAGCTGCCCACTTTGCCCGCTTTCAGGAAGTTCATCGGAATCATGGCGAATTGCGTACTTGCGCCGCCTTGCAGGAACAAGATCTGATACCCGTTCGGAATGCCGAAAATACGTTTCAAGAGCTCCTGCGTTTCATTGTGAACTTGCTCGTATTCCGCGCTGCGATGAGAAATTTCCATAATGGACATGCCGATACCCTTAAAATCGACAAATTCCTCTTGTGCTCTCTGCAGCACTTCCAGCGGCAGCGCCGCAGGCCCCGCATTAAAGTTAAACGCTCGATTTCCCATGATGCACACACCTTTGCAAATTTGTATTATGGCTATGATAGCAATATTCTGCCCAAGCATCAAGTAAAAACTGGGACAAAACGACCGCTGCAAGAGGGTGCTTCACGATAAATACACATGAATACCTTTGTAAATTTCCACCATTTCCTCCAGTTTCATACGAACAAGTCCACTAGAGGATGGACAGACGTATTCCACAATCCCGGGGGTGACAGGAGGCAATTGGCTTCCCCACCCCATCCCTTTGCGGCCGCTATACTGCTCATAGACGCCTTTGCCGACGAAGCAAGCCACCTGAGGCCGGTACAAGGCGAGCTTTTCCTGCAAAATGCGACGGCCCTCGCGATACTCCTCGGGCGTAATATCTGCTGCCGCTACGGTCGGCCGCGCCACGATATTCGTGAACCCGAACCCCATCGCCAGCAGCTCGCCGTCCTCCTCCGGCTTCACGAGCCGCGACGTAAATCCTGCCTCATGCAGAATGCGGTAAAACTTGTTCGTCGGATTCGCATAATGATGACCGGTTTCCGAGGAGCGGATACTCGGATTATAGCCGACGAACAGAATCCGCAGCCCTTCGCGCACATGATCCATGATGTATTCGTACTCTGCCACCTGCCTATCGTCCCTCCCTCGCATCGCGCTAACACCGCGCTAAATAAACTTCAAATTCTCATAAGCTTTTCCGAGCACAGATCTGGTGTCGCCCTGGAGCCACTGCTCGATCAGCGTCGCATAGACACTGCGGAAATCCACCTCATATTTCAAATCCCCGTTGTCGAGGGAACTGAGACTTGGATAAGCCCCGTACAAGCCGCCTTTGACCTTGCCGCCGATGACGAACACCGGTGCCGCTGTGCCATGGTCCGTGCCGCCGCTGCCGTTCTCCTTCACCCTGCGGCCAAACTCCGAGAACATCATCACGGCAACACGATCCTGCAAGCCCTGCGCCTCCAAATCTTTATAAAAAGCCGTCAGGCCCTCATCCACCGTCGTCAGCACGCGCGCATGCTGAAGCTTCTCGTCCGCGTGATCGTCGAAGCCGCCCACCTGCACTTGAAACAGCCGCGTCCCGGAATTGCCGGCGAGCAGCTTCGTCACCAGCTGTAAATCCTGGGCGAATGTCGTTCGCGGGTATTCGACTTTGCTCATATAGCCCGCTTTAAGCGATTGGATCGCCTCCACGCTGCGGTACGCCTCGCTGCCGCGATTCGACACGACGCGCAGCGGATCCAGCGTACCACTGCCGCCGTACATCTCAAGAAACGCTTGCGTCAGGCGGTTCTTCTCCATCATCCCCGTCTTCGGGTCGATCAGATGGTAGGCTTCCAGCGACTGCACGACGGGAAAGCTCATCGTCTCCGAGGCAAAAGCTTTGCTCCCCGCGCTGCCAACCTGAATCGCCTTCAGCGGATTGTTGTCGCTGCCCAGCGACGATTCCGCATAACGAGCAAGCCAGCCGCTGCGGATCACCTTCTCCGGCTCGGCGGTCTGCCAAATCTCCATCGAGCGAAAATGCGAATGATCCGGCTTGGGATAGCCGACTCCTTGTATAATCGCCATTTTTCCCAGTTTATATAAGGCGGCGAGGCCTGGCAAGCTCGGATGCAAGCCGACGCGGTTGTCGAGCGGAAGCACATCTTTCTGTTGATAAGCCAGCGTCGGCCGAGCATCGTAGTAGGCTCCTTGCCCATACGGAATCAACGTATTGATACCGTCATTGCCGCCGCTGAGCTGTACAACGACCAGAATCGGATCTTCCGTCTTCGCATCCTGTCCCCCCGCAAAAATCGACCGCCCCGTCTCCGTGAACAGAGCGCCGCCGAGTCCC
The DNA here is from genome assembly GCF_003955665.1 of Paenibacillus whitsoniae. Lineage (GTDB taxonomy): Bacteria > Bacillota > Bacilli > Paenibacillales > NBRC-103111 > Paenibacillus_E > Paenibacillus_E whitsoniae. The sequence continues at coordinate 102,815 of NZ_RXHU01000075.1, forward strand.
AGCGCAGCAAACAGCGTCGTGCCTTTAATCAGAAAATCTCTCCGCGTCAGCTTCATCTGCTCGCCTCCTCTTATTTCATTTGTGCTTCCGGGCTGATCAGCACAAGCTGGAGCAGCCCTCGCAAACCGGTCGTGTTCATCTTCTTGCTATGGACAAGCGAATCATTCGCATAGCTGCTGAGGCTCGCCTGCGTCTTCTCAGATAACGTCGCGATCCCCAGCCGCTCCGCCCAGAGCTGGACCCAGGCGGCCGCCTGCACCGGCGCCTGAGGCTTCCAATCGGCGGACGTCAGCTTCGCTGAGCCGATGCTTTTGGCAATACCCTCGGCGAACTGGAATCGCGCCAGCAAATTGTTCGACGTCAGCCAGGCCTGGCCGCCGCGCCAACCCGCCACATCGGGTGGTACGAACAGCTCCTGGCCCATCCTGCGCATGGCCTGCGCGTGGCCTTTGGCCGGAGCGACACCCGTCATGCGCAGAGTGCCGGCGACATAATCCGCCGGCGTTTTGATGAGCGCGAGGCGCAGCTTCTCGTCGTAGAACTCGTCTGCGAGGAACAGCTCGCGCAGCACGTCGCCGACGGTCGGCTTCGCCGCGAAGTCCGCCGCCACCTTTTGCACCCAGCTCTCGGACGGCGTATCCGTCGCAAAAAAGTTCAGCAGCTTCGTCGCCATGAACACCGGCAGTGCCTTTTGATGAAAAAGAATGTCGACCGCATCGACCGCATCCAGCTTGCCCGACTCCCCGAGCAGCGTTTTGATGTCGCCATCATGCTGCTTCGCGTTAAAGGCCACCTCGTGCGTCTCCTTGTTGTACGTCCAGCCTGTAAAAGCCCGCGCAGCCTCCTTCACGTCCGTCTCGGTATAATGACCGATCCCGAGCGTGAATAGCTCCATCGCCTCTCGGGCATAATTTTCATTCGGCTTGCCCTTCTTGTTCTTGTTCGCGTCTAGCCAGATCATCATCGCCGGGTCTTGGCCGATGGCGTTCACAAGCTCCTTGAAATTGCCCAGCGCGTATTTCCGGAACAGCTCGTTCTGCTGCGCCATGAGCGCCGCATCCTTCACCTTGTAATTGGCCGTCGCAAAATGGCCATGCCAAAACAGCGTCATCTTCTCGATCAGCGGCGCCGGCGTGGCAACCATCCGATACAGCCAGTAGAGCTGCTGATCGGCAATTTGCTGCGGATCGAGCGCCTTGGCGCCGTCCGTTTTGAACTGATCGAACGCGAGCGGAGCCTGCGCGCCCTCAACGAAGGGGACACCGGCGATCAGGCGCCCCACTGTCTCTTCCCGTCCAAGCGAGACGCTGGCCGCAACGTCTGCTTGGCTAGCGCCAAACCCGGCTCGCGATAACAGATGAACCGCTTCCTTCTTCGTCCACTGGATGCTCATACGCAAAGGGACCTCCCGACCATTTTTGCCTAACTGTAGCATGGAAATGTGTCAAAAGTATGTACTCCGCCCCCAACACAAAGAAACAAGCCCATGATGAGCTTGTTTCCTAATGTATCGTTCTATTATTTACCGGCGGATAATTGCTTGGCCAGCGAGAGGAAAGAGCCGACAACGTGACGAATCCGTTTGTCGATTCCCGCTTCGACCTCCTCCAGATTGGCCTCCGGCTGGAAGCTCTTGCGCTGGTCGCCGCCGATGGAAATCCATTCCGGGCAGTTAATGCCGTGCAAATTGCGCACGATCGTTTGCAGCTGGGTCAGCGAGCTTACTGCGATAGCCCCGCCGGAGGAGCTGACGGAAAGCACCGCTTTTTGACTAAAATAATCCTTGTTAACGTGATCCAGCGCATTCTTGAGCACACCGGAAATGGAGCTGTGGTACTCGGCTGTAGCCAGCACAATCGCGTCGGCATGGAACAAGGCTTGTTTGAAGGCTTTCAGCGCTTCATGCCCTTCATAGCCGCCTTCCGGCGAGTAGAAAGGCAGCGGCGCTTCGTACAGATCCAGAAGCGTCGCCTCATGCCCTTCCAGAGCGATTAATTTCTGAATATAGACGGACAATTTGGTACTTGTAGCGAGTTTATGATTGCTGCCTGCAACAATTGCAATTTTCATGACTTACATTCCTTCCATGAATGAGTTGGTTCGCTTGGTGCGGTCTTTTTATTATACCGAAGTTCACATGAATTTCCAGCTTTATTTAAAATTATTATAAATAAAAAACCGTTCCTCCCTTAAGGAGAAACGGCTTTCTTCTATAATAGTGCTAGAGATTAGCAATCGAAGTACAGGTTGTACTCGTGCGGGTGAATGCGGATTGCAACTTGTTTCGCTTCGCCGCGTTTCAACTCGATGTAGTTATCGATAAAGTCTTGCGTAAATACGCCGCCTTCAGTCAAGAACTCGGAGTCAGCTGCAAGAGCGTCAAGCGCTTCTTCCAGTGTGCCTGGAACGCTGCGGATTTCTGCTTTCTCAGCGTCGGACATTTCATAGATGTTCGTGTCGAAAGGACCGTAGCCAAGAGCACGTGGATCGATTTTCTTTTTGATACCGTCAAGACCAGCCATCAGCATAGCTGCGAACGCCAGGTACGGGTTAGCTGTGCTGTCCGGTGTACGGAACTCGATACGGCAGCCTTTTGGTGTTACAGCCGCGATTGGAATACGAACTGCAGCGGAACGGTTACCTTTGGAGAATACAAGGTTAACCGGAGCTTCGTAACCAGGCACCAAACGTTTGAACGAGTTTGTGCTTGGGTTTGTGATTGCGATCAACGCAGGAGCGTGGTACAGGATACCGCCGATGTAGTGGATCGCCAGTTCGCTCAGGTTCGCGTAAGCGCCTTTTTCATAGAACAAAGGCTCGCCTTCATTGAAGATGGACATGTGAACGTGCATACCGCTACCATTGTCACCGAACAGTGGCTTAGGCATGAAAGTTGCTACTTTGCCGTACTCTCTCGCTGTGTTAGCAACGATGTATTTGTATTTGAGCAGGTTATCTGCAGTTTTAGTCAAAGAGTCGAAACGGAAGTTGATTTCAGCTTGACCCGCTGTTGCAACTTCGTGGTGGTGACGCTCGATGCGAAGACCGGCATCAGCCAATTTGTTACACATTTCGGAACGGATGTCTTGTTGGGAATCGATTGGCGCTACAGGCACATAACCACCTTTAACCGGTACTTTGTATGCCAGGTTGCCGCCTTCTTCTTTACGACCAGTGTTCCAGCCTGCTTCTTCGGAATCAACTTCGAAGTAGGATTTGTTCATGCCGTTCTCATAGCGTACATCGTCGAAAATGAAGAATTCGGACTCAGGAGCGAAGAACGCTTGCGTACCGATACCTGTTGTTTGCAGGTATTCTTCAGCTTTTTGCGCGATGGAGCGTGGGTCACGGTCATAACGGTCGCCGTCTGGTGTATGGATGTTGCTCATGATAATCAATGTTGGATGTGCAGTGAAAGGATCGATGTAAGCAGTTTCTGTATCTGGCATCATCACCATGTCAGATTGTTCAATTCCACGGAAGCCCGGGATGGAAGAACCGTCGAAAGCCACGCCATTTACGAATGTTTCTTCATCAACTTCTGTTGCAGGCAAGGAAATATGTTGTGCTTTGCCGGAAAGACCAACGAAACGAAAATCTACCCACTCAATATTTTTTTCCTTGATAAGGTTCAACACATTTTGAACTGACATTTTAAAAAACCCTCCCATTTCCGTACATTCAACGTACTTTGCTTGATTAATGTTCAACTTTTGGCTTAATTCTTGCACTTATTATATAGCGATTGCGTTCTCACCGTCAATACTTATGTCAGGTATTTTTTATTGATGTGTAAGATATGCTCACACTTATTCACGACCTGTTCACGTATCCAAAAACAGGAAAACTGGCTTCTCCATTTTAATGAAGAAACCAGTTTCCGGATTGTGGATGATTAAGCGAAAATCGCTTCTTTTTTCGTGTCAAATTTCTTGCCGAGCAGCGGAGCCAGCTTCTCAAGATCCTGCAGCAAGTGGGCAAATTGATCTGGGAACAGCGATTGCACGCCGTCGCCGGTCATGGAGTTGTCAGGATCCGTGTGCATTTCAATGATGAGGCCATCAGCACCTGCGGCGACAGAAGCTTTCGTCATCGGCACAACCAGCTCTCTGCGGCCTGTTCCATGGCTCGGGTCGGAGATAACCGGCAAGTGGCTGAGTTGTTTGAGAACCGGAATTGCCGATAAATCCAATGTATTTCTTGTGTACGTCTCGAATGTACGGATTCCACGCTCGCAAAGCATAACATTCGGATTGCCGCCGGCGAGAATGTATTCCGCAGCATTCAGGAACTCATCGTACGTTGCGCTGAATCCGCGCTTTAGCAGCACCGGCGTTTGGATCGTGCCGAGCTTGCGCAGAAGGTCAAAGTTCTGCATGTTGCGCGTGCCGACTTGAAGAATGTCCGCGTATTCGGCGCACACATCGACGTACTCCGGCGTCATGACTTCGGTAATCGTCAGCAGGCCGTGTTTCTTGCCGGCTTCCGCCATCATGATGAGACCTTCCACACCAACGCCTTGGAAGCTGTAAGGGCCTGTTCTCGGCTTGAACGCACCGCCGCGCAGTACTTGGCCGCCAGCCGCTTTCACCAGGCGAGCGATTTCATCGATTTGTTCCGGCGATTCGACGGCACAAGGACCGCCCATCACGACGAGCTGCTCACCGCCGATTTCTACGCCTTTAATCTTGATCACGGTGTCTGCCGGATGGAAGTCGCGGCTGGCCAGTTTGTAGGATTTTGAAATTTTCACAACTTGCTCGACGCCCGACATGGATCTCAGATGCTCAGCAAGCTTCGGATCCGCTTGGCCGATAATCCCGATGACTGTACGATCTTCACCTTTGGATACATGCGCCTGCACGCCTTGGCTCTCGATGTAGTGCACGATCTCCTGAATACGTTCGTCCCCGATTTTGTTGGATGTAATTGCGATCATAATAATCCACGCTCCCTAAATTAAAATAGTATGTTATGAGTTCATTGACTTCAATGCTAACACGCTTCGACGCTTGTTCGCTTTTAAGCTTTTATGCTTTTAACCGCTAAAGCAAATATACAACGCTTGACGAGTTTTCGTCAAGCGCTAATTTATTTATTATTCATTTGTTTGCGAGGGAGCCAGCTGATCTTTCCGAAGTCTGCGTTTCTCTTTGCGGCGATTGGTGTGATATCTGAGAAGAAAGACAATGGGGAAATAGGCGATAATCCCGAGCATAAGCCCGACGGCCATGCCTCCGACGATGAGATCCAATCCGCTTCTAATGATGTTGGACAGGATATGCGGCAAATGGTGAATTAAGTAAATCTTGAAGTGTTTGGGCACGAGCAATTCGCCAACCTGTTTGTTCAGAATCGACATTGGAATATAAATGACCTTGCCGAAAACAAAACCGATCAAAGCTGCAGGCAGATTCGCTCGCAATAAATAAACCAATGGAAAAATAAGCACAAAGGCAAATCCCGCAGTCGGCAGCGTGAACATCTCCACGAACAGACCGATCGAAAAGCCGCGGGCGACCTTGGAGGGGCCGCCCTTCGCTCGTAGTAACTGAATATATTTATACCGGAACCATCGCTTTATACTGTTCCATTCGAAGCGAGCCTTCATCATTTTCACCTTCTGAGTACTGTACATGCTGGCATCAATCCCGTCGAGTGGAATAAGCAGGTTTAGGAGTGACTTGCTGCTTTGCTTTTGACAGTCGGAATAAGTTTCTTCATATTTACAGTACGTATGATTTCCCAAGTGGTTTCATCTTTTGGATCAAAATTCTCCAAATAAGAAATAACTTCTTTCGTTATGGGCGTCGGCGTCGAAGCTCCCGAAGTTACCCCTACTTTGCGAATGTGCATCAACCATTCCCGCTTGAGCTCAGAAAGATCGGAAATACGGTACGCCTTCACACCGGCAATTTCTTCCGACACCTGCGCGAGGCGATTGGAATTGTTGCTTTTCGGATCTCCGACAACGATGACCAAGTCAACTTCCTTCGCTTGCTCGGCCACAGCTTCTTGCCGGACTTGCGTCGCGAGACAGATCTCATTGTGAATTTCCGCGCCCGGAAACAGTTCCAATAAGCGGTTCATGATATGCCGGATGTCCCACTGGCTCATTGTCGTCTGGTTCGTAATAATGATGCGGCCGGCCTCCAGCTTAAGCGCCTCCGCTTCCTCCAGCTTCTCGATGAGGTGCACACGGTCCGGAGCTACGCCTACCGCGCCTTCCGGCTCAGGATGGCCTTTCTTGCCAATATAGATCACGTGGTAATCATCCGCCACTTTCTCACGGATCAAATCGTGCGTCTTCGTCACATCCGGACAAGTTGCGTCAACAACCGTCAGCCCTTTCTCACGTGCGCGGCGTCTAACTTCCGGCGACACGCCGTGCGCGGTGAAAATGACCGTGCCCGACTCGATGCCCTCCAAAATTTGCAGACGATTTTCTCCATCCAGCGTAATGACGCCTTCTTCCTTGAAAAAATCGGTTACGTGCGCGTTATGAACGATCATCCCTAGTATATAAATAGGTCTTGGCAGATTTAAATTTTTAGCCGTTTGCATCGCTAATGCCATCGCGTCAACCACGCCATAACAATAACCCCGCGGCGATATACGTACCACTTCCATGCGATCCACCTGCCTGCTATGTCTTATTTCCTATATTATATCCCATTATACAGACAGAGGAAAGTTTGCCGGCAGCCAGATGAGGAAAGTGCTCCCTTCGTCCTTGCGCGTCGTCACTTCAACGGATCCGTCGTGCTCGTCAATGATCCATTTGGCGATGGAAAGGCCAAGCCCCGTCCCGGTTGTCACGCCTCTGGATAAATCCGCACGATAAAACCTGTCGAAAATATGCGGAATATCCTCGCGGTCCATGCCGATGCCCGTATCCGAGATGCGCAATCCGATGAAGCTGTCTCTGCGCCTTGCATCAATGGTCACCGTACCCTCTGGGGTATACTTAAAGGCATTCTCGATAAAAATGAACAAAAGCTGCTGCAAATAGTCGCGATTGCCGTGAACGTAGACGTCTTCAAGCGCCGTCAGATCGCCGACGCACCATTCGGCGCGATGCTCAAGCAGCTGCGCGCGGCGCACGACTTCCTGCACCAGCGGCAGCATCTCGACCGGCTGCTTCTCCATCGTGACGCCGGCGTCCGCGCGCGCAAGCGCAAGCAGGTCGTTTACGAGCCTGCTCATGCGTTGGGCTTCGCCTGCGATGTCCTGCATCGCCTCGAGCGATATCTGCACTTGATCCGGCGTCGCCAGCATCGTGCTGCCGGACGTTTGCTTCCACATTTTCTCCAGCAGATCGACATTTCCTCGGATCGTCGTCAGCGGCGTCCGCAGCTCGTGCGAAGCATCCGACACGAACCTGCGCTGCGCGCGATACGCCTCGTCGAGCTCGTCGTACCCTTTTTGAATGCGCGACAGCATGCCATTGATCGTATTGGTAAGTCGGCCAATCTCATCCTGCGGGCCTTCGTAAGCGATTCGCTTCTCGAGGTCGTCGCCGCTGTCGATCTGATTCGCCGCGTCGATTACGCGCTCGATCGGCTTCAGTGCCTTGCGCGCGAGGAACCAGCCCAGCGAAGCGGCAACGATGATGGTCAGGATCGCCCAGATGATCAGTGTGTACCGCAGCGTAACCGCTGTCCGCTCGTAGCTGCCGACAGGGACTGCGGCTTGCAGCACGCCGATGAGACGTGCGCCGTCATCCGAGCGAATACCCTGATGGTAGATCAGAAAATCTTGACCGAGCACCTTCGTTTTCACAAAAAAGCCGCTTTGATCCTGCAGCTTGTTAATGTTCTCCGCCGTCAACGGGAGCGTGACATCATAGTACTGGAGATTGGCCGAGCGATTAAAGCTTTTGAGCGCGATATTGTACAGCTGCAAAAACGTATTGGTCGAATAAAAATCCCGGCTCTCCAGTTCCAGATCCACAACAAGCCCTTTTTGCGAAAGTGCGATGCTTTTCTGGACACGCAGCGAGCTGTTGCTGGCTTCGCGTTTGACATCCTGGCGGATCTGATCGTAAAGGAAATAGTTCAGGAAAAAGTAAAGCACGACGCCAAAAAGAAGCATCGTCAGCGCCAAAATACCAGAATACCACAGCGTTAATCGAAGACGAAGGGACATCTAGCTATCCCCTCTCAGTACGTACCCCGCTCCCCGAACCGTTTGAATAATGCGTTTATGGCCGTATTCTTCCGTTTTTTGACGCAGCAAAGCAATGTAAACTTCCAGGACGTTCGACTCGCCGCTGTAATCGTAGCCCCATATTTTTTCCATAATGATGTCGCGCGACAGGACCCGTTTCGGATTCAACATAAACAAGTGAAGCAAGTCGAACTCCTTGGTCGTCAGCTCGATCAACTTATCCTCGCGGAACACTTCACGCGTATCCAGATCCAGCACCGCATCTTCAAATGTCAGACGATTCGTCACCGCCTCCGGACGTTCCACCCGACGGCGCAGCAGCACCCGTACACGAGCGAGCAGCTCTTCAAGTGCAAAAGGCTTGACCAAATAATCGTCAGCGCCAAGATCCAGCCCTTTAACCCGATCGCTGATATCGTCTTTGGCCGTCAACATCAGAATCGGCACTTCGCTGCCGCCCTCGCGAACCCGGCGCACGACTTCCCAGCCGTCAATCTGCGGCATCATGACATCAAGAATGATCAAGTTCGGCTCGGTTTGCAGCATCTGCTTGAGCCCGTCGGCTCCGTTGCTTGCCGTTACGACGGAATAGCCTTCGAAAGCCAGACCTCTTCGCAGCATGGACGTAATTTTCTCATCGTCATCGATCACCATAATATTTTCTCTCATCGCAGCAACCACCCTTCATTTTTCTTCCATTGTAGCATGTATCAAAACTAGCAAAAAGAAGCGGAGCCTGCAGTCTTGCGGCCGCGGGACTCCACTTCTTCTGTTCTTACCGGTCGTTATTCCTGTGTATCAGCCAACGTATTTTTGTCTCCGACCGTTACGGTGACGTCCATGCGCTTACCGTCGCGAATGACGCCCAGCGTTACTTTATCGCCGACTTTCGTCGCCTGCACCTTGGTGATCAGCTCCTGGGAGTTTTTCACCTTCGTGCCGTTAATGTCCACGATGACATCGTATTGGCGCAGACCCGCTTGGAAAGCCGGGCTCTTTCTTGTCACGCTGCCCACCAGCGCACCGTCGGTGTTCGACAGCTTCAGCTCGCTCACCCAGTCTTTGCCGATGTCTTGCAAGCCAACACCGATAAATGGAACAGGCTCTTTCGGAATTTGAATGTTGTTTTTCAAGTTATCGAGCACGGAAGAGATGGTGCTGGTCGGAATCGCAAAACCGATGCCTTGCGCTTGCGCACTAACCGCTGTGTTAATCCCGATGACTTCACCGTTCAGGTTCAGCAGCGGACCGCCGGAGTTGCCCGGGTTAATGGACGCATCCGTTTGCAGCAAGTGCTTGTAGTCGCGTGTACCTTTCTCATCCGGAATGGAAATCGGACGTTCTTTGGCGCTTAGTACGCCAACCGTTACCGTGTGGTCGAAGCCATACGGGTTACCGATCGCAACTACCCAGTCGCCGACATTCACATCGTCGGATTTGCCAAGCGGCAGAATCGGGAAGTCTTTGGCGCCTTCGATTTTCAGCACTGCAAGGTCAAGATCGTAAGAGTTGCCGAGCAGCTTCGCTGTAAACGGCTTGTCGTAGCCTTCAACCGTCACTTGAATTTCATCCGCACCGTCCACAACGTGCTCATTCGTTAGGATGTACCCGCTCTTCTCAAAAATAAACCCGGTTCCCATGCCGGCCGGTTGAAGCTGACCGGAGCCGCTTCCGCTATTGCCTTGGCTTTTTGGCGTTTGCGAGCCGCCGCCGCCATCGCCAAAGAATTGGCGGAAGAACGGATCGTCAAAAATCGAATTACCGCCGCGGGAAGAAGTCTTCGGTTTCACCAACGACTCCACTTTCACGATTGCCGGACCGGCATTTTGTGCGATGGAGGAAATGTTGCCCGGACGTACGACGTCCAGCGAAACATTTTTTACATCGCCGCTGCCGCTGCTTGTTGTTGATGCCGTTTGCGAGGCAGTACCGGATGCGAGCGGTTGATTGCCGCTGAACATATTCGTCTTATCCGCGGCAAACATGAGACCGCCAACGACGACGGCGCCGGCCAAGAAAGCGGCGAAAACGCTTTTAACCGAGGAACGCTTCTTACCGCCGTCCCAAGACGAGCTTTGCGGCGCCGCTTCCGGACCGAAGCTGAACGGACGCAAATTGCGCGGCGGTGTCACTTCCACAGACGACGTTCCTTCCGAGGAGGAAGAAGAAGTCGTCATTGATTGCGGCTGGGGTTCGCTCTCTTCCTGGAACGAGGATTTATAAGGACCATAGGAGTAATAGTACGACGGTCTTTCTTGGTTACCCTCTTCCTGCCGGTTCGAGGAGGAACCTTGCTCATTTTCATTATGATTGTTCTGCGGCTTGAAAAAGTCGCTGTAATCTTTTTTGTTATCGTCCATAGGTCTTACCTCCATATATTGAAAGTTATCAGTGCATTTTTGTAATGTCTCGTTTGCTATGTCTCTATCATGCACTCACAACCTTAAACGTAGATTAAAAATCAATAAAATGGAGGTAAAAAAAGGGCTTTAATTAGTGAAACCAGTCATTTTCGACATTTTTCAACACATCTTTCGCAGCTTGAACCCATTTCTCTTCGACATGGCCATCGGGATCGAGCGGAGCCTGAAATTGGTCTACAAGCGCACCGTAAGTCTCGGCCTCGGCCGAAGTATCCAGCCCTTCGTTATATACGTGATTCAACACAAACGGCGTCCCGACCTCAACCAACGCATCCGTTGCTTCCGAATCGCCATCAATTCTTCCGGTTATCACCTGAACGGGAATTCGCAGCCAAACCTTGTTCGCTTCATCAAGCGATTTGTCGAAATACCCGTGATCATAGTCCCAGTTGCCGCCGAGCGAAAAATCAAATTTCGACAATTGGGCGCGCACGCTGTCAAACGTTTCTTTTACATGTTCAATCGAAGAGGGTACAGTTCTCATTGGGGCACTCCTTATGCGGCAAAGTGAATTTACTATGGAGCTTTCCGAATCAAATACTGCTAAATTTCGGAAAGCTTCCTTATTGCATAGAATGTGCCAAAAAACGGTTTTTATGTGCCCAATTCTCCGTTAATTGCCGGAGATCCTATACCCAACCTTTGCGGTGCGCATAAATCGCCAATTGCGTCCGGTCTTCCAGCTCACATTTCATCAGCAAATTGCTGACATGCGTTTTCACCGTTTTAATACTAATAAATAATTCCTCAGAAATATCCTTGTTCGATTTGCCTTCAGCAATGAGCAGAAGTACTTCCTTCTCCCTAGCGGTTAGTCCTTCTTCCTCCGGCTTATCGCTGCGCTGGCGAATGCCGCGCGTAAGCGCCTGCGACACCTCAGCGTTCATCACCGGCATACCGCGGTAAGCGCTGTGAATCGCGTGGATCAGCTGATCCGACGAAACCGTCTTCAGCATGTAGCTGATCGCCCCCGACTCCACCGCTTCGAGCACCTTCGCTTCCTCCAGGAAGCTTGTCAGCATAATCACTTTGATATCCGGAAAAGCTTCGCAAATCAGCTTCGTCGCGCCAATCCCATCCAACACCGGCATCGTCAAGTCCATCAAAATCACGTCGGGCAGCGGCTGAACGCGCTTCTGCTGCAGTTGGTCGAACGCATCCTTGCCATTGGACGCTTCCCCCACCACCGCCAAATCCGGTTCCAGCGAAATGTATGTCCGAAGCCCTACCCTTACCATATCGTGATCGTCCACAATCATGACATTGATCGTCGTCATTCGTTATTTCCTCCTTGGCTGCTTTGCGCCTGCGCTGAGCTAAATTTCGGAATACGTACGCGTATCCGCGTGCCCGAGCCGACTTTACTGTCGATTGTCACTTCGCCGCCGAGCTTCTGCGCCCGTTCCCTCATCGTCGACAGCCCGTGGGAAGCGGATGGAATGTCCCTGCGTTCAAAGCCTTGCCCGTCATCCTGAATTTGCAGCACATACTGATGTTCACCTTCAAAAATCGTAAGCCGCACCTCCTTGGCCGATGCATGCTTGACGACATTCGCCAGTCCCTCCTGAATGATGAGGAAAAACTGATGCTCGATCGCCTCCGAAATCGTTTCCGGCAGCGAAACCTCAAGTTGACCCTGAAGCTCATGGGTCCGGCAATATTCCGGAAACCACTTCTCCAGGGCTTCTTGCAGCGAGCTGTCCTTCAGTTCGATCGGCCGCAATTGCGAAATCAGGCCGCGCATCTGCTTCTGGGCGTGATGCGACATTTGGATCAACTGATCCATCATGCCCGGCGCCGCGCCAGGATTGCGTTCCAACACTTTCGGCAGCGCGGAAGCCGACATGTGAATAGCGAACAGCTCCTGGCTGACGGTGTCATGCAAGTCACGCGCCAGTCGTCGGCGCTCTTCCATCACGGCGTTCTCCGTAAGTTCCTGATCGCGGATCGCCTCGGCCTCGCCGAGCTTTTGGAGCAGATGTACACGCTCTTCCACTTGCGCCGCCATATTATTGAAAGCATCGTACAGATACAGGAACGGCTCGATCGGTTCCATCTCGATACGCGCCGAGAAGTTTCCTTTTGACAGCTCCAACATCGCAACATGCAGCTCATCCACTTTCCGCTGCCACCTTCTCGTCGCAAAATACCCGACGATAAGACATACCGTGAACAAGATGATCACCAGCCACATGCGAAACTCCCAGTAATCGAGCTTTTCCCTATAATGCTCCAACACGATGTACATGCTCGAAACCGTCAGCAGCCCTGAAATGATAAAGTAGTTGAGCAGCTGCCACTTCATATTGAATATTCGAAATTTGTACATGCTCTATCCTTACCCTATCTTTTTAATAGTAATGTCGCCAATAAACATCGAGGTGGTGACAATGATTTTGTATTCCGCTTCCTCGTAATGCGAGGTCTGCGTCCGCAAATTGCGAAGGAACCCGCTCTCCCGCCGGTCGAGCACTTTCATGTCCCCGATAAAAGAACTTGCCATGACGCGCACTTCCACATCCATATCGTTCGGGATAAAAATCTTCACATCGCCGATAAACGCAGACACATGAATCGGCGTCTCGCCGCGCGGGATGGAGGCGCGTGTCAAATCAATCACGGAATCCCCGATAAAATGGGAAATTTGAATCGGCTTCAGTTCCCAGGCCTCCTGGCCGAGGTGAACGTCCCCGATGAAGCCGTGGCGATGCAGCACATCTCCGTCATGAAAGCTGCGCACAAAATCATCGTACTTGTGATGATGGTGTTTCGAATGCCCAGGCGGCGGTGGCGGTACTTGCTGTGATGGCCGCACTGGCGGCACCTGCCGTGATGGCGGCACTGGCGGCACCTGCCGTGATGGCGGCGCAGGCGGATCAATCGGATTCCACGCAGCGGACAAATCGTGATTGTCGCCATGAATATCTTTCAGCACGGCTTTCTCTTCTTCGCTCAACGGCCCTTTGCGAATGGGCTGGTTTCCGTCCTCTGGCGTCAGATCTGCCTGATCTCCGGATCCGCCCGACCATGCGTTCTTGTCCCACGGATTGCGATGTTTCCCATAATGCGCGTGGCGTTCAGCCCGGCGAGCCATGCGTTCTTGCATCCTCATATGACGCGCTTCGATCTTTGCTTTCCGCATCTCCAACCAATCGGGCGATTCCTTGTGGCTCGGTCTGAAAATAACGCTGAGTCCGAACAAAATCAAAGCAATCGGACCTGCATACTTGAATAATTCAGCAAAGGATAGATCGGTGATTTGCAAATTTTTGAGGAGAAAGACCGTTCCGACACCACAAACGACCAGACTGCCGATGGAGCTCCCCCAATGAAATTTGCGCTGCCACACGAACCCGACCAAGCCGTAGAAGATCAGAATAACCGGCCAGTACGTGGAAAAAATATAAGCGAGATCAATATCAAAAATACCCAACTGATCTAATAAGAAGAGCGAGCCGGCGGCTACAAGAACCAGGCCCCACATCATTCTTTGAAAGATATGCGGATTCATATGTGCTTCCTCCAATTTTGTGATCGACTCGTTATGATACTTCTAGTGTATAAGAACGATGTTGGAATGAAAAGAGACGATGGATTGACCGCTGCCTCGGTCTAGAGACCGATATTCAAATTGTAATATACACAAAACATAACATGGGAATTTAGGAATTACGAACGATCGTCATTTTATGTCACTTAATCTTACGTAATTCGTTGACATGCCTATCACTAGAACCGTATAATTGGTGCGAATACTGATCGGCATGATTAAGGAGCGATAGGAAAATGGATACCCTTCAACAGCTTAGCAGCGGCCTGGACACGGTCTGGGTTGTCTTGACGGCAGCGATGATTCTGCTTATGGAAGGCGGCTTTGCCCTTCTGGAAGCAGGGTTTGTCAGACAGAAGAACGCAGTCAGCATCATTATGAAAGTGTTCGTGGACATCTCGTTTGGCGCTCTTATTTTCTATTTCGTCGGCTTTGGACTTATGTACGGCAAGGATGCCGGAGGATTCATCGGCACGTCAGGTTTCTTCATGGGAGGAGATTTGACACACATCAACTTAAATATCTCACATGAAACCTACTGGCTGTTCCAATGCGCCTTCGTCATTGCGGTTATTTCCATCGTTTCCGGGGCCGTTGCCGAACGCATCAACTTCCGCGCTTATATTTTGTATACCATCGCCATGACGGGACTGATTTATCCCATTGCCGGCCACTGGGTATGGTCAGTCGGCGGCTGGCTGGGCAAGCTGGGCATGGTCGACTTCGCAGGCTCTGCCGTCATCCACGCGTTAGGCGGCTTTGCGGCACTCGCAGCTGCCATGATCATCGGCCCGCGCATCGGCAAATTCTCTGCAGACGGATCTGCCAACATCGTCCCGCCCTCCAACCTGCCGCTTGCTTCTGTAGGCGCCTTCATTCTGTGGTTCGGCTGGTTCGGCTTTAACTCCGGCAGCACGCTCAGCGCGACCAACTCGTCCATCGGCCATATCGCCGTGACGACGATGCTGTCGGCAGCGGCCGGCAGCGCGACGTGCATCCTGTTCACGATGCTGCGCTACCGCAAATCCGATCCGCCAATGGTTATTAACGGCGCCTTGGCCGGACTCGTCGGCATCACGGCGGGCTGCGCCTTTGTAAGCGACGTCGCGGCGATTCTGATCGGCGCGGTATGCGGCATCGCAATGGTGTACGCGACCGAAATTCTCGAAGCGAAACAGATCGACGATCCTGTCGGCGCGTTCCCGGTGCATGGCGTCAGCGGCAGCATCGGCACCATCGCCGTCGGCTTGTTCGCGCAGCCGGACGCAGTCCGGGAAGGGACGGCCGGCTTATTCTATGGCGGCGGCTTCTCGCTGTTGGGCATTCAAGCGCTAGGCCTTGTGACCGTCTGCCTGTGGGGTTATATCATGACATGGGCAAGCTTGAAGCTCATTCAAAAAGTCGCCGCACTCCGCGTTTCGCGGGATGAGGAGTTGGTTGGTCTGGACGTCGGTACCCACGGCGTACCCGCTTACAGCCAGGAAGACGGGTTCATCGACCTGCAGCATTTGAAGAAGAATTGAGCGCGTGCCGCAACAAAGATGGAGAAGCAAGCCTGGCGAGGGATCGCCAGGCTTCTTTGCGCGTTGGACGACAAACGCAGCAAAAAAAAGGGATCGCCCCCGCAGGTCCTCACATGACCTCCACAAGCAATCCCCATCGCTATTTTACTTATGAGAAAATCTCGTTCAAATCGTCCGGAATCGCGATGTCATCGCCCGGCTTTGTCTCCATCATGATTTGCCGTGCCCGCTCAATCTCCGCCCGCAGTTTGCGAACCTGCTCCATCGGCTTTTTCACATAATGGATATACTCCACGGCCAGATGGTGATCCGGCTTCTTCCCCGACAGCAGACGCCGCAGAGACGACATCGACTGGTAAGCGCGCTCTTCTTTCATGCGTTTTCTCTCATATCGTTCAACAACTTGCTCAATCTCCAGAGCTTGTTGCTCTTTACGTTGAATATAAGCTTCCAAGAAAGGAAACACCTCAGCCGCTTTGCGCGGTGCCGGGTCCGGTCTTCCGTCCGAACGTAATGCGCTTATCATGAACGATCACCTACCTCTTCGTGTCAAGAATTATCACAGTAATCTTATTTTACACCAAAGAGGCCGGTTTGAGAACTATTAATTTACAACCAAATCGATGCCAACGACGCCCACCGCTTTGCCCGTGTCATCTTTGATGGCTCTGGAGATCGTAATGCATGGCTTTTTCGTAATAGCTGACACATACTCAGGAGAAACGAACAACTCGCCTTCCATGGCGCGCTTCCACCAGTCGCGGCCTTTCGCATTCACAAGCCCCGCTTCCGGTTGGGAGAAAATAAATGTCCCATCCGCCCGGTTGGACCAGATCGCCTCAACCCCCGTCGTCTTGCGCAGGACACTTCCTAACTGTGCCGCATGCTTGTCCTCCGACAAGGACAAGATGTCAGCTTGCAGCACAAGCCCATTCAGCAGCTGCTTCATCTCTTGCAGGTTGGCGTTCACCGTCCCCTGCTTCTGCCGCAAGCCGACCGCCCCGATGGCCTGAATCAACTCGGTCGACGATTTCGCAAGGTTATGGTTCACAAGCTGCAGTCCGGACACCTCCTGACGCTGCTGCTTCATTTGCGTCAGCGCATGCTCCACACTCGACATCGTCTCATTCATGAGATCGACGACGCCTCCTAGCGACGTTCGCGTCCCGATCACGAGCGAAGACTGATGCTCGGTCGAGTTTGTTGTGCTGGCCACCAGACTATTCACATTCAAAATAAGCGAGAAGATCGTGTCGATCTTGCTCTTCATGATTTTCATTTCTTCGATGCCGGAAATAACGGACGCTTTCTCGAGCTCAACCGCAGCTACGACCTGCGCAACCCCTTGCTCGATAGCGGACAGCAGCTCGGAGGAGCTTTGCACCGCCTCGTGGCTCTGTGCTGCAAGCTTCTTGATTTCCTGCGCCACGACGGAAAAGCCGCGTCCTTGCTCGCCGGCCCGCGCCGCTTCGATAGAAGCGTTCAGCGCCAGCAGAGAAGTCTGAGCGACAACTTCGGTAATGAACGTGTTGATTTCCTCGATTTTGGACGTATGTGCCGTCAAATCCTTAATCTTTTCCTGCATCGAATCGTTGTTCGTATGTAAATTATTCATCACTTCGTCTGTCGCATTGAGCGAACGGCATACGTCTACGACGGTATCTTTCGTCTGTTCACTCTCGCGGTGCATATGCAGGGAGGAATCAAGAATCTGGTCAGCCGCGGCAGCCACTTGCTGGATGGCCGCAAATGCTTCTTGCAGTTGCCCCGCTGCGTGTTTGCTTCTCGCTTGCAGTTCTTCCTCGCTTTGAATCGAAGCATCGGCAATTTGCGACAGGTGGCCAATGGACCGGTTCACTTCTTCCACGGCCGCTGCCAAACGATCGGCAACCACCTGCGATTCTTGAATAAACGTCCGAAACTGATCTTCCGTGCTGTTATCGTTCAGTTCCATGCGGACAGCGCTTCTCCAGCTCATCCAGGCCCCCGCGCCGACAGCAAGCAGTACAACAAAGCCAATGACATCCACAAGCTTGGAATCCAAAAATAAAGCGATTACAATTGCGGCAATTCCAACGACGAACAATCCTGCAAGCCAAGCTTTCTGTTTCGATTCTGAGCGCATGATTTCGACTCCCTCCAACAGGAAACGATTTGTTATATTTTGTTACATTATACCGAAATCCGTATAACTTTAAAAGAAATAAAAACGGAGATCCGCTTGGATCCCCGCTGTTTGTTCGTTATTTATTTTGGTTTTGCGCGTTGTTGTTGTTTTGCTGTTGTTGTTTGCTAGGTACCGCAGTTTCTGCTGCGAACTCTGTGTCTTGCGTTGCTTGCTTGTTGTTTTTGTTGTTCTTTGCCATGGTCAATCACCTCCTGTAAACATATAGTTCCCCAGGAGGGAAAAGATTATGAGTTTGGCGCAAACAAATTTAATCGTTACAGCGTCTTCCGCGGAGTGAGAATCTCATCCTTAAGCTGGTTCCAAATCGTTTCCGTAACTTTGCCGTCGCCTTTCTTGACGATGAACACTTTCACGGTCTTTTTGCCCCATTCCTTGTAGACCTGCGCTTTGGTGTCGAAATAAAGGTCAATTTTTTTCCCCTTGATAGCACTGCCTGTGTCAGCCACAACGCCGTAGCCGTAGCCGGGAATGAAGAGCACAGTGCCGAGCGGAAACACCTTGGTATCCGCTGCGATCGTGGAGAGGGCTTTATCGTCCCGAACCACCTTGACCCCGGAGTAAGTAATACCGTACTCGGGATGCCCCGGTGTTTTGCCTGTAGATTCCTTACCAGCAAAATAACCGGTCGCCGTCACTTCAACGGATGTGTATTTCGATAAATCGGTGTCGAGCCGAGGTACGTAGCGATAGCTTGCTTGCTGCCGATTTTCCTGGGCGACTGGAATCGCCGCAGGTGTAGCCGCTGCCAAACCTGGCTGAACTTCTCTATGAGTAATTGTTGGATTCACGACGTAACCTGTGTGACCTGCCTCTTCCCCGAACAGCACAACCAGCAAGGTGACGAGCACCCAAGCGAGCAGCCATTTCGATTGGTGCGGAGATTTGGTAATCATCATTGTTCAATGCCTCCCCCTACTTTCGTAGGATGTCCATTTCCTTCCATTGTTAAACCTCCATATATAGACTCACGATATAGAGTGTCCGTAAATGTCAAGAATATGCACGAAGGATAAGTAGGGGGAGCTATGAAAAAAAGTCTCGTTCATGCACCGAAATGACGCATGGGTTCAATAAAATGTCTGCTCTCGGTCAGTTAGGCAGGATCCGGAAGAAATCGAAATCGGCGTTAATCGCGCCTCCCCCGCCGCTGCGCTGCGTCCGCAGGCCGACCTTTGGATTTGTCAGAGAAACTCCTGTATACGCGGTGCCGATCGGCGTCCATTGCAAGGCGTCGCCGCTGAAGTAGCCGCTGAACGAGGTGCCGGTCTTGACCAGCTTCAGGTAAACGGGCGCGCTGCCGAACGTGTCCGCGACAGGCGTCTGATAAGTTCCCGAACCGCCGATCTCTTTTAAAATGCGGAAATAATTGCCGCCGTTGTAGCCCCGTTCTACCTTGATGTAGTTGCTGTCGTCGACATAAACGATAAGCCCGGCGCTTTGATAGTTAGCGATCGGCGCGAACGATACTTTCGTCATCAGCGTAAAATCGCCCGAGTAAGGCGACTGCAGCAGCAAATTTTCCTCGTTGTCGTTCGTGCTCCATAGGTCGCCGACTGCCGCGGCAATGCGCATATTGCCCGGATTGCCCGTCAGGCTCCAGTTCGCGCTTGCCTCCCGAACCCAACTCCACTGGCTGCCGAGCGACGCGGAATCAAAACGGTCGGAAGTATTCGTCTCCGTCACGTCGAAGTAATCAAAATCGGCGTTGATCGCGCCGCCCCCGCCGCTGCGCTGCGCCCGCAAGCCGATGCGCGGATTCGTCAGGGAGACGCCGGTAAATGTGTTGATCTGCGACCAGTTCACATTATCGCTGCTGTAGTAGCCCGTGTAGGTCGTGCCTGCTTTGACCAGCTTGAGATAAACCGTGCCGCCAAGCGTATCCGTCTGCGTCTGTTGCGTACCCGTGCCGGCGACTTCCTTGGCGATGCGGAACTTGTTGCCGCCATTGTAGATGCGGTCGACCTTGATGTAGTTATCGTCGTCGCCGTAGACGATCAGCCCCGCGCTCTGATAGTTGGCGGTCGGGCTGAACGTCAGCTTCGTCGTCAGCGTAAAGTCGCCATAAGGCGCTTTGCGCAGCAAAATGTTGTTCTCGTTGTTATTCGCGAACCACAAATCGCCGTTCGTCGCCGTAATACGCAGCTTGCCGGGCGCTGCCGTCAAGCTCCAGTTGGCGCCGTCTTCGCGCACCCAGCTCCAGCCGGAATCAAGCGCAGAGGCACCAAACGGGTCGTTGCGGTCGCTCAAGTCAACGATGGCGATGTCGTCAAAATAGGCGCTGCCATCCATCGAGCCTACGCCGAACTGTCCGCCACGGAATTCATTGTCCTTCGCGCGAAGCGCGATGGCGTTGTCCCAATAAATGTCCGTCGCTCCCGTCTTCCCGTTCCGATCGATAGTGACGGTATGGTAATTGTTGTCCTTGATCCAGTCGTTGCCGTTGGAATCGGCAATTGGCGCGGCTACGCCGGCTTTCACCTTGTAAAGCTTGAAGCTCGCCGCCGCATTGTCGAGCCGCAGGAAGTAGTAATTGTTTGCATCTTGGTAGTTAAAAATGACGACACCGTTAGCCGCTGGAACGGTGGCAACGTCCTGCCCGAGCCGGGCTTTGAGCGTCAGCTTGAACGAGTCGAAGCTGCTGCCGTCGCGCAGCGCATATTCGCCCGGCCTTCCTCCCGAACCGGCAGCATAGCCGGAAGTGTTGATGAAGTAAGACTTGTCGCCGCTGTCCGTACCGACCGTCCAGCGTCCGGAAGTAACCGGCGACCAGCCGGCGGCGGAACCCGACTCGAAGCCGCTGGCGTCAGGCAATGGCGCACCCGGCAGCATCACCATATGCTCCGACCAATCGGCGACATCATTCGTCGTTGTGGAATTGCGATTCGTGACGAACGCAATCGTATCGCCCGCTGCAACCGGCAGCAGCTCGTTGATCGCATATCCTTTCGTATCGTTAGCGGCTACTGTCTGCCATCCGGACAACGGCCATACGTTCGCGCCGTTCTTCGTCACTTTGACATTGACCCCGTCCCCCGACGCAAATGCATCATGGCTAGCCACATGCGCCGACAGCCAAACCGCGCCGGAAGCCGGGGCTACCCAACTGCGCACGGCATCGCTCGAGGCGCCGGGAATCGCGTAAGCTGCCGTCAGCATCGGCGCTGTGTCGCCGCTCGCCGAGTACCGCGCCGGATAATAGCGCGCGATGTTGAAATAAGCGAAATCGGCATTGCCGGAGGAAGCGCCGGAACTATACATCGCTTCGAGGCCGACGCGCGGGTTGATCAGCGGCACGTTCACGAGCGGCGCTGCGAGTGCCGTCCACGCGGACCCATCGGCGCTGTAGTACGCTGTCACTGTATTGCCCAGCTTCACGAGCCTCAAGTACAGATCGCCCGTTATGTCTGGTACCGGAGATGAGATCGAGCGGGACGTCTGATTGTACTCGTTCACTACGCGGAGCTGCCGACTGCCGTTATAAGCCCTCTCCACCTTGATGTAATTATCGTCGTTGACATACAGAATAAGACCCGCCGCTTGATAATTGGCGCTTGTTGCAAAGCTCAGCTTCGTTTCGGCGACAAAATCCGAATATTGCGGCGTCTGCAGCAGAATATTTTTCTGTCCCGTGCTTGTGGCCCAAATATCGCCATTCGACGTCGTTATGCGCATCGAGCCGGGGTTGGCGCTCAAGCTCCACTTCGTATTGTCCTCGTTTACCCAGCTCCACTGGGAGCCGAGCGTGCCGGACGTGAAGCTGTCCGTTCCCGCCGTCTCGGATGCGCTTCCACCGCCGTTATGCCAGGTGAGCGGCGCCTGGGCGGAGCCGTTGTCGCCGAGCTGCAGCCAGCCCGCCGTCCCCTGCGCAGCGCCGAAATCGGCAGCGGCATCATAGGTCGCGGACGCCGGACGAACGGCGTACACGTAATCGCCGCTTCGCGCGAACGGAACCGCCTCGCCGTTGAGCGTTACCGTCGTCGCGGACGGCGCGTAGATCGCCACGGCGTTCGCCACGCTCGTGTCGCGCACCAGCGTGCCTCCGCTGATTTCGAGCGCAGCGCCATTCCAGCGTACGCCAATGTCGCCTATGCGCTCATCCGACGAAATCAGCGCGCTGCCGCTGCGCTTCAGTGTTTTGCCATCTCGGATCGCAGCGGTCTGCAGCGCGCCGGCGGACGTTTCTTCGGCATACGCCATTTTGCCGTCGAAGGCGTAGCTGCCGTACGATCGCAACGTTTCCGGAGCCGCTTCATGCGACAGGTAGTAGTATCCGTTATTGCCGCCGGCTCCGTCATTCAGTCCGACCTTTAAAGCGGTTGCAACGGTGGTCGGAACGGACGGCGTTACGGTCAAGCGAGTCGTTGTCACGTTGCGCGACGTATTCGCCGGCAGCGGGTAAAGCACAGTGTCGAACGAAGCGTCGCCGGCGACGGTTTTCTCGTATTTGGCGAACTTCTCGTTGTAGGTCGTCGTGACCCCGTAATAACCATCGGCGAGCGAGGCCGTCACAGAAGAAGGGTCGGCAGGAACGATGAGGATGTTAGGCTCATTCGTGAAATGCGACGTTGTCGCTTTCGTCGTGCCGTTCTGGGTCGGATTGGCGCCAGGCAGCAGGTGCCAGTTCGTTTCGTAATGATTCGCCGTTTCGCCGCCGGTCACGTGATCCGACACGATCCAGTAATCAGGCCGTAGGAAGAGCACGTCGCGAGTATGCGTAAAACCGGCATTCGCATACGTAACGCCTTCGGCGAAATCGAACACGTCGTTGGTCGCGAACCGGTTCATTTCATCGATGTTGACACTTCCTTCCGTTTTGTAAGCGTCCTGCACGATGTTGTTGATTTTGAGCGTATTGTGCGATTCCACGTTATTGAACTGCCAGTTCGAAGACGTGTCGCTGCTCAGGTACGAGTTGACGCCCGTATCCGTCAACAGTACTTTGCCGAAGCCGTACGCGATGACAGCATTCTGGTCGCGATGTCCGTGCGGCCCTCCGCGGTTC
>NZ_RXHU01000076.1:0-3977 GCF_003955665.1 Paenibacillus whitsoniae
GCTCCTCTTGCAATTGCGCGATGCCTTGGGCCTGCTCCGTGTACACCTGCGTCAGCAGCTTCAGGTACAGCGCCTGCTCGTTCGTCTGCGGCTCCGGCAGCGCTGTGATGTACCATTCTTCTTGGGCGTGACGTTCGGACAGTGTGCGGAGTTCCTCGTAGTAGGTTTTGCGGTAGATGTATCCGGTCACGATGTATCCTGCCGCCAGCACGAGGCAGCCTGCATTCACGTAAAGCACATTGCTGTGTGCGGCGTTTGTCCCTGTACCGGTCAGCATTATAAGGGATACGAACGCCATCATGAGTGCATAGACGAGAAAAAAATATTTTTTATCTTTGACGTAGCGGAGAAAGGTCATGGGATGAGGTAGCCCTGTCCTTTCTTTGTCGTAATAAAGTCAGGTTTGCCTAGCTCCGAGAGTTTCTTGCGCAGGCGCGTGATGTTGACGGTCAGCGTGTTATCGTCGACAAAGCTTTCGTCCTCCCACAGCCCCCGCATCAACTGATCCCGCGAGATGATGGTGCCGGGGTTTGTCATGAGCATGGAGAGGATTTTGAATTCATTCCGCGTCAGCTCCGCTTTGCGTTCACCGCAAGCCACGTCGCCGTCCTTGAGGTTGAGCACGATGCCGTCACGCTCCATCACGCTTGCATTGGTCTCCATATAAGAGTAGGTTCTGCGCAGCAAGGCGTGGACTTTGGCGACGAGAACGTCGGTATAGAACGGCTTTTGAACAAAATCGTCCCCGCCCATATTCATCGACATGACCATATCCATCGGCGTATTCCGCGAGGAGAGGAACAGGATCGGCACGTTGGACACTTCCCGGATCTGCCTGCACCAGTAAAACCCGTCAAAGGCGGGCAAGTTAATATCCATCAAAATGAGCTGCGGACTTTCTTGAATAAAGAGACTCAGCACGTTATCAAACGTCTCGGCGACATACGTCGTATAGCCCCAGCGGCGAAGCGCTTCCGCCACCTCGTCGCGAATCGTGCGATCGTCTTCCACGAGCATAATTTTCATCGGCGTCCTCCTTGCCAATCGAGCGCTAATACCTGACATGGTAGCATAAGCATGACAAAATTGTAAGGTTCGGCGTGCGAACTGTAAGCTAAGTCAATGGTTCCGGCCAGGCAATTCCAGTAAAGTAAAGGCAGAAGGAAATTGAACCGCTTGGGAGGAGATTCGCATGAAAACGATCGTGGAAGCGACGAAAATAAAAAAGATCTATGGCGCCAAAGGCAATGTATTCACCGCCTTGAAGGAGATTTCCCTCAGCGTCCGCGAGGGAGAGTTTGTCGGCATTATGGGGCCGTCCGGCTCGGGCAAAACGACGCTGCTCAACCTGCTGGCGACGATCGACAAGCCGACGTCAGGGGAGATCCTCGTCGACGGCGTCAACCTTGGCGCGATGAAGGAAGCACAGCTGTCGGCGTTTCGACGGGATAAGCTCGGCTTTATTTTTCAAGATTTCAACCTGTTGGACACGCTCACGGTGAAGGAAAACATCGTCCTGCCGCTCGTGCTGGCCCGCATGAATCGGGCTGAGCTAGAGCGCCGAGCTGACGAGCTTGTTCGCAGGTTCGGCATCGCCGGCCTCGTGGACAAATACCCGTACCAGCTGTCCGGCGGTCAAAAACAGCGCACCGCCGCCTGCCGCGCGATCGTCTCCGCGCCGAGCCTGGTGCTCGCGGACGAGCCGACGGGCTCGCTCGACTCCAAGTCCGCGACAGAGCTGCTGGAGAGCCTGCAGCAGTTGAATGTGCAGGATCGGACGACGATCCTGATGGTGACGCACGACGCGTTCGCGGCGAGCTATTGTTCGCGCATTCTTTTTATCAAAGACGGCGAAATTTTCACGGAGCTTGTGAAGGGCGGAATGACGCGCAAGGAGTTTTTCAATAAGGTGATGGACGTGCTTTCGGTGCTCGGAGGTGGCGCAAGTGACCTTATTTAGTCTGGCGAAGCGCAATGTCGGCGGCAATCTGAAGAACTATCTGCTGTACTTCCTGTCCATGATTTTCAGCGTCGTCATTTACTACACGTTCGTCTCGCTGAGGTACAGTCAAGAAATCGCGGCCAATATGGCCAAGTGGGAGGGGATGCGTTCCGTCTTCCTTCAGGCGTCTTTTGTGCTGATGCTGTTCGCGGGGGCGTTCATCTGGTATTCCAACGCATTCTTCACGAGGAAACGCAAAAAAGAGGTTGGCCTGTACGCTTTGCTAGGTGTGCGGAAGCGGACGATCGGAAGAATGCTTTTTTACGAGAATATGCTCATGGGCGCGGGCAGCATCGCCATCGGGATCGTGTTGGGCGCGCTTTTATCCAAACTGTTCGCAATGGTATTCCTCAAACTGCTCGATTCTCCGGTAGAAGTCAGCTTCCGAATTTCGCCCGATGCCATTGTGCAGACGCTTCTGGTGTTTGCCGCCATTATCTTGGCTACGTCTCTGCATAACTTTTGGCTGATTTATCGCTTCCAGCTGGCGGAGCTGTTTCGCGCCGACCGGGAAGGGGAGGAAATGCCCCAGCCTTCTATTTATACAGCGTTTATCGGCGTGCTGCTGCTTGGTTTTGCCTACTGGCTTGTCTACCAGCCGATGAATACGTCTTCGCAGATGGGCAGGAACATGCTTATGCTATTGATTGGGCTGATAGCAGGAACATACCTATTGTTTCGTTTCGGCATCATTTATATCTTGAAGCTGGCGCAGCGTATGAAGTCCCGGTATTACGCCGGCATGAACATGTTTAGCGTCTCCCAGCTGCTGTACCGTATTCAGGGGAATACCCGGATGTTCACCATGATCGCGTTATTGAGCGCATTTACGCTATGTGCCGTGACGGTCGGCTCCGACTCCTATTACACCCTTGAGCGTAATGCTTCAACCGAAGCGCCGTTTAGTTTCATGTATGTCAAGGGCGATCCGGCAGTAGAAGGGAAGGTGGCAGAGACGCTGGAGGCGGACAAAACACACCCGGTTACAGGGGAGCTTGAGATCCCGGTGGTGAAGCTGACCGCGGATTTAAGTGGTTTTTACTACCATCCTTCAGGGTTCAATAAAACGGAAGTGCCGATAAAAGTAATGGCTCTCTCAACGTATAATGCAGCAGCTGAAGTGCTGAACAGATCTCCTCAGCGGGCTCTTCCGGATGAAGGGGCTATACTGATTCGGCCTATGTACAGCAGCTTTACGGACAAAGAAGTACTGGGCAATACCATTACGTTCGGGGCACAGTCGAGTGTTGGGGTGCAAATCGAACGTCTTGTGGACGGCAGAGTGCTGCCGTGGGGCTTTCCGGATCTGTGTCTGGTCGTCAGTGACAGCCGTTTCGCATCGCTGGGGCAAACAGCCCATGCAAAAGCGGTGATGTATAAGGCTTATACCGTGAAGAATCAAGGCTCGAGCAAGGCGAGCACGGAAACATTAATGGGGTTAAAAACGAAGGATAATGATTTCTCGAGCTACTACTATCAGTACCGCTTGAACTTGGAGTCCGCCGGGCTGAATGTATTCACGCTGGGCTTCCTGGGCCTTGTCTTCCTGGCAGCAACCGGTTGTGTCGTGTACTTTAAGCAGCTGACCGATGCCCATGCGGATCGGGAGCGGTACGCGATTTTGCGTAAAATCGGGGTGAACCGGCGTGAGATTCGCGCTTCCATTGCGATGCAGACAGCCTTTGTGTTCGTGCTGCCGCTGCTGCTGGGCATCATGCACAGTCTGATGATTCTGCGGGCATTGACGGAGATTCAGCTGATTGGCGGGGAATCGCTGGTGCCGATTACGATCTCGATTGTGGCGTATGTGGCGATCTACATCGGCTACTACGTGCTGTGCGTCAATTCGTATGAGCGAATTGTGAAGTCGGCGGTATAGCGCCTGTCGAAAATACGTAAGCCTGCAAACTCGTAGTTGCGGGCCATCAAAGCCGCGCCCTCACTCGCGGCCCGCTCAAAACCTGCAAAAAGGCAG
>NZ_RXHU01000076.1:4015-6452 GCF_003955665.1 Paenibacillus whitsoniae
GGCTTTACCTCAAATCGAACAATAAACGAAGCAATGCCTGCGTTTTTGCATCCTTCCTCTATCGACCGGTCAGCCCTCCCATGTTCACCCTGCCAAATGCCCGCCATCACAGGTCTTAGACCCTCCCCGACTTAGGTCTAGGTCGAAATACCGTCCGGGGTCCGTTTTGGGAAAGCCCCATTTTACCTACAATAAAACTATAAACAAGACACCACAACAACAAACGAAAGGCGGTGATGAAGAGTGAAAAGAAATACAGGCTTAGCGATCGTGTTGATCGCATTCGGTGCCCTGATTTTGTTCCACAATCTCGGTATTCATATCGGTTCGCTATTTGGCTCCATCATGGGGTATGTGATTCCGGCGGCGATGGTTGCACTTGGCTATGTGGGCATTAAGAACGGCAGCAAATTGGCTTGGGTGATTGCCGGACTAGGCGTCATCATTCTGGTTGGCAAGCTGGCAGGCTGGATCATTATTCTCCTGGCGATTGGCTTGATCGCTTATGGGTTTTCCATGTTGAAACGCAGAACGGTGTAAGGAGTTCCAATACAGAGAGTGAAAAAGGTGGAATGAGATAATGAGCATTTTTCGGCGAGTGAGAGACATAACCGTTGCTTCGTTAAATGAGCAGCTGGAGCGAGCGGAAGACCCGGTTCGCTTCATCGATCAATACTTAGTCTCGCAGCGCGAGCAAATTCAGCAGTCGGAGCGGTTGTATCAGCAGTGCGTCAGCCACGCGGCTTCGCTGAGAGCGCAGTATTTATCGGCGCTGGAAACGAAAGAAAAGCGCGAGCATCAAGCGATGCTGGCTTTGAAAGCCGGCGAGGAGCATATGGCCCGCATCGTGCTGCAAGAGAAGCTGCAAGCGGAAGAGAAGAGCGCGCAGTACCACGAGCTTTACGAGCAAGCGAAGCAATCCATCCTTGAATTGGATGAGGAGCTGCAGCAGCTCAAAAGCGACTACAAAGAAGTGGCAGATAAACGCAGCTACTACCTGGCCCGAATGGAATCCGCCCGCCTGCAGCAGCGGCTGCATGCAAGAAGCAGCGTGATGCAGGACGGCACGCCGCGGATGTTCGGACGCCTCGAAGAGCGCGTATCCGATATGGAGCTTCACGCGAGAACGCTGCGCGATGTTCGGCGCATGGGCCGCGAAGGCTTCTACGGCGGGGGCAACCCGGCGGTAGACGCCGAGATGGAAGCACTTCGCAATAGACTGAAACAGGAGGGAGCAGGAACATGAGCAAACTATACCGCTCACGCAGAGACAAGAAAGTGACCGGCTTATGCGGCGGCTTGGCGGAAGCAATGAACGTCGATGCGACGCTGCTGCGGTTGCTCGTTGTCATCACGACGTTCTTCACGGGCGGCACCGTCATTTTCATCTACTTTATCGCAGCGATCGTCATCCCGAAAGAACCTGGCTACGATCAGCCTCCCTACGATCCTTATATGAATTCTTATGGCCGTCAGCCGTACCAAGGCGGATGGCAGTCGCCCAAGCCGTATCCTCCGCAGCATGCACCGCACCACGGTGGCGGTCACAACGCTTTTGAAGCGGCGAAGCCGGCAAACAACATTGATGAAATGATGAAAGACATTGAAAAGAAAGCTTTGCAACGCGAAGTGGAAGAATTGAGAGCCAAAGTCGCTCGTTTTGAAAAACAATCTAACGAACCTAAAGGAGACGTGTAAACCATGGGAGTATTTACTAGAATGAAAGATATGACGAAAGCATCGATTCACGAGGTATTGGATAAAATTGAAGATCCGATTGTGATGTTGAACCAATATCTGCGCGACATGGAGCAGGAAATTGCGCAAGCCGAAGTGACGGTAGCGCGCCAAATCGCCAGCGAGCGCAAGATGAAGCAGCGCCTGGAAGAGTCCGTACGCCTTGTCGCTGACCGCGAAGCCAAAGCGGCTGCGGCGATCAAGAACGGTCAAGAAGCGATTGCCCGCCAAGCGCTTGAGGAAAAATTGTACCACGAAGAAAAAATCGCGGAATACAATGATCTGCATGCTGCGGCGAAAGCGCACGCTGATGAGTTGACGATGCAGCTTCACGAAATGAAAGATGAATTCTACAAAATGCGCAACAAACGCAACGAGCTGGTATCCCGCGCTCAACTTGCGAAAGCGAAGAAACAAATGGCGCAGGTCACGTACAACGGCGTTATCGAGAGCGGCAACGCAGCTCGCGGCTTCCACCGCATGGAAGAAAAAATCATGCAAATGGAAGTCGAAGCGGAAATCGCCCGCAAGCCATACGTACCGGCTGGCTCCGTGAGCAGCTACGTGCCTGTGGACGCAGCGAAGCAAGCGCGTGTGGATGAGCAGCTGAACCTGCTCAAAGAGAAATTGAACAGCACGGCGGCGGCTGAGTAAGCTGCGGCCAATATTAAGATGAAATAGAACGAAGAAGCTATGCGAC
>NZ_RXHU01000077.1 GCF_003955665.1 Paenibacillus whitsoniae
GGCGCAATGCGTTATGCGTGTCCCCGTAGGGGCTGCGCACGCCGACGAGTCCCGTCGCGAACTGGTCGAGGTTTGTTTTGCCGACCGGAATCGCTCCGGCCGCCACCAGCCGCTCCACGACGGATGCGTGCACCTCCGGCACATAGGCATATTCCGCGCAGGCCGCCGTCGTCGGCAGACCCGCGACGTCGATGTTGTCTTTCACGGCAAAAGGAATCCCCCACAGCGGTGCCTCCTCCATCCGGAGCGATGTCAGCCGATCCAAGTAAGGCTGAACAAACGTCATGTCCGGCGGTGTAATCCAAACATTCATCTCACGCTCCGCTTCCGCACGCGCCACAATCTCGGCAACTACTTGTGCAGGCGTCAATGTCCCGTCCATGTACTGTGAGCGCAGCCCGTCGATCGTCATTTCCCTTGCCTCATTTTCGCTGCTCATCCTACATCCCTCCTTCTTCACGCGGACTCCGCAATGCCCACAAGCAGTTGCCCGGCATGTACCTGAT
Organism: Paenibacillus whitsoniae; assembly: GCF_003955665.1. Classification (GTDB taxonomy): domain Bacteria; phylum Bacillota; class Bacilli; order Paenibacillales; family NBRC-103111; genus Paenibacillus_E; species Paenibacillus_E whitsoniae. The sequence goes on from NZ_RXHU01000077.1 coordinate 507, forward strand.
CCCCCGGCTTCACCCCGATCAGCGAAACGTAACCGTCGCAAGGCGCGTGCTGCGGGAACTCCATCTTCATGCTCTCCAGAATCGCAAGCTGATCGCCCTTCTTCACCTGTTCGCCCGGCGAGACGAGCACTTTCCATACGCTGCCTGGCATAATGCCTCGAACCGCCACCGTCCCCGCCGGCAGCTCATCTTCCGGCGCTTCCGCCGCTGTCTCCTGCTCAGAGACATACTCCGCAAGACCTTGCGCCTTCCAGCTTTCACGCTCCGCCTTGAAGGAAGCCCGCTGCTGCGAGCGGAACGCATCTGCACTCTCCTCGATCTCCGCTAAGAATTGCAAATACTCACCCAAATCGAACGTCGTTTCCTCAATCTCCACTTCGTACCGACCGCGAGGGAAATCCTCCCGCAATTGCAGCAGCTCCTCGGCGCTCACTTCATAGAACTGAATTTGGTCAAAAAAGCGCAGCAGCCACGGCTTCCCCGCCTGAAAGCTCGCCGTGGAACGCAGTTTGTTCCACATCTGAATCGTGCGGCCGACGAACTGATAGCCGCCCGGCCCTTCCATGCCGTACACGCACATGTACGCGCCGCCGATGCCGACGGCATTTTCCGGCGTCCACGTCCGTGCCGGGTTGTACTTCGTCGTGACCAGACGATGGCGAGGATCGACCGGCGTCGCTACCGGCGCGCCCAGGTACACGTCACCAAGTCCTAGCACCAGGTAATTGGCGCCGTAGACGACATTTTTCACCTCTTCGATGCTGGCCAATCCGTTGATCCTGCGGATAAACTCCAGGTTGCTCGGGCACCACGGCGCATCCGGGCGAACCCCTTGCTGGTAGCGCTGAATCGCAAGCTGCGTCGCCGGGTCGTCCCACGACAGCGGCAGGCGCACGATCCGTGAAGGAACGCGGAACTGCTCCAGCGGAGGCAGCTCGCTGTCGATGGCGACGACTTTGTCGCACGCCTCGCTGACCGTCATTTTGGATGGGTCAATATGAATTTGCAGCGAACGAATGCCCGGCGTCAGATCGAGCACCGGCATGTCGCCACGCTCCTGAATGGCCTGCATCAACGCCTGTACTTGAAAACGCAGCAGCAGATCGAGCTCCAGCTCGCCGTACTCCACGAGAAGGTTCTGATCGCCGGCGCACCGAATCGTAATCGGGAAGCGGCGCCCCTCAGCCGCATAATAACGAATCGGGTAGTCCGGCGTGATTCCGCCATCCACTTGCGGCAGTGCCGTCCCTACCAACCGTTCAAAACTCCGTCCGCCAATCGCCTGCAAATTGCTCTCTTGCACCACGCGCAGCTTCTCTGCTTCCTCAAGCGTCAGCAGATGGAAACGCACGCTATCCCCCGGATGCAGCTGCCCCAGCTTCCAAAATTCCGCCGAAGCCGTCGTCACCGGACACACAAAGCCGCCCAAGCTCGGACCGTCGGGGCCGAGCAGAATCGGCATATCCCCCGTCAAATCCAGCGTACCCACCGCATACGCGTTGTCGTGAATGTTCGACGGGTGCAGCCCCGCTTCGCCGCCATCCTCCCGCGTCCAGAGCGGTGCAGGCCCTTTGAGCCGCACACCCGTCCGCGAGGAATTAAAGTGGACCTCCCAGCTCGTCGACGTAAGCAGCTCCAGATACTCGGGGCGCAGGAACTCGCCCGTGCAGTGCGGCCCCGGCACGACGCCGATCGTCCATTCACGCGTCATGGCAGGGCGGTGCGGCGCAGCCAACTCAGCCGCCGCAATGACATCCTGCGCTTCATTGACGCCAAGCACATCCCCGGCGCGCAGTGCACGGCCGCCGTGTCCGCCGAAGCCGCCAAGCGTGAACGTCGACGCGCTGCCGAGAATTTTCGGCATATCCAGACCGCCGCCTACGAGCAGGTAAGTTCGCATGCCTGCCTTGGCCTCGCCGAAGCTTAGCACCTGCCCGCGCTTCGCCAGCACTGGCGTGTACGCCGGCACAGCCTTACCTTCCAGCTCAGGCTGCATATCCGCGCCGGTGATGCAGAACCACATGTCGCTGCGGAACTTGTAGGAGCCGCCTCGCAGCGTCATTTCGAGCCCGCTGGCGTCATCCCCGTTGCCGAGCAGCTTATTGCCGATGCGGAAAGAGAGCGGATCCATCGGTCCGCAAGGCGGAACCCCGACATCCCAATGGCCGATGCGGCCCGGGTGATCCTGCACCGTCGTTTGGATACCGCCGTCCACAACTTCAAGCGCCCGTTCCTCCGGCTCGAAGGTGTTCAATAATTGCGTATACACTTGACCACTTAGGCACGCCTCCTCCTGCAAAAGCGCCCGCACATACTGCAAATTCGTCGTAATGCCGTACATCCGCGTCTCCGCCAGCGCCGCCACCAGCTTGCGGATGGCATCCAGACGGTCCGTACCGTGTACGATGATTTTGGCCAGCATCGGGTCGTACAGCGTCGTGACCGTCAGCCCATCGCGCACCCATGTCTCATTGCGGGCACGCTCCGAGAATACTGCGCGATCCAACTGTCCCGCACTCGGGCGGAACTGCTGCAAGCAGTCCTCCGCGTAGATGCGCGCTTGAATGCTGTGCCCCACCGGCTCATGCACGAGCGCCGCCAAATCGGTCAGCTCCCCCGCCGCCTCGCGAACCATCCATTCCACGAGGTCGACGCCGAGCACTTCCTCGGTCACGCCATGCTCGACTTGCAAGCGCGTGTTCACTTCAAGGAAGTAAAACGCCTCTGTCGCCGGATCGTACAAATACTCCACCGTGCCGGCGCTGCGGTAGCCGACTTCCGCCGCCAGACGGCGGGCCGAGGCGAACATCGCCTCCCGCACCTCATCGCGCAGATTCGGCGCCGGACTCTCTTCAATGACCTTCTGATTGCGGCGCTGAATCGAGCAATCCCGCTCGCCGAGCGTCACGACCTCGCCCAACGCGTTGCCGAAGATTTGCACCTCAACGTGGCGCGCGCGGGCGATATATTTTTCAAGGAACATGCCGCCGTTCTTAAAATTCGCCTCCGCCAGATGCCGTACCCCATCATATGCCGCCCTTAATGCCGCTTCGTCTGCACAGACGCGCATGCCGATGCCGCCGCCCCCGGCGGTGCTTTTGAGAATAATCGGGTACCCGATTATCGCCGCTTCGCGCAAGGCCTCCTCCAGCTCCGAGATCAGCGGCGTCCCCGGCAGCATCGGCACCCCGGCGCGCTCCGCGATCTCGCGAGCCGAATGCTTGAGCCCGAACATGTCCATCTGCTCCGGCGTCGGGCCGATGAACACGATCCCTTGCTCCCGGCAGGCACGGGCGAACTCCGCATTTTCGCTCAGGAAGCCGTAGCCCGGATGAATCGCCTCCGCCCCGGTTTCTCGCGCCGTCCGGAGGATCAGCTCCATATCGAGGTAGCTCGACTTCGCCGGCCCCTCGCCGATCAGCACCGCCTCGTCCGCGCCGTCCACGTGCAGGCTGTCTTGGTCAGCTTGGGTATAGACCGCTACAGATTGTACCCCCAGCTTCCGCAGCGTTCGTTCAATGCGCACCGCAATGGCTCCGCGATTGGCAATCAGGACTTTGGTAAACATGTCAGCCACTCTCCTTTTTTCCGTCTCCATTCTCTATTCCAAAGGGTTGCACACGCCCTATTTCTCCCAAATCAGCACTTCAATCGGCGTCGGATTGTACGCATTGCACGGATTGTTCAGCTGCGGACAGTTCGAGATCAGCACCATCGCATTCACATGCGCCTGCACTTCCACATAGCACCCCGGCCCCGACACGCCGTCATCAAACTTCAGCCCACCCTCCGGCGTCACCGGCACATTCATAAAAAAGTTAATATTCGGCGCCAAATCCCGCTTCGTATACCCCCCGCCATACTGCGCCAGCTGCAGCATAAACGTATCGCGACAGTTATGCATCGCCAATTTCTCATGCGCATAACGCACCGTGTTGCTTTGGGCGGAGCAGGAGCCGCCAACCGTATCATGACGTCCGCACGTATCGGCGACGATCGTCAGCAGCTCCTTGCCCGACTCGGCGCGAAGCACAGAGCCTGTGCTGAGATAAATGTTGCTTTGACCCGCAATCGTCGCCACCGCACTGTAGTGATCATCGGGCTCATCCGCATCATAGAACAGCGTATCCGCCGCCTGATTCCCCTCGAGATCGACGATGCGGAGCACTTGCCCTTTTTTCAGTACATGCATCCAGCCATCTCCCGCCGGAATGACCTTCCGATAACTTGCTTCCTCTATTTGCCGAGAGCTCTCCACCCGATTAAAAACAGCCATTGTTGTTCCTCCTTTGACCTCTATATCGCCTTTCGCCTGCAGTCGGCTCCACCCGTTTCCTCATTAACCTAGCAGCAGATGATAGTCCCATGTATTCTCAAAAGCGCGCCGGTTTTCCGGCCGATAATTCAAGCAGTAGTCGTCCTCGCCCACTGGCTCCGCTTCCAGCACCTCTATGCGCACCGGGACGGCAGGGTACTCGCTTCTCGGATCGAGCGGATTCGGCGTATTGGAGATCAGCAGCAGCGTATCCAGCTCCGTCCGCAGCGTCACCGTCGCCCCCGCCGGGCAGTGGTTCACTTCATAATGCATATCCCCCGCAAGATCTACCGCAACTTTGGAAAAAAGGTTCACCACCGGCATCATATCCCGCATGCTTAGCCCGCTGCGCACCAGTTCCACCGCAAAATTCTCCTGCCCGCTCCGCAGCCATTCATTGCGGTGTTCCTGAAAACGCGTCGCCCCATACTTCGCATCCGTCGCCGCCCTGCTCGAGTACCCGCTCAGCGGATCATGCCACCCCAAGCTGTCTTCAACGATGCTCGCAAGCACTCGGCCATTGTCGCTCATGAGCACATTTCCTCTCGTCAGATGGGCCGTATGCTGCGCCTTCAAGGTATCCGGCATATTGTAGCGCTCCGTCACATCCTTCGCGTGGAACAATTGAATCGCTACATTCGCACCGGCTTCCAGCGCCGTGAATCGAATGAGCTTCCCTTTGCCGATCGTTCCAGACCATTTGCCTCCCGGTAGTATCGTCGTGCTCCAGCTGTTTGCCATGCGAACCCTCTCCTTTGGTCGTAGTCGGTAAACAAAAAGGGAGACATCATAAGACGCGTGCGTCTTTGACATCTCCCAGGTTTTTATCCTTCCGTGTCACTCCGGTAAGCCGAAGCGGTTTACTCTCGGACCAGTCCCGGCATACTGCGCCGCCAGCGGAACCCTAGTAAACATAGCGTATTCGGTTTTTGTGTAATTAAACATAACATCATATTTGAAAAAGTGTCAACGAAAATTTCGTTTTGCTTTAAATTTTGTATTCCTCTTCCCACTTCCGCCAACATGTGTTATATTAACTAACATATAAGTTCGTCTGATAACATTCATCACATATATGTTTTCTAGGGTTCCGCGAGACGTGCCGGCCGGGCGTCTTGGTCTGGTCCGAGAGAAAACGCACAGCCTGCCTGTGTTCACGGAGGGACAAAAGCCCGGGAGATCGATCTGCTCGCCAGATCATCTTCTTGGCTTTTTTTCATTGCATGTTCCGCGTGTATGCAAGACTTACCAACCGTTAAAGGGAGTGTTCCATCATGACAACCGAAGTTACGCTGCGCAAATCGCTGAGCTTGTATCAAGTCGTATATATGGGCCTAGCCTGGATGACCCCCATGATTTACTTCTCTATCTACGGCATCGCTTATGAAAATGCGGGAGGTATGCTAACACAGGCGTATCTGTTAGCGTTTGTCGCAATCTTTTTCACCGCGTATAGCTATGGCGTCATGTCCAAAACGTTCCCAACTTCAGGCTCCGCCTACTCGTATACCGCAAAGGGCATCCACCCTTACCTCGGCTTCCTCGTCGGTTGGGCGCTGCTGCTCGATTACTTCTTTTCCCCGATTATCGCCTGCCTGACCTTCGGTATTTATCTGCATGCGCAATTCCCTGCGGTCCCGGCCGCCGTCTGGATCATTGGTCTGAATCTCGCGCTTGGGATCATCAATGTGATCGGCATCAAATTCTCAGCTAACCTTTCTAAAATATTCGTTTGGATTCAAATTTTGTTTATCGCCCTGTTCTGCTTCTTTCTGGGACGGGGGTTGTCCGGCGGTGGGGATATTCATGTGTTTCAGCCGCTGCTGCAAACGGATGTGCCTTTCGGGACGATTTTGGCAGGCGCTTCTATTATCTGCTTCTCTTTTCTGGGCTTTGACACTGTGACGACTATGGCAGAGGAAACCGTGAATGCGCAGCGGACCATTCCCCGGGCCATTATGATCATCATCATCTCTGCTAGCGTGATGTATCTCGTGCCGTCTTTCCTGACACAACTCGTCTACCCGCACCTATCGTTCGTGAACGCCGACTCCGCCGGTTTTGAACTCGTAAAACTCGTAGGCGGTGCAGGCCTTAGCGCTATTTTTATCACCGTGCTGATTATGGCTATTTTCACGCAAGGCTTATCGTCAGTGACTAGCGTGTCACGTCTGCTGTTCGTGATGGGACGCGATGCCATTCTGCCCAAGCAAGTGTTCGGCTACCTCCATCCGAAATTCAACACACCGGTCTTTAACATCGCCATTGTCAGCGCCGTTTCCCTGCTTGCGCTCGCGATCTCGCTGGACAGCGCCGTCAAATTCGTCAACTTCGGCGCGTTAACTGCTTTCTTTTTCGTCAATGTCTCCGTCATCGCGCAAAAGTACGTCAAAGAGGGCCGGCGTTCGGCATCCCAAACGCTAAAATACCTCGTGCTGCCGCTGCTGGGCGCCGGCTTCATCGGCTACCTGCTCTCGCTGCTGGACCGGGACGCCCTCTGGATGGGCGGTGTCTGGGTCGCGCTCGGCATCGCATACCACCTGCTGCGGACGCGCCGCGCAGCAGGCGCGGCGCCTGCGCGGTCGCCGCAGACAGGAAGCCCCCGCGCGGTAAAATCTTAAAAAAGGAGGTGCCTCGGGTAAAGAGGCACCTCCTTTTTTGGGGCATTGCGGCGGCTCCTCGACCACCACTGTTCACACACTCCGCCAACTTCATACCACATAAGCTCGGACTTCGCACACCTCTCTTTAAAACTAGCTGCTCTCACCGGCTTTCCCCACCAACAGGCGCTCTCAATCATCAATTCCTTCGTACTCCGCCAACTTCATACCACTTAAGCGCGACCTTCGCACCTCTCTTTAAGACTAGCTACTCTCCCCGCCTTTCCCACCAACAAGCGATCTCTATCGCCAATTCCCTCGCACTCTGCCAACTTCACATCTCATAAGAGCGGTCTACCACCTCTATTTCCTCGGATTTGTCCAATTCAACAAAAATAAGCGCGGTAAACCGCGCTTATCCTCTCGAAACTAGCCCTATTTCTATCACTTCTTGGCAAATAGAAGCGGTTCACCACTTCTATTTACTCTCCACGGCTCGTTTCCGGCCAAATACGCGTGGTTTGCCCCTCTTATTTAGCGCGGCAGCGAATTCCGAATTGCTAAGAGGGGCTAGCCCCCTCTAATCTCACCTTTTCGGCGTATTAAGCAGGGCCAGACCCTCTTACCTTCAGCCCAAGACCCCTTTTCGAGCAAATTCCAAAACACTAAGAGAGGCTAGCCCCCTCTTATTTGGCCGCCAGCGTACCCACGCAACCGCAGCCGAGCACCGCCGGCACCTACTTCCGGTCCGCCGGGAACACCAGCCCGATCTGCCGTCGGGCTTCGTCCATAATCGCCATCGCAGCGAGCGAAGCCGCATGGGAATTCGTCGCCGACTCCAGCTCGCCGGCCTGGATCAAGCGGATGAATTCAGCGGCCTCGTAGCGCATCGTGCGCTCACCTTGCGGCCGCGTCAGATCTTCCACGGAGCCGTCGCGGTAGCGGATCTCCACGCGGCCCGGCTCGTTGATGCGATCGATGATCATCGTCGCATGCTCGCCTTGAATTTCTGCCGGCTGGTACGAGCTCGAGATTTTGGAGTGCTGGATCACAGCATCCATCGACTCGTAACTCAGCAGCAGGCTGCCCTCGCCGTCCACGCCGGAATCCAGCAGGACACCGGTGGCTTGCACTTTTGACGGAGCCCCGAACAGGACTACGCATGGGTAGATGCAGTACACGCCGAGATCCATCATGGATCCGTTCGAAAAAATCGGATTAAACGCATTCAACACCGTCCCCTGCTTATACGCATCGTACCGCGAGGAGTATTGGCAGTACCCTGCCGAATAGCGGCGGATTGGCCCCAGTTTGTGCAGATTTTCCTGCACTGCCTGAAAATTCGGCATCAGCGTCGACTTGAGCGCCTCCATGAACACCACTTTGTTCGCCCGCGCCGCCTCGACCATCGCCGTTAGCTCGGCCGTATTGGACGCGGCCGGCTTCTCGCACAGCACATGCTTGCCCTGCTGCATGCACAGCACGGCATACTCCGCATGCAGCGAGTTTGGACTTGCAATATATACGGCATCGAACGTATCACTGGCCGCGAACGCCGCCAGATCTGTAAACCGATGCGGAATGTCAAACTTGCCCGCGAACTCCGCCGCCTTCTCCTCCGTACGCGAATACACAGCAGTTAACGCAAATTCCCCCGTCTCCTGTGCCGCTTGAATAAACGCCTCCGTAATCCAATTCGTTCCTATCACTCCAAAACGTATCATCGTTTCTCAAGTCTCCTTTTTTCCTTCATTCCAACTAACCCTATCAAATTCAGAAGCAGAACTCAATTCATGCCGACTCAAGCGATGGCGCCCTCAGATCAAGAGCGGTGCTCCATAGCTTGAGGCAAGGGAGTTTGGAAAAAAGGAATACTAGAACGTTGGAAAACGATATTGATCCACCTCCGAGTCTCAGCTTGCCCTGCAACGCATCCAATTGTATGGACATCTTACTTGGGCGGATGTAGCTCGGGGTGGATATAAGACAATTTGGAAGCCGCAGTGAGCTTCTGCATTGTTGTACTCGTACGAAAGCCGTTGGGGAAAATGCGTACCGGTTGTCACAGAGCTTATTTAGCCTAAAACACGTCATTTCAAATTGTAACGGTTGCCACAGCGGCTATTTAGGCCAAATCGGCCAGTTTTCGCTGGTTTTTTAGCAAATAAGCGCTGCTGCAACCGTTAGCCTTGGAAAAGTCGCGTTTGGCACCAAATAGGCGCCAGGGCAACCGTTAGCGATCTGGTCATCAAGACAGGTGCGCTTCCACTATTTTAGAATCGTTATGGAGAAAACTTAGACCTCTGAGTTTCCTGATACTGGATCCATCCGTCTCCGTGCAACCTATTACTGCAATGATTCACCTCAGCAATTCCTACTACTGCAACGATCCGCTTCAGCATTTCCTGATACTGCATCGCTCCACCTCAGCATTTCCTGATACTGCACCCATCCACCTCAGCATTTCCTGATACTGCATCCATCCACCTCAGCGTCTCCTATTACTGCATCGCCCCATCTAAGCATTCCCTGCTACTTGATCCATACGCTTAGCATGACCAACTATCGCTCGATCATCTTTACAGCACGAGCTGAGCATCTCGAAACAACGAAGGGTCCTTCGGCGTCGTTCCGACTCCCGATCCCCACTGCAAGAAACCATCGCGGGAATCGCCCGTGGAGCCCCGATCATCGTCATTGACTAAGAACGACATGCCGATCGTCCCCGTCGGGGGCTCGCTAAACCCAAGCGAGGTCCACGGAACAGAAATGACATAATGGGTGGTGGTGCCATTTCGAGTAATTTGAGCTTGAGCGCCTTGCGTCGGTCCCGCCTGCTGGCCAGCCGGCGCAGCGAAGGTGTAGACCGCCGGTCCGCTGTCGAGAAGCGCTGCTCCGAATTCAACGCGTTGACCGCCCGACTGTCCCGGAATTCGGTTGTAGGTGCTGAACTGGATGGAATCGGTCTGCCACATGGTATTTGGTGTGCGGGCACCAAAGTGTTTGTCATCTGTAATGACAGCGTCGAGGATAAGTGCATCGCTCGTGTAGTTCATCTGCAGTTGCCCGCTCAGATCGCTGTTATTGCTGCGCGTCCCTAATAAGGATACCCAGGTGCCTTGTGTAACCATGTCAATGGCAGGCAAGGTTTGGTGGTTCGCAGGCTCGATGGGCGCGTATGAAATAGATCCGGATACAGCGTCTGAACTGCTCGCACCAGCGACGGATACGCTATAATTGAGCGCGTCGAACAACGGGATATTAGAGAGCGGTACACGCATCATCGTGGTCCCATTGCCAGGGACACTGTACACCGTATCCGTTACAGTCCCGGAAGCCGGCCCTACTTGATAGGTAACCATGGTCGGCGCGAAGGCACTGGTTCGATTATTCTTCAGCGTGATATCCAAAAAATAGCTTCGCGATGTCGCATCCGATGTGATCGTCGGCTGAACGCTGATCTCGAATGGCTTGACGACAGTTGTCGTTGCCTTCAAGCCGGCAACAAGACTCGGCTTGCGCCTGCCATTGCCCTCGTTCCCAGGTTTCACCTTCGTCACGTCTACCGCCACCGTCCGTGGCCCCAAAAGCGTAGTTGCAGGTACGTTGATGGTCGTGCTTGTTACCTTGCCCGGGGAAGTGCGCAGTGTCACAGGAAGCGCCCCGTCGGCTACGATCGTCAACTCATTGGGGAGATACACCTTGTGATTGGATCGATCGGCCGTTACCGTAACAGGGATCGTATCTCCTTTGATCGACTGATCGGCGACTTTCAGGGTGACCGCAGACGGCGTCACACCCAAGCTGTCCACGTTTCCTGTTACATAGATGGGACTTTGATTAAGCGTCAAAATGACCGTGTCGTCTGTCGGATTGATCGTCTGTTCAGCTCCATACTCATTCGTAATCGTAAGCGGCTGAGAAGTATGCAAAGCAACCGTCTCCGAGCCCGTGGACCACATCACTCGCGTCGTCACGCCTCCCCCCGTATAGGGATAGGAATAGGCGGTAGCTGAACCGAGATCTTCGCGAGTCCCAAGGTTTTTCCCTGTCACCGCTCGAATAAGAACGGCGTTGGTGACAGCTCCGGGCTTCGGAATTACGCCGGCTACACCAGTAACCGGTGGTTTGAATAGACCAAAGTGATGCTCTCTATTCGTGGGATCTGTACCGTCATCCATGGCCGAGTACCAGCTGAAAACGTCCACGCCGCCTGCCATGGCCAACACCTGGGCACGCACCAGATTATCCGCTTGCTGAGGCTCCGTGGAGGCGGCGGCATACGTCGGCCAACCGTTCTCCGTAATCCAAAAAGGGATGTGCCGATTTCCGGCCGCCTGCTTCACCTGCTGCACCAACGCAGGAAGCTTCGAGACCAACAGTGTGTGCTCGGGCGGGGTGTTTGCCCCCTCCAAAGCGTAGCCGTAGACATTCGTCGCGAACGTATCAATGTAGTTCATGCCGCCTGCAGCGAAAAAGGCACTATACCAGTTCTCATCAAACGTGGTTGCAATCGGGCCCATGACGTTCGCGTCCGGGTTTCCTTCGTGAATGGGTCCGTACATGGCCTGAAGCAATTGCACATAGCAGGCTGCGGTAATCCCGCATGCGCCGTTGTTGAAGCCCGTGCCATTGAACTCGTTATAGATATTAAAATCGCTGACCTTGCCCTTATAATGCTCGGCAGCCGCTTTCCCGAATTGACCGAATGCAGCCAGGCCAGCCGGGGAGCTCGGCGTTTTTCCGTTGTCATAATTCGCATTGTTGTAGGCAAGCACCCCCTGCGGCGTCATTCCGAGAGCAAGCGCCTGTTGAGACTTCGCTTCGAATCCATACTCGGCCCAGTCGTAAACGCCAGGCTGCTTTTCAATCAGCGACCAGTTAATATCGCTGCGCACATGGCCGTAGCCGATGGTCGCCAAAGCATTCATCAGCCCATCTTCATAGCCTTTGTAGTGATTGAAATGGGTATCGATTCCAAAGAAGGAATCGGGGCTCAGCGCGCCTGCCGGCGTCGGGGTCACGATGCCAAACGTTGTGGTGCGCGTGACCAGCTGATCATCGATCATACTTGAGAACGTGAGGTTATAAAATCCTGGGCCGAGATCCTCCACAGATAGCGTACCATGTCCGTTAGCGCCTACAGGGATAGAACCCGAGCGAAGACTCACGCCTTGATGGTCGGAGATCGCATAAGAAACGGCATCGCCCACCGTGCCGAAATCCAGCGATGCGGAATCGGTTGTGAAGAGCAGGCTCGGGTTCATCAAAGTGAGCGTCGGGGTCGTAGCAAAAGTAACCCGGATACGAGAGAAACAGATTTCAGGGATGGAACCGCCCAGGCTGTGAACACGCAGACGGAAATCCGCACCGTTCGTCCTATTAGCGAACTTAATATCACTCAGTTCAAAGAGCTGAGTCTTCCAGGTCTGACTGCCGCTCATGGGCATCCAGGGGGTTGCTTGGAAGGCGTTGCTCTGTCCGTCATACTCGATAGCCATGGTAGTGGCCGCCGCATCAAAGTAGTCCACAGCTACAATGGCGTAAGTCGCGCCCGCAGGTTTCGCAGCACTCGCGACATCCACATAGATGTAGGGGTTTAACGGATTTTGCGATGACGTCCAGCCCGCCGTGCCGTTTATGATCCTCGCTGCGTGCGCCGGATCTTTGTCCGCATCGCCAGGCCAAGCTTTTGTAACGCCGCTGTAAACGGGGGGAGAGCTGAGAATGACGTCTGCCTGCGGCTGGGCAGCACTGGCCTGGGGTACCCCCCATCCTAGAATACTAATGAATAAAAGCAAAACAAGCATCAAATGGATTGTCCTCAGTACACGCTGCCGCCCTCTGAGGACGGCGGAGCCGTTTATCTTTGTAATCATCACATTCACTCCCTTATCTTCGCTTAGAATCCAATTCCAGACAAACTGTAAGCGCTTTCTAAATTGAGCTGAAAATTCTGCACGTTAACAGCCTTGCAACGTTCGTGCAGGAACAGCCGGTTGCCCAGGATCGGTTGTGCATCCCGCTGTTCCTGCACATGAAATCATTTACTCTGCCCAAGATGGGCTCGCAGGCATCTGAATCCGCTCAACACCCCCTTCTACAAATTGACCCCGCAGTTGGAGAATAAACCGGATGTGGGCGGGCTTAACGTCCCGGACATCCTGAAGCCCCTGGAACACGCAGATCGCAGCTGCGGTTCCTGCCGCCTCCCCGATGGCGCTGACCGAAGCCATGATCCGGTAGGAGCTGTGCGCTTCGTGAGTGCCGCTGATGCAGCGGGAACTGAGCAATAGATTGGCGCAGCCCTTCGGAATAAGCGAACGGTAGGGGATATGGTAATAGCCGGGCTCGGGGATGCTTTCCAGCCTCGTGGCGCCTCCATCCGGACTATGAATATCCAAGGCATAGGCGCATGCCGCCACCATATCTTCAAAACGCCTGCTCTGCAGGCAGTCCTCTGAGGTCAGTTCATATTCGCCGACGATGCGGCGCCCCTCCCGAACCCCCAGCTTCGGCGCAATGTAATCCAGCTTGGCCTGATGGAAGGCAGGATGCTGCCTAATCGCCTCGAATAACTCCTGCGCCTGCCGAATCCCCTCTTCTTTGCCGCTGATGACACTGTCAGGCCGAGTGGGGTCTACATCCAGGACCGATGTCGAGTTGAACAGCAGCGCCTCCCCATTCGGGTAAGGAAAACACGTGACACCTTGCCGGGGATTGCCGGTACGCCCGGCCGCTTTCATGTCGAGGTAATACGGCAGCAGTTCCTTGCGCAAGGAATGAATGGCCGACCATTGCCGGATATCCGGCTCCTTCAGCAGGGAGCGGTCGATGCCGCTGACCTTGAAGGTAGCGGTAGCGGACTGCAGCTTCCCGTCGCCTTCTCTGCCTAAGCTGTACGCCATCCCCGCCAAGGCGGACAGATTGCCGTCGGCTGTGGCATCCAGATAGATCTTGGAGGTAACCACAGCAGTTCGGTTTCCCTGGACATGCAGACGGACAATTCGTCCGTCCTGCTGATCTACCCGGTAAACCTCACAACCGGTCCACAGCGTAAGGGTAGGTTCGGCAGCCAGCAGACTCTCGTACGCAGCCTTCAGTTCCTGCTCATCATATGTAGGAACAAGCTTCTCGCTGTAATGTGTGTAGGCGGCGGGAAACAGTTCCCGATGAATGCCGCCGGTAATCGGTTTTCCCCAAGAATCCCGGAACGTGCACACCAAGGATACGCTGGAGAATACACCTGTCCCTCCTACTTCCTCGGCTTGCTCGATCAGCAGCACACGCATCTGCAATCTTGAAGCAGCAAGCGCTGCGCTTATACCTCCGACACCCGCGCCTGCGATGATAATGTCAAATTCCAAAGCCGTTTTGTTCATCCCCGTAAACCTCCCGCACGTAACACTTTACTGTTCATGGCATACCTCATATTTTTGAAAAGTCTCCATTATTTCTTAGCTTGTTTGGCGTACAGCTCTGTATATTCTTTCATCAACTGATCTCCGCCCTGCGAGCGCCACTTCTCCACTTCTTTATTGAAGCCCGCTTCATCCAGGGTTCCCATAATGAATTTGACGCGAGCATCGGCAATGATCTTGTTCAGCTCCGTTCCTTTATCTACAGCAGTCTGAGAGATCAGAGGCTCTACGGGATTGGAAACGGCAATCGCCTCGTTGTTTTTCAGCATAGTACGGAATTTGTTATCCGCTTCGCCTTTCCCCTTCCAGATCATGAGCGAACCGTCATAAGTAGGCAGTTGTTTAAGTGGAGATACCTCATTCGCATAGGCGGTCTGGTTAGAGATGGCCGGTTCACCATCCGCTCCTTTCGTGAAGTGGACGCCCTCGATCCCCCACGTCCAGGTATACATCATCGTGTCGTCGACGATTTTGTCGAAGAAACCGAGCAGTCGCTTGAGCTCTGCCTCCGACTTGACGGTCGCTTTCGGGAATACGAACATGCCGTTATATCCGGTCGTGGCAAACACATGCTCACCCGTTGGTCCTTGAATTCTGCTAACAATATCAATCTTGGCGGCAGGATTGGCTTTTTTCAGCTCATTGCCTCCGGTAATCACAAAATCTAGGGTCGTGAACAACATGCCCGCCTTGCCTTGATAGAATTGCTCCTGTTGCTTACTGACCTTGGTTGCCGCGAAATCCAGGTTGATCAGCTTTTCGTCATACAACTTCTTGTAGAACTTCATCGCTTCCATATTGGCGTTCGTCATAAACATGGGAACGGCCTTGCCATCCTTGATCTCCCATTGGTTGGGCGCTCCGAAGTAGGCGGCAATGTTCTGAAAGCCGGTAAGCCCCATTGAGCTTGCACCACCGGAATCCTCGGCTTCTACGAGCCCGAAGGTATCATTTTTGCCATTGTGATCCGGATCATTTAAAGCGAATGCGCGAATGACCTTGTAGAGATCATCAATCGTCTTGGGCTGCTGCAAGCCTACTTGATCCAACCAATCCTGGCGAAAAGCAATGCCTTGCCGCGCCAACGCTCTGGCTCGGTATAATCCGTAAACTTTACCATCTACGGAAATATTGTTCAGCACCTGCTGATTGGTGTTGTATTTGCTCAGGTTCGGAAACTCCTTGAGATAGGGGCCAATCTCCCAGAACATGCCCGACCGCTCCGCATTGATGATGGAAGAGGACTTCGTATCCGCAATCATCAGGACCTGAGGCAGATCACTGGAGGCGATGGAGACGTTGACCTTGTCATTGTAAGCAGACGCTGGAACCCACGTGGTTGTAATCTTGGAATTTGTATATTCCTCGATTCGCTTGATGATCGGATTATCCGCCTTGGGAGGCTCCGTCGACGTATAACTGTTCATCATCGTGAAGGTCAAGGGTCCGCTTGGCGTTGCGCTCGGCGTCTTCGCTCCCTCCGCCTGATTGCTGCTGCCGCACGCAGACAAGCTGGAAGCTGTCACAATCGCTGCGAAGCCCGTTAGAAATACTTTGTAGTGTAATTGTTTCATGTCTTACTCCCCCTCATATTGAAGATATTGTATCAAAAGATGAGCCTATTCATCCTTTAACCGAACCGAGCAGCACGCCCTTGGCGAAATGCTTTTGCAAAAATGGATAAAACGCAAGAATCGGAACCGTTGAGAACACGATAACCGCCATGTTGATAATCTTGGACGGTGGCGGCGGCGCCTCGTTCATATCGGACAACCCTTTCTCCGACAAAATAACAATTTGTCTTAACAGCACCTGAATGGGCCATTTCTTCGAATCGTTAATGTACAGGATTGCGCTCAGGAACGTATTCCAATGCGTGACAGCGTAGAACAACGAAAAGGTCGCGATAGCCGGCAAAGATAGAGGAATGACAATCCGAAATAAAATCCCGAGGTCGTTGCAGCCGTCGATCTTGGCCGATTCCTCCAACCCATCAGGCAGCTGTTGGAAGAAGTTTTTGATGATAATCATATTAAAAGCACTGATCGCGCCGGGAATCACAAGCGCCCAGTAGGTATTCGTAAGGTGCAACGCTTTCACCATCAAAAAGGTAGGAACGATACCGGCGTTGAACAACATCGTGAAGATCACCATGAGCATCACGGGACGGCGTCCGTACAAATCTTTGCGAGCAAGCGGGTAGGCCATCAGCACCGTCAACAGCAGGTTCACAAGAGTCCCTGCCACCGTGATTCCAATCGTCACCGCAAGGCTGCGCAGCAGGATTGGCGTGGAGAAGATGTAGCGGTAGCCCTCCAGCGAGAATTTCGTCGGAAACACGAGAAAGCTTTTGGCCAGCACCTCTTGCTCGGTCGCAAAGGAAATCAAAAGGATATAGATAAACGGGATGAGCATCACAGCCGATACGACCAGCAGGATGGCAATGTTCGTCCAATCGAATAGCCGGTTTCCCCAGCTTCGTTGTAGTGGATTCATCTTAATACACCCCTTCCTCACCAAATTTTTTGGCCAGCCAGTTGGAGCTGATGACCAGCACAAAGCCGATCACCGACTTGAAAAGGCCGACAGCCGTACTGAAGCTGAACTGCCCTTGCGTAATCCCTGCCGTATAGACATAAGTGTCAAACACCTCTCCGACCTCACGGTTAATCGGATTCAGCATCAGAAAAATTTGCTCAAAGCCCGTGTCCAAAAAGGTACCCAACCGGAGAATGAAAAGAATGATAATCGTCGAGCGAATCGCCGGAATCGTCACGTGCCATAGCTGCCGCATCCGGCCTGCCCCGTCCATTTTGGCGGCTTCATAGAGTTGGGAATCGACGCCTGCCAAGGCGGCGAGGAAAATAATCGTTCCCCAACCTGTTTCCTTCCATATCACCTCCAGTGTAATCATCGTTCTAAACCAGCCTGCACTGGTCAGAAAATTGATTCTGTCTCCCCCCACAGCCATGATCGCTTCATTCACCAGCCCGCCGTCGATGGTAAAGAACGTATAGGCGATGCCGACCACCACGACCCACGAGACAAAATGGGGAACATAGATGATCGTCTGAACGACGCGTTTGAATTTTTCCCGACGTACTTCATTAATCATGAGTGAGAGCAGAATTGGCGCAGGAAAAAAGAAGATAATGTTGTAACCCGCCAGCACCAGGGTATTCCTCAGCAGCATCCAGAACGCCGGGTCATGGAACAGCCGCTCAAAGTGTTTTAAGCCCACCCATTTGCTGCCGAGAAAGCCAAGATACGGTTGGTAATCCTTGAAAGCCAGAAGAAGCCCCCACATCGGCGCATATTTGAACAATAAGAAGTAAAGCACACCGGGAGCCAGCATCCCATACAGCCATTTGTTCTTCCATATCCGGGCCCGAAAATAGGATTTCTTTGGCGTGACAGCAGCCATTTGAAGCACTGCATTCTCATTGGTTGAATTCATGTCCTCGATTCCACCTTCGTGTTTCGTGTCTTTTTTGTGCGTACCTTCACGATAAGCGGACCGCCCACGAACGTCTATAATCGAGGGATAATCATTAGGGAGGATATTTGCATCTATAGCGGTAATAAGCGGTTATAATCACCATCACGTGTGGCATAATCATACCCGCAGCAGCACAAAAAGGCCCTCCAACGAAGGCAAGAGACCTATCGCGGGAGGGCTTTGGGGACGTTCATATTTTGTGCTGGCCGTTCAGTTCCCGGTATTGTCCCGGTGTCATGTTCTCCATTTTGCGAAAAAAACGAATGAAATTTTGCGGGTTCGTGTAGGTTAATCGTTCTGCGATATCCCCGATCCGCATATCCGTCTCAATCAGCCACATCTTCGCCATCTGCAGGCGGTAATTTTGCAAATATTCGCTGAAGCTAATCCCTTTTTCCCTGCTAAAAAGCGGCCCCAAATGGTTCGGGTGATAATTTAGTTCCTTGGCGCATGCCTCGAGGGTAATCTCGGTGTCAAAGCGCTGTTCGATCAGCTCAGTAATCTGATCGGATATTTTCTTGGTGTGAGACTTACGCTGCTGCTCCAGTCTGCCCATGATGGGGGCAATGACAACGTCGCTAAACCACTGGCGAATTTCCTCCTGTGATTCCAGATCAAGCAGTCGATCAAAAAGCTGCTTTTCCTGATCAGGCGGGAAGGTATCCGCGGTCGCCTCGGACTGCCCAAGCTCGATCAGCATCGTGTACAGCCTGACCAGCGACATTCGGTATTGGCGCCAGTCGGCTTGCTCCTGAAAAATCAGTTCAATGCACCGTTCCAGCAACTCATCCGACTTGGTTCGATCCGCCAGTTTAACGGCATCGTACAAGTCTTTGGCCGCACGGTGCGGGAACACACTGGATACCAAATCCTCAGGCTGGACATCATCGATAAACAGTACGGATTCCGGTCCAAAACGAATCCGGTAGCGAAGCGCCTCTAGCGCCTGCTCCGCAGAGAGAGCAATATCGATGAGCCGCTTGTGGGGAAGGCTGATGCCAATGCTGATGTGCAGCTTCAAGTACTGAAGCACGGTTTGTTGAATAAGCTCCGCCAAAGCAAACAACCGGTTCTTGTACGCCACATCCGTTGCTCCGGCGCCGCCGACAACGGTAATCTGAGATTGCTCCAGCACCACAGGGTCCAGCCGCTCCTCGCCTGGAATCAGCTCGCCAGCAATGTTGGCGATGGCGAATAGGAGCAAATCACGGTCATTTTCATTATAGGGGGATCTCTCTAGCGAATCGATCTGAATCGCAAGTACGGCATGCCACTCCCAATCGGCCGAGTAGCCATACTCTCTCAGCCTAACAGCGAGCTCCGACTCTCTCTCCTCACCACGAATCAGCTTCATGACGAAAAACTGCTTCAAATCCCGAACTTGCCCCGTAAGCTGGGCCGAGAGACGGGATTCATTCTGCAGCATAGCTTGCAGCCGACTACCGATCATGGCAAATTCATCAGCGCGAGCTTCTTTCGGCGGTTCTCCGAATCGGTCCGTCATCGTGGCGACCAATTGTCCAACCGGACGGTAAAACGTCCGGGAACCGAGCAGCGCCAGTCCGCCGGTGACAAGAACCGTGATTAGGCATACGATCAGCGTAACCCAGCCGATTGTACGGGAATCCTGGGTAATATCCTTGATGGAGATGGCAGATACGTACATCCAGCCATTGTAGCTGGACTTGCGCAGAATGACGCTGGTGATATCCCCATCCAGCTCCACATTGAACTGCCCTTCCCTGTCATTTCGCTTGTGCATCTCGGCAACAAGCTGCCCTAAGCCGAATTCTTGAACCTTCTGATCGCTTCGGGACAGCAGACGGTAATCCTTATCCATCACCAAAATGCTGCCGATCCGGTTGTCGGCTGCAAGAAGCCCCGCCAGCTGCGATTCCGCAATGGTTACAATCGCCAGTCCATCCGCTTTCAGCGAATTCAGCGGAATTTTCTTCACGAGGCTAATGCTTGGCGAACTTTTGTCCTCATCGGTTACCCACTGAGAAAAGGAGGGAAGCTTCTCATACCCCAGCAGTTGATCCAGATTTCTGACTTCGTCGAACGTAAAAATATTATGATTATCGACGCCCCACCCACCTTTTAAATTGAGCACCGTCATATTGTTGATCGTGAGTTCAAAGGTTTGGCTGCGCACCATGTTCTGGTACATTTCGTTGTACACCTGATAGTGCGACGCTGAATAAGGCAGCGCCATCGCATTCATAACAAGCGGCGAGCTGATATACTGTGTGACCGAATGGTCGATGGTCTTGAGCACTTGCTCCATACGAAGCTGCGTTTGCTGGAGTGTCGCCATACTGCTCTGGTTGACCTTATCCTGAACGATCGAAGAGGCTTTGTCATAGGAAATAATGCCAACGATGATGGCCGGAATCGAGCCGATCAACAGACTGTATATGAGGAGGCGGGTGAAATATTTGCTGGCACGAAAGTTCATTGCATCTCCCTCTTATTCCGTTCTTCCAATGATTCTCCTATTATAGAGACGAGGCTGGAGGAAGTCCATAATCAGGGCATAATCATTAGAACGGAAGATCGGGTCAGGTTAGATGATTATACTGCGTCATATCAACTTCGTCTTGACACGAAACCTTTTGGTTTCGTATAATCCTTTTATGAAACCAAATGGTTTCGCATTTATTTGTGGCTCCAGTGCAAACTAAGAACTGGATAAGCAAGGAGGAAAGCGACCCGCATGCAGGAAGAATTGTTGAAAAAGCTGCGCTACAAACAAGGACGAGCCCTTGTGCTGCAAGCGCCCGAAGGCTACAAACTCGGTGTCGAGGAGGCAGGCGACCCGAGCGGGAAGTATGCGTTCGTTCAGTTTTTTGTCCATAACGCTGCAGACGTCGATGCCTGGATTCATCAAGCGATTGGGTACGCCGAAGAGGAGGCCCTGCTCTGGATCACGTATCCGAAGCAAAGCGCCAAAGTGAAGACCGACATCAACCGCGATAGTCTGTTCGGCATCATCGATAAGGGCACGGCATACACCGTGGTCAGCAATGTTGCTGTTGATGACAAGTGGTCTGCGCTGCGGCTGCGCCATAAATCGAAAGTGAAAAGCCGTGCTTAAAGCAACTATACATTTTATATCTAGGAGGCACTCCCCATGGAAAATCAAACTAATCAACTGACTGACATCGTTCAAACTCTTGTACTTAATGCACCTGTGCAAAAGGTCTGGAACGCCGTAGCGACATCTGAAGGCATCGCGGCCTGGTTCATGCCGAACAACTTCAAGCCCGAGCTCGGGTATGAATTCCATCTGGAAGCCGGCCCATTCGGCAAATCCCCCTGCAAAGTAACGGAGCTGGACGAGCCGAACCGTCTCACGATCAATTGGGGCAAGGATTGGTTCCTGCGCTTTGATCTGAAAGACCTTGAAGGCAAAACCGAATTCACCCTCACCCACGGCGGCTGGGATATCGACAAGGTGACGGAATTCGGTCAACCGCACGCACAAGTTCGCGAAATCATGGCCCAAGGCTGGTCGGGTATGGGGCCAAAATTGCGCGCTTACGTCGAAGCCTAAGATGGCCGCCCCGCAGAAACACGATGTGTTTCAGGCGATCGCCGATCCCACCCGCCGTGAAGTTTTGCATTTGCTCGGCGATCAGGAGCTGCCGGTGACGGTGATTTCCGGACATTTTCCGATGAGCCGGACGGCGGTATCGAAGCATTTGCGCATTTTGGCTGACGCCGGGCTGGTCAAAGAACGCAAGGTCGGCCGCGAAACCCGGTACCGATTGGAGGCGACGCCCCTCATGGAGCTTAAGCGCTGGCTGAACTACTACGAGCGTTATTGGGACAACAAGCTTCAAGCGCTCAAACGATTCGTCGAAGAGGACGAAGTCCCCGGCGAACGTGCAGGCTTGCAAGCCGTGGAGCCTGAGAAAAGAAAGACATAAGGCATGCGCGGAAGCAGCCGCCAATACCGCTTGCGGAGCGCAGCTCCCACGGGAGCGACTGCCTGCTGCAAGCTGCCGTAACGAACAACAACCAACCATCTCCTTGCCTTTGTGGCGAGGCTGATGGTTGGATTTTTTATGGTTACAAAAAGTAATTAACTTACTTGACATAACCACCAACAGTGGCGTATCATAATTGTAAAGTAACTAATCAAATGAAAGTAGAAGGAGTGTTTCTCATGATCTCTCCGATTTTTGTTGGCCACGGTTCACCGATGATGGCTATTCAACATACGCCGTGCACCGAGTTTTTGCTGGAGTATGGCAGCAAGCTCGCGCCGAAGGCAATTGTCATTTTCACCGCTCATTGGGAGACGGATACGCTTACCATTTCCTCCACCGACGATATTTATGACACGATCTACGATTTCGGCGGCTTCCCGGACGAACTGTTCCAGATCAAATATCCGGCGCGCGGCGATTCGGCGTTGGCGAAGTCTCTTGCAGAGCGGTTTGCCGCCAAGGGCATCACTACCCGCCTCGACACCCAGCGCGGCCTGGATCACGGCTCGTGGGTGCCACTGCTGCGCATGTTCCCGACGCCAATCTGCCCGATCGTGCAGATTTCTGTGAATCCATACCTGCCGCCTGCCGAGCAGTACCGCATCGGCGAAGCGCTGCGCGGGCTGGATCAGGAGGATATCCTGGTCGTTGGCAGCGGCGCCACCGTGCACAACCTGCGGGCACTCAACTGGGGCGCAACGACGCCTGACGCGTGGGCGCTCGAGTTCGACGAGTGGCTCATCGCCGGACTGGAGGCCCAGAACCTGCCGTCGCTGTTCAACTATGCGGAGGAAGCGCCCCATGCTCGGATGGCGGTGCCGCGGCCGGAGCATTTTGTACCGCTGTACCTGGCCATGGGCAGCGGAGATCCGGCGCGGAAACCGAGCGTCATCCACCGCAGCTATGAGCTCGGCTCGCTGAGCTACTTGGCTGTCTCGTTTTAATTCCGGACCGGCATAAAACTGACAAGGCTGCGCAACCTAGTAATCCAGGCTGCGCAGCCTTGTTGGCGTCTCTGGGCTCGACAGCCGATTCTGGATAACCCGAGGTGCATCCACTTTGACATGGACGACCCGCCTGTTGCAAGGCCTGCTTGCTGTCGCGTTTATTGGTTTCGGCTTTTTAAAATTGTTCGCCCACCCGCTCCAGGTGGATGCATTCACGGGCACTTACGGATACAGCGTCAGCTTTATGTATCTGGTCGGGGCTGTCGAGCTCGCGGCGGGGGCCGGCCTCGTGCTCGGTTTTTGGCAGCCGCGGGTCGCACTCTTCGCCGTCGGCGTCATCGCGCTCATCATGGCCGGCGCCATGATGACGCACGTCCGCTCCGCGGCGAGCATGCGGACGTCGGTGCCGCCGCTCATTTTTCTCGCGATGGCGCTGTGGGTCATCGCGGCGGGCTACCGGCGCCGGGCGCGCGCGCGGTAACGGGGCTGCGGCAGCCTCGGCGCCAGCAGTTATTTTAAATAAAAGTGGTAAACCACCTTTATTCGTAGATCCGAGCGGTTTTCCAAGGAATTAGGAGTGGCTAACCACTCTTATTTCCTCGGAAAACCGCTTTTTTGCTCGCGCTCCGCGGAAATAGAAGCGGTTTACCCCCGCAATTTCCGGGCATCGCAAGCTTTTAGAAAAAATAAAAGCGGTTTACGGGTTAACCCCCAATATTGTCCAATTAGGAGGTTAGAGGGAACGCTAGTATGCTGAAGGGACCTATAGTTAAGAGTGGCCAGACCCTCTTAGCGGAGCGAAAATGGCCCATTTCACAAATTAGAAGGGGCTAGGCCCTCTTAATTCTAGTTATTTTACGGGAACAGGCCTAGATTGCTTCCCTTAAGAGTGGCCAGACCCTCTTAGCAGAGCGAAAATAGCCCATTTTCACAAATTAGAAGGGGCTAGGCCCTCTTAATTCTAGTTATTTTACGGGAACAGGCCTAGATTGCTTCCCTTAAGAGTGGCCAGACCCTCTTAGCGGAGCGAAAATGGCCCATTTTCACAAATTAGAAGGGGCTAGGCCCTCTTAGTTCTAGTTATTTTAAGGAAACCGGCCCAAGCTGCAGCCGTTAAGAGCTAGCGGTTTCCCCCTCTTATCAGCCCCGCACAAAAAAAGAGACCCGACAGCAACGGGCTGCGGGGTCTTAAGGTATATATATTTAAAAGGGGGTCGACTTTTAGTATAGGGGCCGAACCTTAAAACAACCTGAAATCCGCATGTCATTTGCGTTACAATTGATCGCCCGATTGTTACGCGGAGGTTACTTTTTCCTTCACTGGCACATACAGGTCCATTTGGAGCTCAGTGTGCAGGTCCGCGTGGCAGCGCTCGTCGTACAGTTCAAACTCCGCCAGCCCGGCATGCTCGTACCCGGAATGCGGGAACCACTCGGCGTAGACGGCTTTCCATGTGCTCTGGATCGAATCCGAGAATTGCGCGGGCGCCACCTTCGGCGTTGTAAACACCGCGTAGCGCGCTTCCGGAAACTCGCGGCACACAAGACCTTCGGGAACACCTTCAAAGTCGGTCGCCTCCATGCCGATGATGTACGTCAAGTCACTCGTCTCCAGATTAAAATCCGCACAAATGCCGATTTCCACCGGACGGCCGGTATGCACGCGATTCGGAATGCGGCACCCCAGTTCTTCGCGCATATACGCTTGCCAAAAAGCAGGAATATCCCGCAAGTTCTGCCCTTCCTTACACGTAGTACGCAGCTCGTAGCCGATGAGCTTGAATGCAGGTTTGGTCACAATTTGAAATTCCATCCGAATGCCTCCTAAATAGGAATTAAATTTCCGATCCAGCACGTTCACCCGCGGGTAATCCGGTGTGCGTATGCCCTGTTTGCGATAAGCAGCCGGCGTACGCTCGAACATCTTTTTAAAGGCGCGGGTAAAATTTTCGTGGGATTGAAATCCGTTGTCCAGGGCGATGTCGATCAGCCGGAGATCCGTATGCGCGATCTGATAAGCTGCCCGGGCCAGCCTTCTTTTGCGCACATACTCAATGACCGCTTCACCGACCATCATTTGAAACACACGATGAAAATGAAACGGAGAGAAACAAGCGACGCTCGCCAAGCCCTCCACCGTTAGTGGTTCTGTAAGGTACGCCTCTATATAGTCCAGCGTTTTTTGAATCCGCACCTCATAGTCCGTGTCCATCGTGTGCCCCCTTCAACGTGATACCCCTAGTGTACGGGAAACCGAAGCAGTCTTCTTGACGATTCTTGCTAACGTGCGTCGACTCTGCGCTCTACTCCCTATCCCGCCTTCCAGCTGCCGCGAGACGGCACCGAGTACGTCCGGTACTGCAATCCCTCTGTGATCTCCAGGCAGTTCAGCTGGTAGCCGTACGGGCAGCCGCCGTCGATGCCGATTTTGTCACTTTCAAACCAGACGTCGCCTTTGCCGTGCAGATCCATCGTTGTCGTATGCCCGAACACCACCGGCTTGTCCACTACCGTCCGCTGCTGCAAAAACGGCGCCCTGATCCAGATAAAATCGCGCTCCGGCTGCGTTTTCCAATCTGTATAAGCCGGATTTAGGCCCGCATGGACAAAGATATGTGTCTCCGTCTCATAGTACAGGGGAAGACTACGCAAAAAATCAATATGCTCACGGCACGTTGCGCGGATGCGCTCCTTGGACTGCTGGATGTCCAGCAGTTTGGAACCGCTGAAACTCTGGAACGTCTGAATGCCGCCGTGCTCGAAAAACTTCATCTCCGTCACGTTGTCCGTTTCACCCAACACTTCGAGAAAGCGAGCGTCATGATTGCCCTTGATCGCAATCGCTCCGTGCTCCCGCACGAGCTTCATCACATGCTCTACGACCTCTTTGCTCGCCGGACCACGGTCCACATAGTCGCCGAGCAGAATGAGCCGATCCTCTCCAGGTTTGTAGCTGACCTTCTCCAACAGTGCTTTAAACTCCGCCGCACAGCCGTGGATGTCGCTGATCGCTAATGTTCTTGCCATAGATGCCCCTCCCGATGACCGTCTGTCAATTATCCTCTCATTCTATCATAGATTGTGAGGTTCGGGCGGGAAATTGTTGTTGGCGGATAGAAATGCAGCAGAAAAAGAAAAGGCTCCCGCCGACCACTGCGCAAACATCTTTGCCATGGGTTGAATCCAACAGAAAAGCAGGCCTCACGGCCTGCTTGCTGCTAATTCATGAACTGGACGGCTTCCAGCATCCGTCCGAGCATCACCGCCGCCTCGGCGCGCGTAGCCTCCGCGCCGGGGGCGAATCTTCCGCCGGACACGCCCTGGGCGATGCCGGCGCCGACGATCTGGTCGACGGCGTCACGCGACCAGAGGCTGATCGCTGCGCGATCCGCGAACTGCGGCGCAGCTTGCGTCTTCACAGTCGCGCCGGTCAAAGCGACCGCGCGCGCCACCATGACGGCCATCTGCTCGCGCGTAATGCGCGCGTCCGGCTGGAAGCGGCCGTCCTCAAAGCCTTGCACGAGGCCATGCTTCGCGGCCGTCGCCACCACACCCGCGTACCAGTCGGACGCGGCCACATCTTGGAATGCGGCTGAACCTGCCGCCGCATTCAGCCCCAGCGCGCGCACGAGCAGCGCAGCAAATTCCGCGCGCGTCACCGCGGCATCCGGCGCAAACGAACGTGCGCTCACGCCTTGAACGACGAGCTTGGCGGCGAGGCGCTCGACGTCTTGTTGCGACCAGTGGCCGGCGATGTCGTCAAAGCTGCGGACGCTTTGGACAACGGCGTAGACACTGTTGCCCGGTCGCTTCATCGTGACGACGGTTTTGCCGTCAATCACAGCGAAGGTTGCCGGCACAAAATTCATCGCGCCGGTAGTGTCGTCAATCCACACCGCCGTAGCGCTGCCGCTATCCACCGTGCCTTCCAGCGTCAAGCTGCGCGTTACATACAGGGTGCCAAAATCATTCACTTGCACCTGCTTGCCGCCCGCTTCCACCGTCACCGAGAACTCGTACGGCTCGCCGAGCAATGTGCCGCCGTTTGTCTTGCTCAGCGCGGCAATTTTCTCCTTCTGCGCTCCCGATACTTGTGTCAACGCAATGCGGATGTCCACACTCGATGCCTCCACACCAAGCTCCTTCGCTGCCTGCGCCACATCGACGGCCCTCAGCGGCAGCACATAGCTGACGCCTTGTGCCGATAACGCAAGCTGCGTGCCTCCCGCCGCACTTTGCAGCGCGCTGCCCGGTACAATGACTTGCGCCGAAGCCGTAGAGTCGGATACTTCAACGTTCACGGTGTTTGCACCCGCAGGCTGCTTCGCCAACAGTTGCAGCGCTTTGTCGAGCGTAGCCTTGTCGAGCGTCAGGCTGGCCACGTCTTGGCCGCCTACGTTCTCGATGGTCGG
>NZ_RXHU01000078.1 GCF_003955665.1 Paenibacillus whitsoniae
GAGACAGAATAGAGCGAGGGACAGACCGAACGTCCACAACGTCCGCCGAGGCACTTTGCACCGCTGTCTTTCCTGCACGCCGAGATCGACGAGCACGAGCAGCCAACTCAGGGCAAGCGCTCCGCCCGAGTACGTGATCGTTTTCGGAATCGTGACGAGCAGGATCGCGCTGCACAGATTCACCAGAACGAGCAGGCTAAGCAGCACGCGTGCGCCTCCTCGCTTGTCAGCCCACAATCGACTTAAGCCGCCAGCGAGCCAGAACATCGGCACCAACGCCAGCACATAAATCGCATAATCGATGGCATCGATCCAGTAGATACCGCCTCCGAAGCGCAGAGGGTCAGGCAGCCAGATCAGTTCCCCCACAACCATCAGCACCAGCAGCAGCAACATGCCGCTGTAATAAAGCTTGCGCGCGAGCGCCATGCCCATCCCCCATTTGGCTCAAAAATCAGGCGAGCTGTTTCACGACTTCTTCATAGGACAATTTGCCGCCGAAAATATCGAGTGCGCTGCCAACCGTAATATCGAGTTTGCCGCCGGACAGCTCGCGGAAGAGCGCCAAGTCATCAAACGAACGCGCACCGCCCGCATACGTCGTCGGAATCGACACCCATTGTGCCAGGAAGCTGACAAGGCTTTGCTGAATGCCGCTTTGTTTACCCTCCACATCGACCGCATGAATCAGGAACTCATCGCAGTATTGCTCCAGGAACTTGATGCTATCCGGCGTAAGCTCAAAGTCGCTAAGCACCTTCCACTGGTTCGTCGCCACAAACCATCGGCCGTCTTTTTCCTTGCAGCTCAGATCGATCACCAAGCGCTCTTTTCCAACCGCCGCGACGATCTTCTGCAAATGGTCCATGTTCAGTTGACCATCCTTGAAAATATAGGACGTTACAATAATATGCGAAGCGCCCTGTGCCAGATACGAAGCCGCATTGTCTGCCGTAAGGCCGCCACCGATCTGCAAGCCGCCGGGATACGCCTGAAGCGCTTTGACAGCTTCCTCTTCGTTCCCGCCGCCGAGCATAATGACATGACCACCCTTCAAATGATCACGCTTGAACATTTCCGCGTAGTAAGCGGAGTCATGGGAGGACACGAAATTCTCAACGACCGCTTCCCCTTCCCCGCCTAACGTTTCTCCTACAATTTGCTTCACTTTGCCGCTATGTAAATCGATGCATGGTCTGAATTTCATTTGACGTTCAACTTCCCCTCACCGCGTATGTTAGTCGTGCTTCTCAAAGCCTTCCTCTTCCAAATACTCCACCGTCTCCTCGTACGTCTCAAACGCGCAGTCCAGATTCACACCCGCATAGACGTACCACAGATCCTCCAGGAAAAAGACCGTCAGCGTATGCCCCTCCCCGTCCCGCCATACTTCCCGATGCTGCTCCTCTTCGTTATCAGCCGGCTCGTCCGCTCCGGCCACCGCCAATGCATCGCCCTTGGATACGGACGTGCCCGTAAGTGAAAGAATCGATTTCGCCACTACGTCGCGAAGCTCGTCCTCCGTAAAATCCCGAATGTTGACGAGACCTCTGTCATCCGTGCGATAGCCCTGGATTAGCTCCGCATAGACGAAACCGTTCCCGTTCGGGTGTAAGTGGTACACCACATTTTTCTTATCGTACACACTTTCTTCATAGTGATAATTAATGCGGCCCAGCGACACATCCTTGCGCTGCAGCTCTGGAAATGACTCGATTATGCGTAATTTTTGCTCTAATGTTAGCATAGTTTTCGTTTACGAACCCCCGTCCTGTGATGCTTACCATGACGCAAAAAGAAGCAGGACTCCGCCTGCCTCTTCCCTAAATCCTGCCTTTCATTATAACACATTTCGCTTCGGTGTAAGCAACCGGGCTGGAACGTTATTCTTCTTTGCGAATTTTGCGCAGCCGGGTCTGATTGCGTCCAATGGTAACAATGCGGTACTCGCCAAACGCGAGGATGCGTTCACGTACGGCTGTCGGAAAGGTGAGCCGCTCCACCTCGAGCGTATCGTCCAGTTCATTGTACCAGGGCAAAAGATTCATTTTGATCACGAGCACACGGCTTTTCACGTCTTACCTCCACCTTTGCGCGTCTTCCTCTCAGGAACTTCATGGAAGAGCATTATTAACACTGTATGCGTAGGGGGGCGGGTTTGACTCATCCCACAAGGAAGTGCTACAATTTTTACACATTTTCTATACTTCGGTGAAGGGAGGGAACGACTTGGGATGCATCCTTTTACACGGAAATGGCAATGGACACTACTGGTCTGGATCATACTTGGCTTGTTTGTTTTCCCGCTAACCCCGCCAATCTCGCATCAGCCGGAAGTGAATACTGACGCGCTAGTGCTGGCGAGCACATCGCAAGTGCTGACCGTTCAGCCGGGGCTGCCTACGAAAGAAATCATCCAGCTGCAATTGCCAAGCCAACCGGTTTATGAAGATGCCCAGCAGCGCTACGACACCACCGTGTTCGTGATCTTCATTGTATATCTTATATATCCGATCTGGAAGCGGCTCAAAGTGCTGCTCCTCGCATTCCTCAAATTCACTTCGACGTACATGGGCCTAATATTTTCCTCTCATTCTGTACATCCTACGAAATGATTTGAAGAAATGAGGAAGAGACATGGCCAATTCACTTGCACAAACAGATCCGAACTTTCAAGCCAAACATGGAAAATTAACGCGGCAGAAATTCGCCCAGCGTATTCTGTTCATGATCATCGGGACAATTCTCGTTGCGGTTGCCCTTGAAATTTTTCTGGTTCCTAATCACATTATCGACGGCGGCATTGTCGGGATTTCGATTATCGTCTCCCATCTCTCCGGCATTCCGATCGGCATCTTTCTAGTTCTGCTCAATTTACCGTTCGTCATACTTGGCTACAAGCAGATTGGCAAAACGTTCGCCATCTCGACGACATTCTCCGTTATCCTGATGTCCATCGGCACGAGTATGCTGCATTCCGTGCAGGCCTTTACAGCCGATCCGCTGCTCGCGGCCGTCTTCGGCGGCATCGTGCTCGGCATTGGTGTCGGACTTGTCATCCGCTCCGGCGGCTCGCTGGACGGAACCGAGATCGTGGCGATCGTGTTTACGAAAAAATCGCCGTTCTCCGTCGGCGAAATTGTTATGTTTTTCAACTTATTCATTCTGGCGAGCGCCGGCTTCGTGTTCAGTTGGGACCGCGCGATGTACTCGCTGATCGCCTACTTCATCGCCTACAAAATGATTGATATTACGATCGAAGGTCTGGATCAATCGAAATCCGTCTGGATTATCAGCGACGAGTATGCGGCGATCGGCGATTCCATCACCTCGCGTCTTGGACGCGGCGTGACGTACCTGAAAGGCGAAGGCGCGTATACGGGCGACGAGAAAAAAGTCATTTTCAGCGTCATCACGCGGCTGGAAGAAGCGAAGCTCAAAAATATCGTCGAAGAACTCGACCCCCGCGCCTTTCTCGCGATCGGCAACATTCACGATGTCAAAGGCGGACGCTTTAAGAAGAAAGATATTCACTAAAAGGCAAATGGCCCCTGTCCTATGCGGACGGAGGCCATTTCTTTATCCATCGTTCCCATTCCCCAATGAAAACGGTCACATTTTACTCCACGCCGACTGCCTGGCTAGAGAAAAGGCTTGAATTGATCAAAAATAAAATGCATCGCCTCTTCCTCATCCTTGCCCCGCGTCAATAACCGCAGCAGTGTGCCTGCCCGAATCGGAATGAGCAGCATGCCCAGGAGGCTTTTCACATCCACCGTGTGGTGCTTGTCGTCGTAATCGAAATCAAGCGTAATGTCCGACATAAAATGAGATGATTTGGCCGACAGGCCTGCTAGATCGCTGCGTTCTAGCTCACGGTGAATCGTAAATTCATGTACTCGCATCGTCTCGGCTTCCTTCCCATAGTCGCATGACCGCATTGTGATTTGCGGTTATGTGTGGTATTATACAAAGATCTTTGTGTAAAGTGAAGTGTTGACAGATGCCTTTTTTATCTTTTTCTAACAAGCCTTATACCCTGATAACGCTGAACCATCCCTTGACCCCCGGTCGAGGGATTTTTTTTCCTTCAGGAAACACTTTCGCAGGAGGTCATCATTGATGAGCAGCAGCAACACCTCGTCCCTATGGGCAATCTGGCTCTCCCTGATCAGCAATATTCTGCTGACGATCGGCAAAATTGGTATCGGACTTATTTTTCATAGTGAAGTCTTGCTTGCCGACGGCGTCCACAACGCCGGGGACATTATCGCCTCCGTGGCGGCGCTGAGCGCCATGCGCATCTCCAAGCTGCCCGCGGATGAAGACCATCCGTACGGCCATGGCAAGGCGGAAGTGCTCGGCTCGGGTTTCGTCGCATTCATTCTCGTACTCGCGGCGCTCTATATCGGTTACCACGCCGCCACCGCCTTCTTTCACGAGCCGGACGCCCCGAGCTTGATCGCCTTTATCGCCGCCGCCATCTCCATGGCGTGGAAATACGGGCTCTACGTCTACACTATTCGCATCGGCAAGATGACGAACAGAAAGGGCCTCATTGCGACCGCGCAGGATCATCTGGCTGATGTGTACGCCTCCTTCGCCGCCGTCGTCGGGATCGGCCTCGCCTTCGTCGGATCGCACTACGACATTCGCTGGCTGGCTTACGGCGATGCGGCCGGCGGTGTCGTCGTCTCCCTGCTTGTTCTGAGGCTAGGCATCGAAATGGCCAAAGAATCGTTCGATATTCTCATGGAGAAAACCGTCGATCATGACAAGCTCGAACAGATCACGGAGCTGATCCTGGCCTGCCCCGACGTGCGGCGCATCGACCGCGTGCGCGCCCGTGAGCACGGCCATTACATCCTCGTAGATGCGCGGATTTCCGTCTCGGGCGAGCTGACGATCCAACAGGGCCACGACATCTCGCGCATCATCAAGAAGTCGATCATGGTGGCACATCCCGATGTCGACGAGGTGTTGATTCATTTGAATCCGTGGTATGCGGATGAATAACGCAGAAAAAGCCCCTCCTCCATACTTGGAGAAGGGGCGCTTGCAGTTCGCCTTTAAAACGTTGGCAAATTATCGAGATTGTTGTCCTTGCGCCCGTCCGCATCGGAGCGCAGATGCTCTTCATTGTCGCGGCCTTTAAACACGTTCAGGTGCTGAATTTCGTTGTTCTTGACCATCGTCTGCGCCGTCTTGTAATCGACTACCCGACCGGACGTCAGCTTCAGCTCAACGATATCGCCATCACCGTTTTTGCGGACTGCTACGACCTCTTCTGGCTGTCCGTTGTTCTGGTTGAATGTTTGTTCCATGTTGATCGCCTCCCGCCTTTAGTATGCCACCTGGGGCGGGAAATCATGCATCTAGCGCATAACATCGTGGTAAGCGTCGCTTACTTCTTGTCAAAATAGCGCAAATACGCGCCGTAGCCTTCCTTCTCCATCTCGGGCAGCGGAATGAAGCGCAGTGCCGCCGAGTTGATGCAGTAGCGCAGCCCGTTCGGCCCAGGCCCGTCATTAAACACATGCCCCAAATGCGAATCCGCCTCGTGGCTGCGCACCTCAGTACGAACCATGAAATGGCTGGTGTCTACCTTTTCCTTAACAAGACCTTCGAACAACGGCTTCGTAAAGCTCGGCCAGCCGCAGCCCGAATCGAATTTATCGTAAGACGTAAAAAGCGGCTCGCCGGACACAATATCTACGTACAGCCCATCTTCATGATGATCCCAGAACTCGTTCTGGAACGGCCGCTCCGTCGCGTTATTTTGCGTCACTTCGTATTGTAGCGGAGTCAACGCTTGCTTCCGCGCCTCTTTATCCTGCGCCGTGTTCCAATGCCGTTCGATAAACGCGTCGCGTCCCGAGCCTTTGCGATACGCCTTGTAGCGCATTGGATTTTTCACATGATAATCCTGATGGTACTCTTCGCCCGGGTAAAAAGCGCTGCTGTCGATGCGAACGATTTCCGTCGCAATCGGTCGATCAAACCGGCCGCTCTGCGCAAGCGCCGCCTTGGACGCTTCCGCCTTCGCGTACTGCTCATCCGTATGGGCAAAAATCGCCGTCCGGTACGACGACCCCCGGTCATGGAACTGCCCGCCGGCATCCGTCGGATCGATTTGGCGCCAATACGTTTCCAGCAATTTATCATAGGAGTAAAGCGTAGGATCAAATGTAATTTGCACCGCTTCGGCATGTCCTGTCGTTTCCGAACATACCTCCTGGTATGTCGGGTTTACCGTGTGCCCGCCAATATAACCGGACACGACCGATCGAATACCGGGCAGCTGATCGAATGGTGTGACCATGCACCAGAAACATCCGCCGGCAAATGTCGCCTTTTCAAATTTGGATTGCGATAATTCCGTCATACTTCACTCACCTCTTTATCAAGTTTCTTCTCTATCATAGCAAAATCCTCCGGGAATACCAAAGCTGCGCAGTACAGGCTGAAGCCCATAACCCTCCCACTGACAGCAGCCCAGGGGAGGGCGATGGAAAAAAACTATTTATCGTACTTGTACAGATTTGTTGCCATCATGCCCGACAACCATTTTAGATTGGACAGCTAGCTGTGTTTGCTTTTGAATTGCGTTGGCGTAAATCCGGTATAGGTTTTGAACACTTTGCAAAAATAGCGGTAATCCGAAATACCGACTGCGCTGGATACTTCATAAATTTTCATCGTTGTATTCTCCAGCAGCTCACTCGCCTTTTCCATACGCACCCGATTGACATAATCAGAGAGGTTTTCGCCAACCTCTTGCCTGAACATCTGACCGACGTAAGAGGGATGCATGTGTACGAGCTTCGCAAGCTCCGCAACTTGCATATCCTCCATATAGTGCTCGCGAATGTAACGGCACATGATCTGGATTTCCTTGCGAAAGGCAGTCGGCGGTAGGAACCGCTCCTTCAACCAGTCGTTGATGGCGTTCATCGTGTCCGTCCACCACCCGCAGAACTCCTCCCACGTTTCCAACTGATCGATTTCGGATAAGCGTACGATGACGGCATCCGGCAGTTGAACAAGCTCCGGTTGAAAGATTTGCTTCGTTATACGCAGAAGATCTGCTGGATGAATCGGAGCCTCCGTCCATCCGATCATGAGGGATGCGCTCTCCCGGAATGCCTCAACATTCCCTCGCTGCAGTGCTTTGACCATGTTAGCGATCCATTCCCGGCTAATATCCGAATCGAGTCTTCGCAGCGGAACGGCTTGCTTGCCGATCATCGACGTATCTGACTTATAGAAATAGGCCGCGAGACGATCGAGCCCCTCCCTAAGCATTTGGCCAAGCTGCTTCTCATCGAGTGGCCGCTTATCAAGATCCCGCAAATCGCCGATATGCAGATAGGTATGTGCAAGTGCATGCGCTTTCAAAGTATCCAGTGCAATCATCGCAATCTTTTTTAAATAAAATGCGTTCATCGGCTGCATCGAACTCACCAACAGCCCCAACCTCATTTGCCGCAATGGCAGTAGGGTAAGCTTGCAGCCATCGCCGAGCTCCGAATCCATCTTCCGTTCAAGTTCTTCGGCAAGTTGTCTTTGAAACAGCATGATTGCCTCAGTCTGATGTGCTGCCTGCTCAAATTCCGGATGCAACCGCCATCCGAGGGTAAAATCAACCAGATAGCTGGCGGTATGTAAGCTGCCGAACCAGTCCTCGGGCAGTAATCGCTGATCGCCCTTCCCTTCATTTTCCAACACATATTCCGTCCATTGCCGCTTTCGCTGCCATTCCTTCTCCCGCTCCAGCTCCAGCCGCATAGCCAGCTTCTGGTCAACATCCATCTCCTGCTCGATCGACTCGGCGACCTTGCGGCAGGCATCAAGGATTTGCGCAGGGGTTTGGGCCAGCTTGATTAAATAATTATCGACGCCAAGCTCAATCGCTTGCCGGGCATATTCAAATTCGCCATAGGCCGTCAAAATAACAATTCGGATTCGCGGCCATCGCCTGCGCACATAAGCGGCTAACTCCAAACCGTTCATATTCGGCATCGTAATATCCGTTAGCAGCACATGCGGCATGTTCCGTTCGATCATACCAATTGCTTCTTCCGCCCCGGAAGCTGCTCCCAGAAATGTAAAACCCGCTTCCGACCAAGGGATCCGCTCAGAAAATCGCTCTCGAATCCATTGCTCGTCATCGACCATCAACAGCTTTAACATGAGACATCCCTCCTTGGCAGATTTGGTTTTTCCAGACTTCCTCGGAAGGAAGATGAATCGTGACGCTCAGTCCTTCCTCCGGTTCGTTGTGGAACTGCAGGCCGTACGCCAAGCCGAACGTCATTCGCAATCGTTCATGAACATTGCGCAGACCTAAGTTGTTCAAACCTTTATGCGGATTGAGCGTTTCCGTTTCAGCCATCATGACGGCCAATTTCGCCGGGTCGATGCCAGGACCTGTGTCGGAAACTTCTAGAGCAACATAATCGGTCTCGCTCCATTTCCCGGATACGATGATATGATTAACCCCTTTTTTGCTCAATCCGTAAAAAATACTATTTTCCACTAACGTAATGACCGTTAACTTAGGAATGGGCGTGCTGTAAAAGCTTTCAGGAATGGCGATATCCATTTCGAACACATCCCCATATCTCAGGTTCATGAGCTGAACGTAGTTTTCCAATTGGAGGAGTTCATCCTCAACGGTCACAATATCACCGACTTTATCGGTCGAATATTGCAGCAGCCCCATCAGCGATCGCAGCATTTCCCCCATTTGCCCGGAATAGCCCGCTTCGCCTAAACAGTAAATCGCGTTGAGCGTATTATTTAAAAAATGCGGATGAATCTGCGATTGCAGCACCTTCAACTCATGATGCCGCTTCTTTTCTTCGGAAGCCCTCAGATCGTCGAACAGCGACTGAATATTCCCCATCATCCGATTAAAGCCGTCGGCAATAAAGGTAAACTCATCATTTCGTCTCAGTTTAATGCGGGCTTCCAATTCACCGCGTGCCGCCGCTTTAAACTGACGAGTAATGACCGTTACCGGCTTATGGATGTAGTTCGCAATCCATACAGATACAATGATCGCCAGGATGATGGCTGTCAGCAGGACAAAAATCGATTGCCGCTTCAACGGTGCCAGCAAAGGAAACGCTTGCGATTCCTCAATTACGGAAAAGACAACCCAGTCCCAGCGATTTTGATTGCTGCTGAGCACGGCATAATCCCCAAAAGACGTATGCACGTTGTTGTAGGAGGTTCCGCTTTTGCGCGTTAACGCTTGCAGAGCGTCTTTCATCTCCAAATGATCCTTATACGAGTTCGGATAAGCGAGATAGGTGTTCGTTGACAAATAGTCACCTTGGCTTGTGAACAAATAGATGCGCTGCTTCTCACCTTGAATGATCTGCGGACCGGTGAGGGCATCCAAATTTATATCCAGCACAATTAAGCGTTTGCTATCGACCTGTTTAGAGACGGTAATGACAGATCGTTGACTGACCGCGTGGGGTTGACTCCACCAGAAGCCTGTTTTACTTGTCTGTGCCATAATTTCGGTGATCATCTCAGGCGCAATGTAGAATTGATAGCCGTAGGGCGAGCTGATCCGTACCTTGCCGTTCTCGATTAAATAGATGCTCTGAAGCTGATCCTGATGAAACGTCATAATATTATCAATCAGTTGGCTGAATCCGTTTTCGTCCATGTTGTCGTAGAGAACCGGATTCGCAAGAAAGATCAGTTGACTTTGGAGCGAGTTCATCACGGTTTTTATATAATTTTCAATTTGCACGACCGAGCTTTGCAGTTGTTTTTCATTATTTTGACGAATCGGTGCAAATAATCGCTGGTATCCGAAAAAAGCGATCACGACGAAGACGACGACGACGGACAAAAAGGTTAGAATGAACAGCTTGGTACTGACGCTGGAGAGAAAGCTTGTTCCTGTGAGTCGACGACGAATCATGCACGAGCACTCCCTTACATGTGAGCTGTTTCAACAGCACATGCCAATATTCACCATATTATAGCATGACCCTTGCCGCTCTGTACGCAGCTATCCGCAGCCTCATTCCAATCCGCTCCTTGTTCTACCCTTTTACCGAGCCAAGCAAGGCGCCTTTGACAAAGTATTTTTGCAGGAACGGATAAATAATCATCAAGGGCAGCGTTGCTACCACGACGACGGCCATCTTGATCGTTTCCGGAGGCAGCGTATCCAGCGCCAAGGAGTTTAGTGATAGCTCCGTGCTGACATTGGGCGATTGAATCATGCTCCGGAGGACAACCTGCATCGGCATCAGCGATTTATCAGAGAGATAGAAAATCCCTTTAAAATATTCGTTCCAGTGCGTAACGCCATAAAACAATCCAATCGTTGCCATGATCGGCGCGGACAAAGGAAGCACGATACGGAACAAGGTGGACAAATCGCCACACCCGTCTACTTTAGCCGCTTCTTCCACTTCCGCCGGCAAATTTTCAAAGTACGTTTTGACGATTAATAAGTTGAATGTCGAGACCATGCCTGGAATGACCATCGCCCACACGGTATCATACAAGCCAAGACTTCGTACCATGATATACAAGGGAATAATGCCTCCGCTAAACATCATCGTAAAGACTAAGGCCATCAGAATGAAATTTCTCCCCGGCACGAATTTTTTCGACAGCGGGTAGGCGAGCAACGTCGTTACGACCATATTCAACAGCGTGCCTACCACCGTAATAAACACCGTAATTTTAAGTGCCTGTGGAATTCGGGGACTCCCGAAAATCTCCTTGTAAGCGTCAAGGGTAAACTGTTCGGGCCAAATGACAAACCCACCATTTCGCATCACTTCAATATAAGGCGTAACCGAAACAATAAAGACGTAGTACAACGGAAATAGCGCAAGCAGCGCGAACAGCGTCAGCAAAGCGTAGATGACGGCATCTGCCGCCTTATCCGCTTTCGTTTTATGTACGACAAGAGACATGCATTGCCGCCTCCTTCTCATGTTGATTCCTTACCATATGCCGGAACCTCCCACTTTTTTGGCTAACCGGTTTGCACCGAGCACCAGGACGAAACCTACGACCGATTTAAATACCCCCATCGCTGCGGCTACGCCAAACTCGAGCCGTTCAAAGCCATACCGATAGACCCATGTATCCACGATATCCCCCACCTCATAGACGCGCGCGTTCAGGAAAATAAACACCTGATCAAACCCCGCGTCCAGAATGCCGCCAATCCGAATAATCAGCAGCAGCACAAAGACATCGCGGATGCCCGGCAGCGTCACATGCCAGAGCTGGCGCCAACGGCTTGCCCCGTCTACGACAGCGGCTTCGTACAGCTCTTGATTAATGGAAGCCACGGCAGCCAAATAGATAATCGCACCAAAACCGGTGTTTTTCCAAATTTCTGTAAATACGAGCATCGGTCTGAAGAAATCCTGATTCGTCATTAAATCCATTTGTCCCCACCCCATATCGCGAACCCATGTTGAGATGAGTCCTGAGCCCGGAGCCAGAAAAGAGAAAACCAAGCCGTAAACAATAACCCAGGATAAAAAATACGGCCCGTACGTAATCGTCTGCACAATTCGTTTGAACCAGAGGGCGCGAATCTCATTGAGCATCAGAGCTAAGATCACATCCGGCACCATGCTGCCTATGATTTTATAGACAGAGATTAACAGCGTATTCCGTAGAATAGGCAAAAAATCGGGACTATCAAAAATCACACGGAAATTATCAAACCCGACCCACGGACTCCCCCAGATGCCCTTCATCAAATTGTAGTTCTGGAAAGCGATTAACGTTCCCGCCATCGGTGCATAATGGAACAAAATATAATAGATCAAGCCTGGCACCATCATCAAGTAAAACCATTTTAAGCGGTAGATGCTGCGCATCCTGTCCCGCTTGACCAAGCGTGGCGCGGCGGTATTTTCGATCTTTGCGCTTACGATTTCGGCCATCGCCGTTCCCTCCTCGGTGATCCTATCCGAATGCAGAAGGAAACTCCGAACCTCTCAGAGCTCCCTTCCGATCTGGTATTTTTATTTAAAATCGTTCAGCTTCTTGTCCTTCAGCGCTGCGTTAATCTGTTTGGTATACTCGGTAAAAATCTCTTTCCCTCTAAACTTGGTCATCAGCTCTTCACGGTATTGCGGCCAGTTTTTGCCGCTTTTATCATCAAGAACGGCCTTGGCATGGAATTTGCTCATTTCTTTGCGGAAATCTCCAATGTTAATGCCATTCGGTGGAACCAAGCTGACAGGCGGCAGTGCATTGTGTTTCGGGAACCCCTCCACGGTCTTGAGAATGGCACGATCATGCTCGGATACACGGGAGTCGATTAATTCCAGACCGAGTACATTCGGTTCGTCCGGTGTGAAAACAGCGTATACGTTCAGCCAGTTGCCCGCTTTGGCGATATCGCTTTCAAAGGCAGCCACATTGAGGGTGATCTTCTTGCCGTCTTTTGTATAGTGCTTGCCTTCTTGCCCATAGTGGGTCAGCAAGAAGCCTTCTTCACTGCCCAGCCAGTTGACGATCTCCAAGGAGCGTTTCACTTTCTCCGGATTTTTGTCGGCTGTCGCCTTGCTGATCAGAATCGTATTCTCCGGCACGTTGTACTTCCACATGACCGGCTTGTCGAGCGGATAAATCGGCTGCCAGTTCGCTTTCGGATCAAGCGCTTTGCTGCGGTTCTGCAGCGAAGTCGCCACACTGTCCAGGGCGATGGTCTTGTCGCCCGGCGTGAAAATCATCCCTACCTTGCCCTGTGCGGCCTTGTCGATATGCGCAGGCGCCTTGTTCAGGAACCAGTCGGGATCGACAATGCCGGCTTTATTCCATTCGACCACCTGATCGATCACGTTTTGCACCTTCAGATCCGTCCGGTTGTCCACATAGCTGTTATCCACGATCATAAAGTCGGCGACAAAGCCATTATTGAGCCATTGTGGAAAATCCAACGGTAAATTTTGACCGCTTCCTGCCGCTGAGAATCCATAAGTATCCTGCTTGCCGTTTCCGTCTGGATCCCCTTTGGTGAACTGGGTCATCACTTCGGTCAATTCTGCATAAGTATGCGGCGCCTTCAGCCCTAATTTATCCAGCCAGTCCTGCCGAATGTACCATGAAGCGTAGGTATTGCGCTGGAAAGGCAGCATGGCGCGTGAGAACTCCCCTTGTTTCAGCTGAAAAGCATCCACTTCCTCTTTACTGACCCACTTGAAGTAATTCGGCATCGTTGCCGGTGTTACGAACGAACTCAGATTGGCCGTGATGCCATCGTTAATGTACTTTTGCGACTCCGCTGCGCCGGCGATAAACAAGTCCGGTGCGCTTCCGCCGGCAAGCGTAGCGTTCAGCTTGTCATGATACTCTTTGCCAATGACCATATAGTCGATTTTCAAATCTACATTGAACTTCTCTTCAATCGTTTTTTTCACAAAATCCTTGTCGGCTGACGGCAGCGTGACGTTCGCTAGGAACGCGCTGGTAACGGACCAATTCAGGGATAGCTTGGGCTGCTTTGCAGCTTCCGTTGTCTTAGCCGAATTGCCGGCAGAACCCGGCGTCCCTGTTGCGGACGGGTCGTCCTTTGAACATGCTGTAAGCGCAACCATTGTTGTCATGGCAATGACTAGCCATTTTTTCTTCATCTCTTTCAACACCCTTCTGTTTGCTGTACGTTTGTAAACCTCATGTCGTAACTTGTTAACGTTGACTTGAATTTATTATAGGTCGGGCTGATTGACTTAACTAGCAGACTAGTTCAAGAAATGGTGTGTCTAATCAAGAAACATAGAGATAAATGAGAACGTTTACAACTATTTGAATGACAAAAAAAGCCCCGTCATATACACGCTGACGGAACCTTTATGGAGATGAGCTGGCGCTTACAGATTATTAAACACGTCTGTCAGCACAGGCACGATTTGCGACTTACGGGAAACGACGCCTTTCAGCAGCGCCTTGTTGTTGGCCAACGTCACGTTGTACGCTTTCTCAACGGCATCTGCTTTGCGGCCAAGCGCCAGCCCGACGGAATCGTTGTTCAATATGTCTGTCACGACAAACAGGAACAGATCCAGGTTTTTCTCGGCGATGATCGCTTGCAGCGCAGCTTCTATTTCTGCTTGCTGGGACAGCACATCGTTTACGTCAACCGCGTTCACTTGTGCGATTTCCGTTTTGTAGCTGCCCATCGTGAACTCTTTCGCATCCAGGGAGATCAATTGGGCAACCGTTTTATCGCTCAGATCGGCGCCTGCTTTGAGCATGCTCAGACCATACTCTTCCGCGTTAACGCCAGCGATCGCCGCAAGCTCGCGAGCTGCTGCAACGTCTTGCTCCGTGCAAGTCGGGGATTTGAACAGCAAAGAATCGGAAATGATAGCGGAAAGCATCAGACCGGCGATGTCTTGGTCGATGGCAACGCCGTTTTCTTTGTACAATTTATTCAAAATAGTCGCTGTACAGCCAACCGGCTCAGCGCGATAGTACAGGGGATGGCTTGTTTCAAAATTGGCAATCCGGTGGTGATCGATCACTTCCACAACGCGGACCTGGTCAATATCCGTCGCGCTTTGCTGACGTTCAACGTGGTCAACCAGAATCACGTTCTGCGCTTCATTGGCAACCGTTTCGACAAGACGAGGCGCTGCGGCTTTGAACGTGTCCAGCGCGAATTGCGTTTCGCCGTTCACCGCGCCCAAGCGGACAGCTTCCACTTCCTGGCCGAGTTTGGTTTTCAGCGCTGCATAAGCAATGGCCGAGCAGATTGAATCAGTATCCGGATTTTTATGCCCGAAAATTAGTGTTTTTGACATGGGACGACTCCTTACACGTATTATTGAAGTGCTAAAGATTTCTATAAGTACAACCTCTATAACGATTATACTCAAAAATCCAAGTAAATCCACTGCTAATCAGAAAGCGCTCATCTGAAATGACAAGTTTGGAACCCAAGCTTCTTTCCCCTCCGCAAAATCTCGATCCGTCAGCTTCCTCGCCCACGTCTCCAACGAGTCCTCGCTCCGAACGACGATCCGCTTGAGCTTATAAGGATTTTGCCGGTTCGTTGCCCACCCATCGTCCGTTGAAAACGCGTACCGGAACCCGTTTTTCCGCAAAATGCGGAGCGTTGTCCGGTTATACTCCCCGTACGGATAAGCAAACACCGGCGCGGGCTTGCCCAGCACCGCTTCGATCTTCCGGCGCGCGTCCATGATCTCCGCGCGCTGATGTGCTTGATCCAGCTTGGGCAGATGCGGGTGCGTCACCGTGTGCGGCATGACGTCCCAATTCGCCTCCGCAAGCTCGCGAACCTGCTGCCAGCTCAAATAGCCTGGCAGATCGACCAGCCCCGTCGACAGAAACAATGTCGCCGGGAAGTGGTGTTCGCGGAGAATCGGCATCGCCGTCTCCGCGTTGTTGGCATAGCCGTCATCGAACGTGAGCAGCACGGGCTTGTTCGGTGACGGCATCTGGCCCGCGAGCACACGGACGAAGGCGTCCAGTGTGAGCGGGGTGTAGTGCTGCGCGGCCAAGTAGTTCATTTGCCGCGCGAACGCATCGGGGGGGAGCACGTACGGATTCCCGTGCGCCACCCCGATGCTGTGGTAATTCAGCACGGGGATGGCCACCCCGTGCTCCGCCCGGCCCGCCGCCGGCTTCGCTCCGGCGGGCGTTGGTAAAAGCGCTGCTGCTGCGCAGAGCAGCGCCAGTATCGTGACGGCTGCGATGTATGTCGCAGCCGATTTAGTTCTTCTTCGCATAGCTGTCACCCGCTTCGTCAGAGTAGCGTCGCACCGCCCGGTCGCACCGCAGTGCTTGCCGCGCTGCGCGACCGCGGATTGCTCTGCGCTTCATCCGAGGCAATGCGCTCTTGTACGCATGCCCGGCAGCTCGCAGCAACCGCAGCCGTCGGTTGGGTTACGACGCCCATTCTCCTTTCAGGCTTTCCCGCCCGCCGCGGGACTATGCAAATCTTGGTACAATCGTACCAATCCGAACGATTGGCAGGACCCCGCTGCTCACCGCTACTTCGTTGATGAACTGGAAAAGCTCCCGCATATGAACTGTCTTTTCGCAAAAATGGGCATCTGAACTGGCATTTCTCCATCACATTTGACCGTAATTCCCCTACCTCCGTACAAACTCTGAAATTAAACTGGAGCTTTTCCAGTTCATGGAGCTCTTTCTCTCCGATTCGGAACAATGAACTGGAGAAATTCCAGTTCAGGGTATGGGGTGTGTTAGTAGCGCGCTGAAATCCATCGGCTGTATGAATGACAAGAGAGTCGGAGAGAGCGCATGGCAGCTCTCCCTCCCTAAGCTGCCTCCCAAACCTGCAAATAAGCATCTATTCTGCGCAAATCGCCTCCGTTTTCGAAAATGCCTGCGCAAAAACAGGCTTTTATATCCATTTCCGCTCATTTGGAGGAAACTCACATAAAAACCTGCCATTTCGCAGGCATTCATCCAAAGGAGCCCCAATTGCAAAAAAAGCCTGCTTTTTCGCAGGCTTATCAAGTTAGCTCAGCTGGTTTATCTGCCCCTGCCGCTCACCACTGCCACCCCATCGAGCACAAACTTACCTCGCCCTACTCCGCCGCCTCCGCTAATTGAATGAGCCGATTAATCGTCTCCCAGTTTCGCGTCG
The DNA here is from genome assembly GCF_003955665.1 of Paenibacillus whitsoniae. Classification (GTDB taxonomy): domain Bacteria; phylum Bacillota; class Bacilli; order Paenibacillales; family NBRC-103111; genus Paenibacillus_E; species Paenibacillus_E whitsoniae. The sequence goes on from NZ_RXHU01000078.1 coordinate 16,649, forward strand.
TGGCAGAGACGCCGAGCTTCTTCTCGATCGTCTGGTTACTGAGCTTCGTATCGCCGTATCGCTGGCGAACCAGCACATAGACCGTCCTGTCTACGACGACGTACTCATCGTCCCCGCTCCGGACGCCTTGCAGCTTCGCAAGTCCTGCTTCCGACGGCAGTTGCGCCAGCAGTGTCACATATACTTGCGGTTCTGACGCAGCTCCCTTCTGCGGAAGCGGCCAAGGCTGGCCAGCAACGATATCCCGCAGCTCTGCGGGTGTCCGCACGAGCACCGGGATATCGTAGCCAAGCTGGGCGAGCAATGCTTCGTGAATGGCTGCCTCGAGCTGTGCAGACGCAGCCGAATCATTTTTCGTCGCAAAATCAAGCCCCTCAGCCAGCTGAGCTCCCGCTCGAAACACCACATTGCCGCTTTGAATATAGGTGGCGACATCCGTATAGCCCAACCCTTCAAAAAGCTGGCGCAGCCTGTCCATTTTCACCGATTTCTGACCGCTGACGTTGATCCCGCGAAGCAATGCGATAAAGACACTCATGTTGTTCGCCTCCATCATCCCTAGATTACGGCAAATTATACCACACTTTCCGCTCCGCCGATGGCTTTCTCGAAGCAGAGGGAACTTGCGCATGCCACATATTCCCCGAATCTTGGGATAGACGAATAGCCATGCTTCATATATAGGGCAAGCGCCTCCGGCTGCGGAGCCCCCGCTTCAAGGCGAATCCAGCGTTTGCCCTGCCGCAGCGCCTCCCCTTCCAGAAAAGCAAGCAGCCTCGACGCAATCCCCTGCTTCCTGTAAGCCGGATCGACAAAGAAGCGCTTAAGTTCCGTGCTCTCCTCATCCAATGGCCGAAGCGCGCCGCAAGCCACAGCTCGATCGTCAATGTAGCCGACGGCAAATTTCATCGTTTTCACATAAGGCGCATGAAAATCTACGGTAAATATATCTTCTTTCGGATAGCGCTGCATCAAATCATCGTCCAATTTCGCAATTAACGCGTGCAAATCCGGATCGGTATCGGGCACGAAAAATAGTTTTAGCTCCATCACCACTGGGCCTCCCATGAACTCTCTTATCTAGTAAAATAAATTTCTCTCTATCGTAACTGAACTATGTTCAATTATCAATTTTCATTCGATCCCCCGATCCGATATACTTGAGCATAGTATGGCACAAAGAAAGGACGTCCCCCATGTCTCAACCCGCTCCATCCAACGAGAACATCGCCCAAGTCTGCCTGCTGGCAGGTAAAATCATGCTCGAAAGCGGCGGCGAAACGTACCGCGTGGAAAGCACGATGAACCACGTCGCAAGCGCATTCGGCGCCGACCATTCACATAGCTACGTGACGCCGACGGGTATTATTTTTGCCATTGACGGCAGCTCGCCGATTACTCGACTAATCCGTATTTCTACTCGCTCAACCGACCTACGCAAAGTGACGCTCGTCAATGCGATCTCGAGGCGGATCTCGCAAGGCGAGCTCCGGCCGGACGAGGCGATACGCGAGCTGACGGCCGTCGATCAAAACCAGACGAGGTATCCCGTCTGGTTTCAGATACTGGCGGCAGCCTTGGCCAGCGGCTGCTTCCTGATCATGTTCAAAGGCCTTTGGGCCGACTTTGCGCCGGCTTTCGTGACCGGCGGAGCCGGGCTTTTGGCACTGACTTATTTTCACCGGCTGCTGCCGATCAAGTTTTTCGCCGAGTTTCTCGCTTCGCTGCTGATTGGCGCCGTCGCCTATCTCTTCGTCCGCACGGGCCTCGGTCACGAGCTGAATACGATCATTATCGGCTCCGTTATGCCGCTCGTGCCCGGACTGCTCATTACGAATGCCGTCCGCGACTTGATGGCAGGCCATTTCGTCTCCGGCGTATCCAAAGGCGCAGAGGCGTTCCTGACGGCATTTGCGATCGGGGCCGGAATTGCCCTCGTGCTATCCCTCTATGCAGGAGGTTATGCCGCATGATGCTTATGGAACAGCTCGTGACGAGCTTTATCGCAACGGCAGCGTTTGCCATTTTGTTCAACGTGCCTCGAGGCACCCTGCTGCAATGCGGTTTTGTCGGCATGCTGGGCTGGGTGCTCTATATGCTGATGACGCAGTACGCTGTCGATACGATTTTGGCAACGCTGCTCGCATCGTTCAGCGTGACCTTAGTCAGCCATTTATGCGCCAAATCGTTCAAAACGCCGGTCATCGTGTTCAGCGTGTCCGGCATTATTCCGCTCGTACCCGGCGGACTTGCCTACGATGCGATGCGCAACGTGGTGCTTCACCATTACGATGTGGCCGTGCAGCTGGCGGTTCAAGCCTTTTTGCTGTCCGGCGCCATCGCGATCGGCCTTGTTTTCTCGGAGGTGTTAAATCAACTGCTGCGCAAACGTGAAGTATAAATTTCCTAGGGACTATAACATTTCACTATAGGAAAATGACCATTTATAATTTTTACCTATAAGCTTTATCGGAACTATATCTTGGATTTCCTGCGCCGTTCCTTCTACAATGAACACATGACCACCAACAAGAACGGAATGGAGCTGATTTTCAATGAATGAACACGATCACGCGAGAATTTTGAGCAAATTTAACGAAGTCGCCGAAAAATATGACAGCCAACGCAGGAAGCTGATTCCTTGCTTTGACGGCTTTTATCAAACGGCTGCGGCGCTCGTCCAAACGGTTTCTGACCAGCCTCGCATCCTCGATCTCGGCGCTGGAACCGGGCTTTTCTCTTCCTACGTCTACACGAAGTATCCGCAAGCGGCTTTCACGCTTATCGATCTGTCCGCGGGCATGTTGGAAAAAGCCAAAGAACGGTTTGACGGCATTCCCGTCGACATCACCTACATCGCAGAGGATTATACGAAGTATACTGGGGACGCGCCTTTCGACGCGGTGATTTCTTCTCTCTCCATTCACCATCTGGAGGACGCAGAGAAGCAGGGGCTCTATCGCCATATTCACAGCTTGCTGAAGCCGGGCGGCGTGTTTGTCAACGCAGATCAAGTGCAGGGCGGGACGCCTTATATCGACGAAATGTATCGATCAGACTGGAAGGCGAAAATCGAGGCGACCGACCTCACGCGCGACGAGCTGAATGCCGCTTACGAACGGACGAAGCTCGACCGCATGGCGCCGCTGGACGATCAGTTGGGATGGCTGCGTGAGTATGGGTTTGCAGATGTGGACTGCGTGTTCAAGTCCTACAATTTTGTTGTGATGTTCGGACGCAAACTGTAACGGTTTGGCCGTCCCCCCGGGGACGGCAGCCTTCACAGGCAGTATGGAGCTGTTTCGAGAATATGCTGTCCTAGGGAACATGGGCTTAAATAAACTTAAATAAACCGCTTTGCTTATCACATTATTGTGTGTTATTATAAAGTTATAAGCAGCTTGAACATAAACTCACATATTGAAAAGTGATCATTTGTGTAATGGTACCCTTTTCAATGTGCGAGTTTTTTTGTTTAAAAAGCATGTTAATCAAAATTTGGGGGTAATTTCAGAATGGAAACAGGAACAGTGAAATGGTTTAACGCAGAGAAAGGCTTTGGATTTATTGAAATGGAGGGCGGAAATGACGTATTCGTTCATTTCTCCGCGATTCAAGGGGATGGATTCAAATCGTTGGACGAAGGGCAGCGCGTTGAATTTAATGTAGCTCAAGGCAGCCGCGGTCCTCAAGCCGAAAATGTTGTAAAACTGTAGTTCACAGGGAACTGTCCTAAACACATGTTGAGGGCAGTTTTTTTATTAGAGGAGGAGAAACGATGTACTTCCGAAAAAAATCGATAGAGGATCTCGTTCAAGAAAACACGAAAATATGGGCGTGCAGTAGAGAAGGTTGTAATGGGTGGATTCGGGACAATTTTTCGTTTGAACACGTCCCAACTTGTCATCTCTGCCTTTCTCCCATGATAAGCAGCTTGAAAATGCTCCCTATAGTTCCTAACTCCAATAAAAATATGAAGTCTCTTCATAAAGGCAGACTGATCTCTTAGTTTCTTACTATCGAACGACACAAAGCAATGAAAGGAATGAGATATTATTAAGAAGAGCTCGTGGTTGATCATGATTTCCTGCGCGTTTTCTTCATTTTTTTTCACTGTATGGGGAGGCTGCCTTCTGTTTGGTTGCCTCCTTTACATGGTCTTTTCCAATGGAAATTTCAGGAAATTATTTGCTGCAAATCGATAAAGCACAAAAAAAGCTCGATTTATTTGACAAAAAAGTCCCAAAACGTGCGTAAAACAATCGTAAAAAACATGGGGGCTCACCACAGCGTCGGTTTCGCCACCATGAACCACATCATCGACAGTGTGATGATGACATATAAGATCAGCGCGCGGCGCAGCTTGTCCACGATCGCCTGGCGATCATCATGAGGCGCTTTCAATTGCCGCAGCAGCGGCGAGAACGCCCGTGCGATAAAATACAGCGACGCGACCATGATGAGCACTGTCGCCACAATCCAGGACGTCGACCATGTCCATGAGGTCAGCCAAGTCAGAATAATGCCGGTCGCCACGAGCACGTGGCCCGCATGCTTCGTCAGCCGAACGGTGATCCGAAACGGCTCCAGATAGTCCGGCAGCAGCTCGAACGGAGCAAATCTGATTTTGCTTAATAATGGAAACAGTATGAAATAAGGCCCAATGCTTAATACAACGCTAAAAATATGCAAATACAACAGTACAACATACCAAGACACTCTACTCATCCGTTTCTGTACACTTATTGAAAGCAGTGCGCGCCTTCCCGGCTGCGCACTGCTTCGTGTCGTTCGTTTTACTCCGCTTGCTTGAATTCGTGCACCCATACTTTCATCTGCGGCAGCCAAGGCATGCCGGGATGCATGGACAGAATGCTGTCCCGATATTCCTCAACCGTCTCATGACCTTCCATCTTGGCGTGTTCGACCGTCAATTCTCCCAGGCTCTGTTGGTAAACGTTCGTGACGACGAACGATTTGCCTTCGAGCTCCATGATCTCGCCGATGTCGGCGTAACGTCCGTTGCGACGGCAAGCTGTTTTCTGACCCGCAAGTACCTTGCTTACTTCCGCTTCTTTCGTAACGAGCCGGTCGATAGAACAGGTCTTCGGCGGTAATGTCTCATTCACATCCATACGTATTTCCCTCCTTTTACCAGCTCCCATTATAGCGAATACTGCACCGGCAACGCAAGCAACGCTCGGATCACCGGCTACTCACGCAGCGCCTCCTTGAGCTTTGTCGCCATCGTGTCCATGGCATGGCTTGGCGTCCGCTTGGCTCCTCGAAGTTTAGCGATTTCCTGCTTCAAGCGGTCATTCTCCCCGGTCAGTTCCAACACTTTGGCCACCAATTCCGCCTTATCAAGCTCATTCCAGTTCTGCATTCGACTTCCCCCTTTACAAGCGAATACCCCCTTGGATGCACCGGCGTCGTAGAAGCATTACCGTAAGCATAAAAGGGGGTTAAACCTGCCTTATCGTCTATTGACCTGCAGGAACCGCGTACAATCTGGACGTTTCTTCCCAAATCTCGCCCGGAGCAAGGGAAGCAAGGCCAATTTGGTTGGCCGGCAGATTCACATTTGGCGCATTGACCAGGTTGATTTGTGGCTCTGGACAGAACCAGCCTTCCTGTGCGCCGTTGTTGTAAATCATCCACTGCTTGTAAGACGTACCGATGTCATAGATCAGCTTAACGCCGTTCCGGCTGTCCGTCAGCGCCATGAAACTGCGGTTATTTTGCGGCAGCGTCGTGTAGTGGTTGTCCATGGACTCGAAAAACGGCGACAATCCGCCAACCTTCATCTTCTCCTCATCGGCCGAAAGCGCTTGGAAATCGCCCGACGGCAGCATGCGCTCGTTGAGTTGCCAGCGTTCGCCGATCGTCATTTGGAACGTATAATCGGATGCTGCGCTATTTGCCGCAAATGGCGTATTCAGCGTCGTGTGGAACGCGAGCAAGCAAGGCATCGCTTCCTTGCCTTCATTATGTACGGAAACGTGCTGTTGCAAACCGAGCGCCGACAGCGTGTAGGTTAACCGGATCGTAAATTCAAACGGCAGATACGCGTGCACGGAATGGCCCTCTCTCACCTGCAAGGCAAGCGTAACCCGGCTTTCGGTCTCGTCGCTGCTGAACTTCTCGACCTGCCAAGGAATGTAATGCACAAAGCCGTGCAAATGATTGCCGGTCTTCGCTTCATTCACCGGCAGTTGGTACACCTTCCCATTCCATGGGAACTTGCCGTCTTCATAGCGGTTCGGCGGGAACAGCACGGGAATTCCGTGCACGACCGGACGCGCTTTAAACGCTTCCATTTCTTCCGCTCCCGGCTCTCTTAGAAAGTTGTACTGATTCTCTGTATCTCGAAATGCGATGAGATTCGCGCCTACCTCAGGCAGCACCGCCGCTTCGTAACGTCCGGCTTGCAGCCAAATCGCGGGCTCACCGTGAAATGTACCTTGAAAAGCTTTCGTCGTCATCCTCTGGGTTCTCCTCCTGAAATTCCAAATGAGAGCAAGCCTCGACGGACTTTGCTCTCATTTTACTTTAGCCCATCGACTTTCCCGAAGTCAATGGACAGAAATTATGGTGATATTGATAAATGTGACATTTTATTTCGTATAAATGGCTTCGTTCCAGCGCAGCTCGTTGCGGAATTGCTGAACCGACGTGTTCTTGTTAATGACAGCCACTTCAATCCCCGCTAACTCGGCGAAATCAATCAATTGTTCGGTGCTGACCTGGTATGAAAATACAGTGTGGTGCGCGCCCCCGCCGTAAATCCATGCTTCTGCCGAATCGCGCAGCGACGGCTGCGGCTTCCACAGTACGCGGGCGACCGGCAGCTTCGGCATCGCCTGCACCGGCTGAACGGCATCCACTTCGTTGATCAGCAAGCGGAAACGGTGGCCCATGTCAATCAGCGAAGCATTGAGCGCAGCGCCGGAAGCGCCGTCGAAAACGAGTCGCGCAGGATCGGCTTTGCCGCCGATGCCAAGCGGGTGCACTTCCACCGTCGGGCGCGTCGCCGCAATCGTCGGGCAAATCTCCAACATATGCGCGCCCAGCACGAGCTCTTCACCCGGCGCCATATGGTACGTATAATCTTCCATGAACGACGTGCCTTTGTTGCCCGCCATCACTTTCATAACGCGCGTCAGCGCTGCCGTCTTCCAGTCGCCTTCGCCGCCAAAGCCGTAGCCCTGCGCCATCAAACGCTGCACGGCAAGCCCCGGGAGCTGCTTCAGTCCATGCAGGTCTTCGAACGTCGTCGTGAATGCGCCGAAACCGCCTTCCTGCAAAAAGCCTTTCAGCCCCAGCTCGATTCTCGCCTGTTCGCGAATCGCGTTGCGAACCGGGCCTTCTGCAAGGCCTGCTTCTGCAATCGAGTACAGCTCGCTGTATTCTTCCATCAAGCGGTCAACTTCCGCTTCCGAGATGTCGTTCACACGCTGCACGAGATCGCCAACGCCGAAGCCGTTTACCGACCAGCCGAATTTGATCTGCGCCTCGACCTTATCGCCTTCGGTCACCGCTACATGGCGCATATTGTCTCCAAAGCGCGCCACTTTCAAATTGCGGCTTTCCGCAAAGCCCGCCGCCATGCGCATCCAGGCGCCGATACGATCAAGCACAGCCGGGTCTTCCCAGTAGCCGACGACGACTTTGCGGGCTACGCCCATCCGCGTGCCGATGAAACCGTATTCACGATCACCGTGCGCCGCCTGATTCAAATTCATAAAGTCCATGTCGATCGTATCCCACGGAATATCGCGATTGAATTGCGTGTGCAGGTGAAGCAGCGGTTTGCGGTACTCGGCGAGGCCTGCGATCCACATTTTGGCCGGGGAGAACGTATGCATCCACGTAATGACCCCTGCGCAGCTGTCATCCGAATTGGCATCGAGCAGCAGTCTGCGGATGCTGTCTGGCGTCGTCAGGACGTCTTTAAATACGATTGGATACGGGATCGCCTCGGATTTCGAAATACCGGCAGTGATTTGCTTGGTGTGATCTTCAACCTGGAGCAGTGTCTCTGGTCCGTACAAGTGCTGAGAGCCGGTAACGAACCAAAACTGTTTATTTTCAAATGAATGCATAGGAATTGCCTCCTTATAAAAGTTCGAACTCATACACCCAGTATAACACTTGTACGTACAAGTTGAAAAGTAGGCAAACGAAAAAAAGAGAGCTACGCGAATCGCCGCGTAGACTCCCTTACTACTAGCTCAGGTTTGTAAAGCTTGCCTTGCTTTGGCTGATCTCCTTTAGGCTGCTCAATCATAGAGATCAGCAACTCCGCCGCCTCCCGGCCAAGCTCCGCTTTCGGGTGGGAGAGCGTCGTCAGCTTCACTTCCGTCGCCGTCGCCAGCGATGAGTCGTCGAAGCCGACCATCGATACATCGGCCGGCACCAGCAAGCCCATCGAGCGGACAGCTTCCAACAGATTCACGGCAAGCTCGTCGTTATAGCAGACAAACGCTGTCGGACGAGCCTGCTCGCGCCGCAGCATATCCGTTGCGGCAGCGAAAGGCTTTTGCCACTTCTCCTCGGTCGTGTAGTGCACAACATTTTCCGGCAGCAGCGGAATTTCGTACTGCTGGTGTGCGCGTACGAAGCCTTTTAACCGATTCATTCCCTGCAGGTCGTCGATCTTGAAAAAGCCCGCAATCTGCCGATGCCCCAGCTCGATCAAGTGCTGCGCCGCCAGAAAGCCGCCTTCCTCGTCATCGATCATCATGACCGGGCATTGCAGGCCGGAGTACCGCTCGTTGATCATCAAATACGGAATCTCCTGATAATCAAGCGACAAATAATAGCTCAGGTTCGGGTTGCCCTCCGCGCTTTTCGTCGGCTCGATAATCAGCCCGCTCAGCGGCTCGCTGAGCATCATCTCGAGACTGTCCCGCTCCCTGGCTTTGTCGTTATCCGTCGAGGACAACAGCAGCCTGTAGCCTCTCTCCCGCAGTGCCGCTTCGGCCCCCCGCACAATAATCGGGAAAATATAATCCGAAATGTACGTGGTAATAATGCCGATTGTCTGTACATCCCGGCCCTTCTCCGACTGCTGCGGCATGGATACGAACGTCCCCTTGCCCTGCATCCGGTACAGCCAGCCGTCTTTTTCCAACTCGCCGAATGTCTGCCGGACCGTTTGCCGGCTCATCATATACTGCTCGGCAATCTCGTTCTCCGACGGCATCTGGTCGCCGGGCTTCAGTTTGCCGTTTTGCAGCCACGTCAAAATTTCCTGCTTCAGCTGCATGTATTTTGGTAATTGCTTTTCTGACATGCGGTTCCTCCAAGCCTTGATGGTGAACGTATTATACCATTTCGCCAACTTGTATGTACATATAACAGAGTTTATAAAAATTTAAGATTTGGATTAGCTTCTGTTAAACTCTGACTGTTACGCTAGGGCTACTCGAATTGAACGAAGGAGCGTATCCAATGCCAACCCTCTCGATGAAGTCGAAAAAATGGCTGCTCAGCCTGCACATTCTATTTTCTGCTATTTTACTCGGAACCAGTGTCGTCTTTCTTATTCTGAGCATCACAGCCGCCGCTTCCAATGACGCCGGACTGGTGCTTGCCAGCTATCGCAGCATGCACGTCCTTTCGGATACCTCCATCAGAGCCTCGACAATCGGCACCACCGTCACTGGCATTCTGCTTTCCGTCTGGACGCACTGGGGACTTTTCAAATACCGCTGGATTATAAGCAAAGAAGTGCTCACCCTGCTCGTCATCCTGATCGGCCCATTCGGCATGCACATATGGACGCTGCGCGGAATTACGCTACTTCAAGATACAGGGATTGGCGGCGCGACGCAAGGCGCTTATGTATCGAACAGTCTGATGTTCTTCACAGGCATCGGGATACAGATTGTCGCATTGGTCGCGATGTACCTATTGTCGGTTTTCAAGCCGGGTGGGAAGAGGGGCCGCTCGTGAGGCGGTCGGTTGAGAGGCTGTATAAAAAAAAACGAGTCACCCCGCAAGGCGACCCGCTTCCCACTGCCGCAGCTTACTTCCCTGCCAAAGCTCCTCTCGCCGCTTCGATCAGCTGATCGAAAAACTCATCGTCCTCCAGCAGCTCCTCAACAGCTTCGATGTCCTCTTCCTTGCCAGATTCGTTCAAAAAATTCAGGGCGTAGCTCCAGTCGTTTTTCCCCTTTGGGTCTTGGAGCGTGATTTCGTACGGATGCTCGTGCCCTTTCACCGAAAACGCCACATGCCCAAGGTAACCGTCCTCTTTGCTATGTTCCATCGTGGCTTTGATAATGTCCAGCATGGTTTGTTTCCTCCTCGCGAGTTTGCAGCCACCGCCAAATGACGTCGACGACCGCTTGTAAATTTGTTCTTTCCTTCCATCTATAAGGAGCGCCGCTCCGAAAATAATCCGGATGCCCGCCGATCAGCGGCAAGGTGATGCGATGAACTGGCGCATGTTTCGTGCGATGCCAGCCCAGCGTAAACCATTTGCGCAAGCTTAACCCGCCCCAGGTGCCAAAATGCGGAATAACGTCGCGCTGCTTAGTCTCCGGATGCACGCCCTCTATATTCAGCACCACATCCTGCAATGCCGCCGGAACCGCACATCGAGGTGACCCGATCTGGATGACGCCGGCAATCGTGCGCCCTTCCCCCCGCAGCAGTTGCGCCGCTATCAAAGCCGCCACGGCACCGGCGCTGTGCCCAATCAGCAAGAGGCGTTCGTTTGCCGCTGCGTCCTGCCGAATCAGTCGCGCCACGCCTATGCCGCCGAACTTCGTCCGTCTTCTGTGGGTATGCCGCCACAAGTCGCTCGCGATTTCGATAAGCTGCTTCGTTTTCGAACGATGCCAATCGCCATACGGAAAATGGATGACGGCACGCACGGAGATGCCCTCCTGCACCAAACGTGCAACCAGCTTATCTGCGAACTCGTCCAGAAAATTGGGCGCTGTCGCAAAGCCAGCCGTCACATAAACCGCCATCGCGGGCTTCTCTGTCTGATGGGTCATCGCTCGCTCAGCTTCCTTCCTTGCCGGCTACGTGCGCGGCTTCGCCCGGTTCGTCGGCACAGCCGCCATCGGGTCGTCCGGCCAGTAATGTTTAGGGTAACGGCCTTTGAGATCTTTTTTCACTTCGAAATAGGCATCCCGCCAAAAGCTCGCCAAATCCCTCGTCACCTGAACGGGCCGCTGCGCTGGCGACAGCAGGTGGATTGTGATCGGCACCCGCCCTTTCGCGATCCGCGGGGTATCTGTCAATCCGAACATTTCCTGCAGCCGCACGGACAACTTTGGCGACTCTAGGTCACTGTAGTCGACGGGGATGCGGGAACCGCTCGGCACAGTGATATGCGTAGGCGCCCATTCGTCAAGAGAGCGCCGCTGCTCCCATGTTAGCATTTCTTCTAATAGGCTTGTCAAGTTGATACGTTCCAAGCCGCCCTTGGATTTTACGCCGTACAGATGCGGTCCTGCCCACATCTCGAGCGTATCCAGCAGCGTCTCCTCGCGCATATCCGGCCAATCCTCCACAAAGCGGTGTAAAAAAAGGCATCGCTGCTGATACTGTCTGGCCTGCCGCGTCCACGGCAGGATGTCCAGCGACTCTGCCCGGATGCCGTTCAGCAGCGCCTCCAGCACCCGTTCAGGGTCCGGATTCGCCAGCACCGTCTCTTTCAGCGTCAATGCGCCGAACCGCCAGCGCTCCCTTGCTTTGACCACTCCACCTGCCGCGTCCCACTGCACGAGCTGCTCCTTGCGGATGCTCCCCTCAAAAGCCTCATACAACGCCTCCTCTTCCAGCGGCGCCGCCAAATAAATGCGGCTGTCTACGCCGCTGTCTTCGAGCTCGGCCGCGACCAGATACCGCTCATTCGAGAGCGGCTGCAGCTCCGGCAGATCAGCGCCGCGCCCGCCGCTGAGCAAAAAGCGCCCCGTCGATCGCCGCTGCGCGACGCGATCGGGATACGCGAAGGCGAGCAGCAAGCCGCTCGCCGCCGTATCCGCGCCGCTCGGCTTCACGCCGAGCGACCGCATCAACTCGCCCGCTTCCGCCGCCATGCGGCGGCATACGCGGGCGTCAACGCCCTCGCGCTGCTCGCCTGCGGCAGCGCGCCGAAGCAGTTCGATGCGGCTGCGCACATCCGCATCCTTCGTCGCAGCGCGCAGGGCATCGCGCTCGCTCAGCATGACCGCGAGCTCGCACGCCAGCGCGCCGAGCTCGAGCGGAATGGCTTGCAGCACCATGTGCGCAAGCCGGGGGTGCAGGGGCAGCGCAGCGAGGCGCCCCCCGTGCGGCGTCAAGCCGCCGCTCTCGTTTAGCGCGCCGAGCTGAACGAGCAGATCCCGCGCCTGGAGGTACGCAGCCTCCGGCGGCGGGTCCAGCCAGACCAGCGCAGCAGGGTCGGGTTCGCCCCAGGCGGCGAGCTCCAGCGCCAGCGGAGCGAGATCCGCCTCGCGGATCTCGGGCACCGAGCTTGGCTGGAGCTGCCGGTGCTCTTGCTCGGTCCACAGGCGGTAGCATACGCCTGGGCCGAGCCGGCCCGCCCGGCCTCTGCGCTGATCCGCAGAGGCAACCGACACTGGCACCGTCTCCAGACGGGTCATGCCGGTACGGGGCGAGAAGCGCGATACGCGCATGAGCCCGCTGTCGATCACCACCGTGATGCCCTCCACGGTAAGGCTTGTCTCGGCGATGGAGGTCGCCAGTACGACCTTCCGGTGACCTTGCGTGCGAACAGGCGCCAAGGCACGGTCCTGCGCCTCCTGCGGCAGATTCCCGTAGAGCGGCGCAATCTCCACCTCCCGGCCGAGCTGCAGCGCAACGAGGCCGCTTGCCGTACGATGGATCTCCGCCGTGCCGGGAAGGAACACCAGCACGCTGCCTTCGTGGGCTCTGAGCGCCTGAGCGACCGCCGCCACAACGGCTTTCTCAATCGGCCCTGTGAGCGGCTTCGGCACATAATGCGTCTCGACCGGATACGTACGGCCTTCGCTTTCCAGAATCGGCGCGTCGTCCAGCAGCGAGGACACCGCCTCAGCTTCCATCGTTGCTGACATGACAAGCAGCCTCAGATCGTCGCGCAGCACAGTCTGAATTTGGCGGCATAGCGCCAGTCCAAGATCGGCATGCAAGCTCCGCTCATGAAATTCGTCAAAAATCACGATCCCGACGCCCTCGAGCACCGGATCGTTCTGCAGCATCCTGGTGAGGACGCCCTCGGTGATCACTTCAATCCGCGTAGCGGAGCCGACGCGCGTATCACCTTTGACCCGATAACCTACAGTTTCGCCGACTTGCTCCCCGAGCTGCTGCGCCATAAAACGCGCTGCCGCCCGGGCCGCCAGCCTTCGCGGCTCCAGCATTATTATTTTGCGGCCTTGCAGCCATTCCGCCCGCAGCAGCGCCAGGGGCACGCGGGTCGTTTTACCCGCGCCCGGCTGGGCGACGACTAGCGCGCAAGGGCTTTGGTCAAGCGTATCCAAAATGGGCGTCAGGATCGCGTCAATCGGTAAAACCGGCATCTTGGTCACCCCGCCATTTAGTTAATCCCATTAATAATTTATGGAGATAATCAAAAATCACAGTTTCTTCATTCCTTTTCCCTTGACAAGCCTGTTCCTTCTCATTTCAATCGTGTATACTATGAAGTAATTGTTCAAAATGCCGTCTTTGATCAGGATGTTTTTGAACTCGCACTATAATGTGAATCTGGCAATTTAAAGGAGAACTTTCACATGAATGTACATGAAGCTATATCCCAACATTCAAAAAAGCAGCACCAGCACCTGGTCCGTTTTGCCGAGCTGGATGCCAAGCGTGAGCAGGCCATTGAAGCTGCAGTCGATCTATGCAGACGCGGACTTCCCTTTTCCGTCGACGCCATCAATCAGGTAACGGCTCAGATTATTGCGCATGCCAAAGAAGGCATTTCTCCTCTTCGTTCCTATGTAACCGAGGACATGGTACGTGATTTCGTGAAAAAAGGGTAAGGAGATACATAATTTATGGGCGTATTAACCTTTATTTCGATGCTGGTGATGGGTTCGGCTTTCAGCGCCGGCTTCCTGCTGTTGTTCAAGCGTAAAATTACGTTTGGCATTCTATGCATCGCGCTTTCCATCGTTTGCTACGTAGCTTATGTCTACATCGCAAATGCCTACTTTGTCTAGTAGTGACTCGCAGGAAGAACCGTTCAGTCCGGCTGAACCGGTTCTTTTTTCGCCTGTTTAGAAAGTTATATCGGCTCTATCCGACTCCACTCCCTGCTGAATAACCGCCTACGAGCCAACCTTGCCTCGTCATCTCCCCAAAAAGCAACTCATAATACGCCTGCGGATGCGGAACTAATTTTTCCCGTGTCACCGTCATACCGGCTTCCCGATATTCGCCATCGTCAGCGCTTCGTATCCCCGTCCCCGGAATTTCCGTCAATTCGCCCTGAACCAGCCTGGCGAACGCCTGCAAATCCACTGCAAACAACCCGCTAACCTCTTCTGCTTGCAAAACGAACTCCTCGGTGTCCTTGCTCACCTCATAGAGAAATACATGGCAGAACTCGCGATCGATCAGCGTTGGCGAGATGACATCCTCTTCAGCGAACATGCCGCAAGGAATTAAATCTTCAAAACGAGCTGTCAGGCCCAGTTCCTCCTCCAACTCCCGTACTCCCGCTTCCACGGACTCTCCAGCCTCCAAGTGGCCGGCACAAGAGATATCCAGCAAGCTGGGAAACAGATCTTTATTCGGTGCACGCAGTTGCAAATAAAGCTGCGGCGTCCCCGTCGACCTGTTGACGATCCAGCATTGGAATGTCTGGTGCCATAAGCCTTTGGCATGCACCTCTGAGCGCGGAGCAACGCCTAGCCAGTTACGATCTCCGTCGTAAATATCGAATTGTTCCTCTGATTTTGCCTGCATCATTCTGATTCTCCTCAGCTTCGCTCGCTATCTTCTTGCCCGTTTGGACACTTTCAGCGCGTACAAATCCTCTTCCAGCACCGCCATGCGGTCACTCACCGTTCGGCACGCATCGTCAATCGCTTGATTATAGATGGGTTCCTTCAATTGATTTATCATGTATTCCACGAGTTGTTCGGTGGCCAATTGCCCCAGCGTGACGCCATGCTCCAGCTCCAAATGCGCCTGCAAGTCGTCGATCAGCATTTGTTTCTCTTCTTTTGGCAGTTTAATCGGTTTCATATGTCCCTCCAGTCCTCTATGTTATTATAGCGGATTTTGACACGTGGAACTATCTTCCGGCGGCCCCCTGCTCGGCAAGCAGCGATTTCCTTTAAAAGGGAATAAAAATGACCCCACCTGTGCACGTTAAAAATGTTTCACTAGCAACAACATCCCATGTGAGAAAAGGACGTGCCGCAATGGAAAACAATAAACACGCAGGGAATTATACCGGAACAACGAATACGAACGCTGAGAACCAAGACATGGAATTCGTAAACGACACGTTGGAAAATGCGCCGAACACGACGTCTGTCAATGTCGCCAAAGACGACATCAGTGAAGCTAATGAAGAAAATCAGCTGAATCAAAAGTAGGCAGCATCTTGGCTGCACTTGGCATCTCCTCCCGGTTGCGCTACTATTAAGGTTGGAATTGGAACACGGGAGGAGAAATCGAGATGGAACACGTCATCGTCATTGGGGCAGGTCCTTGCGGCTTATCTGCCGCCGTTGCGTTGCAGCGGGAAGGGCTTTCGCCATTACTCATAGAAAAAAATTGCATCGTCCATTCCATTTACTTGTATCCGACGTATTTGCAGTTTTTCAGTACAGCGGAGCTGCTTGAAATTGGCGGTTATTCATTCACAACACCCCACGAGAAGCCATATCGGCAGGAGGCGCTCGTCTATTATCGCGAGGTCGCTCGCCGGGAGCAGCTCCGCATTCACAGCTATGAGGAAGCGGTGCGGATCGAACGCATCGGGGACTGTTTTAAAATCCATACCGTCGACCAGTTTGGCCGAAAAGCCGACTATGACGCGCGCAAAGTCGTCGTGGCGACCGGGTACTTTGATCATCCGAACCTGCTTGGGATTCCTGGCGAAGATCTGCCGAAAACGACACACTACTACAAAGAAGCCCACCCTTATGCAGGGGCAAAAGTCGCCATCATCGGCGGCAACAATTCCGCGGTGGATGCGGCGATGGATCTTCTTCGGGTAGGTGCCGAAGTGACGGTTGTCTATCGCGGGAGCGGTTTTTCCGCGAGCATCAAGCCGTGGGTCAGACCTTTATTTGAAAGTATGGTCAATAAAGGCCGTATCCAGATGTGGTTTAACTCTCAGGTTGAGGCGATCCGCGAACACGACATCGTTGTTCGTAAAGAGGATCAGCGAGTGACCCTGGTGAACGACTTTGTGCTTGCGCTGACCGGTTTCCGACCGGACCGACAGCTGCTCACAGACATCGGCGTCAATTTCCACACGGAGACGAACGCGCCAATCGTGAATCCTGAGACGATGGAGACAAACATCCCGGGCCTATACGTAGCAGGCGTAGTAGCAGCTTCGAAGTATGATGCGAACGAAATATTTATCGAGTCCGGGCGTTTGCACGGGCTTGGCATTACAAAGCACATTGTAGATGGCATGCAGCACAAATAACGGTAACGGGCGGGCCTGCGGGCTCGCTTTTCTGTTATCGACTCTATGAAAATATTTTCCAAATATATGCGTCCCCCTCTTCCATTACGAACATTTGTTTGTTATACTAGAAACAAGAACAAATGTTCCATATCGCAGAGGAGGTTGTTATCACGATGAACACTACTCACAATTTTCGTTTTATTGAGCGGGATTATTGGTATCATAAGGCATTGTGTGAAACTGACCACCTGCTTCCTGGACAAATCGATGACATGCTGGATGAAGCTTCAACGCATTATGCTGACTATACATTCAAGTTTTACGACGACGGTTCCGTCACCATTATTGATAATGATACGAACAATCTGATCAAGCCCCGCGAACTCACCGGAGCTGTCTACGACTTCTATGTGCGCAAACGGATTTATTTGATTAAGCAGAATTTGATTGAGAAGCAGTTGCAATATGCCTGATGATGTTGCCGTCCATTTGATGAAGCTTTATGCTCAATTGTTTTTATTTTAAATAGTCAGGAGTCACCGTCCTATGTCTGAACAGCAACAATATTCTCAAGTAAACATTGAACCTTGGGCACCTGCCGATCTGAATTTGCTCCATCTTCTTAATGCGCCCGACATGATGGAGCATCTCGGCGGCCCGGAAACGGAAGATCAGCTTGCCGCACGGCACGAGCGGTACCTGACCCTTACTGAACGCAAGGCCGGCTGCATGTTCAGCGTTGTATCGGTGCCAGACGGCCAGGCCGTCGGCAGTGTAGGCTACTGGAACACCAAGTGGCAGGGTGAGGACATCTACGAGATGGGCTGGGGCATCCTGCCTGCGTTCCAAGGAAGAGGCTTTGCGACTGCAGCTGTTCAGAAAGCCGTTGCGCTCGCCAAAGCGGCTGCTGACGGCAGTGCCGGTTCAGATCCCGACAAGCAAATCAAGTTTATTCATGCCTTTCCGAGTATCGACAACCCGGCTTCCAACGCCGTTTGCCGTAAGCTAGGCTTCACACTTATTCAGCCGTGCGAGTTCGAATATCCGCCAGGTCACTTCATGCAGTGCAACAATTGGCGGTTGGGCATTTAGTGCAGTCCAACAAGACTAAATCTGCCGCAGGTTGAATTTTTGTGTGGGCAAGCGTACCATACCATGATAAACTAAACGTGGAGGTCGATTGTGATGGGCGAAATGAACGAGCGCGAACTTCTCAGCGCGATTTTAAAAGCAGTTGAAACGTCAAATGCGAAGACAGACTCGCTAGCCGACGAACTGCTGCATTTCCGCAAAGATATGAATGAATTCAAAACAGATATGTATGAGTTTAAAAAAGATATGTATGAATTCAAAAAAGATATGTATGAGTTCAAAACAGATATGTATGAGTTCAAAAAAGATATGAACGAATTCAGACGCGAAACGGTAAATTCTCTTAATAAGGTTGAGCGCCGACTACGTTTTGTTGAAACTGATTTTGATCAAATAAATGACCGTGTAGACAAATTAGAATTAAGAGGCGGTACATCCCATTGACAAGGGAAAAGTCGTCTCTTTTTTTGTCTCATGAACAAATAACGGCACGCCTCAGGACATTTTCCCCCTCGATGCTTGCCGCTATTTGTATTTTTTCTCCAACCCGGTCAACCTGCCCGCTCCAGGCCTGCTCGTCGTTTTGAACCCACATGCCGCCAGCCAACGTGCGAATAGGATACTAATGATTGACCCCTGTTCAATTCGCTTTAAAACAACCCTGCATATGATCATTCACCATTCCTACGCCCTGCATGTATGCATAGCAAATCGTCGATCCGACGAATTTGAAGCCGCGCTTCTTCAAGTCCTTGCTCATCGCATCCGACACGTCGGTGCTGGCCGGCAGGCGTTGACCGTGCTCGTAGTGATTCACAGTCGGCTTGCCGCCAACGAATCGCCAAATATAAGCGTCAAACGTGCCAAATTCTTCCTTCACTTTCAAGAACGCCTTCGCGTTCTGTACGGCCGCAGCAATTTTGAGTCGATTGCGAACGATGCCCGGATTTTGCATCAGATCTTGCATTTTCGCATCGTCGTATTGTGCGACTACTTCCGGGTCCCAGCCATCAAACGCTTCGCGGTAGCTCTCGCGCTTCTTGAGAATCGTATACCAGCTCAAGCCCGCTTGCGCGCCTTCCAGATTGAGCATCTCAAACAGTTTGCGGTCATCATGTACGGGAACGCCCCATTCATGATCGTGGTAGTGTATATATAACGGATCTTCATTTACCCAACTGCAACGATGCATGTTCGTCTTCACCTCACCAATAGTAGAACAAATGTTCTATCATGATTATAAAGCAAAGACTAACCGATTGTCCAGTTAGTCTTTGTCCCGTGCGTTCAATCCATAAAACCGCTCCGTATTCCCGCGCACAATCGCCGCCGTCTCGGCAACAGCAAGCCCCTTCAACAAAGCGATCTGCTCGATGACAACATGAACCATACGCGGATGCGTTGCCTGCCCTTCAAATGGCCCCTCGAACAGCCAAGGCCCGTCAGTTTCCACCATGATGTGCGTCAACGGATATTCTCGAACAAGCGTTCTGATCTCATCTTCATAGCACACATCCGGTGTGATTGAAATGAAATATCCCGCCTCGATCATACGCCGTATCGTACTAACCGGGCCTTTGAACCAATGGAAGTGCGCCTTGGACACGCCATGCCTATGTAGCAAGTCGATCACCACATCGGCATCCTCGTACACGGCATGGAGCACAACAGGCTTGTTCAGTTCTGCAGCCAGCGCGATAAACTGCTCTAACAGCTTCACATACGGCTCCTCTTCAAAATGACGCCCTTCCGCTTCTACTTCCGTGCGCGTATAGTAAGGCAAACCGATTTCCCCTATCGCAACCATCTCGTCTTTCCGCTCCCGAATCCATGCCAGCAGCTCAGCAAGCTCCGCATCCGAAGGCAGCGCCTGCTCGGGATGAAAGCCATACGCTGCCCACACGTGATCCGGGAACGATTCCCTTAGCCGCTGAGTCGCTTGGCAGGACGCCAAATGGCGCGATACCGCCACGAGCCCCAGCACATTGTTGCCAACCAGCTCCTCGCATATCTCCCGAGCCCGCACCTCCGGGTACATATCCAGATGTATATGTGCATCGATCGCCTTATACATTGGCCCTCTCCTTTCTCAGCAAGCGCTGGATGTGCTGCCGCATGTCAATAAACGCCGGTTCCAGCATCACCGCTTCCGTCCTCGGCCTCGCAAACGGTACATGGAGCTCTTCCAGCACGGTCGATGGCTTATTAGAAAGCACATAAATGCGATCCGATAAGAAGAGCGCTTCCTCGATGCTGTGCGTAATAAATAAAATCGAGCGCTTATTCTGCTCCCATATTGAAAGCAGCCACGCCTGCATCTCCAGCCTAGTCAGCGCATCTAGCGCTCCAAACGGCTCATCCAGGCACATAAGCTCCTGAGGGCTTAGCAACGCTCTCAAAAAAGCCACACGCTGCTGCATACCGCCTGACAAGACATGCGGATACTCCCGCTCATAGCCGCCAAGTCCGACCTTCGGCAGCCATTCACGCGCTTTCTCCAGCGCGCTGCTCCGGCTCTCCCCCGCCACTTCCAGGCCTAGCGCGACATTGGCTTCAATCGAGCGCCACGGAAACAGCGCTGGCATTTGCGGCATGTACGCGATCAAGCCTTTCTCGCCAGTGACTTGCTTGCCGTCCAGCCAGACTTCCCCAGCTGTCGGCTTGATCAATCCGCCTATAATATGAAAGAGCGTGCTCTTCCCGCTCCCCGAAGGGCCGATCAACGACACGAATTCCCCTTCACCGACCGTAAGGGAAATATCGCCGAGCACGGGCTGGAGCTGCTTTTTGACCGGAAAGCTGTGCCGGATTTCTTTCAATTCCAATTTCGCCATCGTGCCAGCCTCCTTAAGATGACCGCTTCGTCTGCCAGCGGATGACCAGTTTCTCAAGCCCCGCAATGCACCAGAAAAAGAGCAGACTCAAGATCACGATAATACCGATGGCCACGAACTCTCGATCCGCCCGAAACGCAGATTTTTGCAAAATCATGTAATACCCCAGCCCGACATTTCCGCCGAGCCACTCCGCAATCACCGCACCCATGACGCTGTACGTGGCGGAGATCTTTAACCCCGTAAACAAAAAGGGCAAAGCATGCGGCAGCTCAAGTTTATAAAAAATTTGACGCGAGCTCGCGCCGATCATGTGCATGTAGCTGAGCATGCTTCGATCCGTCTGCGTCAAGCCATCGAGCGTCGACATCGTCACAGGAAAAAAACAAACAAGCGAAATAAGGACGAGCTTCGGCAGGATGCCAAAGCCGAGTAGAATGACCAACAAAGGCCCGATCGCAATGACCGGGATGTTCTGCGAAAGAATAAGCAGCGGATAAAAACCCGCCTTTACGAACGGCATCCTGTGCAGCACGCATGCGACCATAAGGCCGATCGCGCTGCCAACACCAAAGCCCAGCAGCATCAGTTTGAGCGTCGCCCACGTGTGCATCCACACGCGCGGCATGTCCGTCGTGCCGTCTCGAAGTATTTTCAATGGGCTGGGAAGCAGCCACGACGCTGTGCCGCCCCAAGTGACGGCCAACTGCCAAACGAGCAGAAGCAGGATAACGACCACAAGGGGCGGCCATCCTGCTTGAAACCAGCGCGATTTGCGCATTACCGATATTTCTCCGTCAGCTTGTCCATCGACGCGCCGGACGGATTGAAGTAAATTTTCACTTGAGAAATGACATTCGGACTCCCCATGTCGATCATCGCCGCATTCATATCTTGGATGATTTGCAGCAACTGCGGAAGGTCGCCTTCCATCGTCGTTTCCAGTGGGGATACGAAATATTTGACGCCAGACGCAGCAATCACTTCAATTGCGCGATCCACATAAGGGATGACGTCCTCGTTGTTTACCGTTTTAGGCAAAATTTGAATACTTACAAGCGCGTTTGCCATGCTCCAACCGCCTTCCTCCATTTATTTCGTGCCTGCCGCCGGCAGAAAGTCGTTCGTAAAAGCGGCGTCGACGTCCAGCTTCTTCTCCAGCAGCTTATGATCCAACATCCAGTTCGCGTAGTTCTCCCAAACGCTGCGCTTTTGCTCGCCCCAACGCGGCGCGTCGTCCTGATAGCGGGTTGCGAGCCATTTTTGGGACGCTGTTACCAGCTTCGGATCCAGATCAGGCACGGCTTTCGTGAGCATTTTCGCCGCATCCTCCGGCTTCGCAATCGCGAATTGGTACCCTTTCGACGCAGCGGCAACGAATGCCTTCACGACGTCCGGCTTGGTTTTGATCATATTCTCGTTCGTAGCCAGCACCGGCGTATAATAGTCCAGTTTATCCGAATATTTGTTCAAATAAATCATGTTCATCGGCTCGCCGCGCAGTTCGGCGTCAATGCCTGTCCACGCGTAATAGATCCAAGCAAAATCAATATCCCGCTTCACTGCCGTAAAATAATCCGCCTCACCGATATTCACCATCTTCACCTTGCTCGCGTCCGCTTTCTCGGATTGCATCAAGGATTCAATCATCGCACTTTCAGCCGGTGCTCCCCAACCGCCATAAGTTTTCCCTTCGAAATCCTTCGGCGTCTTAATGTTCTTCGCAACCGGCGACGCAAAGCCCGATGTATTATGCTGAATGACCGCAGCAATGGACACTAGCGGCACGCCTTGAATACGCCCTTGCGTAATGCTCTCCTGATATGATACGCCGAATTCCGCCGCGCCGGAGGCAACCATCGCATCCGCCCCGCTTTCGCCCGGGGAAATAATTTGCACATTGAGGCCCTCTTGCTCAAAGAAGCCTTGATCCTTCGCGACATAGAGGCCCGTATGATTCGTATTCGGCGTCCAGTCCAGGACAACCTTCACATCTGTCAACGGCTTCGCGCTTCCCGCAGGCTTCGTTACATCATTCCCAGGCGCTTTCCCGCAGCCCGCCATCAACACCGTCAAGCCAACCAGCATCGCTGGTGCCAGTTTCGTCCATTTCATCTTTATATTTCTCCTCTCCACACCCTGTTGTACCAAAAGAAAAAAGCCCCCGGAATCCGGGAGCGCCATCTGTAGAAAATGTAAGTTGACAAGCTGATCCAACCGCGGCAGCGGCCGAAGAACCTGCATGTAGTTATATTTCTCTACGCTGGCATTACCCAGATCAGATAAACGGTAAGTGACATCCCGGTCACAATCTCAGCCTGACTTCACAAGCTCCCGTGTCGTTCTTATTGGTCAATCCCTACCATACCGCAATTTTCGACAAAAGGCAATTGTTCCTTATTTTTTGACCCATTCCTTTAGCTTCATGCCAAGCCGTCTGGCATCCTCATAGCCCAGCTCAAACAACGCTTGCAGCTTCTTCGGATCCTTCTCCATCCGGCCGACGGTCACTTTCTGTGAAGGGCGAATAATCAAGGCGCTGCCGTCCGCTTCCATCGTGTCGATCATCTGCAGCGTATTGTTGTAAATTTCACTCCGGTTGACCAACACATTCACTAATCCCTTATATCGCGGGTAAAAAGATCGAGCCAACCACCCCTGTTTGAACGGCCGTTTCCGATACCCAAACTCCTTGGTCAATACAATTAAATGCTTCTTATTGCCGTCCGCCACCGACTTTTGCACTGGAATCGGATCGACCAGCCCGCCGTCAAACAGCGTTCTTCCTTTATACTGCATCGGCGTCGCCACGAACGGCAGTGAGCTGGACGCTTGTATAATCGGAATCGTCTGCTCCATAAGCTCGTGTTTGGTAAAATAAATCGGTTCCCCTGTATGCGCGTCTGTTGTACCGATCGCAAATTGCTGATCTGAGTTGTAAAAGGTCTCATAGTCAAACGGGACCAACTGATTCGGAATGACGTTAAAAATAAAGTCCATGCCAAAAATGCTTTTATGTCGAATCAGGTTCCGATAGCTTAAATAGCGATGGTCGGCAATGTAATCGAGCGTGACTTTCTTGTTTCTGCCGAGCTGCCTCGAAATGTAAGAAATGGCATTGCAAGCCCCCGCCGATACGCCAACAACGTAAGGAAAATATAAATCTTGTTCCATCAAGTATTCTAAGACTCCCGCAGTGTATACCCCGCGCATACCTCCGCCTTCCAGTACGAGTCCTATTCCTTCCATGGGAGGCACCCTCTTTCTAACTGTCTAACTGCACCACTGTCTAGCATACAGGAAATGTAAATCAAAATAAACGTGTCTTTCCCTTCGAAAATGAGACAAACACGCAGATTTTCTCTATTTTTCGCGTTCAGATTGTGGGAAAAAGGCAGTTTAGGCGCGTTTTTGCGGAAATTCAAGAAACTGTCCTAAACTAATTTACAGTTTTGGCGAAAATGAAAAAGAGGAAGCAAGAAACTTCCATGCCTCCTCTGAGATAATGCCTCCGCACACACATTATGTGCTTGTTTTACTAATGTTGTTCAGGCTTGGAGGCAGCTTGTCCGCCTTTTCCTTGGACAGCGTCTGCGCCTCTTCGGTGAAGTGCGCCTCGTTCTGTTGATTGTTCTTTTTATCCGCTTTGCTCAAGTAAATCACCTCCGTCATCTCCACCGTAGTATGAGATGTCGGAAGCGTTCTTATGCCTGCGGATCCTTCATGCCATTAATCATCTATACATCTCTTTGATTTGCAAAAATTCATCCAGATGGTTCAGGAACAAATCCACAATCTGTGGGTCAAAATGTTTCCCTCTCTCGGCGCGCAGCAGCTCCAACACGCGGTCAAGCTCCCATGCCTTCTTATAGACCCGATCGCTGCATAATGCGTCAAATACGTCCGCTAACGCTGTTATTCGGCCATATAAATGGATCTCCTCACCCTTCAGTCCTTGCGGATACCCAGTGCCATCATAACGCTCATGATGCTGCCAAGCGATAATTGCCGCGGCATACAACACTTTTTTATTCGAATGCTTCAACATTTCATAGCCGAGATTCGCATGCGACTTCATGATCTCGAATTCCTCGGGCGTTAGTGCCGCCGGTTTGTTCAGAATGGCGTCCGGGATACCGACTTTCCCGACATCGTGCATCGGCGTCGCGAGGCGGATGACCTCCGCTTCGCTTTCCGAGAGACCGTACTTGAGCGCCAGCAGGCGGGAATATTCCGCAACGCGCTTCACGTGATGCCCGGTTTCTTTCGATCTCGTCTCGGTTATTTCCCCCATGGTGTAGATAATTTCCTGCTGCGTGCTCTCGAGTTCTTCATTCAAATACAGATTTTCGAAAGCGACCGAAACATTCGCGGAGTAAATATCGATCAGATAGCGCTCCCACTCGCTGAGTTCCTGAAAGCCGTTCATATAGATGACATTTTCCATGCCCATTTTGCTTTGAAAATAGACCACGAACCGGTCCGCGGAAAAGCTGCTTCTCCGGTTGTGGAAGGCCATTTCGATCTCGCTGAGCACGTCAATCGGCACAACGTCGCGCGCTCGCGCGTCCTGGGAAGCTGCATAATCACCGCTCGCCGCGAGGATATAAATATCTTCAACGCCCTTGGTCACGGCGAACGAGCAGTGAAGCGCGTTTTTGTGCACGTTGACGATCGACGTCATCTGCGTCAAAACGCCGGAGGCGAATTTTTTCAAGGATTGCAATTCAAATAAAGAGGCGGATGATTTAATGATTTCCTCTAAGCCGACACGGCTTTTTTCAATCGTTTTAATATCGCGGTACGATCTAAGAGCGGTGACGATCGTCGTGAACAGCTTTTGCGAGGTCAGCTCCGTTTTTTCTTTATAATCGTTAATATCGTACTCCATGATGACCGTGCGCTCAGGAGCTTGGCCCGGCTGGCCGGTGCGGAGGATAATTCGAATCGCCTGATTCTTTAACTCGTCGCGAATATATCTCACGATCTGCAGCCCGGCGTCCTCAACCTCCATCACGACATCCAGCAGCACTACGGCAATGTTCGGCTGCTCCTTGAGCAGCTGCCTGGCCTCGTGCGCGGAATAGGCGCTTAGAAAGTCGAGCTTGCGGCCAGCAAATTCAAAATCATGCAAAACCATCCGCGTCACCTGATGAATTTGCTTTTCGTCATCGACAATCAAAAGCAGCCAGGGCTCCTGTTCGATGCCGGTTACATCCAGCTCAGCGCCGATTTCCTCATCTGCAAACAGAAGCTCATCCACGTCAGCTTGTCCGGCTTCATTCGTCATAAAAAAGCTTCCTCCTCTTTGGGGATTGTGATCGTAAATAGGCTGCCTTGCCCCCGTGTGCTGTAACAGTGAATCACGCCGTTCAGCGATTGCGTTACGACATTGTACACGATGTTCATACCAAGTCCCGTCCCCCCGCTGCCGCGGCTTGTCGTAAAGAACGGATCAAAAATATGATCGAGCACCTCTTGCGTCATCCCTTTGCCGTCGTCGGAATAGGCAATCTCAATGTTGGCGCCCAAATCACGAACGCGGATGGTCAGCGTCCCCTCTTCGTTCGGCTCATACGCGTGATTTAAAGAATTCATGACCAGGTTCGTCATAATCTGTGAGATGGCGCCCGGATATGTATAGAGCTGAATCGTTTCGTCGCAAATGATGTCCATGCGCAAAAGTGTCTTTTTGAGCGCCGGTCTGAGACTCGCGACGATGCCGTCCAAGTATTCTTTCAGTTCAATGGTCCGCTTGATCTCGACGCTCTGATCCACAGAAATCTGCTTGAAGCTGCGAATAAGCGCAGACGCTCGCTCGAGATTCGACAGCACCATCGTATTTGTCTCATGGGTCACGGCAAGGAATTGCTCGAGATCTGACTTTTTCATTTTACCTTGTTGGAATATTTCCGTAAAATGCTTCGTTCGGTCATCCAAATACGTGATCGCGGTAACGCCAATGCCGATCGGCGTATTGATTTCGTGTGACACGCCGGCGACAAGGCCGCCCAGCGCACTCATTTTCTCGGACTGGACCAGCTGGTCCTTCGCCACTTCCAGCGTCGTCAGCGCTTGCTGGAGCTGTTGGTAGCGCTCGTCCAGGTTCGCGACCATGCCGTTAAAAGCGTCCGCCACCTCCTCAATCTCCGGTGAAGAAGCCATCTGCAGCTTGGGCAGTTCCCCGCCTTGCTTCACGACGTTGGCCGCTTCCCGCAGCTTACCGAGCGGACGAATGACAATGCTTCGCAAGATTAACCATATTAACATCGATAGTATGATCGCAATGCTGATCCCGACAACCAGAATCAACTTCGTTCTTTTCTTGAGCAGCACTTGTTCTTCGGAAGCGTCGAAGAAAACTTCAACCGCGCCAACTACGCTCCCGTCCTCCTGAAGCGGAGCCGTCAGACGCACGACAGGACGGTCATGGGCCGCCATCGGCACCCGATCGACAATCGTACGATCCTGATTCGGGATCACCACCTCAGCAGCTCTGAGCTGCTTTCCGATTTCGGTCCGATCGGACGCGGCGAGTATGAGTCCTTCTTTGTTATAAAGCTTCATGTCCAGGACATGCTGGTTCTTGTATTGGATATAGTCAAAAATCTGCTGCACATCGGTAACCGAACGCGATTCCTCGTAACGTCCGTTTATCGCAATGGTCATGCCGCTGATCTGACTCACATAGGCTTCTTTAATCGATTGGTTCAAGCTGTATGTATCGAAGATCATCATTGTCGAAATCATGGCGACGGAAACGGTGGTCATCAAGACGACGATACGTTTCTGAAGGCTTAATCTTTTACGGCGTATAGGCATTATTCCTCCGACACCTACTTCACTTCAAATGTGACGGTTTGGCCGACATTATACGGCGTGTGATCGTTATTATGCAGCGAGACCCTCGCCTCATGCTTGCCGGGACTTAGATGCTCGAGCACCTTCTCAGGCTCAGTTACGATAATTTTCTCACTTCCATCTAAGGATAAATGAATATGCCCTTCTCCTGTCACTCGCGCATGATCGTAATGCTCTTTGGACAGCTTGAGGTCAGTCTTTATATGAAGTGTCGCCGTGTCGCCGCTTACGGCCGCTGTAACGTCCAGGGTCGGCGTAAATGTGCTGGCAGACTGCGATTCTGTTTTGGCTGATCCACAACCCGCCAAAAGCGCTGCTACAGCAAGGGTCAAACATATCCCTTTCATCTTCTTCATGTGTCATCCTCCAAAAAAGAAAATCTGTTGTCTATCGTTGTCAGATAGCGCCATCCTCTTTAGCTTAAGAAGTAACGGGCGGTTTGTCTACTGTTATTTTGGCAACAAGTGTCATATTCGGCGCTCTGGACAGGAGTTGACGTTTTATTCCTAATTTTCAGATAATTGATGTCGAAAAATCATGATACCGCTCACATCCTGCGCTTCCCCAGGAAATAATTTCATTTCCCCATCGAAGCATGATTTCCCTGCTTTTCGCGCAAGGTAGGATAGTCGCAATTTCTATTTATCAGGAGGTATCGCCCCATGACAGACACCCGCCAACACCAGCAGCCTTTACAGCACGCCATCGACGCAGCCGATAACGCGATTCTGCAAGCGCAGGACGCCGAGCATCAGCTCCAACGCGCGCTCAAACAAGCTGATCCGCAGCGCATTCAATCGGCTCAGGCCGCGCTTGCACAAGCACAACACAACGTTCAGGAGGCGCAGGAGCAGTTGAAATCGTTCCCTGCAGACGAATTCGGCACACAAACGGCACAGACTGCGCAGCAGCTCACCCAAGCCGCACAGGATCTGACGGCAAGCGAAGCGAAATCCCATATGCCGAAGCAAATTCGGTAACGCCGTTTCAATATTTCCCGGAAAAAAGCGATCGAATTTCGAATCGCTTTTTTCTTTTGAGCGGACAGTGTGATACACTACGGGAATAGTCTTTTAGTTTTTGGGGGAGGAACTTGCTCGCATGCTTGTCATTGGAATTGCCGGAGGCACAGGCTCCGGAAAAACAACCGTCGCCAAATCGATTATGTCCAAACTCGGTCCGGCGAACGTCACGCTCATATCTCAGGATAATTATTATCTTCATCATAGCGGTCTTTCTTTTGAAGAACGGGAACGCATTAATTATGACCACCCGAACGCCTTCGAGAACAGCCTGCTGCTGGCACACCTCAAGGAGCTCAGCGATGGACGCGCGGTCCAAATCCCGGTGTACGATTTTTCACAGCATGCGCGGGCGCAAGAAACAATTCGCGTCGATGTGAAACCGATCGTTCTGATCGAAGGCATTCACGTCTTGACGGACGAGGAGCTGCGCAGTGCGCTCGACATTAAGGTGTTCGTCGATACGGACCCTGACGTGCGCATTCTTCGCCGCCTATCCCGCGACATCAACGAGCGCGGCCGTACGCTGCAATCGGTGTTCGATCAATATTTGACGA
Source organism: Paenibacillus whitsoniae (assembly GCF_003955665.1). GTDB lineage: Bacteria > Bacillota > Bacilli > Paenibacillales > NBRC-103111 > Paenibacillus_E > Paenibacillus_E whitsoniae. The sequence goes on from NZ_RXHU01000078.1 coordinate 45,624, forward strand.
CCGTGAAACCGATGCACGACGCATTCATCGAGCCGTCGAAGAAGTATGCGGACATCATTATTCCCGAAGGCGGCGAGAATCAGATCGGCATCTCGATGCTGACTGTGCTGACGGAACGCTATTTGACGGATCAGGCGGCTCGCGGCGAGATCGGATAAGCGGCAGTCAAGCAAAAAGACACCTTTCCAGCCCGATAAGCTGGCTGAGGTGTCTTTTTTTAGTTTCACTGCATGTTCCCAAGCTCGATCACTTCCCACCGGCCTTCATAGGCCTGCAATTGCGGATTCAAGGGGACATGGAATTGGCGCAAGATGACAAGCCGCGCCTTCCTGATCCATTCCTTGAACGATGGATACGTCACGAACAGATTGGCGTAGCGGTCGCTCATGCACATGAAGTGAGGTTCTGGCGATTTGTCCGTCAAAAACGTCAGCGACGTATCCAACGGGGTGTACTTCTTACGCTTGCCCTCCCACTGATCGACCTCGACGCGAAGCGCAGTGTCCACTTCTTCAAGATAAGCTTGAAGCTGCTTCACCCGCGCGTGGTACGGCATCTCTGCACGAATGTCCATGCGCCGCAGCGTCTCCTCGTGCTGCGGATAGAAGATTAACCGCTTAAACGATTTATTTTCCGCCCAGTCAACCAGTGAACGCACATCCGCCTCTGTCCAATCCTCAAACGTTTCGAAAACAAGGACCGTCCCCTTCCGCTTCTCTTCCGGCGGCTCGTAGCCAAATGGAACCTGGATCTGTTCTCTGGCCATACCTCTCCTCCTCGTCATTTTGTGTTGGCTTCGCTTTTCTCCCTTTAGTATACCCCGCGACTGTGCTTTGTCACGAGCAAAGCCCACAATTGACCTTGTGTCAATAATGTGTCTCCTATTTGGCTTGCCCTGCCAACTGCGCTATAATAAAACGGAAGTTATTTCCCTGAAGGAGACCAATACCCATGAGAGATCCACGATTACAGACTTTTGCACGCAACATCATCCGCTACTCCGTGAGCCTTCAACCCGGTGAAAACATATTGATTGAAATGATCGGCGTCAAAGATCCAGAACTGGCGAAATGCTTGATCGAGGAAGTGTACGCGGTAGGCGGGAATCCTTTTATTGAGCTGCGCGACCCGATGATTACAAGAAGCCTGCAAATGGGCGGCAACGAAAAGCAATTGACGACCTGGTCCAATTTCGAGCTGGAACGGATGAAGCAAATGGACGCCTATGTGGCAGTCCGCAGCGGCGATAACATCACCGAGTCTTCCGACGTCCCGGACGAGCAGATGAAGATGTTCTTGAAGCACTATCAGCGTCCGATCTTCGACGAGCGAATCAACAACACGAAGTGGGTCGTCATGCGCTACCCGAACCCGTCCATGGCCCAGCTCGCCGGCAAAAGCACGGAAGCGTTCGAGGACTTCTACTTTAACGTCTGCAACCTCGACTACAGCAAAATGGCAAAAGCGATGGAAGCGCTTGTCGATCTTATGAACCGCACGGACCGTGTCCGACTCGTCGCAAAAGGCACCGACCTGTCGTTCTCGATCAAAGGCATCGGCGCTGTACCTTGCTCCGGCCTTCGCAACTTGCCGGACGGCGAGGTGTACACGGCTCCTGTCAAGGATTCCGTGAACGGTGTGATCAGCTATAATACGCCGACCATTTATGCGGGCACCTCCTTCGAGAATATCGTGCTCACATTCGAAAATGGACGCATCATTGAAGCAACCAGCAACGATACGAAGAAGCTGAACGAGATTCTTGATACGGATGAAGGCGCGCGCTACATCGGCGAGTTCGCGATCGGCGTGAATCCGTATATTCAGCACCCGATGAAAGATATTTTATTTGATGAGAAAATCGACGGCAGCATTCACTTCACCCCAGGGCAAGCTTACGAAGAAGCCGATAACACGAACCGTTCCTCCGTGCACTGGGACATGGTGCTCATTCAACGGCCGGAATACGGCGGCGGTGAGATTTATTTCGACAATGTGCTGATCCGCAAAGACGGTCGTTTCGTCATTCCTGAACTGGAGCAGCTGAATCCTGAAAACTTAAAATAGTTCATGACATTAAATAAGCAACGGCTCCCTGCTCAACTTCTTGAGAGGCGGCCGTTGCTTTTTTTTCAGCCGAGCCAATGAAAAATCACATGCTCCGGCGATTCGTCATGATGGGGCAGCTCAGCTGGCTGCAGCACGTCCGGCGGGCTCGCCGGCCTCGCTGGCAAGCTGGGCCATCCGGCTGCCTGGATATGCACCGCGGTTCCCTTTGGTACAAATGGGAATAACTGCTCGATGTCCGCGTTCGAAAGCCGCACACAGCCAAGCGAAGCGTTGCTTCCGATCGAGCTGTCATCGTAGGTGCCGTGCAAAGCGATCGCGCCCAGTCCCAGCCCTGCTTCGCCATAGGAACTCGCAGTTTTGCCGCGCGGCTGAAGGACCCGGTCCGTCACGATGAAGTCGCCGACCGGTGTGCTGTCCTGCTGCCCTAGTCCAATCGGCTTATCCCAAAGGAGCTGATTGCCGGCCAGCAGCTTCAGTTGATGCTCAGCCTTATTAATTTCAATATGAATAGGCGCATAGGGCACTGCCTCTGCTCCTGCCATATTCGCGTAAAACATCTCCTCAGGGGTCTGCGCCTGCGGGTTATAGACCCATCCCCCTCCTCCCGTATAAGCCTCAGCAACGGCGTTAGAGCCGCTGCCCGCCTCTTTCGGTATGTAGCTGAGATAATTGCCCGGATAATCTTGCAAAAGCGCATCAAGGCGCTCTGGTACCTTCCCTTTATCGCGGCTATACGCCATAAGCGCCGTACGAACTAAATTAGCACCAATCGCGGTTAGCGGTTGGTGCTCTTTCCATGCGGCGTTGAGAAAACGAATCCGAACGGCATCGTCGATCTCCGGCTGGTACGTGGCGACGACGATCGCCTGCTTAATCAGATCCTCATGGGTCAGCCTCATCGTTTTTCCCCAGCTCGTGCTATCCTGTGTTACGACACCGTAGAGCAGGATACTCGTTTTCGGCATATCCTTCGCAAGCTGAACGGCCTGCTTATGCAGGGCCTTCTCCAGTTCAGCTTGCGGCGTCTGCTCGGAGATGTACAGCACGAACGGCGCTTCGACCGTCTCATACGTCACCTCGCGGCCGACGTCCCAGGCCTTCATTTTGGACACCGATGAATGCACCGCCCCCCCGCCTAATGCAAAAACCAGGAGCAAGAGCAAGTTGATGACAGCCAGCACGATCAGCAGCTTCTTCATCAAAGGCGGCAGCAGCGGCTTTCTTACCGCACCCACTTCGCTTAACTTGGCCACATGAGCCGCTTGCTGCTCATTCAATTGATGAAGCGCCCGGTTGGCGGCTGAATAGAACGGAGACGGGTACGTTTTGAGTACTTCCTTGTAATGAAAAAAGGCCCGCTTCCAATTGCCCTTGAGCTGATACTTTTGGCCGAGGTTATAGTGCGCTTCCGGCGAGTTCGCGTCCAGATACCGAATCACCTTCTCATAATAGAGCGGATCGGACTGCGAGATGTACAGATTTTTGTGCAAATGAATCAGATGGTCGTCAAGCGGGTTGCGAAATCGCTCCTGTCGGCGGATCATACGGCTCCTCTCCGTTCGAGATAGATTAGCTTGTCCTGCCTTGGTGTTTGATACAATTAGTATCTCTGATACATAATGTATCATGCAAATGATAGAATGACAACCCTTTCTTCACGATTCGCCTCACTGCAAACAAAAACGCCCCTGTCTTCGCGACAAGGGCGCCATACTATACGATTAATGTGCAACCTGATTATAAGTCATAATCCAGATAGAGCCGCCGACAACTGTAATCAGAATAACCAGACCCAGCAAGAGCGCCATGACATTCCATCGTGAGTTCTCGCCTTCCCGGATATGCATGAAGAAGAACAATTGAACGACGAACTGCAGGATCGCCATGATCAAGATCAGAACAAGCGTGCCGGTTTTGCCCATCATGTGGTTCATGACGACAACGAGCGGAATGATCGTCAGAATAATCGAGAGCACGAAGCCGATCGTGTACGACTTCAGAGAGCCGTGCGATTCATGCTTATTATGAACGTTCGAATGCGATTGACTCATCTTACATCACCCCCATCAGATAGACGACTGTGAAGACAAAAATCCACACGACGTCGAGGAAGTGCCAGTACAAGGAAATGACTTCCACTTTCCGCTTGGTAACCGCAGTAATGCCGCGGCGGCGCAATTGGAAGATTAACCCGATCATCCAGATCAAGCCGACGGAAACGTGAAGTCCGTGCGTACCGACTAAGACAAAGAACGAGGACAGGAACGCGCTGGTCGAGATCGTTGCACCCTCAAGATTAACCATCGTAATGAATTCGGACACCTCAAGGCCGATAAACGCCGCACCGAGGATAACCGTTACGATCAAACCGCCGATCAACTGCTTCATATTGCCTTTGTGCAGCCCCAGCACGGCGACACCGCTTGTGAAGGAGCTCGTCAAGAGGATGAAGGTCTCAGCGATGACACCGGGCATTTTAAACAATTCTTCAGGAGTAGGCCCGCCGTTCGTATTGCCATGCAGCACCATATAAGTTGCAAATAAAGATCCGAACAGGATGCAGTCTGTAATCAGGAAAATCCAAAAGCCGAACGTTTTGAGCGATTCGTGCTCGTGTTCATGATCATGTGCGTGATCATGCCCGTGATGTGCGTGATTTGCCGCTGCGTGCGCCATTAGACTTTCACTCCTCTCCAAGCAGCTTCTGTCTGCTTCACTTCGTCAGCTGGAATATAGTAGTCCGTATCATAGCTGAAGGAACGAGCCAGCATACAGATAGCGATGCCGATCATAGCTGGAATCGTCAGCCACATCCAATCCCAGACGAAACCAAAGCCCGCGAAGAACCAGAGCGCCGATTTAATAAACGGAATGGCGGAATTTTTCGGCATATGAATCGGTTCATATTGTTTCGGTACAGGCGTTTTCGCCACTTTCCCCTGTTTTTGCTCCCACCATACGTCAATCGCGTCCGCTTTCGGCAGTACGGCGAAGTTGTAGATCGGTGCAGGCGAAGGAATTGACCATTCAAGTGTACGACCATCCCATGGATCGCCCGTGGTATCTGTCTCTCTGAACTTAATCGAGTGCGCAATTTGCCATACTTGGAACAGGAAGCCAATCCCCATCAGGAAACCGCCGATGGTCGACACCATGTTGAGTGGGCCCCAGCCCATATCCCAGCTATACACGTACGTACGGCGTGTCATACCGTCGAGTCCAAGGAAGTATTGCGGCATAAAACAGACGTAGAAGCCGATATTCCAGAGCCAGAACGCCCATTTGCCGATTCTTTCGTTCAGCTTGAAGCCGAACATTTTTGGCCACCAGTAATACAGGCCTGCGAAGTAACCGAACGCAACACCGCCAATTAGCACTTGATGGAAGTGGGCGATCAGGAAGTAACTGTTATGGAACTGGAAGTCCGCCGGTGCAACCGAGAGCAGAACCCCCGTCATCCCGCCGACGACGAAACAAGGAATAAAGGCAATCGTCCACAACATCGGCGTCGTAAAGCGAATTTTCCCCCGATACATGGTGAAGAGCCAGTTAAATATTTTGACACCGGTCGGAATCGCAATGGCCATCGTCGTGATCGCAAAGAATGCGTTGACGTCTGCGCCCGAACCCATGGTGAAGAAGTGATGCGCCCATGTAAAGAAGGACAGAATCGAAATAATCAGCATCGCGAATACCATTGATTTGTAGCCGAACAGTTTTTTACGCGAGAAGGTCGCCACGACTTCGGAGAAAATCCCGAATGCCGGCAGGACGACGATATATACTTCGGGGTGCCCCCACATCCAAATCAAGTTAATATACATCATTGGATTGCCGCCGCCGTCCAAGGTGAAGAAGTGTGCGCCGACGAACCGATCCAGGAAGAGCAGCGCAAGTGTTACCGTCAAAATCGGAAATGCGAAAATAATCGTGATACAGCTGGAAAGCACGGACCAGGTAAACATCGGCATTTGCATCAGCTTCATGCCCGGTGCGCGCATTTTCAGAATCGTAACGATAAAGTTAATACCCGTCGCCAAGCTGCCGATCCCTGAAATTTGAATGCCCCAGATGTAGAAGTTTTGTCCCAGACCAGGGCTGTGCGACAGTTCCGAGAGCGGCGGATAGCTGAGCCAGCCCGCATCCGGCGAACCGCCGATGATGAATGATACGTTGAACAGCATCGCGCCCCAGAAGAACATCCAGAAGCTAAGCGAGTTCAGGAACGGATAAGCAACGTCGCGCGCGCCGATTTGCAGCGGTACAACGATGTTGAACAACCCGAACATAAGCGGCATCGCCATGAACAAAATCATAATAACGCCATGCGTTGTGAAAATCTGATTATAGTGATCCGGCTGCAAAAAATTGTTATCCGGCATTGCCAGCTGCATCCGCATGAGCAGCGCGTCAACGCCGCCGCGGAACAGCATCAGAATCGAACAGATGATATACATAATGCCGATCCGCTTGTGGTCGACGCTGGTTAGCCATTCGCGCCAGAGCCAGCCCCATTTTTTAAAGAACGTTAGAACGAAAACGATGGCAACCATCGATAGTCCGATACTAACCTGTGCACCCAGAATGAGCGGGTCGCCCGTGACGAAAAACTCGGATGCGAATTGTTTGATATTATCGAACATGAGCAGAACTTCCTTTCATGAAACGTTGATCAAATCATTTGGCCATATTCATATGGCTGTGATCCATTTGGCTCATTTGGCTATGATCGGCAGTCGCCTTTGGTTCAGTCGCGGCAGACTTCACGCTTCCCGCATCCGATGTTCCATGACCGCTGTGACCGCCGTGCCCCATGTCGCCTTTCATATACTTCGTGACCGTTTGCTCAAACAGCCCGTCCGGTACGGAAGAATAGTAGCGTACGCCCGATTTCCCCGGTGCCGCCAACTCCGCATACGTCTCTTGCGTCAACTTCCCAGGCACTTTTTTCGTTTTCTCAACGAAAGCGTCAAAATCCTGCTGCGACGTCGCATTGACATCGAACGTCATATCTGCAAAATGCTCGCCGCTAAAATTCGCCCCGGTTCCAAAATAGTGGCCGATTTCATCCGCTTGCAGATACAAGGTCATTGCCATGCCCGACATCGTGTAAATTTGACCGCCCAGTTGAGGAATCCAGAAGGAGTTCATCGGCGCATCGGACGTCAACTCAAATTTGATCGGCGTATCTTCCGGTATCTGCAAGTAGTTCACCGTCGCGATTCCTTGTTCCGGATATACGAACAGCCATTTCCAGTCGAGCGACGTGACTTGAACCGTAATCGGCTTTTTCGTTGAAGTCTCTAGCGCTTTGGACGGCTCCAGCTTGTACGTATACTTAACCGTGATAACAGCCAACGTCACGATAATCACGATCGGAATCGCCCACCAGACGATCTCCATCGTCGTATTATGCGACCACTCCGGTTTATAGCTGGCTTTATTGCCTTTCCGATCGCGATAGCGCCATACAATCCATGCCGTCAAAGCCAGCACCGGCACCAGAATAACTAAACATAAGATACTGGAGATGTAAATCAAATCTCTTTGATGCTCAGCCACAGGCCCCTTCGGGTCAAGCACCATGGCATTGGAACATCCTGACAGCACGACGATGATGGCAACCATCATGAAGAGCATCAGCGCTCGAACAAGCTTCCTCTTCTTCATTTCACTACCTCCCAATCAACAAATCCAACCTACTACCAACATAACCATCTTCCATACAAAAGTACACACGTTACCCTCTGACTTAACAAATACGTCAAAGGTTCGACGTTTTACTGTAAAACAAATGTCACAGAACGTTTGTTGACTATGTAGGAAAAATATGAAAAGCAAAAAGCCTTTCAAGTTAATGGCTTGAAAGGCTACATTAGTATTCATCCTGAAGCTTTCGATCATTCACTTTTTGCCATATTTCTCGAGTGCACCAAGTGAATGGCTGTGCGGATCACGTAGACATGCACGCTGCCCACCATAAAGCCAACGCCGATCATCAAGGTATAGTTCTTATCACTGAATTGCTCTATGCTAATCAAACTGAGAACTAAACCAATCGCCAGCAGCGACCACGCTGCAATCGTCATCCACTTCACAAGTGGAGAAACATCGCGCTGCTCTGCACGCTCCATCGGTTCCACAGACATAGTTCTATTTGACATTACCATCACCGCTCCTGACTTCATTGAAAGTGCTTTCCTTGTTTTTATTATAACACAAAACTTTCGGTTTGTTCATATAATTTTCACATGATGCTCGATATTTGGACAAATTTTCGTCTGGATTTGGCTGAAATTGTTATCAACAAAATAAGTATTGACATTTTGATAAAAAAATGATATAATTTATAATTTATTTGACTAAATCGACCAAAGTGGGTAGAATCGGTGTTGTGCTCTTTCTATCATCTCACATTGGAGGTTTTGTCATGCAAGTTTCCGATGGGCTTTACTGCCTTCCCCTATCCGTTCCCGCACTAGGACAAATCAATGTCATTCATCCCGCTGTTGTTGTCCATCAGGGACAAGCGACGCTCGTTGACACCGGATACCCCGGCAACGTCCCGCTCATCCAGCAAGCGCTGGAACAGCAAGGGCTTACTTTGAACGATGTGACCGCGATTATCCTGACGCATCAGGACATCGATCATATCGGCAGCCTGCCCGCTCTGCTTGAGGCGATCCCGCACCCGGTCGCGGTGCTTGCCACAGAAGGCGAAAAGCCTTATATCCAAGGGGAGAAAAGGCTGATCAAAGTGACGCCCGAGTCCGTCGAACGTGCGATGGCGAATCTCCCTGCCTCCGTCACGGAGGAGCAGCGACAAGCGTTCCGCAACCGGCTGGAGAATCCGCCGAAGGCGCCGGTTACCGCATTGCTGGAAGACGGTCAAGTGATTGGCGCACTGACTGTCATTCTGACGCCGGGCCATACACCCGGGCATATGTCGCTTTACCACGCTGCGAGCAAAACGCTGCTTGCCGCAGACGCCATGGTTGTCGCCGAGAATCAGCTGCAAGGCCCGATTCCCGCCTATTGCTACGACTACCCCTTGGCGCGTCAATCCTTGAACAAGTTCACAGGGTTGGATGTGAACAAGGTCATTTGCTATCACGGCGGCGAGTTCGCCGATAACGTCAACCAGCGGATCGCAGAGTTGGCGGCTGAAGCCGGTAATCACGCTTGACGGTTACAGCCAAAATATCGCAACGATGTGCTGAATGACTATTCATGAAAAAAGCAGGCCATCCTCGCATCTCGAGGTCAGCCTGCTTTTATTATGTATACAAATTCTATGGTGTGGTGGGACTACTTGAGTAGCGTATACGCGCCAATAATCGGGAGCGGCTTCACTTGGCCTTGCGCCGCGGCGACGATCCCTAGAATCGCCAATACCAACAAAGCAAGATTCACGAGCGGCAGCAAAATCCAACCGATTAAAGGAATGATGCCTAGTACAACGTTGACGATAACTACGCACAAGAATAAAGTCAGCCCCTGGTTGGCGTGATACATCGCAAACTTAGAGTCTTTCGCTGCGATGAGCGGGATGAAAAATAAAATGTACGCCAATATGGCCATCCCCTTATTACTCTCAATATCCGTCGTATCATACATTGGAAAGCACCACTCTTTCTCAAAGTTTTCACTTCCAATTATATTCGTAATCGGACGTGTATACGAGAGATTTTTTCAAGAATTAACGAAAAAATTTCAACCCCCGCGTCCGATCGCATCGAGCCGCTCTCGCACCTGCCTCACCAGCGCCCGATCCACGCCGCCATCGATGCGTCTGCCCGCCCGGACGCCTGTGCCGAAATGCACACACGATACGCCGGTGACCTGGGCGAAAGCCTGCACGTTCTCCGGCGTCAAACCGCCGCCGGCAAGCAGGCGCAGCGTGCCGCCGCGGGTGAGCGGAAGCAGCCGCTGGAACTGCGCTACGGCATCCGGCGCGCGCTCGGCGCCGCCTGATGTCAAGACCGAGCGGATCTGCGGATACCGCTGAAGATCAGCCAGCGCCGTCTCCTGATTCGCCAACGCATCGAATGCCCGGTGAAACGTCACGGGCAGCCTAGAGACCGCAAGCAGCTGATCCAGCGCGGCTTCATCAATCTTTTTATCCGCGGTAATGGCCCCCAGTACGAAAGCTGAAGCCCCCGCTGCTTCCAAAGCTTTCATCGATTCCGTCATGTGCGCGAGATCCTCCCGGGACACCTCGAACGTTCGGCTGTGCGGTCGAATCATCACATGAACGGGAAGCGTGACCGTCCGCACGATCTGCGCCACAAGCGCAATGTCCGGCGTCAGTCCACCTTGCGCAAAGGCCGAGATCAATTCCAGCCGATCCGCCCCTCCCTTTTCCGCCTCTACCGCGTCCCGTACACTCGTCGCGATCACTTCCAGCAGCATAAGCAAAGTCACCTGCCTCTCCCTCATGTTATACAGGTTACCACAGTTCGCCGGGCAAAAGAAAAACTCCTTCCAAATAGAAGGAGTTTCCGACCGACAGCAACCATCGCAGCCTACGTTGTACGCTTTTAGATATTGGAAGCTTTCTGCGATTGTTGCGGGACTTCCACAAGTTCCAAATTAGAGAACGAGCGGCTAAGTTTCGACATTTTCTCCGTGGCGGCAAGTTGAGGAAGCGGCGGACAGATCGCCTTTCCTTTGTAGCAAATGACAAACAACAATTCGATCACCTTCTCTTCTAAAATAGATACAACATATACGGGTCGTTGCCGGGCGTTATGTCCTAAGACTTATCCCTTCTGCATATGTGATATTACACCAATTCGAAAAGGCCCACTCGTTTGAGGGGGCCCCTTTTCAAATTTCGACATTTTTTATGCAATCGCTAAATCCGCTAATTTCGCCTTCACTTGCTCCACCAGGAAAGCCGCATCCGCTTCGCGATTTACGACATCGATCACATCCATGTCCACAATCAGCACCTCGGACGCATGGTAATGATTCATCACCCATTCATCGTAGCCGGACCACAGCAATCGATAATATTCGACAAGCGAGGCATCCTGCTCGAAGCTCCGCCCGCGCAGCCCGATCCGGTGTATCACCGTCTCGAACGAAGCTTTCAAATAGACCATCAAATCCGGTGCCTTCTTCGGCAGTTCGGCGAGTTCTTCCATCATATTATCGGCCAGGCCTTCGTATACGTCAAACTCCAACTGTGAAATTCGGCCCAGCTCGCGGTTCACTTTAGCAAAATACCAGTCTTCATAGATGCTTCGATCGAGCACATTGCGATTATGAACCAGCGCTTGCTTGATCGCCTTAAATCGCGTATTCAAAAAGTGCAGCTGCAGCAAGAAAGGGTATCGCTTCGTCTCAATTTCCTCCGGTGAAGCTGTATAAAACAAAGGTAAAATCGGATTATCGTCCACGCTCTCATAAAATACTTCCGAATGCAGTGCCTGTCCAAGCAACGTGGAAACCGACGTTTTCCCCAGGCCAATCATTCCCCCAACCACAATCACTGCCATTGAACCCCTTTCTCCTTCTGCCCATCTTTAATTAACCAAATGTCAAATCAGCAAAGCTTACCTATTATACTAGGATTTCGTATCCGTGGGAACCTTTATTTTTACGGGCCAGAAAATGAAAATCCACAAAAAAAATATTTGTTTTTCGTGACGACTGCCTTCGATACGCTGTCTATAATAATGAAGATGAACCATTCTAACAACGACAGAGGTGTAATGCATGATTTACGGAACCAAACTGCTCGATCATGATTCCGAATTGTTTGCCGCAGCATTAAGCAAGACTCCCGTTCTCGTATGGTCGATGGATCCATTGGGCGTATATTATCAAGTCAACGTTGGAACGATTTTGAAGTATACGCCGGATGAAGTACAGATTTTGCATGAGAACAACGGGCTCACCACTTGGTATTCCAGAGAAACGTCGGAATTCAGCATCCGTTTCTAGCCGCAATAAAACCGCCGTGCCGGAACTCTCCCATCGGCGGTTTATGAAAGTCTCCCTTATTCACTCCATAACCGGCAGCAGCACATCGATCGTCGTGCCCTGGCCCACCGTGCTTTCAATATGCAAATGGCCCCGATGCGCTTCGACAATTTTGAAACACATCATAAGCCCCAGGCCCGTACCTTTTTCCTTTGTCGTATAGAACGGCTCCCCTAACTGCTTCACCCGCTCCTCCGGAATCCCGCATCCGTTATCCTCGGTTCGCACCCGAATTAAGTTCGGCCCCGCCATGGAAACCGTAATGTGGACCCGCCCATCCTTGAATATCGCCTCCAGCGCATTTTTCACCAGATTGATGAACAACTGCTTCAAATGCATTTCCGAACAGACGATGTCGGGAATATCCTCCTCGAAGTCTAAGGTTAAGACGGCGCCTCCAAGCGCAGCCTGTGTTTCCAACAAAGCGGTAACGCTTTGCAGAATGGCCGTCAGATTCCCTTGCTTATATTGAATGGCTTCTGGCTTCGCGATGACGAGAAACTCGCTCACAATGAAATTAATCCGATCCAGTTCCGAGAGCATGATGTCAAAATAGTGCTGTTTATCCTTCATAGCATGTTGAAGGAGCTGCAGAAACCCGCGTAGCGAAGTCAGCGGATTTCGGATCTCATGCGCCAACCCAGCGGCAAGCTGTCCGGCGACGGCCAGTTTGTCGGATTTGCGCAACAGCTCCTCCGTCTGCTTCCGCTCCGTAATATCTCGCGAAATCGCGGAGAATCCGATAATGTCGCCTTGCGCATTGCGGATCGGCGTCTTCGTGACGCTGACATGGATAAGCTGACCGTCCTTGCGTAGGCGCACGGATTCCAGTCCAGTGATCTGCTTGCCGGCACGCAGCATATCGTACATTTCCGCGCGCTGCTCCTCCAGAAATGCCGGATATATCGGTAGAGGCTTGTCCAGCAACTCTTCGATAGTCCAACCGAAAATCTGCTCATGAGCTTTGTTTACCGACATGACGTTTCCTTGCGTATCCATCATACAGATCGCATCTGTCGTATGCGTAATCACGGACTCCAGCAGCTCCTTCGTCTCGCGAAGCTCCTTCTCCATACGCAAGCGTTCTTCCCTCTCGCGATTTAACTGCGTAATGTCTCTCGCAATGAGATAGATGCCTTCCTGACAGCTATCTACAATAATCGGCACATTCTTGACGCCAAGCTCGATCCACTCGCCGTGCTTATGCTTCGCCCGGAGCATGAAATTGTCCGATTGCTTGAGGAGGCTGTCCGAGCTGTCCGACGATTCGGCACTGCTGTCGATGACAGCAAGCTCATGGATATTCCGTCCGGTCAGTTCTTGTTCTGTGTAGCCGAGAATACGTTCCATCGCTTGATTCATGCTAAGAATTTGCCCTTGCATGTCGCAGGTCACGATTCCCGCCAGATTGTGCTCAATCAGCGAGCGGTACCGTTGCTCGCTCTCCGCCAATTTGCGTGCCATGTGCATATCCATGGAAAATCTCCTCCATAAAAATTTCCGCATACGCGAGTTGTCCAACTCTATGATAAGATAGGGAGGTTGCCATACCTATTTGTGATACATAGGAGGAATTCAGCTTTGCCTAACATTTGGACGCATTTCATCTTCGGACAACAGCTCATGAGCAGGCTCGGGCATGCAGCGCCAATGAACGATAAGCAGCTTCGCCAGGTGTTCTCACTCGGGTGTCAAGGACCGGACTTTTTGTTCTATCACAACTATTTGCCATGGAAAAAAGAAAAACACTTAAACGAACTCGGCAGCCTGATGCATAAGGAAGCGTGCGGCCCTTTTCTGCTGGACCTTGTGCGCGGCGTACAGGGACGAGGGCTTTATAATGCTGCAACGCTATATGTCATCGGCTTTATCACCCATCATATCCTGGACCGCAATATGCACCCTTATGTCTTCTACAAATCAGGGTTTAAAAAATGGGATCATCAACGTTTTGAAATTATTATGGATACGTTAATTGCCAAACGAGAGCTCGGCATCGAAACATGGAAAACGCCGGTTTGGAAAGAAATTTACGTCGGTCCGGCGCTGCCTCCCGGCATCGTCAATACGCTTATGCAAGCGGCCCGCCGTCATTATCCCGATATCGCCGAAACGTTGACCGAGCAAGATTGGCAGGCGGCCTACATGGATATGATTCAGGCCCAGAAGCTTTTTCACGATCCGAAAGGCCTCAAACGCGCGATAACCTTTGGTCAAATATCGCCTTTTGTTTTTAAAAAGAAACCAGCTCCGCTCGATTATTTGAACGAAGCCAGATCCCCATGGCATTGTCCGACAGACCCCAGCGACACATACGCGCTCAGCGTGTGGGACTTATGGGATATCGCCATGCAAGATGGCGAAACCGTCGTTGCGGCCGCCATCGGGGCCATCGAGCGCGGGTTGGAAACCGACTACGCTGCGCTGGCGACCGTGCTGGGGAACCGCTCCTATGAAACAGGCAAAGACTGCGACAGTCGTGCCGAAATTAAATATGTACAACCGATCTTGTAATCCTTCTCGAAGGTGACAAGGGTTAATTACAGCATTCGGCGGCTGCCTGCTATTTGCGTCCATCGCAGGCGTAATCTCATAAAAAATGATTAGGGCTTGCTGAGCGATGGTCGGGCGTGTTTTCGGCAAGCCCGAATTAATCGCTGATCTGCCATTCGATCTTGGGGCTTCCCATCGCCTCAAGATGCGCATTCACTTTGGAGAACGGCTTGCTTCCGAAAAAACCTCGGTACGCAGATAACGGACTCGGATGCACGGATTCAATGACCGCATGCCTCGTCTTGTCGATGAGGCGTGTTTTGGCTTGCGCGCCTTTCCCCCACAAGATAAAAACAACCGGCTGCTCGCGTCGGTTCAGCCCCCGTATAATCGCGTCGGTAAACATTTCCCAACCCTTGCCTTTGTGTGAATTCGCCATGTCCTTCCGCACTGTAAGCACCGTATTGAGCAGTAGCACGCCCTGCTGACTCCAAGACGTTAGATTGCCGTGAGCGGGTGCGGGGCAGCCGATGTCGGCTTCCAGTTCTTTGTACATATTGCGTAGTGAAGGTGGAATCGCAATGCCGCGCTCGACGGAAAAGCTGAGGCCATGCGCCTCGCCGTCCCCGTGATACGGATCTTGACCAAGCAGCACGACCTTCGTATCCGCATAGGACGTCAGGCGAAGCGCCTCCAATAACCGATCCCGTGGAGGAAAGATCGTCTGCGTGCGGTACTCCTCCTCCAGAAACGCCATCAAAGCTTGAAAATAGGGAGCTTCCCATTGGTCCTGCAAAAGGGAAGCCCAATCGTTCGTCAGGTGATGCATGGTCCAAAAGCCTCTCTTCCCTTACACAAGTTCAGTACCGAGCTCCCCCGTCTCGGGGTTCACCAGCACGATCTTTCCTTCCGCCGCTGTGCCGTCCTTCAAAGTCAGTTGAAGCTTCGCCGTGCGGCCTTTGTTCACCAGGCTCTGCACCTGGGTTTCCGTCAGCTGGCGGCCGAAGCTTTCCTTCCAAATGACGAACGTGCAGCCCGTCTTGTAATGCGAGCAGCCGTAGCCCTTGCGGCCCATGAACAGCGAGCCGCCACAGCCCGGTCGCGGGCATGCGGCCACGATCGCCGGGCCGTCGCTTGAGGCGACCGCAGCGGCGGGCTTCGGCGCAGCCTTGGCGCGCGCCGGCTTCACGGCTGCCGTGCCTTCGGATCGCGCCTTGCCCGCGCTCCGCTTCCCTTTGGCTTCCGTCGCAGGCGGGTCGCCTTCAAACGACGTCTTCGCCGCGCGCGCCTGCTTGCGCACCTTCTCCACGATCAGCGTCGCGAAGCGCTTGACGTTATGCATGAACTGCTCGTCCGAGGCCATGCCGCGCGAAATTTCGTTGAGCCGTCGCTCCCACTGGCCGGTCATCTCCGGCGATGTCAGCAGCTCGACGCCTGCTCCGCGTATCAGCTCGATGGCGGTGCGGCCTTTTTGCGTCAGCATAATCTTCTTGCCCTGCATATCGATGTAGCCGACCTTCTTCAACCGCTCAATCGTCGCCGCCCGCGTCGCCGGTGTGCCAAGGCCGGAATCTTTCATCGCGTCGCGCAGCTCCTCGTCCTCGATTTGCTTGCCCGCACTCTCCATCGCCTTGAGCAGCGAACCTTCATTATAATGCTTCGGCGGCTGCGTTTCCTTCTCTTTCACAATGGCGTCCGTGCAGCGCACATCGCCGCTTGCGTCCAAGGAGAACGGTTCGCTAACCTCGATCTCTTCCTCTTCTTCCTCTTCCTTGTCCTTGCTCTTAGAAGATTTCGGCTTCTCCTTTTTCTGGTCGGCATAAATCACTTTCCAGCCTAAGGAGAGCAGCTCTTTCACTGTGGTTTTGAATTTCTCATCTTCCACTTCGGTGATAACCGTATGTACTTTATAAGCGGCAGGCGGATAAAATTGCGATAAAAACCGGCGTACAATGAGATCGTATAATTTCTGTTCATCGGGTGTCAGACCCGTGGCTTTCTTATTCGTCGGCAAAATCGCGTGGTGATCTTCGACCTTCGACGGGTTGCAAATGAATTTGTTGCCGGTGTGCACCAGGCTCCGGTTCGCCCCCTGCACCAGCTCGTGATATGCCGTTCCTTGGAGCGCAGACAACGTCTTGTGCATCTCGGGAATGTTCTGCTCCGTCACGTAGTTGGAGTTCGTTCTTGGGTACGAGATGACCTTGTGCTTCTCATAGAGCGATTGGGCCGTATCCAGCGTTTTCTTGGCGGAAAAAGCGTATTTGCCGTTCGCTTCACGCTGCAGCAGCGTCAGATCGTACAGTTTGAACGGATATTCCTTGGTGTCTTTCACTTCATACGACGCGATTCTCGCAGGCTTCCCTTTGACCTTGGCGGAGAGCGCATCCGCTTTCTCTTTCTCGGTAAACCGCTCCCCTTGCCACATCCCCCGGTACAGCGTGTCTCCCTGCTCGAAATGACCTTCCAGCTCAAAAAACTTTAATGACGAAAACGCCTCAATCTGCTTCTGCCGGTCGTAAATAAGCGCCAGTACCGGCGTCTGTACGCGACCGACGGAGAGCAGCACATTATGCTTTGTCGTAAAGGCGCGCGAGCCGTTCATGCCGATCAGCCAATCCGCTTCGCTGCGGGAGCGCGCGGCCCGCGTCAGATTCTCGTATTCGGCGCCGTCCTTCAGTGTGGCGAAGCCGCTCCGAATCGTCTCCGGCGTAAGATCGGAAATCCACAGCCGTTTGACCGGCTGCTTTAACCTTAAATGGCGCTGGATCAGCGAGAAAATATGCTGCCCCTCCCGCCCGGCATCACAGGCATTGACGAGCTGATCGCAGCGCTTGGCCAGCTCGTCGATGACCTTGAGCTGATCGTACGTGCGCGGGTTCGGGATAAGCTTGAACTCATCCGGAATAATTGGCAAGTCGGCGATATTCCATTTTTTGTATTTTTCATCATAACGATCGGGTTCCGCTAATTCAATGAGGTGTCCGATAGCCCAAGTAATCAAATACTGTTCACCTTCGAGATGCGTCCTCATATTTTTCGCTTTCGGCTCTATTGCGGCGGCAATATTTCGCCCCATATCCGGTTTTTCCGCAATAATTAACGTTTTCAAACGTGAATCGCTCCTAACCTTGAGTTCGCTCAGCACACAACATGCTGTCGACTCAGTTTATCCCACTTTCCTCATGCCTGCAATATGTCGTTAGGCTAACTTTCGGAAACGGAAAATGACCGCCGGCGGCAGCTCGTACCAGTCAAACCGCTCCGCTCTAGCAGCATCGTAAGCGAAAGCAGGTTCTTCAAGGCCGTCCAGCACGAAGCCTGCTCGTACGAACAGATGAATATAATAATGAAGCGGACGATGGAACACATAATGAGCGACAGGCTGTCCCTTTACGCCGATCGACTCCATCGGTTCAGGCTGCAGATAGCTGGATACTTGCACGCTGTTTCTGGTAACGACCCGCCCGCCAACATCCTCCGACTCGTGAATCCTCCGCGTATTCGGAGATTGAAAGCATGGATGCGGGATGGAAAAGACGACAGAGCCGTTTGGCTTGAGCATGCGAGGCAGCGCTTCAAGCAAGCCGCTCAGATCGGCGATATCCATCAGCGCCATGTTGGCCACCGCCCCATCAAAGCTGCCCTCGCCCAATGCGAGCAATTCTTCGGACTTCGTCGCATCCACGACCTTGTAGGAAATATTGCCCTCATACGCAGACGACCGCCCAACCGCTCTATCGATCATGTTGGAACTGTAGTCGATGGCTGTAACCTTAACGCCCAAGCCCGCCAACCTGCGCGAAAAGTTGCCGTTTCCGCAGGCAATATCGAGAATCTGTTGCCCTTCCTGCGGTGCCAGAAGCTCCTCTGTCTTCGGCCTGACAATTTCTCGGTGAAAACGGTTGCTGTGTTCGCCCATAAAGTCGTCCCAGAAGCCCGCGATCTCATTCCATCGCTCCTGCGATGGAGCTGTAAGTTCCTTCCACTCGCCCATGCTATTTCCCCCTCAGCGGTAAAATCCATTCAACTTTCAATGATGATCAGTCGTCTATTTTAACATAAGCGAAAGGGGTTTAGGAAGATGAAATGGACATGGTTGCTGCTTATCATGGCAGTAGTTTCACTCACCGCATGTGAGGATGAACAGACGAGTATAGTAGGCAAGGCAGCAGCGAGCATCCCTCCTCTCGCAACCACAGCGCCCCCCCTCAGCGCTTCACCTAACGATGGGCGTCAGATCGATACAAGCGTGCGAGCCGTCGGCTCCAGCCAAGGGGGACGGCTTACCGTGCAACCGGTCAGTCAAGCCTTTCAAGCTGATCTAGGTGCGCCTAGCTGCTACGGTTTGGACACCGACATCCGATGGTCGGGTGACTATGAAGCGGTCTGGACAGCAGCAGCCGGAGATACAAAACGGATCTTCACATTTCCTTCCGATTTTGAGATCATACAGCCTGTGACAGCCCCCATCCAGATGACTAAGCTCACTGTGGGCAAGACGGAGTTGTTCGTGTTTCAGCCTCGTTATACAGACTGTCACGCGCTTGAAACGTATTTGTTTGGGGTCAGCGAAGGGGACACCTTCCCCATCGTATTCGAAATGAATGCGGATCGGACGCTCGATCATTTAGGCCTATTTCCGCATACTCGCCTGCAAGTGAACGGGCAAGAACTGTCATGGACAGGCGGCTACGGCGCTGGACAGGATACGGTGGATGTGTATCATTTTCAATATATCGCAGAGGAGCATATTATGAAGCTGATGAAGACCGATAAGGTGAGGCCAAGCGAGGTAAAGGTGGAGCAGCGTTAATTGTCCCGTCGCTGCGTCAGCACAATCACAGTCAACAGCGAAAGTTGAATGGAGATGACGAGACAGGACCCAGCCCTTTGGGCTGGAGCCATCTTGCCAACTATATGCACCTACATCGCCATCCTCGCCTGCCGGTGAGCATGACGATGACGACCAAGCAGGTCAAGTTTCATTCAGTTCCAACTTCTCCAGCTTAAACTTCTTAGCAAAATAATTCCGGTTATACTGCATGCTCGGATGCGACGGATTCAGCGCGTACGCCTTTTCATTATGTTCGAACGCGAGGTGGTGCTGGCCTAACCGGTCGTAGCACACGCAAAGCTGCAAGTGCGGCAGCCATGTCCATGCGGCATGATCAATGGGGCCCATGTTCCCTTCCGGCATTGTCGCCTGCGCTGCGGTTTCATACCAGAAAACGGCTTGCTCCAGCCGATTCCTTTCCAGGAAATAGGCACCGACCCGGCAGCACATTTCAGCCCGCGGCTTATCATAGATGAGCGCTCGGAGGTACGATTGCAGCATCCTGTGGGTATCGCCCAGCGCCGCATAACATTCGCCCAACCGCAGACAGCTTGCATACACATCCTCGATCCAGCCTTGATCCGTAGCCAGAAACCGATTGTAGTAGGCAATCGCTTCGTCAAAGTAAGCATGATCCTTCAGCTCATTGGCAAAATAGAACAGATCCCTTGGCGAAAAGCTATCATCCTCCGCTTCCCGCTTGCGGTAAATGCGCAAGTTGCGGTCGGTATAGACTTTGTCTTTTTTATGTGTAATGGCGATGTCGGCGGCGTACGTCTGACCATGCACCAGCAGCGCTTCGTGCACCAATCCCTCCCACTTGAAACCGCGCGACCGCTTGACCAAGCGATTGCGCCGCAAGCTGGACGTCACATTGCCCGCTTCGTCAAACGCAAGATGGTAGTTCATCGAGACGCTATCGACGCTTGGGTCCAGCGTATGTTTCAGTTCTTTGAATTTGATGCGGTCCACTTCCTCCAATTCATCGTCCGCATCCAGCCACAGGATGTATTCCTGCGTCGCCTTCGAGAACGCGAAATTGCGCGCAGCGCCGAAGTCGTCCCTCCAGGCAAAATCGTATATGACCGCGCCAAACGAGGCTGCAATTTCTTTCGTCCGATCCGTCGAGCCTGTGTCGACGATCACGATTTCATCTGCAATGCTTGCCACGGAATTCAGGCAGCGGGCAAGCGATTGTTCTTCATTTTTCACAATCATGCACAAGCTTATCGAAATCACATGGATGCCCCCTCATGATGTCCCCTGTTGCTCACGGCCCCCATACCTTCTATTCAATTTATATGTGGCTGGGCCGCAAAGCGTTCGCAAGACAGACAGGGCAAGGAGGCAGCATCCTAAAGAAAAGCCCGTTTCAATGCAAAAAGACCGCACATCCGGAGACGCCTCCAGCGTACAGTCTTTGTAAGCTACACCAATTTTCCGTTCCAGTAATAACTATCTTCCCGATATACTTTAAAGGCGATTTCGACTTCCGGAATACCCAGTGAAAGAATATGCTTGGTGAGCACGCCGGCGTATGCGTCCCGCACGTCCTGTCCACGTTCAAACCAGCCGACTTCAACAAACGGATACGTTTCGCACACAGTCCCGCCATAGATAGATACCGTAGGCAGACATTCCAGCATAAAATTATCCTCGCCGCAGCCGCACACCTGGGCCAATTCCCGGATCAGCGCTTGGCTGATCGAAGCCATCCTTGGGGCGCTTATTCCCCTAACTACCATATGAGGCATAACTTGATCTCCTCTATTACTCTTGCATGAACGTTTTGATGGTTTGCAGCGAAACGCCGGTTTGATGATAAACCTCCATCACGGTCGCATTAGGGTTCATGCGCATATACGCCTTCACAACCTGAGCCTCCTCCAGCATCAGCTGGGTACAAGCCACACATAGCTGATCCGGCCGATTCATGATCATAGCTCCACATCTCTCACAATTGCTAAGTGACATTTCCACACCCTCCAGGTCCGCGCCGAGGCTCTTTTCCGAGCTTTTTCCAACTCTTTCGCTACAAACCGACAAAACTCCTTTAACCAAGCGTCAATTTTTTATCTCAAAATGCGAAAAAGATCCCCGCGCCGGATCAAGCCCGGCCGCTCGACATAGCCCACAAGGCCCCGCTTCTGCTGGGCTTGCTGAATGAACAGCTTCGTAAGCAGCTTGTCGCCGTAATGCTCGGCGATGATCCGCCCCGGCCCGGAGCACGGCTCATTCTCGCCTTCGAGCACGATGCCTGCCCCGCTTGGCAGCATGAAACGAAGGCCCATGGGCAGCTTCGTCAGCTCTGGAATGCCGCTCACAACCAGATTCGCGCCGAGCCACTCGCCTTTCACTTCGGGCACACCGATGCGCTCCGCAATCTCACGTAGCTCCTCCACCGAAACCAGGCTAAGCTGCCGGCGGTTCATAATTTCCTGCCCACGCTTATACATCGGCTGGCGCACGCCTGCCTTGGCCAAAAGCCCAAAATGCCGATCTCCCTCCATGCCTCCGAACTTCAGTTCAATCTCATCCAAGTCGCGTGTAAGGAAGGTCTCTCCGTCCGCGATACACACCGCTTCAATGCGGCCAACGAGTTCCATGACCATCTCCTACGCCAGCAGCGCTTCGATGTCCGGCACAATCGCCGCCGGTTCTGTCCGTGCGCTGTATTGCTTGATGATGTTACCTTCGGCATCTACGAGGAATTTCACGAAATTCCATTCAATGTCGCCCGTGCGGTAAGGCTCCGGCGTGTTCGCGAGCAAATACGTGTACAGCGGATGCGCGTTCTCGCCTTTGACGTCGATTTTATGAAATAAAGGGAACGTGACGTTGTAATTCAACTCGCAAAATTGTTTAATTTCCTCATCCGTTCCCGGCTCTTGACCTGCGAACTGGTTGCAAGGGAAGCCCAGTACCGTAAAGCCTTGGTCGCCATACTGCTCGTACAGCGCCTGCAGCCCTTGATAGTGCGGCGTCAGCCCGCATGCGCTTGCGGTGTTGACAATGAGCAGCACTTGACCGCGGTAGGCGGACAGGGATTTTGTTTCACCTGTAATGGTTTGAACTTCAATATCATAGATCGACATCTGCATCTTCTCCTTCGCATGTGGGGGTTCTTTCCTCTCTTAGTATACCATTCCTGCGGGGAGAGCCCAAATAGATCAGTGAAGAAAGCTTACGCCGCCCTAAGACATGCCGCACCACTTTATATATGAAGTCAGGTGTGGTATAGTGTTTACCTGCTTTCTTTTCCACAGCAATATATTCCAACTCTTAGGAGGTAACTGATCTTGGACACAGAGACTCAAAGTGCCTATCAAGAAGAACTGCAGCGACTCGAACGCACCAATGTGGAGATCGACAAGCAGCTGAAGCGGCTCCGGGAGACACCTGTCTACTACGGGCCCGACCTGACGGAGCAAGCACTGGAGGCGCAGCGCGAGCATGGCCGTCACAACTTGGCAAAAGCGATTGATGAAGCCTATTTCGGCCGATTGGATTTTCAGGAGTCCGGCACCGCATCCCCCGCACCGCTTTACATCGGCAAAACCGGTGTCGAAGACGAACGCACCGGTCAATTGCTCGTTATCGACTGGCGAGCCCCCGTGGCCAGCTTATTTTACTCTTTTACGGGAGGACTCGATGCCGCTTCTTACGATTCGCCGGACGGCTTGATCGAAGGGCTCGTGTACCTCAAGCGCAACCTTGTCGTGCGTAAACAGATATTACAGCGTGTCGTCGACACGTACGACCGGGAAGCCGATTCACTGGCGGTTGGTGATGAATTCCTGCTCTACCGGCTTGGCGAGAACAAAGACAACAAGCTGCGCGACATCGTCTCGACGATTCAAGCGGAGCAAGACCGCATTATCCGTGCCGCCAAAAACACCGCACTCATCATTCAAGGGGTCGCGGGCAGCGGTAAAACGACCGTCGCCCTGCACAGGCTCGCCTTCATGCTCTATCAATACAGGGAACAAGTCCGCGCAGAGCGCATGATTATTTTTGCCCCCAACTCGATGTTTCTCGATTACATATCCGGGGTTCTTCCTGAGCTCGGTGTCGGCAACATTCAGCAGAACACGTTCACCGACTGGGTGCTTGACGTCCTGGATCACGAAGTCAAGCTCGCCGATCCTGCGATGACGCTCCAAACCTGGTTCTCCCTAGGCAGTGCAAGGCCTGTCGTCGACGACAACGCCCCAGGCCGCTGGAAAGGCGCCGTCGCTTTCCAACATGCGATTGACGCACGCTTGTCTGAGTTTGAAAAGACTTACGTGCCTAGCGACGATTTCATCCCTTGGGAAGGCGCCAGATTGAAACTTGCCATGATTCGCGAATGGTTTTTTGTGGAAAACAAACATTATCCGCTGATCAAACGGCGCGAGCGCGTCGTCGCACGCATCAAGCGCTGGATGGAAATGCAGCTCGACAAAGTCTGGGAGCAGACCAAGAAAAAAGAGCTCAAGAAAAAAGGCGCGCAGCGTCTGCGCACCTATCTGACCGGTTGGCCGGAGCATACGGCCTTTACGTTCTATAAGCAGCTATTCGACGGAAAAGATAGCGCCTCCAACGTGCCAGGACCGATTGCGGCCGCCTCGCTCAAGCGTTTCAAGAAAAAAGAAGTGGAGCTAGAGGATCTCGCCCCGCTGTTATATATTCACGCCAGGCTGAACGGCGTTCCGTCGGAGCAGCTGTTCGATCACGTTGTGATCGATGAAGCGCAGGATTTCTCGCCATTTCAGGTGGCCGTGCTTGACATGTATACGCGCAATCATTCGTTTACAATTCTCGGCGATCTCTCGCAAGGGATTCACGCGTATCAAGGCATTCACGACTGGAAGGAATTTTCCAGTCTCTTTGAAGCAAACGGCACCGCCTACTTTGAACTGGATCGCAGCTACCGTTCGACAATGGAGATCATCCAGTTCGCCAACGCCGTGCTGGAGCGCGGCGTCGACAATCCGCTGCTCGCCGTGCCGGTATTCCGCAGCGGCAACAAAGTGCGCGTGCTGCAGGCTGCGCCGGCACAGCGCTTCGCGCAGATCGCGCAGGCGCTCACTGCGCTCGAGAGCGGCAGCGCGTCGACCATCGCGGTCGTGACGCGCACGGAGCGGCAGGCGCAGGAGCTGCATGAGCAGCTGACCGCCGCCGGCCATGAGGCCAACCTGATCACGGCGCATCAGCGCGTGTATCGCGGAGGCATTTCCGTCCTTCCGGTCTATTTGACCAAAGGACTCGAATTTGACGCGGTGCTGCTCGTGGACGCCACCGCCAAGCACTACGAGGCTTCGCTCATGGACGCGAAGCTGCTCTACGTGGGCTGCACGCGCGCGCTGCACGAGCTGTGGCTGCTGGCGCCGGGCGAGCTATCGCCGCTCGTCGCCGCCGATAATCCCGACATCGTGACAACGGTGTCGCCGTTTTAAACAGAAGAAGCCGCTGCCCCCTGGGGCTTGCGGCTTCTTCTTTGCTATGCCCCTGTCGACCAGCGGGCTCTCTTTTCAACCCCTAATACGCCACCAGCACGCCGCCCTCGCCGGCATAGGTGCCGATAACCGTGCCCATGTTCGCGAACAGGACGTTGCGGAACGGATGCTTTTGCAGCAGCGCCTGCATAAAGTCGCGGCCTCTCGCCTCGCAATTGCTGTGGGCTATGGCGATGACGTCCTTGTCGTAATCGTGCACCTTGGCATCCAGATATGTCATCAACTTTTTCAGCGCCTGCTGGGTACCACGAATTTTCTCCACGACTTCGATCGTGCCCTCATCGCTTTTCTTCATTAATAGTTTAATATTCAAGACAGACGCCACCGTACCGCGAACGCGATCCAAGCGGCCGCCTTTGATCACATTTTCCAGCGTATCCAAGAAAAAGAACGTGTCGCTCTTCGCAATCGCCGCATGCACGCCGCGCACCACTTGCTCGAACGGCAATCCCGCCGCAGCCTGCTGTGCCGCTTGGTAGACGAGTACCCCCAGGCCTAGCGAGGTCGTCATAGAGTCGATCACTTCAATGCGCCCGGCATATCCCTCTTCGAGCAGCATCTCCCGCGCCATAACGGCGTGATGATAAGTCGAACTAAGCTGAGCGGACAGACAAATGACAAGCAGATCCCGATCAGCACCTTCCTTCTGAAACTCATGGAGAAAATGCTGGGGAGACGGACTTGCGGTTGTCGGCAAACTGCTTTCCTCTTTCATTCGCGCATAAAAATCCGCGAGCGCCATATCCGGCTTCATGCACTCCTCGCCGAACTGTACGGAGAGCGGAACCACCGAAACCCCGATGTCCCCTACAATTTCACCCGGAAGGTCGCAACTGCTGTCTGTCATAATCTTGATCGTTGTCATCGCTGTCCACATCATTTCTTATTTTTTGGCGTATACAATTCCGACGGTTTGCGGCCCGCAGTGGCTCGAAATCACGCAGCCGGTTTCCGTCACATAAACCTTGCTCATGCCCGTAAGCTCTTCAAGTCGTCGCTTCACATAGTGGGCTTCCTCCGCCGCCTTCGCGTGCGTAACGAACATAAAGGACGTATTCATGTCGTCTTTATTGGCCAAGGCATTGTCAAGCAGCTGCGCAAGCACTTTCTCGCGTTTGCCGCGTACTTTATCCGTTAAGGTCATCGCGCCGTCAATCACTTTCACGACCGGTCTAATTTTCAAAAGACTGCCAATAAAGTGCTGCAAGCTCGAACACCGCCCGCCTTTATGCAAAAACTCCAGCGTATCGATAATGAATTCGACGTCGATTTTGGGGATCATCCCTTCAACGATCGACTGAATTTCTGCAGCGCTCTTGCCCTGTTCCGCCGCTTCTGCCGCCGTCAGCACCAGCATGCCGATGCCGGTCGATAGGCTGCGGGAATCGATCACCGTAATGCGTCCCTCCGGGAACGCGTCGGCGGCAATTTTCGCATTTTGATAGGTGGATGAAACTTCAGACGAAAGTCCGATATACACAATGTCGTCACCCGCCTCGATGACAGGTCGAAACGCATGTTCAAAATCAGCCGGCGATGGCGCCGCTGTCTTCGGCAGCTTACCCGTTTCAGCCACCCGCTGGAATAACCGTTCTGCATGCATCGTCACGCCGTCCTGATACGTCTCATCCTCGAAAACCACATAGAGCGGCACAACCCCAATCTCGTGCTGCCGCAGCAGCTCCGCTCCCAAATCACTCGTGCTATCGGTAAAAATACGGACACGTGACATGCCACTTACCACCTTATCTGCGAAGTCTCAAATTCAAGTGAAGATTTTCACGCCCAGGTCAGGCTGTAAAGACCTTCTTCTAAAAGCCGTAGATGGTCATCCCGCCGTCGACGAACAGGGTCTGACCCGTAACGTAATTGGCCGCATCCGATGCCAGAAATACCGCCGGTCCCACGAGCTCTTGCAGCTCGCCGACTCTGCGCAGCGGCGTTCTTGCGATAATCTCGGCCAAATAGTCAGGCTGATCCAACATTTTCTCCGTCAGCGGAGTCCGGAAATACCACGGCCCGATCCCGTTCACGTTAATGCCGTAGGGGCCCCACTCCAACGCGAGTACTTTGGTAATCTGAATCATCGCCGCCTTCGTTGCGGCATACACGACTCCCGTCCGGAGCGCCACATGCCCGGCGACAGACGCGATATTGATAATACGGCCGTAAGCTTGCTCACGCATATGTCCACCCACAATTTGGGAGCATAAGAACGCCGACTTGAGATTCGTTTGCATGATCTTATCCCATTCTTCATCCGTCACAGCTAGCGCTTGGCTGCGGATGTTCATGCCCGCGTTATTGATCAGAATATCAATACGTCCGGTCTGTTGGATAACTTCGGCTACCGCCTGCTCGACGTCCTCCCGCTTCGTGACGTCGACCGTCACTGGGTAGGCTTGTCTGCCGATCATGCGAATCTCCTCCGCAACAGCGGCAAGATCGTCTGCCGTTCGGGCCAAAATTGCCACGTCCGCCCCCGCTTCCGCGAGGCCGATCGCCAATGCCCGACCGATCCCTCGGCCTGCGCCTGTGACAAGCGCGACTTTATTTTTCAACTCAAATGAAGGTAAAAACATCTCCGCATCGTCCTATCTATGTTGTAATTAATGCCTTAAAGTAATTTGGAAAGAAGGGTTGTCCAATGTCTATGACTTATAGTGCCAAGGAAGAAAAAGCCAATGCCATATCCCATGGCTTCGGAATCGTGCTAAGTCTCGCTGCGCTTGTCCTTCTAGTCGTAATCGCCTGCCAGGAAGGCAACGGTTGGCATATTGTTTCGTTCAGCATCTTCGGAAGCGCGTTGCTTCTGCTCTACACCTGCTCCACGCTGCTGCACGCCTTTCAGACCCCGCGGGTGAAGGATGTATTCGAGGTGCTCGATCATGCTGCGATTTATGTGCTGATTGCCGGTTCCTATACACCGTATCTACTTGTTACACTGCGCGGTGCGCTGGGTTGGACGTACTTCGGCGTCATCTGGGGACTCGCCATCCTCGGCATTGTGCTCAAAGTGTATTACGTCAAAAGGTTCGTGCTCGTTTCAACCCTATGCTACATTCTCATGGGCTGGTTGATCGTCGCGGCCTTTAAGCCGCTCTATGAAAACCTTGCGCTGGGCGGTATCGTCTGGCTCGTCGCGGGCGGGCTCCTTTATACGTTCGGTTCCATCTTCTATGTATGGCGGCGCATCCCCTATCACCACGCCATCTGGCACGTGTTTGTACTTGCTGGCAGCGCCTGTCATTTTATTTCCGTTTTCGGCTATGTCCGGTAACATGCGTTCAGGCAAAATAGAGCTGCTGCAGCTGCTCCAAAAGAGCGGCCTCCAGTCGGTTCGCCACTTGCTCATAGCCATCTTCGTTCGGGTGAATGGCGTCATCGGAAATGTAGCGCATTGCCTGCCCGACGAAGGCGTCATACACCTGCACAACACAAAGATGCGGCTGCTCCAACTTGCGCAGGAACAGGTTGAACCGCTGCACCCAATATGCCGCATCGGGGACTTGAGGAATCGGATTATACAAACCGATCACCGCAATAAGCAAGGGCTTGGTGATGCCTGCACGAATCTTGTTAATGGCATTAATCATTCGCCGGTAATTGGTTTCGTACGTGTGCAGCGCGGCTTTCAGCACTGCATTGTCACCTTCGTAAAAGAACGGAATCGCCGCTTGGATCAAATCGTTGCCGCCCGCTGTAATCGTCATGAGAGTCGCTTTCTGGATTTCCATTTGCAATTCGGCATCGGACATGATGGCTTCGAGCAGCTGCCCGGTTGTGGCCCCGTTTGTACCCGCATGCTTTAGCGTAACCGGTACGTTCAGCTTGCTTTTGAGTCTATTCTGAAGAATGGGTACGAAGCCATGCCCTTCCGAAGCACCATAACCAACGGTCAGTGAATCGCCAAACGCCAAATAATGTATTCCTTTTTCCACTGCCATCCTCTCCTTTAAGCGTGACGTACTATACTATATGCGCCAGCGCCCAAATTGGGAAGGGATACATTTACGTGGACATTCGCCATTTTTTTACACGCTTACATGCTTCGCTACGAAATCTTCGATCTGCGCCTTTTCCATTGGGGTAAATTGAAATTCACAGTCGCAGCCGCCGTCATGCAGCACGATTTGGACAATATCGCCATGCTGGTTGCAGATCACGAGGACGGACGGATCTTCCAAGTCTTCCGGCTGCGCTTGACCCGCTTTGAACGTCAGATCCAGATACAGATCCCGCCACTGCCCACGCTCCTCCGCCTCGCGAAATTTCAAGTCAAACTGATGCTCCTCGTGCTCAGCACCGTATTTCATCATCTGGGTTTGCCGCCTTTCTCTTGCGTATGTTGGTAGTTCGATCTTCTTTATACTACAATGGAGTGTAGACGCAATCAATAAAGGAGATCCCCTATGAAAACAATCATCGCCGCTACCATCGATCAATTTGCAGAGCAATTTAAACATATTTCCCGATTTATCGGCGCGAATCCTGAGCTCGGCCATGAAGAGTTTCAGGCGTACGCCCGGTTGACCGCCGAGTTGGAAAGCCACGGCTTCGCGATCCAGCACGCCGTCCTCGACATCCCGACGGCGTTCCTCGCGACGTACGACTCCGGGAAACCCGGCCCCGTCGTCGCCTACCTGGCGGAGTACGACGCGCTGCCGGATCTGGGACACGCGTGCGGGCATCATCTCATCTGCATGATGAGCATTGCCGCCGCCGTCGGCCTGAAAGCCGCCCTCGCGGAGACGGGCGGCAGTATCCGCGTGTACGGCACGCCCGCGGAGGAGACCAAAGGCGCCAAAGTGCCAATGGCGGCGGCCGGTTTGTTCCGTGACGTGGACATTGCGCTGATGGCGCATCCGTACTACACGTTCGAGAAATCCGGCGAATCGCTGGCCATGGACGCGATTCAGTATGAGTTTTTCGGCCGCGCCGCGCATGCGGCCGCTCAGCCGTATGAAGGCATCAACGCGCTCGATGCCGTCATTCAGTTGTTCAACAGCGTGAACGCGCTGCGTCAGCAGTTGAAAACCGATGCCCGCATCCACGGGATCATCAAGGAAGGCGGCCAAGCGCCGAACATCATTCCCGACTATGCGGTCGCGCAGTTTTATGTGCGCTCGGGTACGCGAGCGTACACGAATGAGCTTGTCCGCAAAGTGCTCGCCTGCGCGGAAGGCGCCGCCCTGCAAACCGGCTGCACACTAAAAACGTCGAACTACGAGTATTCGTACGACGAGCTGCGTACGAATCACACGTTGTCCGACGTATTTACGAAGCAGCTGCTGGCGATGGGAGTAAAACCGGAGGAGATCGAGGTGGGCAAGGATCACGGCTCGCTAGACCTGGGCAACGTGTCGATCCAATGTCCGACGATCCACCCGTTTGTCAAAGTCGTGGGCGAGCGCCACATGCTGCACACGAAGGAATTCCGCGATCTGGCGCTGCAGGAGCCTGCGCTCGACGCGATGATTTTCACCGCCAAGGCGCTTGCCTATACGGCGTACGACGTGCTGGCCGCCCCGGCTCTGCTGGCGGCCATCAAAGATGAATTCGCTCGGCTTCTCTGAGCATTAGCGCCATCCGCACTGTCTCCGCAAGGATCAGCCTCGCCGCTTCCAGAAGACGGCGAGGTTATTGTCGTTAGTCCCCTTCGTTGCTGCGCAAAAACAGCGCGACCCCGATCAACAGGATCAGCCCGGCGCCAAGCTGGACAAGCGTGATTTTTTCTCCAAGCAGAAAGTACGCCAGCACCGATGCGCCCAACGGCTCGCCGAGCACTGTCATGGAGACTGACGAGGCTTTCATATATTTGAGCAGCCAATTGAAAATATAGTGGCCGAAAATCGTCGACACGACGGCGAGCAAGCCGAACACGATCCAATCGCGCAGCGGGTAGCCGGCGAACGCTTCCCCGGTGTATACATTCGTAGCCGCGAGCGTTAGTCCGGCAAATAAAAAAACGAAGAAGCTGTACACGAACGCCGAGATGTGATCACGCAGCTTTTTGCCTAGCAGCATGTGGAAAGCGACCGCCACCGTCCCGATAAAGGACAGAATATCCCCTCGAAGCGCCGTTCCTGAGAACTGAAAATCGCCCCAGCCGATGCAAATAGCACCGATGATCGCAAGAATCATCGCTAAAAGCGCCTCGCGGCTTGTCCGGACACCGTGCAGCATAAACGCGCCGGCCAGCACGAAAATCGGCTCCAGCGTCAAAATCGCCGTCGAACTCGCCACTGTTGTATAATGGAGCGACTGCATCCAGAACAGAAAGTGCAGGCCCAGCATGATGCCGGACATTGCGAGTCGCCCCCACTCTCGCGGGCGGATGCGCCGAATTTCCGGCAAGTGGCCCCATAGAAGCGGCAGCATCAGCACATTGGTGATAAACAGCCGATACATGGCCGTCACCGCCGCCGAAGCGTCAGACCAACGAACAAAAATCGAGGAAAACGAAATCGCGATAATCGCAATTACAATGAAGATCGGAATGGGAATTTTAGTGCGGTTCATGGCATTCATAACAAGTAAACTCCTTAAGTCGTCATCTCATGCAGTCATCAGATAAGTATATCGGAGGTTGCTTAGCTTGCCAATGATTATTTGAACATTGTTCAAATAAATAAAATTCCTCTCCTGGCGCTATTCTCCCAAAAAAGCTAGCTATCTTCCTCGCACCAAACACCATCTCCTCCTCGTCAGCCCTAATTAGGTTAAAACTGGCTCAAATTCTTTAACTAGCACCACCAATCGCACCCAAATCAGCTCATTGTCTAGGAAAAGAACAACATTTGCTGTACTTTTTGCATGATCACCTCTCAAATCGGGCATTTTTGCGAAATGTATTGTACTTTTTGCAGGTGCGTCGGTTGGTGGAGGCAGTGGAGGGTAATTCCGGGGCGATCTCAAGGGGTGGTTATAGATTCCGCGAAGGCACAGGCACAAAAAAACCTACCGCCACCCCTTCACTCAGGGCGATCGATAGGTTTCATCCAACGAACTTAGTCCAACACCGCGCTCATGTGCTTCTTCGTTACAGACCAGTGCGATGTGTTCCAGATCGACTCTTTGTTCTTAAAGTACAAAATTTGCGGAGATGCATGCTTGATGCCCAAGTCCTCGGCAATTTGATTCGACACAGGGCGAGACTCGATTACTTTTACCATATAGTAGTCCACGTCGCCATTATGCTCGCCCGCTAAGTATTCCTCGAATTCATCCATCGCGCTCGCGCTAACTGGACACGTTGTGCTGTGCTTGAGAATAACCGCTGGTTTGTCTGCGGACTGCTCCCATACCTGCTGCCATTCGTTTAAAGACGTCAATTCCTTCCATGCCGCCATGTGCCGCCACTCCTTTATTTTTGTTATTTAATAATCATTATAAAGTAAAGGGGGCAGGGAATCAATGTTAGCTACGGATAAGCCACCAGCGAGCACGAGAAATTTAGTTAAGTTTAAAAGAAGATTTTATGGCTTCTACGTCCTTGGATAATTGCAGATACTCACTCTTCCTCTTCTCATCTTCAAGTGAATACTGCACATCGGTAGGCGTACTGAACGTAAACACGGCATCGTCGGCTTCTCCAACTTTCGTAATATGAATAAGCTTGATCAACGCCTCCCCTTCCTCCATCCATTTACTTTTCGTCCAGACATCAATAACGAATAGTCGGCCACCCGCAGATTTATTTGAGGGATTTGAAAAAACAACGCGATTGCTTTCCTCACTAATCTCATACTTGCCCTCCCAAGCTTTCGGAATCATCAAGCTAAAATGATAGTTGGTGTTTGTATAAGCAAACTCATTAGCCCCGTTCATCTTGGCTGGACGATTACACGCGGCGAGCATGCAAATCAATAGAATGAAAACGAGGCAATAAAGTATCGCTCTTTTCATACACGCCCCCCTCTCTCTCAAAATTTAATTGTAAAATAATTCCACACAATCAACTTAACAAATAACAATGAACTGCGTAAATAGTTACATTGGCCCAGATATACTCGAACACAAAAAAATCCCCCGCACCAACCGGCACAGGGGATCCCTTCACACATCTACGCTCTCGCTTGCAAAAACTGCCGGAAAAGAAACACGGCTTTCAGCTTCAGCAGGTCGTTCACCTTTTTAAAATCGACCTGCAGCAAGTCGCTGATCTTCTCTAACCGATACGTGACGGTATTCCGATGAATGAATAATTGCTTTGCCGCTTCGCTCACTTGGCCGTCGTTGCGGATGAACACCTCGAGCGTGCGGATCATTTCTTGGGAGTATTCCGGGTCTTTCTCGAGCAGCGGACGCAAAATTTTAGCGCAATAATCTTCCATGCTGGAGGAAGAGAGATGCTGGAACAGATGTGCGAACTCGATCGTTTCGTATTGCAGCACCCGGTCGGGCAGGCTCAACTTTTCCGCCATCCGCAGCGTTTCTCCGCATTCTTGATAAGCTTCGCGCAGCGCGTTCGGCTTTATTTTGACGCCGGACATATAGAATACGAACCCATCATCGCGGGAGCCGGCATCCCCATCGAATTTGCTAAGCAGCTGTGTCAGCTCCTCTTCCGGGAAGCCATCCGCTTGCGTCGTCGAGTAAATCGAGAACAAACGATCTTTCAGCATAAAATGAAACCCGCGGAGCTGGCTCGCTTTGGCATGCGACTCCATGTATTGTTTCACGTCGCTCAGCTTTTGCGCAGCGGTATCGGCCGATAGGCTTTCCACCTTGCTTTTGCCGATGACGCATTGATAGGCTCCGGTGAAAATAAAGGAACCCCTTGCTTCCGCCATCTCGATAAAGTCTTCCAGGGAAGTTCCCTTCTCGAGGTAGCGGATGAGTTGATTTTGCAAATCCCGTTCGGCCGTCGCCTCCACATGGGAGCGAAACGTGTAGCTCATATGGAACGTTAAAATGTCCGCGGCTTGCTGAAACAAGCCTTCCTCCACCGTCGCGAGCAGCATCACATCCGGAATGATGAGCAAATGGCCGAGCGGCTCGTCGTCCTGCTGCTGCAGCCCGACGCGGTAGGCGCGGTCTTTGCCGGCGTAAACCCAGCCGGATTTGCGCTTTCGCGGCCAATTTTGCGCAAGCTGCTCCTCACTCCATGCGCTCGTATTATATAAAACCTGTCCCCTCGCCCCGACAACCGCCATCGGATAACCCAAGATCTCACCGATCAATTGGAACATCGCACCCATGTTGTCTTGCTTGAGGCCGAATTGCATCAGCTTTTTTTGCTTTTCGAGTACAGTTTGCAGCAGCTCGGTGTTGCGCTTGTATTCCGCATTGAACAATGCGTTCATTTGATCGGAAAACGTAAATTGAAAAGGCATTTCGATAATCGGAAAATTAAGCCGGTCCGCTTCATCCACAACCACCTGCGGAAGCTCCGTCCAAAATCGCCCCAGCTTGATGCCAAGACCGGCTGCGCCGCGTTCATTCAATTTGCGCAGCAAGTTTACCGTCTCTTGCGGGTTGTCTTTCATCGCAAACGCCGTTGTGAACAACATCTCGCCGGATTTCGTCCAATCGGCAATGTCCGGCGCATCCATCACGTTGACGGATTTCACGATGCGGGTTTCGCCCTGCTTGCCTGCTACCAATTTCGCTTCTGTTAGTGGATATATAGTCAATGCTTCTCGAATAGTCAGATGCATCTCGCTTCCCCCTTCGCCTTAGCCTTTGTACCGATTATAGGATGATCACCCTCGTTCAGTCAATGCTCTTGTGTTATATAATGTTACATAAAAAGCAATTTAACGAAAATTTCACGAAAAATTAATAAATATATGTTAGTTTATATAACATATACGCATACCAAAAAGGACGCAGCTGCCGCCAACGGCGGAACCCCGTCCTCTCATATCAGGCTCTCACATCAAATCACGCGAAACGTCCCCGTCCCCATCGTTCCCAGCTTCCCTTCGCTGTCCGTCACGCGGCCTTGCGCAGTCAGCATTTTACGAGACTGATGTACAAGCTCCGCCGTCACGAGCAATCGTCCTGCATATAATGGAGAAACGAAATGCACATTGAGGTTCGTCGTGACGACCTTCTCCTCCGGCCTGGCGGTCATGGTGACAATGCCCATGGCCGTGTCCAGCAACGACGATAGAACGCCGCCGTGCACCATCCCGATCGGATTGAGGTGATGCGGCTTGGCTTCGAGCGCAATCGTCACCACCCCATCCTGGATATGGACGAACTCACAGCCCAAATACCCCCAAAAGGTGGACGCTGCGGCCTCGGCTAATCGCTGCATGTTATGATTAATCACATTTTCTGAATCGTCCATCGGACTCCCTCCACTTCGCTTGTAAAGGGCTTCCCCTTTTGCTAAAACCCATCACGCGGTCGTCTCGTCCTCCAGCAGCTTGCGCCGCAGCACCTTGCCGACCATCGTCTTCGGCAGCGTTTCGCGGAATTCGACCTTCCGCGGCACTTTATAAGCGGCCAGCCGCTCCCGGCACCAGGTATCGAGTTCCTGCACGGTCAGCGTCATCCCCGGTTTGACGACGATGAACGCCTTTACCGTTTCTCCGCGGTATTCGTCCGGTACGCCGGCAACCGCCGCTTCCAGAACAGCCGGGTGCTCATACAGCACCTCTTCGATCTCCCTCGGATAAATATTATATCCGCCTGCAATAATTAAATCCTTTTTGCGATCGACGATCGAGAAAAAGCCGTCCTCATCCATCCTGCCCATATCGCCGGTATACAGCCAACCGTTCTTGAGCGTCATGGCTGTTTCCTTCTCTCGTTTCCAGTAGCCTTTCATCACCTGCGGGCCTTTAATCGCAATTTCGCCGATCACGCCGACGGGAAGTTCTTCGCCAGTATCCGAATCAACAACCTTCACATCGGTATCCGGGAACGGCAGGCCGATCGAGCCAATTTTGCGGAAACCCCAGATCGGATTCGCGTGCGTAACCGGCGATGCTTCCGTCAACCCATAGCCCTCGATCAATCGACCGTGGGTCAGTTCTTCAAATCGCTCTTGAACCTCCAGCGGCAGAGGCGCTGAACCGCTTACACATATATTAATAGAAGAAAGATCAAGCTCTTTCGCTCGCTTATGATTGATGAGGCCAACATACATCGTCGGAGCACCAGGGAAAATGGTCGGCTTCAGTTTATGAATCGTATCCAAAATCATATCGACATCAAACCGCGGAATCAGGATGAGCATTCCCGCCTGATACATGGACTGATTGAGCAGCACCGTCAGACCGAATACATGAAAGACAGGGATTGCCCCAAGAAATCGATCTCCTCCTTCTTCCCTGCGGTAGCACCATCGGCTGGTCTGAATCGTGTTGGCAATCAGGTTGCTGTGGGTCAGCATCACCCCTTTGGCAAACCCGGTTGTACCGCCCGTATATTGCAGGAGCGCAATGTCCTCATCGCTGTCCACAACGGCGCAGGTCGGCTCGTTCGAGGCCGCGCGAAGCAGCTTTTTGAAGGCGTGTACGCCTTCTCCGTAGACCACACGGAGGGGGGTGCCATCTTTGCGCATTTTAATCGGATATAGCAGATTCTTGGGAAAAGGCAAATAATCTTTAATCGACGTAACGATGACATGTTGAATGGCGGTATGCACTTTCGCTTTTTGCACGCGGTTAAAGAGCAGGTCAAGCGTCACGATCACCCTCGCCTCCGAATCGGAGAGCTGATGAATCAGCTCCCGTTCGACATAAAGCGGATTCGTCATCACGACGATCCCGCCCATCAACAGCGTGCCATAGTAGGCAATAATGGCTGACGGACAGTTCGGCAGCATAATGGATACACGCTCCCCAGGGAGCACGCCCAAGTCCTGCAGCGCATGTGCAAATCGATATGAGGCGTCCAGCAATTCGCGATACGTTAAATTCGCGCCCATGAAATGCAAGGCGTTTCGCTGCGGATACCGGTGCGCCGAATCGATCATGAACTGCGCAAGATTATGCTTCGGGTATTCATAAGTCGGCGCCACCTCCGCCGGATAATGGCGAAGCCACGGCTTTGCTCCACTCATCGCATACCATCCCCTTCAAGTAGTCACATCGATGATGAAATCACATATTTCTCACCCTGAATGACACGTGCGGCGATGTCGCGCTTCAGACCGATCGTGTTCACGCTGCTGCGTCTTGACAACTTTTTGAGAATGGATAACTGCGTCCGAAGCACATCTCCTTCTTCCATCGTACTAAGCGCTTCCTTCGCGTATGCCTCGATTTTATCAAACGCTTCGTGAACGAACACGGTCGTCATTTGAATCGCATGCTCGGCTTTCGTCTCGCCCTGCCGTTCGATCAGTTTTTTCGTGCGCAAGAGCCCGCTTTCCGCCGCAAAAATCTGAATCATCATATCCGCGAGCAAGCTGAGCACTTCCTGCTGCTTTTCGAGTGTCAATCCGTACTTTTGGACCGCCAGACCGCCGACCATGAGGAACACCTTTTTCGCCATCGATACGAGATGCGTTTCTTCCTCCAGTGTGCCTTCGAACGTCTGCCCCGGGATGTAGGAGAGCAGGTCGGCTTGCAGCGCTTGGGCTTTTTGTAGGAGCGGAAGCTCACCCTTCATCGCCTTCTTCACAAGCGTGCCGGGGATGAGCAGCCGGTTAATTTCATTCGTCCCTTCAAATATCCGGTTAATCCGCGAATCCCGATAAATGCGCTCGACTTTGTATTCCTGGATGAAGCCGTAGCCGCCGTGAATTTGCAGACCTTCATCCGCCACGAAATCCAACACCTCGGAGGCAAAAACCTTGTTAATCGAGCATTCCAGCGCGTATTCAGCGATCGCTTTAGCCGCGCTTCGGCCGGAGTCCGAAGCGGAAGGATCGATGTCCTTCAGCATCGTATCGAACAGGCCCGTCGTCCGGTAAACCATGCTCTCCAACATATACGTCTGGATGTTCATATCGGCGAGCTTCTTCCCGATCAGCGGGAAGCGGGAGATCGGCGTCTGGAACTGCTTACGGGTGTTCGCGTACTTGACCGCCAGTTCAATCGTTTCTTTGCAGGCGCCCACGCAGCCTGTCGCAAGCTTATACCGTCCGATGTTCAAAATATTAAAAGCAATCAGATGGCCCTTGCCAATCTCACCCAGCAAATTTTCTACCGGCACGCGCACATCTTCGAAGAATAACGGGCGCGTCGAGGAGCCTTTGATGCCCATTTTTTTCTCTTCCGGGCCGAGCGTGAAGCCGGGGTCGCCTTTTTCCACGATGAACGCCGAGAAATCCGTGCCCCCCACCTTGGCATACACGATAAAAATATCCGCAAACCCGGCATTCGTAATATATAATTTCGAGCCGTTCAAGATATAGTGCTTGCCGTCATCGGATAAACGCGCTGTTGTCTTGGCGCCGAGCGCATCTGAGCCTGAGGCCGGCTCCGTTAAGCAGTAGGCGGCGATTTTGGCGCCCGTCGCCAGGTCCGGCAAATATTTGCGCTTCTGCTCCGGCGTGCCGAAGAACACGATCGGCAGCGTACCGATCCCGACGTGTGCGCCGATGGAGAGGGCAAACGAGGAAGCGCGCGCCAAATTTTCGCTGATGATCGTTGAGCTGACCTTATCGAGGCCGAGCCCGCCGTACATTTCCGGCACATCCGCGCCGAGCAGCCCCAGATCGCCAGCACTGCGCATCAGCTTCACTGTCAGATCGTAGTCCAGTTTTTCCAAATGCTCATCCTGCGGCACTACGACCCCCGACACAAAATCGCGCGTCGTTTCCGCAATCATGCGATGCTCTTCCGTAAAATCCTCCGGCGTCAAAATTTGCGATGCGTCCTGATCCGTAATGACAAAACTGCCGCCAATCACTTTATCTGCCATCGTTCATCTCTCCTTCGATTCGGTCTGCCTTACTCCCCTGCCGCCGCCGTTTCCGGCGCATGAACTTGAAAGACGCCGGCTGCGCCCATCCCGCCGCCGATGCACATCGACACAACCCCATATCCGCCGCCTCGGCGCTGGAGCTCGTAAATCAGGCTCGTGGTCAGCTTCGCCCCCGTACAGCCGAGCGGATGCCCGAGCGCAATGGCGCCGCCGTTCACATTCACGAGCTCTTCGTTCATGTTCAGCTCCCGGATAATGTGTACACATTGGGAGGCGAACGCTTCATTAATTTCAAAAAGGCCGACCTGCTCCTGCGTAATCCCGGCCATCTGGAGCGCTTTCGGGATCGCCTTGACCGGCCCGACGCCCATAATTTCCGGTTCGACACCGGAGAGCGCAAAAGACAGGAACGTCGCCATCGGCTTCAGCCCCAGCGCCTCCGCCCGCTCGCGGCTCATGAGCACGGCGGCTGCGGCGCCGTCAGACGTTTGTGACGCGTTGCCCGCCGTCACCGACCCATTCAAGCTGAACGCCGGCTTCAGCTTGGCGAGCCCTTCCATCGACGTGTCCGGGCGGACACCTTCGTCGGTGGCAAACACATAGTCGCGAACGAACGGCTTGCCGTTCTCGCCAATGCCCTTGACGCTCGTGCTCACCGGCACGATCTCATCCGTGAAGCGGCCCGCTGCGATGGCCGCCGCCGCCTTCTGATGGCTGCGCATCGCGAAGCCATCCTGCGCTTCGCGCGAGATGCCGAAGCGCTGCGCGACGGCTTCAGCCGTGTGGCCCATGCCCATGTAAAGCTCGGGCATGGTCTCCACCAGCGTCGGATGCGGCGAGAGCTTGAAGCCCGTCATCGGGACGTGGCTCATGCTTTCGACGCCTCCGGCGACGATCACCTCCGCGTGGCCCAGCATAATGCGCTCCGCCGCATAGGCAATCGCCTGTAAGCCGGAGGAGCAGAATCGATTGACCGTGATCGCCGGTACGGTCACGGGAAAGCCCGCATACAGCGCCATCGTGCGGGCGAAGTTCAGCCCCTGCTCGCCTTCCGGCATGGCGCAGCCGATAATAATGTCCTCGACATCGCCTTTGTCGAGGCCCGGAACCCGCCGTACCGCCTCCTCCAGGACGGCCTTCCCCAAATCCTCCGCCCGCGTCTGGGCGAAGCTGCCTTTCTTCGCGCGCCCGACCGCCGTGCGCGTGATCGATACGATGACCGCTTCCTTCATGGCTTTTCACCTCGTCGATAGTGTGATGTAACGAATTGGACCCTAGGTAAATTTCCCGGTTACTAGCGTATATTTCAGCAAACTGCTCTTTCTGTGGTAACTGCAGCAATAGACTCCTACACGCATCAAACCCCGCTTGCTTGACTATTCGCACAAACTGCACATTTCTGTGTTAACTACAACAACTGACTTCCCACCTAGCCCACGCCCAGAGAACCCCCAATGTTGTCTGTTTGCCTAAGAATACTCCGAACGGCCGCAACGGGGCAGGTAACCTTAAACTAACTAGAACTAAGAGGGTCTAACCCCTTCTAATTTGTGAAAATTTGCTATTTTCGCCTAGCTAAGAGGGGCTAGCCACTCTTAATGCCCGCGATCCGGGCCGTTTTCCTTAAATGAACTAGATCTAAAAGGGCCCAGCCCCTTCTAACTTGCGGAAATAAGCCATTTTCGCTCTGTTAAGAGGGGTTAGCCACTCTTATCTCGGCCGATATCCCTATTTTCGTGGAAATAGATAGGTTTTACCGCTCTTATTTCCTGCGACGTTGCCCTATGTTTCTCCCTTTACGGAGCCAACAACCCGACATCCGCAGACGTCAACGGACGATTCGCAAATACCGTGCTGGATGAGCGCTCATCGGCCCCGATATCGTTTGTCGATCGCGTTTCGCCATCCATATCCGTCGTCACGAACGGATAAGAACCGACCGCCGCATTGATGGCAGGGCTGGTGGCGGAAAGCTTTTGCAGGCCGTTCACGGTTGTGAACTGCGGATCCACCCCGTTAATCTGCGCGGATGTACGGGAAGCGTTGTTGGTAAGTGTACTGCCATAGCCGATATTGCCTTGGAACGTGGTATTGCTCGTAACCGATTCTTTATACAAGGTACCGGTGGTGTTGCGCACGATATTGTTGGCAATGACACTGTCTTGAGGCGCATACGTCTTGCTTGCAGTGCCGACCGTAATGCCCAAAGCACTGTTCACAATCGTGTTATTCACCACTAGCGCCCGGTACACTTTCCACTGTGCCGCCAAATCGGTGGCAGACGGGTTCGCCGGGTAGCCGCTTGTGCCGCCGTCATAGTTGCCGCTGTCGATGAAAATGGGTTCTTTCGTCAATTTCTCCATATAATTGTTGTAGATTTTATGATCGTTGCCATAAATGCGGATACCCGCTTCCTCTGTCTCCACGCCATCCCCCAGGAAGAAGTTGCCGTAAAAAGAGTTTTGATGACCGTGTCGGGAAGTCAGCCCGCCCTTGGATGTCAAGAAGGTGTTGTAGCGCACGGTATTGTTGCTGCTCTTGACGGATACGATCTCAGGCTCCCCGTCGCAATTCTCAAACACGTTGTACTGGATCGTATTGTACCCGTTG
Source organism: Paenibacillus whitsoniae (assembly GCF_003955665.1). Lineage (GTDB taxonomy): Bacteria > Bacillota > Bacilli > Paenibacillales > NBRC-103111 > Paenibacillus_E > Paenibacillus_E whitsoniae. The sequence continues at coordinate 86,955 of NZ_RXHU01000078.1, forward strand.
GACAGTGAGATGCCCGACAAACCCAGACGAATCGTCTCTTTACCATTGTCTACCCAAGGGCCGACATCGTGAAAATAGTTGTACTCGATGACATCGTACTGCGAAATATGCCCGTTGTTATCGCCTTGGTAAGCGATGAGCGGTTCGGTGTCGCTTTTGTTGCCGAAATCGTTATGATCGATGCGGTTGTCATGGCTGTTCACCCCGCTGACTTGCAGCCAGATAAGCCCCCCGCCCGTTGCCGGCAAGGCAAACTTATTACGGGTCACCTGAATATGGTTGGACCCGTCGAGCAGCAGTGCGGTATTCCCGGTATTCGTGAATTTCAAGCCTTCAACCACGATATACGAGGAGTTGCTGATTTGCAGAGATGCGCCACCGGAAATGACAGCCATCCCTTGATTGGCCGCTTTGATGCGGATTGGCGAGGTCGATGTGCCGTTTTTGCCCGTTACGGTAAATGGACCCGATTGCGAGTAGGTGCCGTTGGCAAGCACGATCGTCGTACCTGCTGTCGCATTGCTAATCGCGGAGGCTAACTGAGCGGATGTGGAGACAGCCACCTCGTTGCCAGGGGAAGAAGACGAATAGCCATAAATCTCGACTTCCGTATAGCTGTTCCACGTGTTCGTCGAGTTGCCGTGACCCACGATGCGGACATAACGGACGGCGGAGACATCCGCAAAATCAAACGTCTGCAAGCCCGCCGCCAGGACGCTCGTTACATTCGATTGCACCGTAGTGTAAGTCACATTGTCCGGTGACGTTTGAATATCGAATGTAGACGTGCGCGTATCGCCGTTCAGGAAGGCGATCTTGATCAGCGACACCGTCGCCTGACTCCCCAGGTCATAGCGGATCCACTGGCCGTCGCCGCTCGCCGACCAGCGCGTAGCCTGATCGCCGTCTACCGTATTAGCCGGGACATTGCCATCATCCGCACTCGCTGCAACGGCGGAGCCGGAAAGCGCAAACTTCGTACTGGCTGGCGCGGCCGCCGACACATCGCCATACATTTCAACTTCCGTGTAGCTGTTCCACGCGTTCGCCGAGTTGCCATGACCGACAATGCGCACATAACGCACTGGGTCGACATCGGGAAAATCAAACGTCTGCAAGCCGGCGGATAGTGCGCTCGTAATACCGGACTGAACCGTCGTAAACGTTACGTTATCGACAGAGGTCTGAATATCGAAGGTCGATGTGCGCGTATCCCCATTGAGGAAAGCGATCTTGATGAACGACACTTTGGCATCGGCGCTCAATTGGAACTTAATCCACTGTCCATCGCCGCTCGCTGACCAGCGGGTAGTCAAATTGCCGTCAATCACATTAGCCGGTACATTGCCATCGTCCGCGCTTGCCGTTACATTGGCGGCCGGAATCGTCAGCTTGGCGTCAGCGGCAAGCCCTGCACCGGGGATCATCACGAATAGCATGAACACAATCAATAACCATACACTTGGTCTACGTATTCCTTTCATTACAGCACATCCTTTCGGTCTCACGATTAATTGAAGCGCTTACATTTTTCTTGAAAAAATAAGCAGAATCCGCACAGCCTTCAGGGTCTTTTTGTCCGCTAACACAGAGGACAACCTTGCCGGCCGTTATTTTGAAATCCTTCACCTCCTTTCAAGCAAAGACAAACGGCTCCGCCTCCCTTTCATGGACGTGGCGTTTAGGGATGGCATAGAGCCGTTTCAAGGATATACAAACTGATAGGCTAGAAGGACGGGCGGCTTCCGCCGCCGTTATCCTTTGATCGCGCCAATCAGCGCGCCTTTCACAAAGTACTTCTGCAGGAACGGATAAATAAAGAGGATTGGTACCGTTGCCACCATAATCGTCGCGTATTTCATCGAAGCGGCCAGGGCCGCAGCGTCGCCGTCAGACGCGCCCGAGTTCGCGTTGGCTTCCCCTTGCAGCAAAATCTCCCGCAGCACGAGCTGCAGCGGATACAGCGTGCGCTCCTGCAAGAAAATCATCGCATTAAACCAGGAGTTCCAATGGGCTACGCCATAGTACAGCAGCATGACGGCAATCACCGGCATCGACAGCGGCAGGACAATCCGGAACAAAATGACAAAGTCATTGGCGCCGTCGATCTTCGCCGACTCCTCCAGGGCATCCGGGATCGCCTCGAATCCTGTTTTCATTAGAATGAGATTAAACGTGTTGATCGCCTGCGGAATAATAAGCGCCCACAGCGAATCCAGCAGGCCGACGCCTTTGACCGTCAGGTAGAGCGGAATCAAGCCTCCGCTGAAAAACATGGTGAATACGATGAACAACATCAGCGGTTTCCGGTACTGCACGCTCTTGCGGGACAGCGCGTACGCGCCGAAAGCGGTCAGCACGATATTCAGCACCAGGCTGACCACGACGACGAACAGCGTATTGCCGTACCCTTTTAACAGCATCGGGTTCTGAAAGACGTACGAGTACGCATCCAGTGTGAATCCAAGGGGATGCCATAGCATTCCCTTATGCGCCATCAAGGAACTCGCATCGGAGATCGACGCCAGCGCAACGTAAATAATCGGATATACGGTGACTAGCATGAGCAGCACCAGGAACAACATGTTTACAAGGTCAAAGCACCGTTCTGCAAAGCTCGGCCGATTCAGCATCGTCTTCTTCCTCCTTTACCATAGGCTCGTTTCATTGAATTTGCGGCTTAGCCAGTTGGATGAAATGAGCAGGGCAAAGTTAATCGCTGCATTGAACAAGCCGACCGCCGAACTGAAGCTGTAGTTGAAATCCTGCAAGCCGACACGATACACATAAGAGGAGATGACATCCGCTGTCTCGTAAGTACCGGGGTTGTAGAGCAAAATAATTTTTTCAAAACCCACATTCATCATGCGCCCAATATCCAGAATGAGCAAAATGATAATCATGGGCATGAGTCCTGGCAGGGTCACGTTCAGCATCTGCTTCCATCTGCCGGCTCCATCGATTCTTGCCGCCTCGTACTGCTCCTGGTCAATGCCGGTCAAGGCCGCCAAGAAGATAATCGTGCCCCAGCCGATGTTCTGCCAGATGCCCGAGGACACGTAGATGGTGCGGAAAAAGCTAGGATCCAGCAGGAACGTCTCCCGCGTGCCGCCGAAGAAGGCGACAATGTCGTTGATAACCCCTTCGCTGGATGTAAAATCTTTCAGAATGCCGCAAATGACGATCAGCGAGATAAAATGCGGCATGTAGGTCACGGTCTGCACGGTGCGTTTGAACAGCGCGTGCTTGACTTCATTCAGCAATAGTGCCAGCACAATCGGTGCGGGGAATCCGAACAGGAGCTGATAGAAAGAAATCAGCACCGTATTTTTCATCGTTCGCCAGAAATAAGGACCTGTGAAAAACGCCTGGAAGTGTTCAAACCCTACCCAGTCGCTCCCCCAGATACCGAGTCTGGGGGAGAAATCTTTAAAGGCGATGATCGCGCCGTACATCGGCACATAGTGAAAGACGACGTAGTACAGCAGAACCGGCACGAGCATCACGTAGAGCAGCTTATTCGACCGAATGTCCCGCAGGAGACCTGCTCTGCTTTTTTTTATGCGTGTTGAGGGTTGGATTGACTTGGGCAGCATGGTGTTCATCCGTTCTCACCCTCTCCTTCCTGAGACTTCTCTTTTAACGCTTGTTATAGCGATCTAGGGAATCTTGATAGATTTTCACAACGTTGTCGATGCCCATTTCTTTAATGCGTTTCACATACTCGTCGAACTTCTCGATCGGCTCTTTGCCCATCACAAATTTCACAAACATTTCTTCTTTGTAGCTGGAAATCGCGGTTGTCAATTTCGCCAATTCCTTGCTTTCGTCAACGGTCGGTGTCAGGAAGCCTGGAAGGACGTGCTTCGCCGCATCGGTTTGCTCCCAAACTTTCACAGCGTCATCTTGCTCTTTGTACGTATTGAAGCTTTTGCGGCTGTCGCCCAGGAACGGACCGTTCGGTTTCGTATATTGCGAGATCAGCTGCTGCAAGTTGTATTTCGGATCTTTCGTCATTTTGTCCGTGAATGTCGGCACGCCGTTATTCAAGGTGTAGCTCTCGCCTTCAATACCGAAGTTAAAGAGCATCGCTCCCTTTTGACCATAGGCGTAGTCCATCCATTGAACAGCCAGGTCCGGATGCTTGCTCGAAGCGGATACCGCTTTGCTGACGGCAGGGTTATATTTAAAATCCCGCTGTCCGATGAAAGCGCGCTCCCCTTTATTGACAGTAGGATAAGGCGCAGCCACCAGTTGGTATTTCGGGTCCTTTTTCTTGCCTGTGTCCATCCACTTGCCCACAGCGCTGAGCAGATAGACGGTCGCGCCCGATGTATCGCTTACCATTCGGTTATCCAGCGTTTTCGAGTCGGTATTCAAAGCAAAATCTTTATCGATCAGTCCCTCTGCATACCATTTGCGCAGCAAAGTCAGCGCATCTTTGAATTGCGGGTCGATCGGTCCGTATTTGACTTTGCCTTGATCGTCCACATAGAAACGGTTAGCTGTTTTGTAAGCGCCGATGAAGGCATCCTGGATGTTCAGCTCGCCGCTGTATTGCGCCGTTAAAGGTGCAGTTGCGCCCTTCTTCTCCTTGAACGCTTTCAACACGGTGTACCACTCGTCAATCGTTGTCGGAACAGGCAGGTTCAACTCATCCAGCCAATCTTTGCGGAGCATCGGGCCGCGGAACACGAGACCGTTGTCAGGGCGGATCATCGGGAACGCGTAATACGTGCCGCTATCCGTTTTAATCATTTTGTCCAGTTCTTTATCCTGTTGGAGCAGTTTCTTCAGGTTCGGTGCATTTTTGTTAATCAAATCGTTCAATGGCAAAATCACTTTGTCCGCAATCGCTTTCTCCGGTCCTCCCGGATAAGCGGCCGCTGTTCCTGTGCCGCCCCAGCTATATTCGATGACATCCGGCAAGTTGTTTGAAGCGATCAACAGATTGAATTGATCTTTAGACTGGCCGTCAGCCGGATGCGTATATTTCACTTTCACGCCGGTTTCTTTTTCCAATTGCTTGCCAAACGGCGAATCCGCCAAATTCGGGAAAAAGGCCGGAAGATTCGGGTTGATCTGCTCCCAAGAGGTCAGCGAGTCTTGCGTTTGAAGCGGATAGGTGATGCCGGCTGCGGCGGTTGGTTGATTCGTCGCTTTCGGTGCGTTAGTGCCGCTCGGGCTTGAGGTTTGGTCTTTCGAGCAGGCAACGAATAGGCTTGATGCTACGGCTACGCTTAGTGCTACGCCGATCGACTTGCGTTGAAGTAGTTTTTTCTTCATTTAGTAAACCCCTCCTGGTATGCGGATCGCTTTTCATTCTGTATTGTTCTGTTTAGTTTGGTTTGGTTTGGCGCCATGGCCTAATTATGCAGGCTCCAGCCTCCAGCGGATAGCCTCAAAAGCCGAAAATGCATCATTAAAATATGAAAAACGGCATCATCATTTTTCGCTGTCACACCTTCAAAAATGCAAAAAGCCGCCCAAGCAAGCTTGAGCGGCTTCAGCCAGGAGGCGTCTAGCCTTGGATGCCTTTATATTTGCCAGGTGTAATGCCTTCGAATTTTTTAAAAGCCCGGTTGAACGTATTGATATCCGTGTAACCAACTCTTCTCGCCACTTCAGCCACGGGCATCGTCTGCTCGGCAAGCAGCCGCTTCGCCTCTTGGAGTCTCGTTTTGGAGATGAAGTCGAGCAGGGAGTCGCCGGTTTGCGTTTTGAATTGCTTGGATAGATAGGATGGCGTCAGCCCGAATTTCTCGCCAATCATGGAAATATTCAAGCTTTCATCGTCGTAATTTTGTCTGACGAAAGCCATGACCTGCTCGCCGAGCGGATTCTGCTCCGGCTTGCGATCCATTTGAATGCCACGGCACACCTGCTCCAGAATCGCGAGAATTTCCTGTTTCATCTCCCGTATCGTTTCACAGCTCGTGAGCCGCTCGACCGCGTCCATCTGGACGATCAACGTCTTTTTGTCGCTTTGCGCGCCGATGTCGTCCATCGTTTTAAGCAGCGTGCCGGCCAGATCGAACATCAGGCACTTGCCGAGGGGCACGGACAGGGCAGAGTCCGAGACATTGTTGTCGATGATGAGATGAATAATGCGCTGCGCATTGTCATAATCGCCAATTTTCACAAAATTAATCAGCTGCTGCTCAACATGCAGCGGATAGTCGTAGCTGCCTGCTTGACGGGCGGATTCCGTGCTCGGCAGCGCCGCAAACGGAATGATTTTTCCGCTCCCCATCACCAGCCGGTACGCCATCGCCGACAGTGCTTCCTGGTACGCATGTGCAATCCCGAATAAATCCTCATGAATCCCGCTGATCGCGACGGTCAGATCAACATGGAAATGCTCCAGCAGGAACGATTGGACTTGTTCCGCAATACGCAATAGCTCCTCGGGATCCCGCTCCTCGCCAAAATTCAGGATACACGCCTGCATGTCGTCGATCTCGGTCGTGAAGCCCTGATTTCCGCTGCCAATCACCTCTTCTACGACGTTCATGACGATAAATTGCAGCAGCTTCATTTTCTGAGGATCCGCAGCGATATCCGGCTGCAGCTTGCCAAAGTCGTCGATATGGAACAACAACACGGCAAAATGCGGTGAAATCAGCTGTATCTCATGCGCGGACAAAGATTCGTGGACAGGCACATCCTTGTCCAGCCGACCTTTGAGCAGCCCCTGCAAGAAGTGCGAGCGAATCGCGTCGCGATGCTGGTGCAGCCGGCGGTCGACCTGCTCTTTTTCCGCAAACGTGTTGTTCAGGGCATCCTGCAGGAAGCCATACTCGTTCGTGCCCTCGGCAAAGGAAATGCCTGCCTTCAGTGAGAAACTCCGAATGAGGAGATGCATCGGATAATAGTTTTTCCGGAGAAACACGAAGGTCATGATTCCGCCAAGCAGAAGACTCAGCCCGATGCTGGCGTATACCAACGTTTTCATGACCCGCATCTTGTCGTCGAACAGCTCGGCCGGGATCATGGAAATGTACTTCCAGCCGGTTCGCGCTGACGTCGTGTAGGATACCGCCGCCTCTTCCCCGGCGACATCGCCATAGAACAGACCGCTTTTGCCTGACAGCTTGTCATATTGCAGAAAGGCCGGACTCTCCTTGAGCCCGCTTGAAGCGACCACGCGATTGTCCGCATCCAGCACCGCAATGCCCGCCGCCTCCGAGGACGGAATATTGTCCAGCATCTTGGTATCCTTGATCACGAAGAGCAGGACGGCTCCCGACTGATCCCGATTCGTCAAGGACACCGATTTGGCGTAGAGAATCGCCTTATATGGCCCGGCATCGTCTTGAATCGTCACCGGCAAATAGGTCTGCACGTACTGTTTATCAAAAAACTCCCGCCAACTTTCGGCGCCCTTCCTCTCATCCCCCTCAATCTGTCCAAACAGCGTACGGCTATCCGTACGGTTGCGTGAGGAGATGACGGTGTCGCTGTTGCGGAAATAGATATAGATTTGCTCGATAAAATCGTTCGCCGTCTGATAGACTCGCAAATCGCTGGCAATCGAGACCAAGTCATAGTAATCGCTGTCCTTAAGGGGCTGGTTGGTCGCGATAAACGCATTCACTCGTGTATTCAGCGAAATTTCCATGCTTAACCGTTCAATACCGCCCAGACTGTTATCAATGGCCTGTTCCATCTGCTCCAATGCGTAGTTGTTCGCCCGGTTTACTTCCGATTCGACGACATGCCAGGACGCCGTGTACAAAATGCCGCTAATCAGGATGGGAACTAACAGCACCGAAATATACGAGATCAGCCATGTCATCCACACGCTGCGTTTATTTAATCGGACAGGATTTTTCTTCATATCCGTGGCTCACCTCTCTGGATGTAACTGCTTACAGGATTCATTATAGCTTATAACCAGAGCAGCGGCTGACGAATCGCCATATTTCGGCGAACTTCATCTTGCATAGGGTTCCGGTCCAGCGTCTGCCACAGGCGAAGAAGCCGATCTGATTCATAGGCAATGCCTGCAAATAACAGGAACGACATCCCTACAGGCCAAGCCTCATCATATTCAATATCCGGGCCGAATGGCCAGGTTGATTTGTCCTCTAAATACGGCAGCAGGAAAGCAATGCCTTGCCGCAGCCCCCGTCCATCCGGCAGCTGAAATTGCCACAGGTTGTCACTCGGACTGGACAGCAGGTGCGCGAGCGTAACGAAGTTATCCAGGGTAAAAAGCGAATAAGCGTAAGGTTTCGTCCGCGCCAACTCGCGAGGGAAGCCGCCGCTCAGGTCCATTTGCTCCGGCAAGAGACGAGCTTTAAACTGCTCTCTGCAATATGCCAGCATGGACGTATTCGCGGTCAATCGCGCAAAAGCCGCCGCTTGCACGAACCAGCAGACCCCATGGTTATTCGGTTCATTGCGCTCCTCGATGCCTTGCGGATGCTCGTTCATCCAGGCGAGGTAGTCGGCGAACCACTGGGTGACTTGATGAAGGATGTACGGATCGAGCTCTCGACAAGTCTGTAAAATCCGGACAGCAGCCGCCACGTCAATGAGATGCAGCGTATCAATAATCCCGATTCCTCTGCCATCGCAGACGCCCGGGATCGCTTGCGCATAGCATAGATGGGGATTCATGCGGGTATCCTTGTTAACAAAAAAAGCCGCCAGCAGCTCTACCGCTTTCTCGCCGAATCTAAACTCCCCCGACGCCCGATAAGCAGCTGTGAGGCAAGCCACCCGCGTCCGCATGCCACGCAGCGCCTGCCGGTGTGCATGGAAATTAGCTGGATTGCTTTGCCCGTCGCGGCGGATGTAGGGCAGCCCGTCATTCGTGTCGGGGTTGGGCCACCAATAATCGCCATTGGAGTAATAATCATGAGCACCCCCGGGGCTGTGGGGAGATGCTGCGTCTGTAATTTGAATGGTTGGCATCGTAAGGAAAGCCTCGGCCTCCCGTATCATGCGCTCAACATCAATCCATGGCTGCCACGCCATAAAGGCGGCTCTAGGGGCATTGTCCATATGAGTCCCCACCCTTTTCATATAGTAGATTGTCCGTCCTTCCATCATACGAAAATCAGCGGCAACATAACATCATCAAAATCTAAAGTAATCGTCGAAATCTCAACTTTTAGCTGTTGGCGCATCTTGGTCATCAGCGGATAGATTGAGTATTCGGGCGGTTTTCTGCGCAACAAAGCGGCACATTCCGATTGGAATGTGCCGCTTTGTAAACGATTAACAGCCGCCTAGCAGAACACGCTACTCCTTCACAGATCCTAATGTGATTCCATGGATAAAGAACCGCTGCAGGAACGGATAAATTACGAGAACCGGCAGCATTGCAATAAAGATTTTTGCCGCGTTCAATGTCTGATTCGAGAGCTCGCTCATCTTCTGGATCTGCTCGGCTGTCATCGTATTGGCATCCACAATGACGACAAGTTGTTGAATATACGTTTGCAGTGGATAATGATCTGCATTCGACATGAGCACAAGTCCGTTAAAAAACTCGTTCCAGTGATACACGATACTGAACAATGTAACGGTAGCCAGAACCGGTACTGATAACGGGATGAACAGCTTCACCAGCATGTACCAAGGGCCTGCTCCGTCAACCAGTGCCGCTTCCTCCAGCTCTTTCGGCAAATTGCGGAAGTAGTTGATAACCAGGATAACGCTAAACACAGGAACGCTGTTCCCAAGAACGAGCGCCCAGATGTTGTTGATGAGCCCCAGCGATTTTACCGTCTGATACCAAGGGATTAACCCCCCGTTGAACAGCATGGTGAACACGAGAATCCACATGAACACATTACGGTACGGCAAATCTTTGGAGCTCTTCGATAAAGGGTAGCCTAACAGCAAAATGATAACAAAGTTAAGGCTTGACCCCAGCACGACGCGTTGGATCGAGATCCAGAATGAGTTGAAAAACTTACCGTCGCCCATAATTTCTTGGTACGATTTGAAGTTAAATCCGACCGGCCAGAAACTGACTCGGCCAGAGGAAGCCGCCGCATTGTCGCTTAACGAAACGGCCAGTGTGTACCATAATGGCATTACACACAGCAGCGCAATACCGACCAGCACGACGATCAGAAGAAGATCGAATGCTCTGGAGCTCAATGTCGTTTCTTTAACCATAGCCCTACTCCTTTATGTTAAAAAATACGATAGTTTGCAAATTTGGCAGCCAGGAAATACGAGGTTGTAATGAGTAAAAACGAGATCACCGATTTCAACAAGCCCATCGCGGTTGCCAGCCCATACTGCAAGTTCAGCAACCCTGTTCTGTATACCCAGGTATCGATAATATCCCCACTCGAATAGACCAGTGGATTGTACAAGTTGAAAATTTGATCGAAGCCGGCATTCAATACGTTTCCAAGCGAAAGCACCGCAAGCAGTATGACGGTTGTCATTAAACCAGGAAGCGTAACATGCAGCAATTGCTGCCAGCGTGTAGCGCCATCTATCGCAGCCGCTTCATATAAAGCAGGATTTATTCCCGTTAAAGCTGCCAAGAAGATAATCGTGTTAAAACCGAATTCCTTCCACACATCGCTTCCTACAATAATGAACGGAAACAATTCCGCTTTCCCAAAAAACAGCGTCGGCTCTATGCCGAAGATGCCTAGGAAGTTATTCACCGGTCCTTTATAGGACAGGATGTCGAGCAAGATCCCGGACAGGATAACCCATGACAAGAAATGCGGCAAATACACGAGTGTTTGCACCCATCTTTTCAGAATTGCCAGGCGCAATTCATTTAACAGTAACGCGAAAATGAGTGGCACGATCAAATTCGCAATAATTTTCATAACCGCGATAATGAGGGTATTAAAGAACACCGTTTTGCTGTCGTTCAATGAAAACATGTACTTGAAATTTTCCAAACCGATCCATTCCGAATGAAAAATCCCTTGACCCGGATTAAAATTTTGAAAGGCAATGACAATGCCGAACATCGGTACGATACTAAACAGCGTCAACCAGATGAAGCCAGGAAGAAGCATGAGATAGTAATGCTTGGCAAATCCTTTGGTAACCATCCCGTCCATCACTTCCATTCTTCGTTGTTGAAGGAGAGGCGCCAGAATGCTCCGACGCCTATGCCTGCATTTACTTCAAGCTTTCCTCAATTTCAGCGATAATCTGATCGCCGCCTTGCTTTTTCCAATCCTGTACAAACTTATCGAACGTATCAAGCGGAGCTGCTCCCATAATAATTTTGAGGAACGTTTCCTTCTCTAATTTGTCGAGGGAAGCCCAACGGCTCTCCATCGTTTTCGTTTGCGAATACGTAACGCTGTAAGTTTTCTTATACGGCTTCTGCAACGGCGAAATCCCGACAAATGTAGAGTACATCCGTTTCCATGCGCCTAAGTCCGCGTTCGGATCCCAATATTGAATATCGTACTTATCGTACGGCTCCAGCTTCACTTTTTTCACTTTTTCTGCATCCGACTTAAGAAGTTTATAGCCTGGCAAGTCGAGATCCTCCGGCTTTTTGGTGCCGGCGAGCACTTCTTTCATCATTTTGTACGTAACGTCCATCTCATCCATTGGTGCGAAAACGATACGCAGCGGATAGTTGCCGATTGCGACTTTTACATCAAATTTGGACTCATCACGCAGCAGCAGATTTTCCATCTGAATCGCCGCTTCCGGATGCTCGTAGCCTTTGCGGACAACGAGATATTGATTCGTCGGATTCCCCATATGCGGCGTAAATTCGCCGTTCACATCCAGCGGGGCTGTGTAGGCTTGCCAGTTCGCCTTCGGATTGTTCTTGATCGCATCGGCCAACGGACCGTAGCCGCCTGCCCACCATAAGCCGAAATAGATGCCGGACGTTCCGTTTTTGATGAGCTCCTGCGCATCCTTGCGGATCGTCATTTCCTTGTCGATCAGCCCTTTGGCATAAAGATCGCGCAGTTTGGACAACGCTTGCTTCGTTTCCGGTTGAAGGGAGCCGTACGTTGTTTTGCCGTCAGCCCCTTTGACCCAGAAGCCCGGATACGAATGATAGGATGCAAAAATCGGATCAAAACCATAGTTATTATTGTTCGGGTTAATAAAGTCCGCATTCAGCAAGCCGCCTAATTGCGGTCCTGTGATCCCGATCGTATCCGCTTTGCCGTTGCCGTCCGGATCCTGCTCCACGAACGCTTTGGCTACTTTCTCCAGATCGTCCATCGTTTTTGGCGGCTCCAGCCCCAATTTATCCAGCCAATCTTTCCGAATCCACATCATATGCACCATATCGGATTCTGTTGTAACGTTCGGCAGGGCATACATTTTGCCGTCAACCGTCACGGATTTCAATGCCAATCCTTGCGTCGTGTCGATAATATGCTTTAGTGCCGGAGAAGCGTATTTCTGATATACTTCCGTCAAATCCGCCAGCTGACCGCTCTTCACCATTTGTCTGAACTGTGTATCTTTCACTACAAGCGCATCCGGCAAATCGTTACTTGCGATGGAGAGATTAACTTTCTGGTCGTAATCTTTTCCGCTCGCAGCCTGCCAGACGATTTTGGTATCAATGTTGAGATTCTCTTTGATGTACCGCGTGTACTGATTGCTCTCCGGGGAGTCGCCAGCCGGCAAGCTCTTATCTGCTGCATCGACATCCTTACCGATTCGGATCGTGATTGGATTCGCGGATTTTGTAAAAGGCCCCGCTTCCGTTTGCCCTGCGGTTTGTGCTGTACTCGTCTGCGCCGGCGCATTGGACGCTTTCGGTGACTCCTTCGCGTTATTCCCTTCCGAGCAAGCTGACATGACCACCATCATGCCCGCAAGGAGTAGCATTAGCCGCTTTCGTGATTTTCTCATCGTAGCCCCTTCTTTCCTTCAAGAATTTATCTACGCTCTAAAAGTAACACAGGCATGCGCGCAGCTAGGATGGAAAACGGTTACATGTTTAGTCGGGAGATTGACCGAGAATGTTGGCAATACACCCATGATTCCCAGTCACTTCCATCAATTGCCCCCCCTAAGATCGGACATTTCTCTACCTGTTCCGTTCTGAGAGCGAAATTCGCTGGGGAGACAACCCGTTAACTCGCGAAACGTACGACTAAAATATTTCTCATCCATATAACCGACCTGCTCGGCGATCCAGAGAATCGTTTTATTCGAATAGAGCAAGTATTCCTTCGCTTTCTCGATGCGATGATTCCGCAGATACTCACTGAAATTCGCGCCAACAATATCTTTAAAACATTGGCTGAAGTAGCTTCTGCTCATATTCACCCGCTTCGCGATCATCGCTGACGTAATTGGCTCCTGCAGCTCTTCCTTAATAATGCGGACAGCCTTCATGACGCTGTCCACTACTTCCTGCGAGTAGGCCGGCTTCTCCATCGCCTTCCGAATGAGAGCACGTATCTCGGTAAGCCACACCTCCACCTCCTGCCAGCTGTCAAAAGCGTCCGGTATTTGAACGGCTGTCGCTCCAAGGGTGAGGAAGTACTGATTCCATTTATCCGAAAGCGCATAGAGGTGGCCGAAAAGCTTGGTTGGCGGAAGCCGAAGCTCTTTCAGCTGCTGAAGCTGAGCGGCAAACAGCTCCTCATGATGAATCCATTCAAGCCCAGCCCACATATCCTTCACGTGATCGGCATCTCGCCCCGTTGCCTGCTGATCCTCACTATCCGCCCGCGGATGATGATCCGCCGCGTAGAAATCCTCCGAGGCCGGCTGGACAGGCTTGGCATCTTCCAGGATACGCTTATGGATGCGGCCCAGCACTTCATCAAAGCGCTCTTTTTCCAACTGGACTTTGGCAATATAATCGATTGCGCCCAGCCTCAGCGCCTCTTGAATGTATTCGAAATCCTGATGAAACGTAAGCACGACGGTATACATGCTCGGATATTGCTTGCGCACAACTTTTAAGAGCTCAATCCCCGACATCACCGGCATCGCCAGATCTGTCAGCAATAAATCTACGCTGTTGACAGCCAAAAATTCTAACGCTTTCTCCCCGTTGCTCGCCTCACCGACGACTTCCATATCAAATTCGCGCCATGGCATAGCCGACATTAAGCCTTTACGAACCAACTTATCGTCATCAACAATCATCACTTTAATCATGTCTGGGATTGAACCTCCATTACGGGAATAGTAACTTGAATTGTCGTGCCACTGCCGATTCGGCTCTGAATACGGATCTGCGCCTGATCGCCGTATTGCGATTCCAACATGCGTTTGACGTAATTCAATCCAATTCCCATTCCAACCTTCTTATTCTCGCTGTCTGACCGATGCAGCAATTGATGAATGGTTTCCTCGGACATGCCCGCACCGTTATCACGAATAGCGATTTGCAGCTTGTCCGTCAGACACACTTCAACCTGGATATAACCATCATCACTGAGCCCGTGATAAAGCGAATTTTCCACTAAAGGCTGCAAAATAAATCGCGGAATCGGCAATCGCCATACTTTTTCATCCACTTGCATCTGAACGTCGAACTGAAAATCGTACCGAATTTGCTGGAGGGTTAAATACTGCTTCAAAGCCTCAATTTCCTCCTCCACAGTTGAAGCTGCCCCTAGCTTACCTAAATTGTAATGCAGCAGCTTATTTAGCGACGAAACGAGCTTATCAATTTCCGTCTGCCCGTTCATAAGCGCCAGCCAATGGACCGTATCCAATGTGTTCATAAGAAAATGCGGGTTAATCTGATAAAGAAGCTTCTCGACTTCCAAATCGACCCGGCTCTTCTCCTTGCGCTCCACTTCAGCAAACAAGCTCCAAATCTGCTCTTTCATTTGCCTGAATTGATGCAGCAAGAAATCGAACTCCGGTATTTTCGTTTTGACCGTCACATTTTGCACCCGGTTCTGAGCCATCAGCTTGATCTCACGATTAAATCCGTTCAAGGGCACATAGACCATTTTCCACAGCACCCACGCCATTCCGATGCTAATCACGAGGAATAGTAGGGCAAACAAACCGATTTGAACGAACCATTGATTGATTTCCTTGTTGTAATCGGCTTTCGGAATAATGGATACGATACTCCAACCCTGGTTGCTCACCTGCCTGAACCAATAAAATTCATTTTGCGTTCCGTACGTCTGGTTCTGTGAAAAATTCGGGAAGATCGTATCCTTGGCAAAAGTCTGCGGAAGCTCGCTATACGCGACCCGACCGTTATTATCCAGAAAAACATGATAATTCCCGCCGCCGAACTGCCCATTATTTAAGATGTTCTGGGTCAGATGAAATCCCGTTTCAATATATACATAGACATCGTCGCGTGTCGGCAGATCCACCTTCCGCAATGCTGACAGCACAAAATTATTATCGAAGCGATTGTTGCTGATATGCGGACCGTAGTAAGAAATGCCCGAGTACGCCGCGAGCAATGGCAGTTTTTCCGGTGCAAACGTGTCTTTCACCCCCATGTTCTCGAGATCATACGTACGATCCTTTTGAAAATAGTAAAAGGTGAGCCCAATATTGGGATTGGTAAAGGTAACCAAACTTAGCTCATCCTTCAAATCACTGAGCATCTTGGAACGCTCGAACGATTGCTCTGAAGGAAGCGACAGCATTTGATCCAGCTTCTTGCCGACGCTCCCCGCAAAAGCCAACTGCTGAGACACGTGGTTGAGGTTGGATATCGTATTCTCCATAGAAAGCTCTACTTGCTTGAGATTGCTTAGGATCCCATTTTGGATTTTATTCGTCAGGATGGAATAGATCGTGTAATACGAAATGAGTACGATACAAATAAAAGGAATGAGGGTGCTGCCGAGAAAAATAATAAAAATTCGCCGTTTTAACGTTAAATAATCATAGGTAAAAACCCTCAAAGACTCCCTCAGCTTGCCAATCATCGCGATCCCCTCCCTACACCCGTTCTCGTTTACGATATTCAGAAGGCGTATAACCAAAGTGCGCTTTGAATACGCCGATAAAATAGCTAAGCGTGTTGAACCCGACATCGAGCGATATTTCCATGATTTTCTTGTCGGTATCTTTGAGCAAATAAGCGGCCCGCTGGGCTCTGACTCCATTCAAATACACGAGCGGACTTTTGCCAGTGATGCTTTTAAAATACCTGCAAAAGTAGGATTCACTGAACGACACAAGCGCCGCCAAGTCCTCCAGCCGTATAGGGAGACTGTAATTTTGTTGAATATATTCAATGATTCGCTTAATCCGGTCGATCTGTGAGGGCTGACTTGCCAGCGGCACCTCGCGAAATGACGGTCCTCCCAAAGAGATGAGCTTGGCAACCATCATTTGCAAATTGGCCTTCGTCGTTAATTCATAGAGCGGTGATGCATTGAGATTATCTTGAAAAACGAGCTCGAGCAGCTCCAGCAGTTCCTTCTCCTCTTTCGCACCGCCAGGGCGGATGTGAACGGGTGTCACATATTTCTGTTGAAGGAGTGGATGGATGTATTTCTCCCAGACAAGATCAAACCGTTCTCCGCTTAATAGGTTGGCATGAAACACCACTGCCTTGAAGCTGCACGGTTCATCCGAGGCAATCGAGCCAGCGTGCAGCTGCCCGGCATTTACGAAGATGGCTTCCCCTGCCTCTAGTAGATATTCCTCCATGGATACACGAAAGACAGCGCTTCCTTTTGTCAGCATCAAAAACTCCAGCTCATCATGCCAATGAAGATCCAACAGCTCTTCGCCGGGTTGACAATCAATTTCATACACGCGAATCGGATACATCGGATCGCCATGGATGCGGTCCTCCTTAAGCTTCGCTTGCTGCATCGCTTTTCTCCCCCTTTTATACCCATTACTCCTCGATGTCAAAATTCTGATACATTCAAGCAATATCACGAAAGGAATGATATCAAGAAATCAATATACTTATATTAAAATATATCGAAGGGATGTTGGCAATGAAATTTTCCAATGGCTATTGGATGGCGAAAGAAGGCTATACGGTACTCAACCCGTACGATGTTCGCGAGGTACAGCAAAAAGATGACAGCGTAACGGTTTTCGCTGCCGCTCGAAAGATTACGCGTAAAGGCGATACCTTGAACGGTGCGTTGCTCACTTGCGAGCTTAGCTCGCCTATGGCAGACGTCATTCGTGTACACTGGACGCATCATGCCGGCAAACAGACGAAGGGCCCGCATTTTGAGCTTTACTCCCCCGAACAAGGGCAACATCATGTTGAGATCGTCGAGAACAGCAGCGACTTGACGCTAACCACAGGCAGTCTCCATGTCTCCCTCCCGAAAAGCGGTGCATGGGGAACGCAATTCTTCTATGATGGGAAGCGGATCACCGGCTCTAACTTTAAAGGCCCAGGGCACATCACAACGGCCAATAAAGACGTATACGTCAGAGAACAACTTGATCTTGGGGTCGGCGAGCATATTTACGGACTTGGGGAGCGATTTACGCCCTTTGTGAAAAACGGCCAAACCGTTGACATTTGGAATGAAGACGGCGGCACGAGCAGTGAGCAGGCTTATAAAAACGTGCCTTTTTACTTGTCCAGCAACGGCTACGGCGTGTTCGTCAACCATCCTGAGCATGTTTCCTTTGAGGTTGGCTCGGAAGTCGTGTCCAAAGTGCAGTTTAGCGTGCCTGGTGAAAGTTTGGAGTATTTCATCATCGGCGGTCGCACATTGAAGGATGTGCTGAACAATTACACGACACTGACGGGTAAGCCAGCGCTGCCACCGGCTTGGTCTTTTGGCCTCTGGCTGACGACCTCCTTCACGACCGATTACGATGAGGCGACTGTGAATAGCTTTATTGATGGCATGATTGAGCGGGAGCTTCCCCTGCATGTTTTCCATTTTGACTGCTTCTGGATGAAGGAGTATCAGTGGACGAATTTCGAGTGGGATAGCGATCTCTTCCCCGATCCTGTCGGCATGTTGAAGCGCTTGAAGGACAAGGGACTCAAAATCTGTGTGTGGATCAATTCGTACATCGGACAAAAATCCCCACTCTTCCAGGAAGGGATGGACAAGGGATATTTGGTCAAAACGCCGGAGGGCGATGTCTGGCAGTGGGACCTTTGGCAGGCTGGCATGGGGCTCGTCGACTTTACGAATCCGGCGGCGGTCGCGTGGTATAAAGGCCATTTGAGCCGGCTGATCGATATGGGTGTGGATTGCTTCAAAACAGACTTCGGCGAGCGTATCCCGACGGATGTCAGGTACTATGACGGCTCGGACCCGTACAAGATGCATAATTATTATACCTTCCTGTATAACAAAGCTGTCTTTGAGGTGCTGGAAGAGAAGCTAGGTAAAAATGAAGCCATGCTGTTCGCTCGTTCCGCTACAACGGGCGGACAGCAGTTCCCCGTCCACTGGGGCGGCGATTGTTCGGCCACCTACGATTCCATGGCGGAGTCGCTGCGGGGCGGCCTGTCCCTCGGCTTATCCGGCTTCGGCTTCTGGAGCCATGACATCAGCGGATTTGAACGTACCGCACCGCCGGACATCTACAAGCGCTGGGTCGCCTTCGGCCTGCTCTCCTCGCACAGCCGCTTGCACGGTAACGAATCGTATCGCGTGCCTTGGCTGTTCGACGAAGAGGCGGTTGATGTCCTGCGGCATTTTACCAAACTCAAATGCGCTTTGATGCCTTATCTGTTCGGCAGCGCCATACAATCTTCCGACATGGGGATTCCGATGATGCGTGCCATGGTGCTCGATTTCCCGCAGGATCCAACCAGCCATTACTTGGATACGCAATACATGCTCGGTGACAATCTGCTTGTGGCGCCGATTTTTAATGACCGTGGCGAGGCCCAGTATTATGTGCCGGAAGGCCGTTGGACCGACTTCTTCACCGGCCGCGTGATTGAAGGCCGCGCATGGCAGCAAGCTGTGTATGACTACATGTCGCTGCCCCTGCTTGTAAAACCGAATTCGCTCCTGCCAATCGGCGCGAATGAGCTTAAACCGGACTACGACTATGCCGATGGCGCAGCCTTGCATTTGTTCGAGCTGCAGGACGGCGCAAGCGCGTCCGCTCTTGTGTATGATGCAAAGGCCCAGCTGCAGCTGCAGGTCCACGCAGAACGAAGCGGCAGCGGCATTCGCTTTGATAGTCAGGGCGCCGCGAAGCCCTACACGATCGTGCTCAGGGGCATCGACGACGTACAGACAGTCGAAGGCGCCACTTGGGAGCGAACTGCGTTTGGCGTTGTGATTACGCCCGCGACTGGACATACGCGGATAGCTGTATCCTTATAAATTTTTAAGCAGTCCGAAGGTTCCGGCAATAAATAAGCACTGCCCTCATCAGGCAGTGCTTTCCCTTACATGCGATTAGTAGTGTTTGTGGTCGTCGTGTTTGTGATCGTCGTGTTTAATCTCGATGCGTGCAAGAATACCTGCAGGATTGCGATCGCTGCGGCCGGAAGTTTGTGGGTAGTTGAAGCCAGCAATCACGATATCGTTCTCTCCGTGATGAAGGAAATGAGAGATGTTGAACATTCTGCCAGGGTTGTAGAAATCGCGATTGTCTTGCGGCGCGTCGATGACTACAGGCAAACCGTTAATGAGCACGATCGCATAGTTGTCAACGGATAAGAACAATGTCGCTTTTTCGACTTTTTTCGATTTGACCTCGAACCGTTTGGCAACCACGGCAGCAGGTCCAGTTGGATCATTTGCCCCCCAAACGTAGTGCTCTCCTGGTCCCGGTTGTACCCATGCACCATTTGGTGCGATTTCCAATGCATTCACCCAGCTGGCGTCTGTAGCAATAACTGTTTTTTTCACTGTGTGTCCACTTCCTTTCTAGTAGGATATTGCATTATATGAAGCTAGCAATACCTTTGAAAGGGACGAATGATATAGCTACAATCGCCAATTTCTACGCAAAAAAAACCGTCCCCCCACAAGGAAGGACGGTCATTTCAATACTCTACTTATTCGCCTGCTCACCAAAAAACATCTCATCCGCCAGCGCCGTCTGAATCCGGGACTCTTCCTCCGTCAAACGTCGGATAAGCTCCATCTCCACCTGCGTCACTTCTTCGCCTTGGAAATTGATTTCCGCGATCGAAGCGACGATACGGACAATCGCGATCGCCACGTTGCCGGGCGTATACGCAATCACCTTCTGCCCCGTCGGGAAGACGCGGAAGCCGCTTTTGACCATTTTGCCCCGGCCGTATTCGAGCAGCTCATATAATTCTTGCTCCGATTTGAACTTGCATACTGAGTTAAACTCCGTTTGAAAACCCATCGTTATCTACTCCGCATCGAATGAATATTGGATTTGCTGTTTAGCCGCATGGCGTTCCATGGCTAAACGGATTAGATCGTCCAGCAGCTCTGTGTAAGGCTTGCCGGTTTCCTGCCACAACAGCGGGTACATGCTAAACGGCGTAAAGCCAGGCATCGTGTTAATTTCGTTGATGTAGATTTTGCCGTCGGTCTTGCCGTAGAAGAAATCGACGCGGGATAAGCCGCTGCCGTCCAGCGCCAGGAACGCGCGAATCGCGAGATTCCGGATCTCCTCCGCCGCATCCGAAGGAATCTCCGCCGGAATGACCATGACGGACTTGCCGTCTTTATATTTTGCCTTATAATCGTAAAATTCATTGGAAGACACGATCTCGCCCGCCACCGAAGCGAGCGGCTCGTCGTTGCCGAGCACCGCGACTTCAATCTCACGCGCGTCGATGTTCTCTTCGACGATGACTTTGCGGTCGTATTGGAACGCAAACTGCACCGCCGCAATCAGCTCCTCCTGATTGCGCGCTTTGGAAATGCCGACGCTGGATCCCAGGTTCGCCGGCTTGACGAAGCAAGGGTAGCCGACCGCCGTCTCCAGTTCCATCAAGTGATACGCGCGATTCTTCTCCCACTCATGCCGCGTAAAATGGCGGAACACGCACTGCGGGAGACCTTCCTGCGCGAACACCTTTTTCATCATGACTTTATCCATGCCGACGGCGGAAGCCAGAACGCCCGCGCCGACGTAAGGAATGTTCGCCATTTCGAGCAAGCCTTGAATCGTGCCGTCTTCGCCGAATGTGCCGTGCAGCAGCGGAACGACGACGTCGATGCCCGGCGCTTCTGCGGCCTCGTCCGCCGCGGAGATCGAGACGTCGCCTTTCAGCTGCACCGCGCTAAAAAGCGGCGCCAATGCGCTTCCCGAAGGCGCCTCCAGCGCTTTTCCCGCTTGGAACGTCAGCTCTTCGACCGAAGCCGCCGGTGCGCCAAGCGCAGGACCGCTTTGCCATTCTCCTTTTTTCGATATGTAAAACGGTGTAATCTCATACTTCTGGAAATCCACTGCCTTCATCACCGCTAGCGCAGTCTGCAAGGACACATCGTGCTCGCCCGATTTCCCTCCATAGATTAATCCAATTCGAATTTTGCGGCTCATTCCGTACCTCCGTCTAGTATTTACAATTTCTTGACTTTCCGTCACATCTCATCGGCAACGTGAATGAAAACATATTTCGTCCGTTCCGTCCAAGCCGGTGAATCTTTATACGCCCAGTAACGATTGCGGCTATTAAACGTATGCGCATTGACGAGCGGCATGCCGTTCGCGTCTTTTCCTATGACAAACGTGTTGTGCTGAAAACGGCCGTCCCCATCCCAGTCGTAGCTGATGGTGTCGCCAGGCTGAAGCTCTCTCGGATCTTCAACTTCCGTGCCGCGCAGGCCGTGAGTCTTATGGGCGCTATGAACAAAAAAAGCATGCAAACTGTTCGCAACCGCCCAGCTGTAGCTCCACTGCTCCTGGCCGCCGTTCTTGCCGGCATACCACCACCCGGAATCCCTTTTCCCAGTATAGTCCATTGGGGCCCCGCCTGCAAAGAGGCATTGCGACACAAAATTCGTACAGTCCACTTCAAAATATTCATATCTCGGATTGGGCGTCTGCCACCACGTTTCCGCATATTGGACGGCTCTCGGGCGGTTATAAATGGTTTTCCGCGTTGCGGATTCCTGAGCCCTGCTATTGCGTATACTAGGGTGGATATAGGGGACGGAAGGCGCGGTCCGCTGCGGAGAGCCGAAGGGATCGTATACTGGGATCTGAATGCCGTCTGCCCGCCCGGACCTGCCTCTCTCGCCTTGCAAAGCTTCGGCATTGTGGACGAGCCAGCCGCCGTCCCTCCGTTCGATCCGAACGCGCTCTGTTTCGATCCGCTCCTCCCGCCCCTCGGCAGAGCCGATGCGGTAATCGAGGAAGCGGTGCAGCCGGACGTCCGCCACAATCCCCCATGGGGATTCCTTCGCGCCTTGCAGACGCAGCTTCGTTTCGCCGCGCAGCAGCCGGGCATCCCGTTCAAGGAAGCTGTCGCGAAGCCTGCGTATCCGGAGATCCTGTTTTCGTACGAAATCATGATCGGAAACATACGCATCCAGCAGGGCAGCCGAGCCTTCGAGCTCCGCCTGATTTTTGGCGTGGATGTAATTGTAGAGCGCCGTTTTCCAGGACATTCGCAGACACCCTCCTTTAAGAGGAAGTTCAAAAAATCGGCTTTTGATCACGAAGTAAGGCAGGAAGCGAATTCGACATCGAATCTTGCGTTCACCTTTGAAGTGCGGTGCTCATGTAGGTTTTGCCTACACTCCGCTCCTCCTTCTTCAGGTTCTCGCAACCTTCTCGGTGCTGAAAACCCGACTTTTTGAAC
>NZ_RXHU01000079.1 GCF_003955665.1 Paenibacillus whitsoniae
TTAAGCCGACCCCTTCAAGTAAACCTACGGTGAAAGAGGCGGATAAAACAAAGCCGTCTCCGTCAAACGAGGATAAAAACAAAGGATTCCCTTGGACTTGGAACAAGGACTCGGATTCGAACAAGGATGAGGATAAGCGGAGATAACCGGTGCGCAGCGAATGGCTGCGAAGCGGCCAGACAGGGTGATTGGACCTGTTTGGCCGCTTTTTATATGCACACCGGCAAGCATCTCCTCGAAGTGGCTCTATGCCATCAGGAAGCACGCCCGTTCCTGACAGGACGGCGAAGTCTTTTATTTTTGGGCGGAGGCTGGCCTGGCAACCCCCAATGTTGTCAGGCAGAGTTGTTAGCGGAACGTCAATCCTTTATTTGAGCGAAAACGGGTAAGTTATCGGATTTGCGGATCGTAGAGACGCTATTTCAGCTCAAAATCGGTTGTTCCCCTGAAATACGCACAACTAAGGTATCGTCGTTCCGCTTGGCTACCGGTATGCGTGCTTTGTAACAAATTAGTGTCTTCTCGTTCCGCAAGCATCGTGCACCGACGGTTTCCAGCCGTCATCCGCTTCGCGATTAGCTTGATTACGTGCACCTGCCAACCTGGCAACATGGAGTCGGATCCTTATAATCCATCGTATTCGTAGCAAGAAGCGGGAAGTTGTATTACAATAAATATGAAATCGTTGCACATGCAAGCAATCGTTGAGGGAAAACGTGGAGGGGAGAACGGATTGTGAGATATTCAACTTTTGGAAAGTCGGGCTATCAGGTATCTTCATTAGGCTTCGGGGCCATGAATTTGCCGAGCGTTCCCTTAGAGCAAGCGAGAGAGGCGCTGAATTATGCGCTCGATCACGGGATCAATTACATAGATACGGCGGCGGCGTACCGCAACAGCGAGGAGATTATCGGGGAATGCATCTCCCATCGCAGAAGCGAATATTTCCTTGCAACTAAGACGGGGGCTCGCGATTATGAGACTGCGAAGGCGGAGATTGAGCGCAGCCTGGTTCGTATGCGGACGGATCATGTCGATTTGCTGCAAATTCACTATGTCAACAACGTAACGGAGTATCAAAAAGCGATGGCTCCCGAAGGCGCCTATAAGGCGGCGCTGGAGGCTCAGCGCGAGGGCAAGGTGCGCTTTATCGGTATTTCCGGCCATCGTCCGGATCTGCTTGTGAAGTGGATCAGCAAAGGGCAGTTTTCCCAGATTCTGTTCCATCTGAACTTGGCGCAGCCGTTTGCATTGGATGAACTCATTCCCAAAGCAACGGAAATGGACTTGATGAAAGTAGCGATGAAGCCTCTGTCCGGCGGTTTTATTCAGCCGGTCGATCTTGCAATTCGATACCCGTACAGTCAGGACGTTCATGTGACAATCTCGGGGATGGTCAGCATAAAGGAAGTGCAGGAAAACATTGCGGCACAGGAGCGGGAAGTTGGCGATGCGGAACGCAGGGAGCTGGAGCAGCTCGCTGAGGAGCTTGGTCAGCATAACTGCCGACGCTGCAATTATTGCTCGTGCCCGCTGGAAATTGCGATACCGGACGTGATGATTTCGTCGAAGTTCAGGGATAAATTCGGCTTGCTGCCGAAGGGGAACGGATTTTTCGAGCGGCAAAAGGATAAACTATTAGGCTGTGCGGAGCATGATCCGTGCAAAGTGAATCCGCTGTGCGAGCCGAAATGTCCGTACCAGCTGCCGATGCAGTCGGTGATTCAGCGGGCGGCTTCTTTTTACTAGATCGTGAGGAGACATGAGTATGTTTGAAAAAATAACCACGATTACCACGGCGCCGTTTACCGCGTTGACGGATAATGCGGCGGGGGCAGACGCCATCCTCGTCTGCCTGACGGAAGCGGAGCTGCGCGGGCCTGCGATACTCGGGCAAGCGCAGCTTGACAGCGCCTTGGCGGACCTTATCGCCAAGGGGGTGTTCACGGGCGCCTCAGGCGAGCTTGAGGCGCTGCCGACTTACGGGCTGCTGCCGTACGCGTACGTTCTGGTTGCGGGGCTCGGCCCGCAGCCGACGCGGGATACGCTGCGCGCAGCCGCGGTGTTTGCCGCGCGCAAGATGCTCGCGCTGCGCCTGGACCGCTTGGCGGTGAAGACGCCAAGCGGCTTGGATGTGCGGTCAGCCGTATACGCGCTGACCGAAGGGCTCTTGCTCGGTACGTACCGCATCGCGGCGTACCGGAAAGATGCGCCTGCCCGCGCGGAGCTGCGGCAGGCGGTGCTTGAGCTGGAAGCGCCTGCGGATGCGGCGCTTCTCGCGGGCACGATCGCTGCCGCCGAGGCGGTGGCGGCGGGCACGAACTATGCCCGGGACTTGACGAACCTCCCGGGCAACAAGCTTGTGCCGGCTTCGCTGGCCGCGGAAGCCGTGAAGCTCGCCCAGCATTACGGCTTCGCCGTAGAGGTGCTGGACGAGCACGAGATCGCCGCCCGCGGGATGGGCGGCGTCCTGGCCGTCGGCGGGGGCAGCGTGCACCCGCCGCGGATGATCACCCTGCAGTACAAGGGTGATCCGGACAGCGCCGACGTGCTGGGCCTCGTCGGCAAGGGCGTTACCTTCGATACCGGCGGGATCTCGATGAAGCGGCCGGACGGCATGGAGGAGATGATCAGCGATATGGGCGGAGCCGCCACGCTGCTCGGGGCCCTTCATATCGTCGGTCAGCTCAAGCCGAAGGTGAATCTGACGGTCGTTATTCCCGCAGCGGAGAACATGACGTCCGGTGCGGCGTATCGGCCGGGTGACATCGTGACGCTGCTGAGCGGGCACTCGGTGGAAGTGTTGAACACTGATGCGGAGGGCCGCATTATTTTGGCGGAGGGCATTACCTATGCCAAATCGCTCGGCGCGACCCGGCTGATCGACGTTGCGACGCTGACGGGCGCGATCCTGATTTCTTTCGCCGATGTGGCGACAGGCGCCGTGACGAATGACGACGCGTTCTTGCGGCCGCTCCTTGCGGCCGCTGGCGGAGCCGGCGAGAAGCTTTGGCAGCTGCCGAACTACCCAGAGTACCGGGCGATGCTGAAAAGCGATGTGGCGGACATCAAAAACGCCACCTCCTCCGACCGCTGGGCCGGCGCGATTACGGCAGGGCTGTTCATCGGCTATTTTGCCGAGAACACGCCTTGGATTCATCTCGATACCGGCGGCACCGCGTGGCTTTGGTCGGCCAAAGGCATTGAGCCGAAAGGCGCGACGGGCGTCATGGTGCGCACCTTGGCGGCTTACTTGTGCGGCGAGGCTGT
>NZ_RXHU01000008.1 GCF_003955665.1 Paenibacillus whitsoniae
ACGTGCTTGCACAACGCAAGGGTCAGTGGTTAGGTGATCGCGAATTTTCATGGCTTCCCTCAGTTCGGCATAAACACCTTGAGGAAGGCTCGGTACAGCGTATCTCCCGTCTTTGACCAACTGTGCGCCGCAGGCGTCCGCCCATTGACTTTCCCTCCTCAACGTAATAAAATATTTTTACGTAACATATACTTTGTACACGGAGGCTACGCGCCATGCCGCAAGATCAACCGATTCGCGACAGCTACTACATCGAATCGCCCGAGCAGGCGACCGTGCTGCTCAACCCGCTGCGCGGCGAAATTATCGCGCAGCTGCAAGAGCCCGGCTCCGCCGCGGAGGTGGCGCGCGCCTTGGGCGAGACCGCCCAGCGCATCAACTACCACCTCAAGGCGCTGGAGAAGGTCGGCCTTGTCGAGCGCGTCGGCACCCGACAAGTGCGCAACCTGGTCGAGGTGCTGTACCGCGCCATCGCCAAGACCTTCGTGCTGGCGGAATCGCTCAGCATGAAGCCGGAAACGCTCCAGAAGCTGAAGGACCAAAGCTCGCTAACCCATCTCGTGACGACGTCCGACCGCTTGCGGCGGGACGCTGTGCTCCTGATGGAGCAATCAGAAGCGAACATTGATGTGCCGAGCGCAACGCTGCAGCTGCAAGTCTGCCTGAGCACCGAAGCGCAGCGGCAAGCTTTTATCGAGGAGTATGCCGCGCTGATGCAAGCGCTTGTGGCCCGCTACTCCGGCGGCAGCGACAGTCAGGACGCTTATCAAGTGATCGCCGCCGTCTATCCCAAACCGCAGGAATAAAGGAGGCCTACGCCATGAGTCAGGAACATTCGCCAAGCAAGCCGCAGCAGAGTGCGGAACAGCAAGCCCCTGCTCCCGTGATCTCCTGGGAGCAATCCGAACCGCGCCGCACGAAGGGCGCCCCTGTCATTCCGCTGGATGCGCATCGCCGCCAAGGCGCCGCACAGGTGCTGACGGAAGCCACCATCACCACACGTGAGCTGCAAACGATGGACGGCGAGTCGCCGGTCCGCCTCGTCGTCATCTCTTCAGGTTTTGGCCAGAAGCAACGGGTTCACGTGCCAACGATTCAAGCGAAAGCCGCGGCGTAAGCACGATATCCGCTGCTAACCGCGCTCTTATTTTACAATGAGAAAGGATGATCCCCATGAGCTTCATACCCATGGTTGTCGAGCAAAGCTCGCGCGGCGAGCGCTCCTACGATATTTACTCCAGACTGCTGAAAGACCGCATCGTATTTCTCGGCACGGAGGTAAACGACCAGGTCGCCAATGCGATCATCGCGCAGCTCCTCTTCCTTTCCGCCGAAGATCCGGAAAAAGACATCTCGCTCTACATCAATTCGCCGGGCGGTTCCACCTCCGCTGGCCTTGCCATATACGATACAATGAATTTTATAAAACCCGATGTATCCACGATCTGCGTCGGCATGGCTGCCTCCATGGGCGCCGTGCTGCTGACTGCCGGTGCGCCGGGCAAGCGTTTCGCGCTGCCGAATGCCGAGATTATGATCCACCAGCCGTGGGGCGGGACGCAAGGTCAAGCGAGCGATATTCAGATTCGCGCCAATCATATTTTAAAAACGCGCAGCACACTGAACCGCATCATCTCGGAGACGACCAAGCAGCCGCTGGACAAAATCGAGCGCGACACCGACCGCGATTACTACCTCAGCGCGGAAGACGCCAAAACGTACGGCCTGATCGACCGCGTCATCGAGCGTATCTAACCGCACCAAAAAAGCGTGCCCTCACGGCACGCTTTTTCTCTGTCCCTATCCCTATTTCCCCGTTCTCCTCTTCCTCCGAAGCAAGATAACCGCCCCTCCGATCACAACGACCGCAGCCCCAATAAGCACTGTCCAGCTAAAAGGACTCAATTGAAAATATTCCCACGCCAGATTTACTTGTTTTGTCGGAAGACGGCCCTCCCCCAAGACAGCCAGATCTTCCTGTGCTTGACTTAGCTGTTTGGTCCGATCGCAAATAATCGTGACTAGCAATTCTTTGTCCCCGTACATGGAAGATGGATTCGCGTAGACAAGATATTCCTGCCCTTCTTTAAAATCAAATCCGCAATCACCGCCGCCGCTCCCTGTATAAATGATGATTTCCGACGCAGCTTCCCCTTTCCAGACGCGGCTGACCTCAAAACGCACAGCTTTCGCCATGCCTCCATTCAGAAATCTTTGCTCCTTCACGCCCATAACGCGGCCCGCAAAAACGGCCTGGGAACGGCTGAGCTGATCCTGGGCGCTGGAAGGAAGCGCACAAGAACAGGCTTGCACCCTCGAAGGAAAGTAGATCACCAGGATACTTGAAACGACAAAAGTCATCAGTAGTAAAGCAATTCTCTTTCTCACGGCAGCCCCTCCTTTAACCTACAGACGCACTGCCGTTACCAATTGTTTCATGTTGAAGTACACTTTTACCTCTTATTAAGTGTATGAACAGCCGCATTCAACATCTCTTCCGTAAGTGCGCCTCCACTAAATGCAGCCAACCCCCTGAGCGGCAAATACTTAAGAAACGCTGCCATCATCTCCGAGCTTAAACCATCCGCTTCTCCATCTGCAGGAGAATTGCCGAACGGTGAATGCTTCACAAGCTCCATAATAACTGGCGCCAGCTCCGGATACGCCAACACATCACCAACCGTTGAATTCCGTGTAAATGTCGGCAGAATGACCACGGAGGATGTCACATGAACGGTTTTGCTCAGAACGATGTCTGCAGAGGATTTGCCGATCAGGACCTCAAAATCACCTGTTTCGACATTCCAATCCTGGAGTCCAACATCATAATAGGCAAAGGCTCTCTTTCCTAAAATGAACGAGATTTTCTTCTCCTCGCCTGGCTCGAGGCTAACCTTCGCAAAGCCTTTGAGTTCTTTCTCCGGTCGGGAAATGCTGCTTGCCACATCACGAATGTACAGCTGCACAATTTCTTTCCCTGCATGGGTTCCGCTATTCTTCACATTGAGCGAAACAGTCATTTCATCACTGTCTTGCATCTGCGTGCGGTCAACTTTTAGATCGGAATAGTCAAAGTGCGTATAGCTTAAGCCGTGTCCGAAAGGAAATAGAGGCCGCATTTTCTTCGCATCATAATAGCGATATCCGACATAAATGCCTTCGTTATACGTAACGGTATCTCCATTCCCTGGGAAAAAGAGGTAGGAGGGATTGTCACTAAGCTGTACGGGAAATGTCTCCGCTAGCTTACCGCATGGATTTGCATCACCAAACAGTAGATCTGCAATTGCGCCGCCCATGGCCTGTCCACCCAAATAGGCCTCCAGGACACCGTTAACGCTGCGGAGCCAAGGCATCTCGATCGGTGCCCCGTTACTGAGCACGACGACTACGCGAGGCTGTACCGCGGCGACGGCTTCAATCACTTTCATTTGGTTATCCGGAATCCGCATATGTGTGCGGTCAAAGCCTTCCGACTCATAACGCTCAGGCAGTCCGGCGAAAATAACCGTTACATCGGATTCCTTAGCAGCATGGGCAGCTTCCGTTATTAACGCGTCTTCCGTAACATCACTGTCCAGCGTATAGCCCTGCGCATACGTAATCACCGCCTGACTCCCCGCCGACTTGGCTAACTCCTCGATCATGTCGTCCAACTTCGTCGGCTTGATATGGGAGCTCCCGCCACCTTGATAACGCGGCTGCTTAGCTAGGGCTCCAACGATGGCGATCCGGCCTTCCTTGGCCAGTGGGAGAATGTTGTTCTCATTCTTCAGCAGCACCATGCTTTCCCGGGCTACTTCTCTAGCCAATTGATGATGCGCCTCTGCATCATAAGTCGCGTCCGGTTTTCTTTGATCTACGGCTTGAAAAATCACACGCAATAACCGCTCTACTGCCGCATCAAGCTTCTCTTCGGAAAGTCGCCCGCTTCTAATCGCTTCGACAATCTTCTGATCGCCCACTCCCGCAGAGGACGGCATCTCCAGCTCAAGTCCAGCCCTTAGGCCGTCGGCGCGCTCATTCACCGCCCCCCAATCGGAAACGACGAAGCCCTCGTGGCCCCATTCCTCCTTCAAAATATCCGTCAGCAGACGTTCATTCTCCGCGCAGAACTCTCCATTGAGCTTGTTATAGGCACACATCACGGTCCACGGCTGACCTTGCTTGACGGCTCCTTCGAAGCTTGCCAAATAGATCTCTCGCAGCGTGCGCTCATCGACAACCGCATTCGTAGACATTCGGCGGTGCTCTTGGTTATTCGCAGCAAAATGCTTCAAAGATGTCCCCACGCCCTGGCTTTGAACGCCTTGGATATGGGCCGCCGCCATCTCGGAGGACAAATAGGGATCTTCCGAGAAATATTCGAAGTTCCGCCCGCATAGCGGCGATCTTTTGATATTCGCGCCTGGCCCGAGCAGAACGCCGACTTCCTCGGCCTGACACTCTTCGCCGAGCGCAACGCCTACCTTGTGAAGCAGTTCCCTGTCCCAGGAGGTCGCTAGTCCTGCCGCGGATGGAAAGCAAGTAGACGGCACACTGTCGAAGAGCCCTAGGTGATCGGCGGAAGCGCGTTGTTTGCGAAGACCGTGCGGCCCGTCCGTCATCATGATCGAGGGAATGCCCAGCCTCTCTATTCCTTTGGTGTTCCAGAAATCAAGACCTGAACAAAGCCCTGCTTTTTCTTCCAGCGTCATTTCGGCTATGATGCTTTTTAGATCGCGTTTCATCTGTACATACCCCTTCCTTTATCCTCGTATTAACCTTTCACAGCACCAATGGTCATACCTTTCACGAAATACTTTTGGAAAAACGGGTACGCAATGAGAATCGGGATCACCGCAATCACCGCGATAGCCATACGGAACGTTTCGCTAGGCAGTTGGGCGACCTTCGCTCCTGCACTTGCGCCTAGATCGCCGTTGCTGGCAAGGAACTGAATGTCGCTCATTATACGGTTGAGCACATTCTGCAAACTGAACAACTTGGGATCCGTCACATATATCAAACCGTTGTTCCAATCGTTCCAGTACGCCAGACCTTGGAATAAACCGACCGTAGCCAGAATCGGGAGCGATAGAGGAAGTACGATTTTATAATACATTTTGAATTCCGTAGCGCCGTCGATACTGGCCGACTCAAGGACTGGCACAGGGATTGTCGTCATGAAGAACGTCCGCATGAGGAGAACATTGAAGCCGTTCATCAGCAATCCCGGGATAATGAGCGCCCAAAGCGTATTCTTCATATCCAGCAGCTGTGTGTAGACCAAGTACGTGGGAACAAGGCCGCCGTTAAACAACAACGTGAAGAACAAGACGAAGGCGAAGAATGTACCACCCGGCAAATCCCGACGGGACAACGGATAGGCAAGCATGGAGGTGATCGCTAGACTTGCCACGGTTCCAACGATCGTGATGAGAAACGTAATTCCATAGGCGTTAAAGATAAGCGACGATTGCTCCCATAGATATTGATAGGCCGTTAAACTGAACTGTTTAGGAAAAAATGAATAGCCGTTTTGCAAAATGGTGGTCTCGTCCGTGATCGAGGACATGACGAGCAGCGCAAACGGCAGCAGACACGTTAGCGAGAATAAGATCATCACTGTATGGGCTGCCCATTGCCAACCTTGATTTTCTTTATGCATGGTGACCGATCCCCCTTAGAACAAAGCATTTTCTTTATTTATTTTGCGCACAACATAATTCGATACAATGACCAGCACGAATCCGACCAGCGACTGATAGAAGCCCGCCGCCGATGACATGCCGATATTGCCCAGCTGCAGCAATCCGCGGAAGACGTACGTATCGATGACGTTTGTCGTATCGAACAGGGCACCCGCGTTCATAGGCACTTGATAGAAGAGACCAAAATCCGAGTAGAAAATGCGGCCGATCTGCAGGAGTGTCAGCATGATGATGACCGGCGTAATTAGCGGGATGGTGATCAAGCGAATTTGATGCCATTTGGATGCTCCGTCCAGCGTCGCGGCTTCGTAATACTCCGTGTCAATGCCGATAATGGCTGCGAGGTAAATAATACAAGCATAGCCGGCACCTTTCCAGGTGTGGACCAGAGTTAGGATGACAGGCCAGTATTTCGGCTCGTTGTACCATGAAATCGGGTCAATGCCGAGCAATGGCAGTACCGTCTTGTTCATAAATCCGCTCTCCATACTCAGCATGGAAAAAACTAAATAACTGACCAAAACCATGGAGATCAAGAACGGTAAAATAATAAGGCTTTGATACAAGCGCGAAGCAAATTTGCTTTTGATTTCATTGAGTAAAATAGCGAAAGCGACGGCAACGACAAGCCCAATGACGATAAAGGCCGTGTTGTATAGAATCGTGTTCCGCGTAATAATGTAGGCGTCGGAGGTTTGGAAGAGGAATTGAAAGTTCTGAAATCCTACCCAGTCGCTCCCCCAGATCCCTTTCGCAAAATTAATGTCTTTGAAAGCAATGACAAGTCCGAACATTGGCAAATAGTTGTTGATTAACAAATAGGCAAGCCCGGGCAGCATCATAAGGTAGAGCGGACTGTATTTCCATATGCGCTTCGCCGCCAAGCTCTGCGTATGCTTTTTCATTCTTGTTTCCCCTTTCTGTTTCGGCAAATGCTAGGTCTCTTGGTGTATTCTCATAGTAATCGATTGCCCGTACTGCTCACTACCGTTCCCACGACTTCCGAATTGCACTTTGCCGACTATCGAACGGCTTCAAATAAAAAGCCTCACTGGCCGCATGGACCGAGCGAGGCAATACAGGATTATTTCGAGATGATGTTCAATTCCTTTTGAATAACAGACAGCAGTTCTAACGGAATTTCGTAAAAGGCAAGCTGGGACATCTTCTCAATCGACATCACGCCTTTGGTCACCTCAAAGAACGGGTTATTCGTCGTATGCCCAAAATATTTGAGAAATACCGCTTTCGCTTCTTCACTGGTATAGAGATCTTCAATGGTATCATAGATGGAAAAGCAGCCATCTTTAAGTTCGATCTTGCCGTCTCCGGACAAGTCGAAGTTCTCAAACCAATTGACCACGTGCTTCGTTTTCTCAGGCTTCACGTGAATGTAGCTTTGATCCGCTTCCATGACAGAGATCAAGACCATTTCATCGCTTTGCACCACAGCTTCCTCTTGAATCCCCTCTACGCGAATGCGGTTTTCGCCTTGAACGAGCGCAACGCCTTTCACTTCAAACACGCGTTCACTGCCTCTCAGCACCGTGAGAAGCTCATCATTGAGATATACACGGAGATGGTCCATATTCGATAAAACGACAATGTCATTCTGTTCCTGGTGTCTGTGGACGAAGCGGCGTCCGGCCAAATGCACGAATGGATCCTTCGACCAATA
The DNA here is from genome assembly GCF_003955665.1 of Paenibacillus whitsoniae. Taxonomy (GTDB): domain Bacteria; phylum Bacillota; class Bacilli; order Paenibacillales; family NBRC-103111; genus Paenibacillus_E; species Paenibacillus_E whitsoniae. Next base: position 7,372 of record NZ_RXHU01000008.1, read on the forward strand.
CGCCTTGCACAAATAGAAGGCATCCTTTTTCAAGGTGCGATCGATAGTCACGAGCCCTTTCAGATTTTTCCCCTTCTCCCCGCCTTCATTCCGGTTCGCACTTCCGAAATCGAACATGTTCCACACATACCCGCCAAGTACATAAGGTCTCTCTTCGAACGTTTGCAGCGCGTTATGATGGAACATAAGCTGATATTCTTCTGTGTAATCCTGAACTTTCGGTGAATATGAGTGATAGACTGGATTCGTATCCACGCCGTATTCGGAAACGAGCACGGGAACGTTCGGATTGGTCCGATGAAAGGCATCCAGTCTCGTGCCCAGATCTTTGATCTCCCCATAGTACCAGCCGTAGTAGAGATTATAGCCGACAAGATCCGTAAAGCTATTCATGATGCTGTCATCCGCGACCCCGTTAATATTCGCCTGAACGACGAAACGACTGCTGTCCAACTGCCTGGTCATGTCGACCAGCTTTCTGATCGTTCGATACGTATTTTCGGTTTCCACCGCGATCGTAATCTCGTTCTGAACACCCCAGCAATAAATCGAACTGTGATTATACGCTTGCTTGATCAGGCGTTCCAACTGTTCTTCAGCGTTGCGACTCTCCGGATCTTTCGTGGACGGAATGCTGATGTACGGAATTTCAGCCCAAACAAGGAGCCCATGCCGGTCACAAAGGCTGTAGAAATAGTCATCATGCTGATAGTGTGCAAGCCTGATGCTATTGGCCCCTACTTCCCGGATGAGGTCCATATCCAGCTCCATGTGCGCTTTGGTGATCGCATTGCCTACGCCTCCGAAGTCCTGATGTCGGCACACGCCATTGATTTTGATGGGCGTGCCGTTCAAGATGACCCCACGTTCCGAAGACAACTCGACCGTTCGGAAGCCAATTTCGATTTGACGAGAATCCCGCATTTCTCCTTCCACTTTAACTGTAAGGAATGCCGTGTATAAATAAGGCTGTTCTACACCGTTCCAAAGAACGGGATTGCTAATCACGTCAGTAAAAGTAAACGCCTCATCAGCGGATAGAGCCAGCATCCTCTTATCCTGCCAAACCGTGCTTCCCTCGTGATCCTTGAGCTCAACCTCAACAGCACCCTGTACGGCACTAGATGATTCATTCACAACCCGCCCCTGAACTTCAAGCTGAAAACGCCCATCACCGAGAGAGCTCTGAGTCAGATAAACGCCATCGCGTCCATGATCCATCACGTCAAAGTGGATATCGTCCAACTGAACTAGCTTCACATCCCGATAGAGTCCCCCGAAAAATGTAAAATCGGCCAACAGCGGATAAACCTCATTATCGTAGCGGTTATCCACCTGAATCGAAATCAGATTGTCCCCGGCTTGTAAGTACGGATTCAAAGCTACACGAAACATCGCGTATCCGCATCGGCTCTCCCCTGCAAGCTGGCCATTGATATACACATGACCGATATTGCCGGCCGCTCCGATCTCCAGATAATAGCGCTTGCTAAGCTCTGCCCCGTTAATTTCCAGCTTTCTTTGATACCAACACGCGCCGCGATAGTACGGCTCATCTCCGCCTTGACCGTCCTGATCATTCCACGTATGCGGCAGTGTGACCATTTGCCACTCTTTCAGTTTCTCACTTGCGTAAGCAGGATCATTCTCTTTGGTGAACATCCAGCAATCATTGAGCAGACTCGATTTGAACATGAAGGCATCCTCTTTTCTTTAATAAAAATGCGTAAAAAAAATGCCCGCTCAACCTGCAAGTTGACGGGCATTGGGAAAACGTGGCTTATTTGCTGCCTTTCGCCCATGCATCCAGTTGTTTTTGCTTCTCCGCAATAATTTTATCGATGCCGGCGGATTTCAGCTTCGCGATGAATTCCGGCAGCGTCTTCTCTGGATCAACACTGCCTGTTTCCAGCGGAAGCTTATACTGCGTAACGACACTCGCCACCGCGGCATATTCCGTCTTGACGGCACTTGCATCGAAGGTAAAGCCGAGCGCCTTGGATTTTAACGCCGATTTGTTGAATTGGTCCATATTGGTCCAAATCTTTGGATCATTTCCGTTAAAGACATAAGACAGGAACTGGTTGCCGAATAAATACCCCATATTCAGGTTGTAGCCCGACGTTTTCGCATCCACGCCTTGCGGGAAGTCAATGACGTTATCGGATTTCACAACGTAATGCTGATCTTTGATCCCCCAGTTGAACAAGTTCACAATGTCCTTATCCGTATACATGAGGTTCATGAAATCCATGGCTTTTTCTTGCGCTTTGGAGTTAATTGGAATGCCCCACATCACATTGATGACGCTTGCTGTTCGTGATACAGGCTGTACCAAGGTTGCTGCCACCAAAGGTGTACCCGCAGCGGTCGACTCCGATTGTTCGAAGCCCAATTTCATATTAGCCAGGTAGGCGAAGGCCCGATTCGACTTGATAAAATCATACTGGGACGTTTTGTTCGTTGCTGCATCTTTCAGAATCAGTCCCGAATTGTACCAGCCTCTGATCTTTTTGAGAAGCTCTGCATATTCTTGCGTTTCGTATAAATTAACGACTTTCAAGTTGTTGTCGTAATTCGGCAGCACACCCATCGAATCGCCGAGATCATCATACGTGCGGTACCTGTCGAGAATGGAAACCCCGATGTTACCTGGAATCAGCGGCGTCAAATTCGGTTCATTGGCTTTAATCGTCTTTAGCACGGCTTCAACATCGTCGAGCGTGCGGATGCTGTTGACATCGATATGATACTTGTCGACGAGATCCTTGCGCATGGTGATCCCTTGACTGGAAGCAAAGTCGCGAATCGTCGGGACCGCATAGATCGATCCGTTAATTTTTGTGGCATTTAGGTAGGCGGGATCCAACGTTTTCGTTATGCCTTGCCCATGCTGCTCAAGAAGCTTATCCAGCGCAACAATTTGCCCTTTCACAACCAAGCTGCTGTAATTATTGTTGCCCACAATCATGAGATCCAGCTTCTCATTGCTGCTTAGCATCAGGTTCAGTTGTTGATCCCAGTTTCCATAGCTAATCGGGGTTAACTTCACTGTCGCATTGATTTTCTGCTGCGTGATCTTGTTAATCGCATCCTGGACAAGCGGCATATCCTTCGGAATCGTTCCGATGACAGGGAAAGCTACGTTCAGTTCTGTCGTTTTCTCTGCAGGTTTCGAGGAGGCATCCCCTGTGGAAGGTGATCTCGTGCTGCCTGCGTTATTGCTCCCGCATGCACTTAAGACGAGCATCGACCCGAGGATTAGTGCACTTGCCGACTTTATGCTTTTTTTCATGGTTTTCCCCCATTTTCATTTTGTTGCTCGCTTTCAGAAACATGGTCTAGGATTCATCAGCGATAAGTTTATTCTACCTTCCCGTTCACCCTCTCTCTGCTCTGTTCACGACTTTTCACTGTGCATTTGCCGACTACTCTCATGAATCTCGTTGCTGATATCGTTGACGATATTCAATGGGATTCATGTCCGTATGCTTCTTAAACATACGGGAAAAATGCGAAAAATTCGCATACCCGACATGTGAGGCAATTGCGCTAATCGGCATTTCGGTCTTGACGAGCAGATCCTGCGCAAGTTTGAGCCTCTCTTGAAAGAGATAATCGGATATGGCCAGTCCCATCTCTTTCTTAAAGATACGCGTCAAATAATCGGGATTGAGAAATACGTGATTGGCAATGTCTTCCCGCGACAAATCTTCGGCGATGTGACGTTTGATGTAGGAAATTACGCGATGAACCACACTTTCCGATTGCTCGATAGTGCTTAAGAATTCCACCGCTCTGCCAATCGTATGGTTCATCCAGGCAATTAAATTCGTTACCGAACGGGTCGCCGTTTCAGTAAAGGTCAAGGATACAGGATCGCTAAACAATTGATGGGCTTGAATGCCTTTATTTTGAAGCGCCACATACATCATCTGCTGAAAATCTTGATAGAACAGCTGGAGCAGATTCGCATCCAACCGATCCTGCTTCACCTTGTGCTCCAAATAGGTGGTTGCTTCTTGCAGAACTTTGACAAACTCGCCTTCCTTCAGCATCACGGCCCATAACTCCATATTCGGAAGCTCGTGATGAGAGGACTCCACTTGATAATTGGCGACTTGGAACACTTTATTATTGTAGGCAACATTCCTTTTCTCAACCTCACGAAGCTGGTTGACCATCGCATACATGTCTTGACCGTGAACGAGTGATCCGATATAGCAAGAAAGATCACAATAGAAGTACTGAACGCATGCTTCAATATAGCGTTCACACTTGTTTTTTAAATGTAATTCGAACTCAGCTTGGCTGTCTGCCGGTAAAATGGCAAGCAGTCTTCCGCTGTCGAGCGCGATGATTTGACCGTGCTGTTTGTTGCCGATGATTAATTCTTCTGCGGCATTTTTGAGCGCATATTCCATGATTTTCTCTTCGCGCAAAGTTAACTTCTTATGCCACCGCTGCACACCAAGAAGGATAGGAACAACCGTCATCGCTTCATCATAAGGAATATTTCGCTCCGCGGCGGCATTTCGAACCGCCTCCGCCACAGGAGGAATGGCCTGATGAATCAGATCCATCCAGAAGCGTTCGATGAGCATCGGCTGGTGCTGGAACCAGAACTGGCCGTATTGACTGAACTGAGCGAGTTCCGAATCTTTTTGAATTTTATCGATCGCTTTCTGAATCGTGTTCTCTAGCTCAGCAAACGGAATCGGTTTAAGGATATAGTCGATGCTGCCAAGCTGGAGCGCTTGCTTCGCATATTTGAAATCTGCATGGCAGGTAAGGAAAATGGTCAATGTCTGAGGGTAATATTCGTTCACCCACTCCGTCAGTTCGAGTCCGCTGGCTTGTGGCATCTCAATATCGCAAAGCATAATATCAATACGCTCGCTTTCGAATACGTCCTTGGCTTGTTTCACGGTATAAGCGGTCAATACGGATGAAATCCCAAGTTTGTCCCAATTGACGCCGGACCGGATTCCTTCAACAGCGTGAATCTCATCGTCTACAATGAGGAGTTGAAGCATGATGGTTCCCCCTTATCTTAAACCTCTGTTTCATAGGGCAGCTTGATTTCGACAACTGCCCCTTGCGGATACCCGTTATAACAGGAAATAGATGCTTTCCCTCCGTACAGAAGCTGCAATCGCTTACGAACATTCCAAATCCCGATATGCTCCCCCTGTTCGTCATGTACCGTATTTCCCGAACGAATCATGGATAGCACGTGCTCCGAAAATCCTTTTCCCGTATCCCGTATGACAATTTCAATAAAGGGATCCAGGCCATTTTCTTTCAAATCAATTGAAACCGAGATGTACACCGGCTCTTCCAGGGTCACACTGTGCTTAATCGAATTTTCCAAAAATGACTGAATCACGAGAGGAGGAATCGGGACGTTCTCCAGAAAATCGGGTACATCGATCGAACACTTCAGACTTTCCGGAAACCGCAGCTCTTGTATGCGAACGTAATTTCGGACATGCTGGAGCTCTTCACGGAGAGAAACAAACGTTAGATTGCTTTGAAACATAAACCGGAAGTAACGGACCAGGCATAGCGTCATTTCCTGAATCAACGCATAGTTTTTCACTTGGGCCAGATTAAACAAGATGTTTAACGAATTCATGAAAAAATGCGGATTAATTTGCAGCTGCAAGTGTTGAAGCTCTGCCTTCTGCTTGCTGAGCTGCTCCTCGTACACATGAATCTTGAGTTCCTCAATCTGGGCCATCATGTGATTGAAGGTTTGATTCACCAGTACAATTTCATCCGAAGCTTTATGAGAGTCGATCCGAACATTTACATTTCCGTCGTTAATCCGCTTCATCACCGTAATCAATCGTTTTAGGGGAACCAGCAAAATATGACGCAAGAAAAAGAGGCTCAAAGGCAGTAACGCGATGGAGATCACCGAAATAAAAAAGGTCAAGCGCGATAAATTCGGCAGGTTCTGCAGAATTTGACTATCTTTAATCACGGCAGCCAGACTAAAGTTACCTTCCTGTGAAGGTTCTCCGACGACCAGCAAACTATTGTTATCGCCCGACATATAATACTGGTCAAACCCTTGGGTAAAGTCGATCTGCTCATCCGGCAGCGCATTCGTACTGATCATAAGCTCCCCCGCTTTACTTACGAGCAGAGCGCTCCCCTCTTTTCCTAAATCGATGAGATTCAGCGGGACCAGCAGTGTCTTCGCATTAACCCAGGCCCCGATATAGAGATCACCTGTCCGAAGAATACGCAGTGCATAAAAGTCTTGTCCAATCTTTCTCACAAACCAACGGCTTCCGGTCTCCTCAAGATCCGGATGGCTGCCCAGAATCCCATATAACTCCTGCTCAACCCGATCCCGCTCCGCAAACTCGATGTTCGATTTAAATACATCCAGTAAATCGTTGCGTGTATCAGAAAAAACAAAGAAAGCGTCAATCGATTTATAAAGAAGAATATCGCTTGATAATTTATTGGAAACACTGTGCTTCGCCAGCTGATATTCGTCCTCTGAATTTGGGATATTCATAGACTGAATATCATAATCGGAAGTCATGAGTCCGATAAGATTCCGCTCTGCATCCCTTAATTGCGTGTCGATCTGCCCCATATATAACGAGATCAAATTTTTATTGGATAAGGCAACTTGATTGTGAACGACTCGAATGCTGTAAAAGTTATTGTAAAATAGCAATGTGATGAGAGGGACCGTCACAAGCAGAAGTCCCACCACCAGCTTGAAACGGATCGAATTCCATGAGATAGGAAGGATTTTCATTTCTTTTCCCCCGTATGGTCAGTTAAAAGACTGCCGAGCCAAGCTCGACAGTCTTCCTAGTGTCGGTATTTTTGCGATTTCTGAATCATATCAAACGAATCGATTGTTCACTACCGTTTTGACGACATCCGACTGTGCATTTCACGACAACCTACAAATTCGGATTCGAATACGCCCGCATCATGAAGAACTGCTTCGCCAAATACCGCGGCGTATACGGCATATCCTTATGCAGCCAGCCCACAATCGTGCCGATCAGCGAGGACGCGCCGTACCAGACGGCGATGTCCTTTTGAATGCCGACCTCCGCTTCGTTCCACACTTGATCGATCCGTTCCGAGATCAGTTCTGTCAGCATTTTGAGGAGCCGTTCTTTAAAAATCGGGGTGCCTTTGGAGGCCAAAATGACTTTATAAAACTTCGCATGATCCGCAATATGCTGAAGTAAACTAACCAGCGTGCGCCAGTTCTCGGTCTCCCCTTCCTGCAGCTTCCCAGTAGGGGCGTTAATAATTTGTTTAATCTCCGCGACCATCTCATCCGCCAGCTTATCGAGCATGTCCGGGATATCCTTGTAATGCAGATAAAAGGTGACCCGATTAATCGTGGCGCGTTCCGCAATCCGATTGACGGAGATTTTCTCAACGTCCATTTCTTGCAGCAGTTCAATAAAAGCATCCTTAAGCAATTGGCGCGTGCGGAGGACGCGAGGGTCAACCCGCGGCGTTTTCGCTTCCATGTTAGCCCTAACTTCCTTTCTACATTAAGCTACAGATGATGAGGATTCATCGTTTTTTCCTGTTGTAAAAGACATTGTGCACTGAACCTGTCAAGTAATTGACATTTCCGCTGAACCTGTTGCTTGTGTTCTCCCCTAATCTGCTTTAATCTACTTTATACAATGTCAACTATATTACACATTGTAAATTTAGTCTAGACAAGAGACGAAAGGGATGGAGTAGGGTGAGTACGAGTAAGATAACTGACAGCAGTTCGATCAAAAAAGGGCCGATCATGTTCATCATGATTTTAGGCGCCTTTCTAGCGACGCTGAACCAGACGCTGATGGGTGTGGCCACTCCGGAATTGATGGTGGATTTCAACATCTCCGCAACGACGGCCCAATGGCTTACCACCGGGTACATGCTGGTCAACGGTGTGCTGATTCCGATCACCGCTTTTTTGATGCAGCGCTTTTCGACAAGACAGCTTTTCCAAGCTTCCATGATGGTCTTCTTCGTTGGCACCGTCGTGTGCGCGCTGGCCACGAATTTTCCCTTCCTGCTGACGGGACGCATGATTCAGGCCGCGGGCGCCGGCATCATTATGCCGCTTCTGATGACGGTCATTCTGACGCTGTTTCCTCCTGAAAAAAGAGGCGCCGCGATGGGTATGGTCGGTTTTGCGATTATTTTTGCTCCGGCGATCGGGCCTACGTTAGCCGGCTATATGTTGGAAAATTATAAATGGGAAACGATGTTCTATGGCATGATTCCATTTTCCATTCTCGTGATTATTCTAGGCTTTATTTATCTGAGAAATGTTTCGGAGCGCAAACCTACGCAAATCGACGTCCTTAGCGTCATTCTGTCGACAGTCGGTTTCGGCGTTCTGCTGTACGGATTCAGTCGCGCAGGCAGCGCAGGCTGGTCGAGCACAGAAGTGATCTCTTCCATTATTGTGGGCGTCGTCGCACTTATGCTCTTCACCTGGAGGCAGCTCGCTTCTTCCAATCCGCTGCTGGATCTGAGAGCCTTCAAATACAACATGTTCTCACTCACAACGATCATTAGCATCGCCGTGACCATGATTATGTATGCGGACATGATGCTCCTGCCGTTATACTTGCAAAATGCGCGCGGCTACACCGCGCTGGAATCCGGTCTGCTTCTCCTGCCGGGCGCCCTCGTTATGGGCTTCCTGATGCCGGTGACCGGCCGGCTGTTCGACCGCTTCGGCGCCAAGTGGCTTTCCGTGGTCGGCATTATCATTACGATCGTGACCACGATCGGCTTTATCGACTTGACTGATTCGACCAGCTACACGTACCTGGTGCTCATGTCGACAGGCCGCCGAATCGGGATGGCCTTGTTCCTGATGCCGATTCAGACAGCCGGCCTCAACCAGCTGCCGAACCGGCTTAACGCCCACGGCACGGCAATCTCGAATACGATTCGCCAGGTGGCCGGCGCGGTCGGGACGTCCCTGCTCGTCACGGTGATGTCAAGCCGTACCAAAACGCACTTGACCGACACGATGGCGGCAGGTCTCGCGAAAGGCGATACCAAAGAGCACCTGATCATGGAAGCAACCATTCAAGGCATCAACGACGCGTACCTCGTCATTATCGGCATCGGCATCGTCGGCCTTGTGCTCGCGTTCTTCATCAAGCGCGTAAAACAGGCGTCTGACGAGGAAACGGTGAAAGCAGCAAAGCTGAGCAAGATGGCGGAAGCTTAATCTAGCTGCTGAGCCTGCTCATACAAAAAAACCCGAGGGCACATCCCTCGGGTTTTTCGTTGTCTTTGTTACAGATAGCCCGCCAGCTTCTTCAAGATTTGGGCCTGCTCGGCCGTCAATTTCTTGCCGCTCAAAGCATCCATCTCCAGTGCGAAAGCTCGCAGAATTCCGTTCTTAATCATCGGCTTGCCGCGCTGCTCCGCCTCCTGCGCCAACATCAGCTCCTTGCACAGCGCTTCGGCAAGCAGCCGGTTCCCGCTAACAAACTGACGAATGAGCGCATACATGCCTTCGTACGTAACGTCGATTCGGTACGAAAAGACGGCATCCGTCGCATTCCCCGCCTGGTCGACAGCCGTCACCGAGACATCGTGCCCGCCGGGCTCGAACGTATAGGCCGGTGCCTGAACAAGCTGCGCGGCGCACGGGTTCGTCACTAGCCCCGATACCGCATCGCTGGCCGTACAGCCAATGTATACAGCCTGCTGCACGGTATAGACCGGCTGGCCGGAGAACGCCACAACAGGCGCGGTCTTGTCGATCCGAACATCCTGGCTCCGCGCAGCTTCCGCCAAGCCTGAGAAGTTGACGGCGCTGTACGTCACGGTAGTAAGACCTTCCGCCGTTATCGGAACATGGACCTCGCTGCCCTGTACCGTCACGGGCTCGATCGCCTGTGCGCCGCTGGCCGCATACGTCATGCGGTAAGCACCGTCCGCCGTGATGGCAACGTCCGCATCACGATTGATCCAGCCGTATGCATTCGGCTGCGGGTTTACCGAAGCAACCGAGACGGGAAGCCGCGTATCCTTCACACTGACAGCGAAATCATCATAGTAAGCGGATGAAATATTGTACCGGCTCGTTACGGCAATCAGACTGGCCGTAGCGGCATTTTCCGGCGCTTTCCCTTGGAGGGTGACCTTTTGCCACTGGGCTAACCGGGATTCGTCCAGATGAATTTCCAAGGTCGAGAGCGTCGCGTTGTTCTTGTCAAAGAAGCGGAACATAAAGCCCGGCTGCCCGGATTCAATATAAATGTTCACACTGGCTTTATACTCCTCGCCCGCGATGACTGGAATTTTGGCGCTTTGCAGGGCAACAGATGCCGTGCGTAAACGGTCTATGATTTTCAGACTTTTGCCGCCTGTCAAGTGCTGCGTATTGCTAATCTCATAGCGGTAATCGTCAGCCGTTGCAAAGAGCGAAGACCAACCCGGGATCGTACTGCCGCTCAGCGGTTCCTCAAAGCCCGCATTGCGCACAGCCACAGGAAGGCCGGGAGGCGGCTCTACGTATTCACCGTCCACCTCGATGCGGTATAAGATCGTATTCGTCGCTTGATCCGTGAAATACAGATTGCCGTCCATCCCCAAATCGAATCGGGATGTGTCCGCAAGCGTGCGGGATTCCAGCGTTTCCGGGTCAATGACCGTCAGTTTATTATTGAAGAGCACATAGAGCAATCCGTCATCGGACCAGCGCATCGGATGGTGCGCCCATTGGCTGAAGCTGAGGCTCGGATATACTTTTTTGCTTTTCACAACCTGATACGTCACAGGATCGATCGCGAAAATATACTCATAAGACGCACCCCAGAGGAGACCATCTGGTCCCGCCGAGAGATCGCCGATGAAAATCGGCTTCACAAGCCCAGGCACCCGGAGCGGAAACTCGGTGATTTTTTGCTGGGTGGCCGCATCCCAGACGAAAATCCTCCCCTCATCCGCCGTCGGCTCTGAGCCCAAACCGCCGCGAATCGTTGTAGACCCGAATATTTTGCCGTTCAGATAAGCCGTGCTAAGCACACTTTGATTCTCTACGACGTTGCGATTCACAGTAAGGCTGCCCGTAGCCGGATCATACACTGTCAGGGAACCGCCCAACGTGCCGTAGCCCGAAATCGTAGAAATATAGAGCTTGCCCGCCGCTCCGGTAATATTCACGAGCCTTTCCTGATCGTTCCCCAGCACCGCTACTCGCCTTGGGTTCGTTTCACTCGGCGCCGCGTTCAGGTCAAATTCATAGAGCGCTCCTTCGGGATAGACGCCCATATACACTTTGCTGCCCACCGCGTAGACGCTGTCCGCCTGACCGATGCTGAAGGGCTGTGCCGTATTATCCGTCAAATTCACAAGCGAAGAACGCGCCTGCGAGCCGGTCGTGATCAGCTGCGTCGGAGAAACGGCCGCCACACGATTCACAACACCCGGAAGGCCTGGAATGACCGGAGGTTTCAGAACAACCTGCCCGGTTTCAATATTCATAAAGGTAACCCCGCCGTCGTAACGAACCGTGACGAGCGTTTTGCCCGGAAGCTCGGGGTTGTTCGGGAACTCGACCCAGTCCGCGCCGCGCAGCCCGGAAGCATACTCCATCCCGGTTAACGCCACCTCATGCGTGGACAGATCAAACGTTTTCAGCTTTTTGTCAGACATGTAATAAAGCTTTCCGCCCACCGAATCCGTAGCATGGAGCCCCGTTACATTTTCCAGCTCCACATTCAGCCAAGAAGACGTGGTCGTGTCGTAAATGTAAGCTTCGCCCGGTATCCCGCTTCCGTCCGTCACGCGAGCGAACAGATAGCGGTCATCGATCGTATCCAAATCATAGATCGTATCGTTTTTCAGTGTGAATGGAAGCGATCCGGCAATGTTCATTTTCTCCCCGGTCGCCAGGTTCACCCGTACGATTTGCTTATGCGCAGTTCCGGCATACACATTGCCGCCCTGATAAGCGATCGACCGCACGTATTCCTGATCCGTCGCCCCGATGACTCGCCCATAATCGCGGGTAAGTTTCGTCGCCGGATCATACTGGTACACCTTGCCGCCGGGATATGTCCCGACATACACGCGCCCCTGCTCATCCGTCGTGATGCTGTTCGGCACGGACTGCCCGTCGAACTGGGCGACTTGAACCGGCGTGTGCGTCACCGGCGAGTAGCTCCACAACCGCGCTCCGCCGCCATCCGCCGCCAGATACAACGTGCCGTCCGGCGCGACCGTATGCGCCCAGGAGCTCTCAGATGGGCCGATAGGCAGACTGCGCAGCAGCTTGTAATCTTCCAGATCGATCACATTGAGATGGCCCGGCTTTCCTTTGCTGGTGGCATAAAGAACAAAATGCCCGTCTTCCTTCCCGACCGTACCGTTAAAAACGGCAACCGTGTAATTGTTCGGAATCAACAGCTCCTCGGGACTGCCGAACGTCTTCTGGGACAATCGGCTATCTGCCGCTGATGCGGCGCCCGCCCCCCAACCAACCGCTAACAACATCACACTCATCCAAAGGACAACGATACGATAGGACAACTTCCTCATTACGCGACCTCCTTAGTGTTGTTTCTGACCACCAATAAATTGAAAGCGTTTTCACAAAAACCTGCATCCATCCCGCCCACACAGCCCTCTCCGCCTTGTCAGCCGTTATTCCCCATATGTCAAAAGCGTCCCTATCGCGGACGAAGGCGCCGCATACCCTTGATAGGCCTCTTCCGCCTGTGTGAACGGATACTTGCCGGTGATCAGCCCGCGAAGCGAAATGCGCTTCTCCGCCAGCAAGCGGATGTAGGCCTCGACATTCCGCCCCTCGGTCCACCGCACATAACCAATCGGATAATCCCGATTTTCCAGTTCATACTGTGCGTCGTACCGTCCGGGACCACCAGCCCGCGAGATGAGCACCCGCGCTTCCTTGCCGAACATCAGTCCCCTCGCGTACTCCGTCGACAAATCGCCGACGATCACGATGTTCCCTCTGTCGCGAATCCAGCGCATCGCGCTGTTCATCAGCGCTTCGCCCGGCCCGCCTGCGCACAACAGCACGCTGTCCGCACCGGCTGTGCCAACCGCCTGAGCCAGCTGCGCTTCCAGTTGGTCCTGGCTGTCATAGGCCCCCGCCACGTTCCCCTGCCGCACCAGCGCTACACGCTGCGGATTCACATCTAGCGCCGCTACGCGCACAGCAGCCGCGGATGCGATCCGGGCGATGAGCTGCCCGAGAATGCCCAGCCCGACGATCACGGCGGATTCGCCGAACCGCAGATCCGCCGTGCGGATCGCATGGATGGCAATCGCCCCGAGCCCGGCGAAAGCCGCCTCTTCCGGCAGCACCTGCTCGGGGACGACCGCCGTCAAATTCGTCGGCACCGTCAGCCATTCGGCGTGTCGAACGTACGGCGCGCCGTAGCAGGCCACGCGCTGCCCGACGTGACGCCCCTCGACCTGCGCTCCCAGCGCCTCAATCACACCGACGGCGCTGTAGCCAAGCAGGCTCAGTTGATCCGCGCCGCGCTGAATATACGTCATTTCCGTCCCCGGACTAATGGCCGAATACTCTGTACGGATGCGGACATGCCCGGCCGGAATCGGCCCCGGCTCCACATCCGTCAAGATAACCTTTCCTCGTAAAGCCGCAACAGCTTTCATCTTTATTCCTCATTTCCCGGCAGTCAGCCTACCGTCTTCTTGCGAAACTCGCTCGGCGAGATGCCATAATATTTCTTGAAGGTCGTTGTAAACGTGGACGCGTTGAGATACCCGGTCTTCTCCCCAATTTCCGCCACGCTCATCTCCGAATGCCGCAGAAACTCCCGGGCATGGGACAACCGGACCTTATTGAGGTAATCCACATAGCCGACGCCGAACGTTTTCTTGAAATAGTTAGAAAAATATTTCGGACTCGTATTCAGCAGCTCCGCCATATGGTCGAGGTACAAATTCTCCATATAATGCAGCTCGATATACTGATTGATGAACTCCGGATTCAGCTTGCTTTTCCCTTCTTGCAACCGTTTGTTGCCGATGAACCGCACGATTTCCTTCAGTGCTTCCATCACCTCGGCGCGGCTATAGGCCTGGTCCACCCGTCGACAGAACGCCATCTCGAGCTGCAGACTCTCTTTGCTGTCGGCCGCCCCCTGTTCGTTAGGCTTCATCAGATGGAAGAAAAGACTTTTCGCAAGATGAGCAAACTGATAATGATGAACGCCGCGCTCCGCATTCTCTTCAAATAAATTCTCCAGGAGGCTCAATGCCTCATCTGTTTTGCCGCTAAGCAAAGTGTTGGACAGCTTCTCCATCTTCTCAAACGAAAATTGAATCGCGGGGACGTACCGAATATTCTCCAAATCGACAACCGCACAAGCCGAATCGATATTTCGGTAATCCCGGCCGTTTTGGAGATCCTGGTAAGCTTCCTGGCAGCTCGATACTTTAGACTCGTACAACCTGCTGAGGCCGGCCCACAGCACGAAGCCTGCAAGTTCTTCCTTGGCCGCCCGCTTCATCCAGCTTTCCAGCTTATCAAGCACCGCCCTTCGCCCGGAAGGTTGGGAAATCCCAACCATCACCGTGAACTGCAAGCCGCCGGTATAAAAGACGGCAACTCGTCCCGCTTCGCCAAGCGCGTCCTCCAACATGGCCGTAATTGCTTCAACCCGGGGTTCCTGCCGGGAATCGCCCTCCACGGGAGGCTTGATCTGCACAGCCGCCATGACAAACTGCCGCTCCGGGAAAAAGAACTCATACACCGGCTGCAGCTGCATTTCCAGCTCCCGGGTATGCGTGTAGCCGTCCAGCATCTGCAGAAACAGACTCCTGCGGAGCTCTTGATCCGCGAATCGGATCTGCTCCTTCAGCGTTTCGTTCTCCGTCTGCACCTTGACGATACCGCTGTAGATTTTGCGGAAATCGTTCCCCTTAAGCTGGCCGCCGCCGAACAGCTTTAGAATATCCTTGACCGGCCGGTACAAATAGACGCTGAGGAAGGCAGACAGCAGCACGGCGCATATAATCGCAGACATCATAATCAGATAATTGGCGTTGCCCACGGAATTAATATTTTGAAACTGATACGGCACTTTGTTGATATAGATAAAATCGTTGTATTCCGACTTGTAGAAGTGGTACTCTACATTTTTGCGGGTCAGCGTCGCTTCCTTCTCAGGACTAAAATACACCTCGTTCAGAAGTTCGCCCGGCTCCTGCTTCGGATCGGTGCTCAGCACCACATTGCGGTTGGCGTCCAGCACAAGAAGGGAAGCGCCGGGAATCATCGACTTCAGGTCGATTTGCTTGAGCAGCTTCTCCGCATTCAGCAGCACCATCACGTTCTTATTGGACAGGCGCACTTTGTTCCCATCCATGACGACCATCAGTTGCTGACTTCTGCGAGTTAAACCGTCCGTGGACACCGCAAAATCCGCGATCGGAAAAAAGGTAAGCGCATGCTTAGCGTTCATAAACATTTTCCAATAATTGGGCGTATATGTGTCGTGTTTGTACTTTTTGTCGAACAATACGCTGAAATCGCTGGTTCCCTTAGCCGTTACCGCCAATTCCTGTCCGTCGTAGAACACGATGATGTCCTCCACATAATCGATGGACGACGCCAGTCTGGCCAGGTGCTCCTGGAGCGTATACACTTTGGCCATGTCGATCGTCTTGTCTTCCGCCGCCGGATCGTACGGCAGCCCGTGGACGGAAAATATCAGATTGTTCACCGTGGCAAAGGAACTGTCGAACGACTGAATAATATTTTGCACGACGAGCCGGTTGTTCTGCGTAACTTTCTCGTAAATCCCGGAAATCGAGTTCTTATAGACGATGTAGTTGGCGATAAACATGATCACAATGACTAACAGTAATGCGCAAAAAATTTGTAAGAGTCCTCTGCTCGCCATTAAACGGTTCATGGGCGTCATCTTGTCACCTCGCTCAGGTTCATCCAACTACTATTCCACATGCGCCCGTTTCAACCCTTTTCCGAGCCGAGCATCACCCCCTTGGCAAAGTATTTTTGTGCGAACGGATACATCAACAGCACCGGAATCATCGACAGGACAATCGTCGCATTCTTCATCGCCTGCGGCGCCAGTGCAGCCCGGTCGACCAGGCCGGCATCATTCTCCGCGTTATAGATCAGCATATCCCGAAGCACCACTTGCAGCGGATACATATCTTTGTCGCTCAAATAAATCATCGGGAGGAAAAAACTGTTCCAATGCCCCATGAAGTAGAAGAGCCCGATCGAAGCTAGCGCCGGCTTGGAAAGCGGAATGACGATGGAGAACAAAATGCGGTAATCGGATGCGCCGTCAATGACGGCCGCCTCGCGAATCTGGGAGGACATGTTTTCGTAAAAGCTTTTGAGAATAATCAGCTCCATCGTCCAGATCGCATTCGGCAGCGCTAACGCCCACACCGTATCAAGCAGCCCAAGCTGTTGGACGACCATATAAGTCGGAATAATCCCCGCGTTAAAAAACATCGTCATCACGATCATCAGCATAAAAAACTTCCGTCCGAAAAACGTGCGCTGCGAAAGCGGGTAGGCGGCGATCGCCGTAAACAGCAGATTAATAAATGTGCCCAGTGCCGTATAATACACCGAATTCAAGTACGCACGCGGAATTTTATCGTTCTTCAGTACCTCCCGGTAGGCGTCGAGATTGAGCCCTTTGGGAAAGAGGAACACTTTGCCCTGAATGACCGCCGACGTATCGCTGAGCGACACCGCCAGGATGTACAGCACAGGATACAGCGTGGCAATCGCGATCACGGATAACACGAGGGCGTTTACAACTGTAAACAGTGTAATTTTGCGGCTGCCTACCATAATCCGTTCCCCCCGATCCGCTTGCTGATATAGTTGGCGCCGAGCAGCATGACCATCGCAACTAACGCTTCAAACATGCCCACTGCCGCCGCATAGCTGTAGTTCGATTCCAACAACCCTTTCCGATACACATAGGTGGAAAATACATCGCTGACCTCATACGTCAAAGGATTGTACAGCAGCAGCACCTTCTCGTATCCGATGCGAATCATCGAACCCGTTTTTAAAATAAACATCACGAGCAGCGTCGGCATGAGTCCCGGCAGCGTTATATGCCGCATCATGCGGAAGCGGCTGGCGCCGTCGACCTTTGCCGCCTCATACAGCGTGGGGTTGATCCCCGCAATCGCCGCCAAATAAATAATCGCTTCGTAGCCGATTTTCTCCCAAATATCCGAGATCACATAGATCGGGCGGAACCAGTTCGGGTCCACCAGGAAATATTTCTTGGGGAAGCCGAGCGCAGCCAACAATTGATTGAGTAACCCGCTCGTCGGTGACAGGAAGTCGATAATCATAGAGCTGACGATGACCACGGATAGAAAAGCCGGCAAATAACTCAAGGTTTGCACAGACTTTTTGAACCAGGTCAACCGAACTTCGTTCAGCAGGATAGCGAGGAGAATCGGGAACGGAAAGCCGAAGACGAGCGTGTAAATACCCAGCAGGAAGGTGTTGCGAAAGAGCAGCCAAAAATCCTGATTCGTAAAGAATTGGATAAAATACTTGAAGCCGACCCAGTCGCTTCCCCAGACCCCGGTAAACACGCTGTAGTCTTTAAAAGCGATAATTAAGCCGTAAAGCGGCCCGTACCGAAAAAGAAGATAGAACAGCAGGCACGGGGCAAATAATATAAGCAGCTGGCGATCCCGCTTCATATGCTTGAAGGCCGCAGCCCATCGAACTTGTCTCGATGCTGTCCGCTGCCGTTTGGGCGCTGTTTCCTCTACGATGGGTTGTTGCACATGGGTTCCCCTCCGATCCGATCCCGGCAGGGCGCCTTAACCTGGATGCCACACAACGTTGGCCTAAGGCGCCCTTACCGGCTTCTGTCTTATTTTGCGGCGTCGTACCGCTTCTGTGCGTCGTTGTACACCTTCATGTAGGCGTCCACGCCTTTTTTGGCAATGGATTTTTTCCATTCTTCCCATTGCTCGTCGCCGTATTTTTTATCCAGCACATACTTGGCATTGAACTCCTCCGCTGCCTTTTGCAGCGACGTTTGCAGCTCGGCGAGGGTGGAAATCTCCGCATCGGTAAAATTGAGAATCGGATCAATCGGCTCCCGCTTGTTGCCTTTCAAGATTTTATCCTGCGCTTCTTTCTCTTTCTCCGAGAATTTGTAGTATACGCTGCGGTGATCCGGACGGAGATACGCACTTTCCAGCCACATCGCATAGCGGTCTTCCAGCACGGAAATATCGACGAGCGGCAGATCCTTCAGCTCCGGGTACACCGGCGCGCCGTCTTTGCCCCACTCGAAGTTAACCCCTTCAACCCCCAGCGTCATCAATTGCGAGCCGGATGGGGAGGTCAAATAATCAAGCAGCTTTAACGCCGTTTCTTTATTCTTATTGTTCGCCACAGTTACGCTGAAATCGGACACCTTTGGCAGCGTTCGGATATTGCCCGTCGGACCTACCGGATTCGCATAGCGCAAATTATAGTCCGGGTTCTTCGCTTTGATCTGGTTGTAGAACAAATCCAGACGACCGATCCAATCCCACGTCACAAACGATTTGTCCGTGGTCATCTTGGTTGTCCAGGAATCCTGCGTATCCGTCAAAAATTCAGGATCGATCAGCCCTTCGTTATACAGCTTCTTCATGAAATCCAGCATATTTTTGTGCTCTGGCTGAATGCTGGCGAACTTCCACGTTTTATCCTTCTCATCGTAGTACGCCGGATAGGCGTCGCTGCCGATGCCCCAGCCGTAAGACCAGTCTTTGAAAATGTTGACCAGCCCCTTGGAGGCGTACGGGTAGGCGTTCGGATACGCTTCTTTCAGCTTTTTCAACGCCTGGTAGAACTCATCCGTGTTCGTCCATTCCTTAATTCCGAGCTTGTCGAAAATATCCTTGCGGTACAAAAAGCCATGATTGACATCGCGATTCAGTTCATAGATCGGCCAAGTATAGAGCTTCCCGTTCTCGTCGCCGTACGACTTGACGACCCAACTGTTGTCTTGCATGTAGAGCTTCTTGAAATTCGGCAGGATGTCGGCGAAATCGTTGATCGCGACAACGCCCTTTTGCTTCCCGATCTTTTTGAGCTCTGCCGCCTTGAGCCCTTCAAAGATGTCCGGCAGCTTCCCGGAAGCGACAATCACTTTGAGCTTATCTTGGTAGGTTTGCGGGGAATACGTTTGAAATTCAACTTTGATGCCGGTACGCTTTAAAATTTCCTGAACCACGAGCTTATCTTCTTTAATGTTCGTCGAGTTGCTCGGCAGCATCCACGTAATTGTCGTCGGCTCATTGACGAGCGGCAGTTTCAACCCTCCCGTATCACCATATGGATTAGCGGCTTGGGTAACTGCGGGGGCTGTTGAGGCGCTGGCGGTAGCACCTCCATCCTTCTGGCCCCCGGTCGTCCCGCTGCAGGCAGCCAAGATCGAAGTCATCATGGCAATGCCGGCTAAGGAGCTGATCAGCTTCTTGGTCATGTTTGTTCCTCCCTTTTTTGGTTGGTGCTGTGTTCTGAATTTATCATAAAAGCGCTTTCTCGGGTCGTAAACTTCGCGATTTCCGCACTCGTCATTTTTTCGCGGGCATCTTGCTGAAAAGCAAAAAAACCTTGCTGCATCAAGGTTTTTCAGCATGTAGAGAATACTAAAGAGGTAGAAAATAATAAAATTCAGCTTTGAGACATGCAGAAAAACCCTTACGAGGAAGGGTTGGAAAGAATATCTGACATTGCGCTACGATCATTGCTTCCACAATGGGACTTTAAAGACGATAAGCAAAAACGTGACCGCAGCCAGCGAAAAAAGCAGCGCTTTTCCCGCGCTGCGATGGTGCAAACGAATCGCAAAAAACATAGCGAAGTAAAAAATGATCGAATACGGAAATTTCCAACCATGATCATACGTGATTACCCCGTTAAGATGCCAGAAGAATTCAAGAACGGAAAAGCCTGCAATCCACGCGAGGTAATACAGAACCGTCTTTATATTTCCTTTTTCAGGGAAGTGGTGCAAATACAACATAGCCGCAGCAGGCAGCAGCACAATGGAGTTGATCAAATCCGTCACGATATGGTTTAACAACCAGTCAGGATGGTATTCCCACAATAAATATTCATTGCACAATAAATTGTATAGCAAGTTACAGTACGATAAATACAGCGCGGTTTGATAATAGCGGCGCCAAGCCTTCAACGAACCTGTCACCATCGCTGTGAACAAGAAAATGATGTTGCTGAACAAGATCATGGACGGATCCTCCAACTTCACGCATCGGATATATGAATTATCGGCATTCGCGGAGGATTTTAACCTTAACGTTTACGATTTCATCAGCCACGATACGCCTTCAGAGCAATCACCGCATTATGCCCGCCGAAGCCAAAAGAATTGGACAAGCCGATCGTCAGCGGCGCCTCCGCATGCCGTGCCTCATTCGGCACGTAATCCAAGTCGCACTCCGGGTCCGGCTGCTCCAAATTGATGGTCGGCGGGATGATGCCTGTCTGCAGCGTCTGCACCAGCGCGATGGCTTCTATGCCGCCCGCCGCGCCAAGCATGTGGCCAGTCATCGACTTGTTGGCCGTTACCGGGATGCGGTACGCCTGCTCGCCGAACAGCCTTTTGATCGCTTTCGTCTCCGACTTGTCGCCGAGCTCCGTGCTGGTCGCGTGCGCGGAGATCACGTCGACCTGCTCAGGTCGCAAACCAGCGTCGGCCAGCGCCAGCTTCATCGCCTGATGCGCCCCCGTCCCCTCGGGATGCGTGGCGACCATGTGATAGGCGTCCGAGCTGCTGCCGTAGCCGATCACTTCCGCATAGATGCG
>NZ_RXHU01000080.1 GCF_003955665.1 Paenibacillus whitsoniae
TCGAGGGCTTAACCAAATAACAACAAACCTAAAGTTTGAACAACGTTTCGTATCTAGTTTTTAGGGAACAATATTCCTAAAGTATATAGCTTGGAGAGATACCCAAGTGGCTATAAGGGGACCCTCTGCTAAGGGGTTAGACTGCGTAAGTGGTGCGAGGGTTCGAATCCCTCTCTCTCCGCCAGTTCCAACTTATATACTTGTTTTATGGCGGCGTAGCTCAGCTGGCTAGAGCGTACGGTTCATACCCGTAAGGTCGGGGGTTCGAGCCCCTCCGCCGCTACCAATAATATTATATCATGGAGGCTTAGCTCAGCTGGGAGAGCATCTGCCTTACAAGCAGAGGGTCGGCGGTTCGATCCCGTCAGCCTCCACCACTTTCTCATAAGTGGACAACCACCTTAATACGCCGTTGTAGCTCAACTGGTAGAGCAACTGACTTGTAATCAGTAGGTTGGGGGTTCAAGTCCTCTCGACGGCACCATTTTTAATGGTTTGAATGTGATGTATTGTGGAGCCGTGGTGTAGAGGCCTAACATGCCTGCCTGTCACGCAGGAGACCGCGGGTTCGAATCCCGTCGGCTCCGCCATTCATTTCTTTCAAAACATTGGACATACTAATGACATACATATGGCTCGGTAGCTCAGTCGGTAGAGCAGAGGACTGAAAATCCTCGTGTCGGCGGTTCGATTCCGTCCCGAGCCATTTTATAGGATATTTTATCTTTGATAGAAATCCTTAATCTGGAGGCTTAGTGAAGTGGCTAAACACGGCAGACTGTAAATCTGCTCTCTCCGAGTTCGGTGGTTCGAATCCATCAGCCTCCATCCTTACTATGAGCCATTAGCTCAGTTGGTAGAGCACCTGACTTTTAATCAGGGTGTCGTAGGTTCGAGTCCTACATGGCTCACTTTTCATAAGTAGGACGTCAAAGACCTGAAGGTCTTTTTTTATTTTATCAATTCGATATATATAACGAAAGCATCCCGCGTTGGGATGCTTTTTTGTTGTTACAGGAATCAGGGATCAAGTTAGTTTACGAGCTACGGAGTCCATTTTTTGCTGCATAGATGCCGGCTTATCGCGGCGATCGTCGATTTTGATAGAGGTGGAGACACGTTGTGCACCGTTCGTGAACGGTACTTCATGCACCGCACGAATAACGTCCAACAAGCGGTCTAACGGTCCCTCGAGGATGGTGCTCATCGGTGTCATTTGAAAGGCAATGTCGGTATGACGCTCCAGTTCTTTGTGAAGATCGGCGACATAAGTGCTCAGGCTGGTGCTTTGAGTGCCTATTGGAATGATGGTGATTTCTGCAATGGCCAAGGGAGGCGCCTCCTTTAGAATAGGATGTGTTCTAATTATTTTACCATACGTGCCAATATTTTAACGTTTACGCAGCTGAAACAATTGGCATGGCTGCCAATGTCATGAGGGTTAGGAAATATTTTAGGAATGAAAGAGTTTTTATTACCATGGTAACCTATTACTTGTGAGAGGGAAGATTGGTAGAGGAACAACATTGTTAGCACTGGAGGAAAAATCATGATGAAGAAGCTTGCACGACGTACACTTGGCGTAACGATGGCGATGACGATTGCGTTATCGGCAACGACGGCTGTTTCGGCCTTTGCCGCTAATGATGACATGGACGCGGTATCGCTCGCAAAAAAAATGATCGGTGTCGATTACACGAAAGGTGCGGAAACCCCAACAGGCGGTTTTGATTCTTCCGGACTTATTTATTATGTCTTCAATACTCTCAATTATAAAGTGCCTCGCACGCTCAAAGAACAGTTTGCTTTGAACAAAACGAAAATTACGAAGATCGAGGGCGCCCAGGTGGGTGATGTCTTGTTCTTTGGCAGCGGCTCTACGCCGACGTTTGCTGGGATATATGTAGGTTCGGGTAAAATGGTCATGTCTTCCCAGAGCAAAGACGAAGTCATCACCCGGAATGTCAGCGAGCTGAAAGGGAGCTTTATTGGCGGGAGAAGCATTTTATCCAAGGATGATCGCTTGAAGGCTCAACTGATTCTGACGGCTCAAAAGTATCTCGGCGTTCCTTATGAGTTTGGCGCAGCGTATGGTCAGACGAAGACGATGGACTGCTCTTCCTTTGTAAAAACGGTGTTTGCAGCCTACGGCTACACATTGCCGCGGGTTTCCCGCGATCAGGCGAAAGAAGGCAAGTATGTCAGCAAAAGCAATCTGGAAGTCGGCGATCTGGTCTTTTTTACAACGAAAGAATCGGGCAGCAAAATTGGGCATGTGGGCATTTACGTCGGCGACGGTATGATGATTCATACGTACGGTGAAGGAGGCGTGAAGTTCACGTCAATCAATAAAGAATGGTGGGCGGATCACTATGTGACGGCTCGCAGAATTTTGAAGTAAGCGGTCAAGGGCCCTTTTGCAGGTAATGCAGAAGGGCCTTTCGATTATCAAGTAGGGGCAAACATATGCTACAATAGAAGGTAGAGAGAGAAAGCGACAGCAAGGAGTGGAGACGGATGAGTTGGGAGCAAGTCAGAGAAAGATTGGAAGCGGTTTTACAGCTGCAGGTTCACCTTACGTCGATACCGGTATCGGATTGGCAGCAGCTGGTGGCAGACGAGGGCAATCCCGAGGACCCATGCAGAAGCGCAGTGCGCGGAACGGAACTTCTTTTTTATGTATCGAAAGAGCCTAACGACATTCGTGTCATGCAAATGGAAGGCAGCAGGCTTACGGAGTCGGAGCGCAAGCTGGTGGAGCTGGCCATTGAATCCAAACAGTCGCTGGAAAAAAAACAGAGAGGCTCGTATCTGTCGGAAGACGAGCGCAAGTCGCAACAGTTGAGAGACTGGCTGCTGCTGCAGTTGGAACGTGGGACGAGTCATGCGGAAGTGCCTGATGTACTGGCCTCGCAATCTTCGCTGTACACCAATAAGATTCCTTTGCTGTTATACGGCGACTATCCGCAGAATCAGCGGGTGTCTTATACGGAGCTTAAGCGTCTGCTGGAATCGTTCTTTGAGGCGGAGATTATCCTAATCCCGCTGCTGGAGAAGGAGTGGCTGATTCTGGCCCCTGAAGCGCTGCTGACAAGTGGAAGCGAGGAACGGGAGGGCGACGAAGAGGAAAGCGTGGAGACCACGCTGGAGGCGTTAGGTGCCGGCCTCTACGAAATGCTGGCAAACGAATGGGTGGGCGAATGCCACCTTGCGATTGATTTTCCAGTGAAGCCGGCAAAGTCGCTGCTCGCGACGATTGTGAAGCTGCGGGAGACGATTATGCTGGGGCGCTCCTTCCATGTGGGGAATTTCATCCATTTAAGATGGGAACTTCGTCTGGAGAAGCTGATGCACCTGATCGACGAGGAGGAGAAATCGGAATTCCTGGAGCAGGTGCTCCGCGGCACCGATCATGCGCTGGATGCGGAGACGGTGACGACGCTTGAACAGTTTTTTGCCCTCGACTGTAATGTCAGTGAGACGGCGAAGAAATTGTATATTCATCGCAATACGCTCCTGTATCGGTTGGATAAGTTCAAAAACGAGACGGGACTTGATGTCCGGACGTTCAATCATGCGGTTTTGGTGCGTCTGGCACTGCTATTGTACAAAGTAACGAAAAGAAAGTGATTTTTTTGTAGGGATTGTGCATAGTCAGTCCGCCCATCCTGGGGTAAGATGTGTATATAACATTGATAAATGAATGTGTGAACGATAAACCGTAGGGGGAATGAAATCATGGCAGGCGTACGTTTAAACCATATCGTGAAGAAATACTCTGGTGCAGAAGAATCTACAGTTAAGGACTTCCACCTTGACATTGCAGACAAAGAGTTCGTCGTATTGGTTGGTGCTTCCGGTTGCGGAAAGTCCACAACTCTTCGTATGATCGCAGGCTTGGAAGAAATTACTGAAGGTGAACTTTACATCGGTGACCGCCTTGTAAACGACGTAGCTCCTAAAGACCGCGACATCGCGATGGTATTCCAATCCTATGCCCTTTATCCGCATATGACCGTTTATCAAAACATGGCGTTCGGTTTGAAACTTCGTAAATTCAAAAAAGCTGACATCGACGCTCGCGTTCGTGAAGCAGCAAAAATTCTTGATATCGTACACTTGCTTGACCGTAAACCAAAAGCACTTTCCGGTGGTCAACGTCAACGTGTTGCCTTGGGCCGTGCGATCGTGCGTGAGCCGCAAGTCTTCTTGATGGATGAGCCGCTTTCCAACTTGGATGCGAAACTTCGTGTACAAATGCGCGCGGAAATCACAAAATTGACAAAACGTCTTGGTGTTACAACAATCTACGTAACGCATGACCAAACAGAAGCGATGACAATGGGCGACCGTATCGTCGTTATGGATAAAGGTATCATTCAACAAGCAGCTACACCAGAAGAAATTTACAACTTCCCAGTGAACATGTTCGTTGCAGGCTTCATCGGATCCCCATCCATGAACTTCATGAACGGTACATTGACGAACGAAAACGGCGGATTGTTCTTCAAAGCCGGTTCCGTCAACGTTGAAGTTCCAGCTGGTAAAGCGCAAGTATTGAAAGATAAAGGTTATACTGGCAAAGAAGTGATTCTGGGTGTTCGTCCAGAGGATATCCACGAAGAGCCAGTATTCCTGGAAGCTTCCCCGAACACAGTATTCAACGTAAACGTTGAATTGACTGAGAACTTGGGTCACGAAATGTACTTGTACCTGAACGGGATCGGCGCTAACACAGTAATTGCGCGTGTTGACGGTCGTTCCGGTATCAAAGAAGGCACAAACGTAAAATTGGCGCTCGATATGAACAAAGTTCATTTCTTCGACAAAGAATCCACATTGTCCATCCTGAGCAACTAATTTTTCAAAATAAAGAGAAAAGGTCAGCCGGCAACGGCTGGCCTTTTCTGTGCATGTCGGAAAGTGGAGCGAATGAGTTGCTTTCGGCTGACGATTCTATTACGATGAAACTATTGGAAAAGTAAGAACGCACTATAGGATGGACATAAGCAAACTCGAAGGAGATCGGACATGGCCAAAAAACTGAAGGTTTCTGACATGGTGGAACAGTTACATATGGAGGTTCTCGCGGGCGAAGCAGGACTCAAACGTGCGATTACAACCGGTGATTTGTATCGGCCGGGTCTAGAGATGGCGGGATATTTCAACTATCATCCACGAGAGCGGATACAAATGCTGGGGAAGACAGAAATTACGTTTATGGAAATGCTTACGGTGGGTGTGCGTAGAAATCGCGTGGAGCAGTTGTGCGCCCCCGAGGAAACGCCTTGTATTATTGTTACAAGGGGCTTGGACGTGCCGGTTGAATTGCTGGAGGAAGCGACGAAACGGGATATGCCTGTTCTGCGGACGCAAATTTCAACGACGATTTTTGCGAGTCGGTTGACAGGGTACTTGGAGAATAAGCTGGCGCCCAGCACAACGATCCATGGGGTGCTTGTGGATGTGTACGGCATTGGCATGCTGATTACAGGCAGCAGCGGCATCGGGAAGAGCGAAACGGCACTGGAGCTGGTGAAGCGCGGTCACCGTCTGGTTGCGGACGATGCCGTCGAAATCCGGCAGAACGGCGATAAGGTGCTCACAGGCAACGCACCGGAGCTGATTCGATATTTGCTTGAAATCCGCGGCGTCGGTATTATTAATGTGATGACGTTGTTCGGAGCCGGGGCGATTCGCCAAGTAAAGAAGATTTCTGTCGTCGTCAAGCTGGAGAACTGGCAGCAAGAGAAACAATACGACCGTCTTGGACTGGACGAGGAATTGACCAAAATTATTGATACGGATCTTCCGCTTGTCACCATTCCGGTCAGACCGGGCCGAAACTTGGCCGTTATCGTGGAAGTGGCCGCGATGAACTACCGATTGAAGCGCATGGGCTATAACGCGGCGCTGCAGTTTACGAATAAGTTGACGGAATCGTTAAATGATGAGTATGAGGATTTCGATTGAGGTAAAGCAAAGTTCAGTAAAGGAGTGAAACTATGTTAGAAAGTGTAGCTTTTTCGTTAGGGCCGATTCACGTTCGGTGGTACGGGATCATACTAGGAACAGCGGCGCTGGTGGGCTTGATGCTGGCGATTCGTGAAGGTAAACGATTCAAGATCGTTCCTGATTTTTTCATGGATTTGCTGCTAGTGGGTGTGCCTTCGGCGATTATCGGGGCGCGTATATATTATGTAGCGTTTCAATGGAGCGACTATAAGGATAACTTATGGGAAGTTTTCATGATCTGGCATGGCGGGATCGCGATATACGGGGCGCTCATCGGAGCGATTATCGGAACATGGTTTTACATGCGAGCCAAAGGGTATAACTTCCTGCGCATTGCGGATATATTGGCGCCGGGCCTGTTGATTGGTCAAGCGATCGGCCGGTGGGGCAATTTTATGAACCAGGAAGCACACGGTGGGCCGGTAGAGGAATCCTTTTTAAGAAATACTCTGCACTTGCCGAATTTTATCGTGAACCAAATGAATATTGAAGGCACGTTTTATCACCCAGCCTTTTTATATGAGTCGGTGTGGAGCTTTATCGGCGTCCTGTTCTTAATCTGGCTTCGTCGCAGACCGTTCATGCGGGCGGGGGAAATGTTCTTTACATACTTTATCTGGTATTCCATTGGGCGGTTCTTTATTGAAGGCATTCGGACCGATAGTCTCGATTTCACAGGACCGAGCTGGCTCGCCTCATTCGTGAATGCACTGTGGTCGCCGATGAAGCTGGTCTTCGAACCGGGGGTCATGACGTATGGCGGGAATGTGCGCTTTTCGCAGCTGCTTGCGCTCCTGATTGTGGTCGGGATGGTCATTACCATTATTGTACGACGGAAGAAAGGGTACGCGGATGTTCGCTATTCGGACCCGATTGTATCAACCAAGGCGGTTGAGCGTAACAACGTAGAGAAAGAAGAGACAGAGGCACACGAAGGAGTAAACTATGATTCAAACCGTACTGTTTGATTTGGATGGCACGATTGTTGATACAAATGAGTTGATTGTTCAATCCTTTTTGCACAGCCTGGAAGGCCAGACCCCGGAACCGATAACCCGTGAGATCATCATTCCTAACATGGGGCGTCCGCTCGTGGAGCAAATGCAGATGTTTTCCGGCCGCGAGGAAGTCGAGGAGCTGATCACCAAATACCGGACATTCAACCTATCGAAGCATGATGAGTTGGTGAGGGAATTTCCGCATGTTCGCGAAGTGATGGGCAAGCTTCATGCGAGTGGGATCAAGATAGGTATCGTTACAAGCAAAATCAGACAAACGACCCTGATGGGACTGAAGCTGTGCGGCTTGGACAGTTTTGTGAGCACGATTGTGACGGTCGAGGATGTGAAAGAGCCGAAACCGAGCCCGGAGGGCATTCTTGCCGCGATGAAGACGCTGGGCGCCGCGCGGGAAACGACCATGATGGTCGGCGACAGCCACTATGATATTGAAGCCGCTAAAAATGCGGGAGTCACGGCAGTCGGTGTCTCGTGGTCGTGGAAAGGGCGCTCGTATCTCGAGAAATACGCGCCTGATTACTTGATCGACGACATGAACGAGCTGCTTCCGATTGCAGGGCTTGCGGCGGAAGTGAAGGCGGATTGAGACAAACCGAGCGCTACCCGGTCGATGGACCGAATGCTTTATGGCAGATTTACCGCACGGTCAGCAAGTGGAAGGCGGTTCGAAATTTCATTTTCATCCAGTTTACGCGCTATTGCCCGTCATTGCCGGTTAAGAACTGGATTTATCGCCATGTGCTGGGCATGAAGGTCGGAGAGCACACGGCTTTTGCCTTGATGGTGATGGTCGATGTGTTCTTCCCGGAGCGGATCTATATTGGGACGAATACGATTATCGGCTACAATACGACCATTCTGGCGCATGAGTATTTGACCAAAGAGTACCGGCTGGGCGATGTACGGATTGGCTCCAATGTGATGGTTGGCGCAAACTCGACGATTCTGCCGGGTGTGACGATTGGCGACAACGCGGTGATTGGGGCGGGCTCGGTCGTCCATAAGGACGTGCCGCCGAACAGCTTCGTGGCGGGGAATCCGCTGCAAACCATTCGTGAGGGGAAATAGAAAAGGCCGCTGCGAGCTAATACGCAGCGGCTTTTTTTATCATTTTATGAAAGATCAAACGCCATTAAATCTCGCGCCATCGTAATTCGTCCCGTGTAGATGTCCTGCATGCCTGCGATATAAGCGGCCTCAGCCTCATCAATCGCCGCGGGTGCGGGGATATGATGGGTAAGCACCAAATGGCCTACCCCTGCGGCACGAGCGATTTCTGCAACTTCCAGCGTCGTGGAATGGTACTTTGCCGGGTTGGACAGACCTACGGTCTGTTCAGGGAATTTGGCGATAAGCGCGTCTAGCCATGCCTTGTTGTAAGATTCATGTACCAGCAGATCAGCGCCTCGGCTGTAGTTGACCATATTCGCAACAGGAATCGTATCCCCCGAGATGACAACGGATTTGTTGTTGTACTCAATTTTATAAGCAATAGCGGGATCCACAGGCTTATGATCCACTTCGAAGGCTGTGACTCTAATGCCGCCATGATCATAAACAACGCCTTCATTGCTTTCAAAGTACTGGATGTCGGCACCTCTTTCAGCAGAACGGTTATAGCTGACGCGCAGATTCACATCGAAGTCGAAGGCTTCCCTCATTTTACCGATAATCTGTTTCGTCGTCGTAGGTCCATATACGTTCATAGGACCTTTCCGACCCTCAAATACGTGATCCGCCGTCACATGCGTCCGCCAGCTCGTAATAAATACGTCGAAGAAGCCGGAGTTATGATCGCTGTGATGATGGGTGAAGAAGACATCGGAAATGCGCTGCGGCATGATGCCAGCCTTAATCAACTGATCGACCGTTGCGCCTCCGCAATCGAATAACAAGGCTTTGTCCCCTGCAAGGACAGCAACGCCGGCTTTCGCTCTGCCGTAAAAAGCTCTTGGTGTACCTGTGCCAAGGATCACAACTTTGATATGCTCGTGGAAATCGGGCAATAAGTTTTCTTGCGGTTGTATAAACAAAGGGATGACCTCCTAAGCGATTACGCTTATTTTTCTTTTTTTACTTCATTTAAAAGAGTCAGATCGAGGAATGAGCTGAAATCCAGCTCGTCTTCTTTCACTTTCAAATATCCGGCGTCGAAGGAAGCCTTCGCTTGCTCCTTAATGTCCTCCAACGTAATGTCCTCGGTCAGTTTCAAATGATCAAGGGCGGCTTTAATGAGCGCAGGCTCCATGCCTTTGCCGGTAAGCTGCTTCAATTCATCGCTAATCAACGGATAGGCTTTTTCCGGGTTTTGCTGGATGAACGCAATACTTTGTTTGTTCGCCTGGACAGCCTTTTTGGCTAAATCGCGATGTTCTTTAAGGAAAGCATCACTGGCGACAAGAACGGTTAACGGGTAGTTTCCGTCTTTGGGGGGAATTTTGTTCCAATCGACGAGAATCGTACCAGAGCCCTCCTGGATGATTTGGGTTCCCCAAGGTTCGGCAATGAGAGTGGCATCAATTTCTTTCTGGCGCATTGCGACCAAAGTATCTGCTGGAGCGCGTGTCACGATTTGAACACCGGAGGTATCCATGGATACTTTGAGGCCTTGTTGTTGGAGCAGCAAGCGAAGCGATAGATCGGGAGTGCCTCCCTTGGCGGCCACGGCCACTGTTTTGCCAACAAGATCCTTCACCGACTGGATGCCCGCATCTTTCCGTACAACTAACACAGCGCCGCCATTATTGGCTCCGGCGATAAGCTTGATATTTTTGCTTTTCAAATATTGATTGATGACCGGGCCGGGCCCGACGTACCCAAGGTCGATCTGGTTCGTGGCGATGGCTGTGGCGAAGTCCGCTCCGTTGTCAAAAGCGGTGACCTCAATTTTCGTATTTGAGCCGAATTGCTGCTGAAAATAGTTGTTTTGGAGCGCGATAAAAGCTGGGGCGTGCGTAACATTTTTCAAAAGTCCAATTCTCACTGTTGTACTACCTGCGCTTGAAGCTGCTTCTTTGCTCTGTCCGCAAGCCGACAACAGCAAGACTGCCGATAATACGAGCAGCAAAATCCCATTCATTTTTTTCAAAATAATCCCGCCTTTTGGCATGCACAGTCTCCCGTAAAGAAGGGGCAGCCGTTTTATTTAGATTGAAAGCGGAGCACACTGTTGTCCTCCAGCTTTTTGAAACAAAAATGGTCTGACAGCGTGCCGATGACAGCGATGATAATCACGACACAGAGGATCGACGCCGTATCGCCAAGTCCTCGCCCATCTTGCAGCATTTGTCCCAGCCCGACTCCTTTGGCGATCAGTTCACCGGCGACAAGCGCCCGCCAGGCAAAGGCCCAGGCAACTCGTATCCCGGTGATCCAATGCGGAAAAGCGGCCGGCAGCTGCACTTGAAAGAAGAGACGGTATCCGCTGCCTGTGCCCAGCATTTGTGCAGCTCGGAGATGAATCTGCGAGATGTTCATGACACCTGTCCGCGTGGCTAAGGACATCGTCCAGGTTGCGCCGATTGCGGTGATAAAGACAACAGAGGTGTCATTCAGCCCGAACCAGATGATCGCGAAAGGGAGCCAGGCGATGCTGGGGACGGTCTGCAAGGCGACCACCAGAAAGCCAAACGTCTCGTCAATGTACCGAAAGCGTGCGAACAAATAGCCTAATATCGTTCCTAGACCGACGGAGATGACGAACGAAAGCAGCAACCGGCGAAGACTGGCGGCAATGGCGGCCAGGAGATGCCCCTCTGTAAAGCCGTCATAGAAGGCTTGGAAGGTTTGCAGTGGAGAGGGGAACTTCCACCCCCAGTGGAAAACCCTAAATCCCACTTCCCAGATGATCAGCAGCAGAACCAGAAATAGGGTTCGTCTTAAGGCGGTATTCATGGCCGAGCTCCTCTCTGACAACTTTTTCGAGCTCATCGGACAGTGCTTCCATAATGCGGTCTTCCAGCGCATGAAGGAGAGGATCGCTGCTTTGATGAGGCCGTGCTGCCTGTACCGTAAACTCCCTTTTGATCCGTCCCGGCTGTGTCGCCATGACGATGACCCGATCGGATAACAGAACAGCCTCGCGAATGTTGTGCGTAATAAACAGGATGGTTTTGCCGGTTCTCAGCCAAATGTCTTCCAGGTCTTTGTGGAGGATCAAACGCGTTTGCTCATCCAATGCGGCAAAGGGCTCATCCATCAATAAAATCTCAGGCTCCATAACCAGCGCCCTGGCAATGGCGACACGCTGCTTCATGCCCCCGGACAGCTCAAAGGGGTAGTGACCTGCAAATTTGGTTAGATGAACCGATTTGATTTGCTCTAGGGCAAGTGCATGGCGCTCTTTCTTCGATACGCCCTTTTGCTTTAATCCGAAGGCCACATTATCGAGCACGGTAAGC
The DNA here is from genome assembly GCF_003955665.1 of Paenibacillus whitsoniae. Classification (GTDB taxonomy): domain Bacteria; phylum Bacillota; class Bacilli; order Paenibacillales; family NBRC-103111; genus Paenibacillus_E; species Paenibacillus_E whitsoniae. The sequence goes on from NZ_RXHU01000080.1 coordinate 11,435, forward strand.
CATGGGAAAAGGCCATGTTCCTGAAACACAACAATGCGGTCAGACCCTGGCGCGCTCACTTCCCGTCCATTGACGGCAATCGTGCCGGCAGTCGCTTTGTCAAAGCCGGCGATCAAGTTCAGGAGCGTTGACTTCCCGCAGCCGGAAGGCCCTACGATGGAGACGAATTCCCCTTGGCCAATCGTAAGGGAAACGTTGTCCAGGGCCGAGTAGGATACGCCTTTTCGCTGAGAAAATGTTTTATTTACGTGGTTGATCGTAATCATGTTCCACCCTCCTGGCTGGTTTCGGTCTAAATGTCTGAAAAGAAACGTTGGGGATGAAGAATAACGATTCTCTTCTTGGCATAATCAATGAGCCCCCGTTCCCGCCATTTGTTAAGCGTCTCGGTAACGGTCTGCCTGCTGCAGCCAATGACGTAAGAGATTTCCTCGTGGCTAAGCGGCACTAGAATGTCGACTCTCGCCTCCACCGGCTTACCCAACTGCAGAAGGAACCAGGCAAGGCGCCAAGAGACTGGCCGGCAGATGAGCGTTTCCACCATTTTCTGCGTTTGCAGCAGTCTATGAGCGCTTAAAACAGCTAAGGAATGCGAAAATTCAGCATCCGACTTGGCCAATTCGAGAAATTTCCGCTTGTCGAGTGTGATGATTTGGCTGTCAACGAGACATTTGGCGTAGCGTTTCCGGGGAATATTGATCAACGTTTCCGCATTGCCGAAAATTTCTCCCTCATACCGAAGAAATAAAGTAATGCCTTGCCCCTCCTCAGAGGACTGAGAGATTTTGATTAATCCCGAATCCACAAAGTAAGCGCCGCGGGGGGCGTCGTTCTCTTGGAACACAAACTCATTTTTCTTAAAAGACTGGATCACCCCGTGTCTTCGAAAAGCCGCCTCCATCATCTGCTTGGAAGCATCTCTCTCGTGAAGATCAGCAAGCTCATTCCATTGGTCCATAGCAATCCCCTCTTCATGCTGTGTATCGTATCAGTTTAATGCCGAGTATTCCGATGTGTTATTTATATATTATCACAAGACTAAAGGTTAAAATGTCGGATTGCCGACAAAATGATAAATATTGATGAACGGGTATGTCATTCCTAAAGCGAATTTTGGTAAAATGACAGGACATGCCGCAGATGATTGACGCCCCCTACATAACATGTTAGAATAACCGTACATTCTTTATTTTGGTAGTATGGTAGCACATTAACGCACTAAAGTGTGGCAATAAGAAGTGCGATTCAATAGAACCTATTTTTTGAGGTGAACCGATGTCAAAGCCAAAAGTGTTTGAAAAGCCGCTAGGCTCGAAGGATTATTTGCCCGAAGCCGTTGCAAAGCTAAGAAATATTGAGTTCCGCGTGCTCGCTTGCATGGAGCGTTGGGGATACAACCAGATCATAACGCCGACACTGGAGTACTACGATACGGTGGGCGTTGCCAGCTCGACGGAGGACAAAAAGCTGTTCAAGCTGCTCGATCGCCACGGCAAAACGCTCGTGCTCCGCTCGGAGCTGACGGCGCCGATTGCGCGCGTCGCTTCTTCGTTATTGAAGGAACGTGCGTTCCCTCTTCGCTTATCTTACCATTCGAACGTATTCCGTTCGATTGAGGAAGAGGCTGGCCGGGATTCGGAGTTTTTCCAGACCGGTGTTGAGCTGATCGGCGACGCATCCTCGGAAGCGGATGCGGAGGTTGTGGCGCTCGCGATTGCTTCACTGCAAGCCGCAGGCGTAAGCACGTTCAAAATCGCGCTCGGCCATGTCGGTTTCTTGAACGGACTGTTCCAAGAAACGCTGGAAGGGTTCGCCGATGCGCAGCAGGCGCTCAAGGAGCATTTGCTGAGCCGCGACTATGTCGGTTACCGCGAAGCGATCAAGGGCTTGAAGCTGTCGGCGGACGTGGAACGCGAGCTGATCGGTGTACTGCGGCTGCGCGGCGGCGATGAGATTTGCGAGCAAGCTCGCATGGTGACACAGCATCCGATCGCGCAGGACGCGATCCGGCATTTGTGCGAAGTGTACGACGTGTTGAAAGCGTACGGGGTGAGCGAGCATGTCGTGATCGATTTGACGATGATCGGCGACTTCTCTTACTATACCGGCATGACGTTCGAAGGCTATGCCGCAGAGCTGGGCTTCCCGGTCTGCAGCGGCGGCCGGTACGATAATTTGCTGAGCCAGTTCGGGCGTCCGGCTCCGGCAACGGGGTTTGCTTTGAAGACGAACCGGATTCTGGAGGTTACGGGGAAAGACGGCGTGGAACAGCCGCGCCGCGTGCTGATCGCGTACGAAGCGGAGCAGCGCGAGAAGGCGCTGCAGCTGGCGATTTCGCTGCGCAGCCAGGAAACGGCCGTGGCAGTTACGACACAACTGCTTGGCAATGAACCAGTTTCGGAAGCCGGCTATGATGAAGTGATTCGTCTCACGGCTGCCGAGTAGGATGGAGGAGGACAGCAGGATGGAAGATATTTTAAAAGTTGCGATGCCGAAAGGCCGTATCTATAAACAGGCAGCGAAGCTGTTTCATAAAGCGGGTCTGCCGATTCCCGAGGATTTGGAAGAAGGCCGCCGTCTCATCATTCCGGTGCCGGAAGCGAAGATGGAGTTTATTTTGGCGAAACCGGTGGATGTGCCGACGTATGTGGAGTACGGTGTGGCCGACATCGGTGTCGTGGGCAAGGACGTGCTGATGGAAGAAAACCGCAGCGTGTATGAGCTGCTTGATCTAGGCATTGCACGCTGCCGCATGTCCGTGATCGGACTGCCGAATTGGGAGCAAGTGATTAACCCGCGCGTCGCGACGAAGTATCCGAATGTGGCGTCGCAGTACTTCCGCGAGCAAGGGCAGCAAGTTGAAGTGATTAAGCTGAACGGCTCGATCGAACTGGCGCCGCTCATCGGGCTTGCTGACCGCATCGTCGACATGGTGGAGACGGGACAGACGCTTAAGGAGAACGGGCTGGTGGAGCAAGCGGAGATTTTCCAAATCACGAGCCGTTTGATTGCGAACCGCGTGAGCTACCGGATGAAGAACGAGGCGATTCAGCGCTTGTGCGATATGCTGCAGCCGGTGCTTCCGACGGTGGATGCGAAGTAAGTTGGAGTCATTCATTCCTGCGATTATGCAGGAATTTCTCCTCAATCCGACATTGTGGGCTGGATTCCTGCGAAAAGGCAGGTTTTTGCTCGAACTTAGGCAAAAAGAGGGATTTCGCTTAGAAAGCCTGCGGAATTGCAGGAATTTCCCGAAATCATAGAGGAGAAGACGGAAATTCCTGCTTTTTTGCAGGTTTTGTGCTGATGGCGAGGTTCGAGCCGGTCGAGCGCCTGGAGATCAAGAACAGAGATTAAGTACGGAAAAGAGAAAGGATGAGGAAGATGCGGATTTTACCCGCCTCGGAATTTCAATTAAACCGCGAGGTTGAATACGGCTCCCCCGAGCAAAATGAATCCGTCCGCCGCATCATCGAGGAGGTGCGGCAGGACGGCGACGCCGCGCTGCGGCGCATGGCGCAGCAGTATGACGGCGTCACGGTCGGTGAGCTTCGCGTCAGCGACGAAGAGATCGAGGCGGCGTACGCCCAGGTCGACGCCGCATTCCTGGCGGCGCTGCGGCAGGCCGCCGCGAATATTCGCGCGTTTCATGAGAAGCAGAAACGCAATTCCTGGATGGACCTGCAGCCGGACGGCAGTCTGCTGGGCCAAATCATCCGACCGCTGAAGCGGGTCGGCTTGTACGTGCCCGGAGGGAAGGCAGCATACCCTTCCTCCGTGCTCATGAACGCCATCCCCGCCATCGTGGCGGGGGTCCCGGAGATCGCGATGGTGACGCCTCCGGCCACCGCGGGCGAAGAGGGCATCAACCCGCATATCCTCGTGGCTGCCGCCGAAGCGGGTGTGCGTGAGATCTATCGTGCCGGCGGAGCGCAAGCGGTCGCTGCGCTGGCCTACGGCACGGAATCGATCAAGCCCGTCGACAAGATCGTCGGGCCGGGCAACATCTACGTCGCGCTGGCGAAGCGCTACGTATTCGGCGTCGTCGACATCGACATGATCGCCGGGCCGACGGACATTGTCGTGCTTGCCGATGAGCACGCCGACCCGCAGTACATCGCGGCCGATCTGCTGGCGCAGGCCGAGCATGACGAGATGTCACCGGCGATTCTGGTGACGCCGTCCGCTGAGCTGGCGGAGGATGTGAAGCAAGAGCTGTGGCGGCAGCTGGATGTGCTGCCGAAGAAAGCCATCGCTTCCGTCTCTACGGCGACGAAAGGCGCGATCCTGCTCGTTGGCTCCCTCGAAGAGGGCGTCGACGTGGTGAACCGCCTGGCGCCGGAGCACTGCGAGCTGCTCGTGCAGGAGCCGTTCAGCTGGCTGCCGCGCATCGAGAACGCAGGCGCGATATTCCTGGGCCCGTACAGCACGGAGCCGGTCGGCGATTATTTTGCCGGCCCGAACCACGTGCTGCCGACGAACGGCACGGCGCGATTCTCGTCGCCGCTGAATGTGGATGATTTTATCAAGAAATCCAGTGTGATTCATTATAGTAAGGAAGCTTTGTTCGCGAACGGTGAGATGATTATGACCTTAGCCCGCAATGAAGGGCTGGAGGGCCATGCGCGCGCGGTTGAGGTGCGACTTAAAAAAGAAGGGAAGCTGACATAGATGGCAGAGCAGGATCAAGTTAGAACGCGTTCGGCGAGTGTTGCCCGCAAAACGAACGAAACGGACATCAAGCTTTCGTTTGATGTGGATGGCACGGGGATTTCCGAGTTGGTCACGGATGTGCCGTTTCTGAACCATATGCTGGATTTGTTCACAAAGCACGGTCACTTCAATCTGAAAGTGGACGCGAAAGGCGATATTGAGATCGACGACCACCACACGGTCGAAGATATTGGGATTTGCTTGGGGCAAACGCTGCGCGAGGCGCTCGGCGACAAACGTGGGATTAAACGTTATGCGAACGTGTTTATCCCTATGGACGAAGCGTTGGCGCAGGTTGTGATCGATATAAGCAATCGACCGCATTTTGAATACCGGGCGGAGTATCCGACGGCGAACGTCGGCAGCTTCGAAACGCAGCTGGTGCAGGAGTTCCTCTGGAAGTTTGCGCTGGAAGCGCGCATTACGCTGCATGTCATCGTGCACTACGGTCAGAACACGCACCACATGGTTGAGGCTGTGTTCAAGGCGTTGGGCCGTGCGATTGACGAAGCGACGACGATTGATCCTCGTGTGCAGGGGGTTCCTTCGACGAAGGGAGTGCTGTAAGCATGATCGCCATTATCGATTACGGAATGGGCAATTTGCATAGTGTCAGCAAAGCGGTCGAGCGGCTGGGCTATGAAGCGGTGGTGACGGGCGACCCGACGGCCATCATGGCGGCGGAAGGTGCGATTCTGCCCGGCGTCGGCGCGTTCGGCGATGCGATGGAGCATCTGCGCGAGACGGGGCTGGACGCTGTCGTGAAGCAGTATGCGGCGAGTGGTAAGCCGCTGCTCGGCATTTGCCTTGGCATGCAGCTGCTGTTCTCGAGCAGCGAGGAACACGGCGACCACGAGGGGCTGGGCTTGCTACCCGGCGCGGTGGTTCGTTTTCGCGGCGACTATAAAGTGCCGCATATGGGTTGGAACCGGCTTAGCTACAAGCAGGCGGAAAGTCCGATTTTTGCAGGCATCGAGGAAGGGCATGTATATTTCGTGCATTCCTACCATGCGAAGCCGGAGCGAGAGAGCGATCTGCTGGCGGTGACGGACTACTATCAGCCGGTGACGGCGATTGTCGGCCGGGACAACGTCTACGGGATGCAGTTCCACCCGGAGAAAAGCGGCGAGACCGGCATGAAGCTGCTGGACAATTTCCTTGTTTTGTGTAACGGAGGTGGTGCCTGATGTTAGCAAAACGCATTATTCCTTGCCTAGACGTGAAGGACGGACGTGTAGTCAAGGGTGTGAACTTCGTGAATCTGCGCGATGCCGGCGATCCGGTGGAGCTTGCAGCAATTTATGATCAAGAGGGCGCGGATGAGCTTGTGTTCCTCGATATTTCGGCGTCGGTCGAAGGGCGTGCGACAATGGTGGAAGTCGTTCGCCAGACGGCGGGCGAGATTACGATTCCTTTTACGGTCGGCGGCGGTATCTCGAGCGTAGACGATATGAAGCGCCTGCTTCGTGCAGGTGCGGATAAGATCGGCATTAACACGGCGGCTGTGCGCAATCCGCAGCTCGTTTCCGATGGCGCGCGGAAGTTCGGCTCGCAGTGTGTTGTCGTTGCGATTGACGCGAAGTTCAACGCGGAGTGGGGCGAGTGGGAAGTGTTCACGCACGGCGGACGCAATGCCACGGGGATTCGCACGCTGGAGTGGGCGAAGCGCATGGAGTCGCTCGGCGCGGGTGAAATCCTGCTGACTAGCATGGATGCCGACGGGACGAAGGACGGTTTTGATTTGAAGCTGACACGGGCGGTGTCTGAGCTATTGTCGATCCCGGTGATCGCCTCCGGCGGCGCGGGGAAAGCGGAACACTTCTATGATGTGTTCACGGAAGGCAAGGCCGACGCAGGGCTGGCGGCGACGATTTTTCACTACAAAGAACTGACCATTCAAGGGGTTAAAGATGCCCTGAAGGGCAAAGGAGTTGAGATTCGATGACATTTTCCGTCGACCAAATTAAATTTGACGCGCACGGCCTCGTGCCTGCGGTTGTGCAAGACGCGATCTCCAAAGAGGTGTTGATGCTTGCGTACATGAACAGCGAATCTTTGCAGCGCACGGTTCAAACCGGTGAGACCTGGTATTGGAGCCGTTCGCGCGGAGAGCTGTGGAACAAAGGGGCAACCTCCGGCCACACGCAAAAGGTGAAGGCGCTCCGCTACGATTGCGACGCCGATACGTTGCTCGTGCTCGTGGAACAAACGGGCGCAGCGTGCCACAACGGCACGTACACCTGCTTCACGAACAGCATTCCGGTAGAAGGCGCTGCAACAGCCGAAGCGCCAGTGGCAACAAGCAGCGACCGCTTCGCGATTCTCGGCGAGCTGGAAGCCGTCATCGCTTCGCGTGACGCCGAGCGTCCGGAAGGCGCGTATACGACGTACCTTTTCGAGAAAGGTGTCGACAAGATCTTGAAGAAAGTCGGCGAAGAAACCGCCGAAACCATTATCGCAGCGAAAAACAAGGACAACGACGAGCTTCGTTATGAAGCGAGCGATCTGATTTTCCATCTGATGGTGCTTTTGCGTGAGAGAAAGCTGCCGCTTGATGAACTGATGAGAGAACTCGACCGCCGTCATGTTAAAAAATAAAGAAAACGACCTGGAGTGAATCACGATGTTGATTGATTATCATACACATCATGTACGCTGCGGTCACGCCTCCGGGGAACTGGAGGATTACGTCAAACGCGGCATCGAGATCGGGCTCACGCAATTGGGGCTGTCGGATCATATGCCGCTTTTGCATGTGGACCCGCAAACGTATTATCCGGAGATGGCAATGCCGATGGAGGAGCTGCCCCGGTATGTCGAAGAATGTCTGTATTTGAAGGAAAAATACAAGGATCACATTGATATTCGCGTCGGCCTGGAAGGCGACTATATCGAGGGTTACGAGAAAGAAATCGCGGCGATCATTAACGCGTATCCTTGGGACTATGTCATCGGCTCGGTGCACTTTCTGGGCGAGTGGGATATTTCGGATTTTCGGCAAACGGGGAACTGGGAAGGCAAGGATATTTTCGCTGTTTATACCCAATACTACGAGGCAGTGAAGAAAGCGGCGCGCTCCGGGATGTACGACTATTTGGGCCACCTGGATATGATTAAGCGCTTCGGTTATGTGCCTGAGCAAGATACATGGGAATTGGAAAAAGCGGCCCTGGACGCCGTCAAGGAAAGCGGCATGGCGATTGAGCTGAACGCCTCCGGACTGCGCCATCCGTGCAAGGAGATGTTCCCCAGCGAGCGGATGCTGCGGTATTGCCAGGAAGTGGGGATTCCGGTCACGCTGGGTTCCGACGCCCACCAACCGGAGCGGCTGGGGCAATATTTGGATGAAGCGAGAGCGCTGCTAAAGTCGCTTGGATTTAACGAAATAGCCACATTTGCGGGGCGAAAACGCCTTCTTGTGACTTTTTAAATTCGACACGTTTCATGTATAATAAATCAGTAAGCATAATTTTATTTAATGAACCTTCGGAGGTAACCATTAACCATGTATAGCGACAATGTTAAAATCTTTTCCGGATCTTCCAATCCGAAGCTTGCTGAACGTATTTGTGATGAGCTCGGCCAGCCGCTGGGACAAATCAAATTATCCCGATTCAAAAGCGGTGAAATTTACTGTCTGTACGAAGAAACGATTCGTAACTGTGACGTATTTCTGGTGCAAACCTTCTCTCATCCGATCAATGAGCATATGATGGAACTGCTCGTCATGATGGATGCAGCGAAAAGAGCCTCCGCAAGAACGATCAACCTTGTCATTCCGTACTATGGTTACTCGCGTCAAGAACGTAAGGCTGCTCCGCGTGAGCCGATTTCGGCGAAATTGGTAGCGGACCTGTTCAGCGCTGCAGGCGCAACGCGTGTGGTTACGATCGACCTGCATGCCCCGGCGATTCAAGGCTTCTTCAACATTCCGGTGGATCATTTGACGGCGCTGGATTTGATCAGCGATTTTATCAAGAAAAAGAATTTGCCGAACCCGGTTATCGTCTCTCCGGATGCGGGACGTGCGACGACGGCTGAGAAAATGGCCAACATTCTCGACGCGCCTTTCGCGATGATGATCAAGAAGCGTCCTGAGCACAACGAATCCGTGATCACGCACGTGATCGGTGATGTTGCCGGCCGTACGCCGATTATCATTGAAGATTTAATCGATACGGGCACGACCATCGTGAACGTTGTGGAAAGCTTGAAGGAAAGAGGCGCGCTGGACGTATATATCTGTGCGACGCACCCTGTGTTCTCCGGTCCGGCTTTGCAGCGTTTGGATCACCCGAGCATTAAAGAAGTCATCATTACGGATTCCATTGCGATTCCGGATGACCATTCCGATAAATTCAGCGTGCTGTCCGTAGCGCCGTTGCTGTCCGATGCCATTCGCATTATCAATGACGGCGGGTCGCTGTCCTCACTTTTCAAATACGGCGGCGTATAGAGGCAGCTTAAATAAGCAGTCCATTCATTCCCTTTGGATAATGTTTTTGGCTTCCGAGCGATCTATGGTATAATTTGAGCGTAATCAAATTGCCGGAGGTGTCTTGCTATGGAAAAGAAACAGCGTTTATCCAAAGCGCCACAACCCAAAGTCATTTCAATCAACATGGATGCCGCATTCTTTTTCGAGAGAGCGGTTCAATCGTTGGATCGGTTTCACTATGATAAGGCATTGAAATATTTCCGGCGGGCTGCGGAGTTCGAACAGGATAACCCTGTGAACCACTGCAATCTGGCAGGGGTTCTTTCCGAAGTAGGCAACTACGATGAGTCGAACCGCATTTTAAAGCATATCCTAGATACGATCGATCCCGAGATGACGGAATGTCACTTTTATATGGCGAACAACTATGCCAACATGGAAAATTTCGAGCAGGCGGAGCAAGCCTTGGTTCGGTATTTGGAGAGCGACCCGACAGGGCAGTTCATCGACGAATCCGAAGAAATGATGGAGATGCTTCGCTACGAGCTTGATCGACCTGCCCCTCTCACTAGCATCAAGAGTCGAGAAGGGCTCTTCGAGCATGATAAAGCGCGTGCCTTATTGGAAGAGGGGAAATTCGCCGAAGCGGTTCGGGCGCTGGAGGATCTGGTGGTGAAGAAGCCGGACTTTACCGCCGCCCGGAACAACTTGGCCTTGGCTTATTATTATATGGGTCAATTCCAGAAAGCGATGGAGACCATTCAGGAAGTGCTCGTCTACGAGCCGGGCAATCTCCATGCACTGTGTAATATGGCCATTTTCCATCAGCATTTTGGGAATAAAAAGGAGCTCGCCGCACTCACGGACCAGCTTTGCAAAATGTATCCGCTGCAAGAGGATCACATGTTCAAGCTGGCGACGACGATGGGCATACTGGCAAAGCATGAGAAAGCATACCATTTGTTCCGGCGCTTGCTGAAATCCGGCGAGGGTTCGCAAGATCCGAGCCTGTATCATTATACGGCGGTGGCGGCGAGCCATATCGGACGCTTCGCGGAAGCGTACCGCTACTGGCGGCAAGTGCAGAAGCTCGACCCGGGCACGGAGGTCGCCAAGTTCTATCTGGAGCAGCTGCGCACGCGCGAGCAGGCGACGACCCCGCTGACGTGGAGCTATCACTATCACCTGCCGTTTGAAGAGCAGTTCCGCGTCCTGGAGAAGTCGTCGCAGGGCATTCCGGAGCAGCTCAAACGCGATCCGCTGGTACGTTCTTCGTTCTTCTGGGCTTTGCGGCACGGCGATATTGAAACGAAGCTGCAGGTTATCCAGGCGTTCAGCTATATTGCCGATAATGAAGTTCGCGAGGCCTTGCAGGATTTTATCCTGGACAGCGAAGAGGACGATTATTTGAAAAAGGTCGCGATCTTTGTCCTCCGCAGCATGGGTGTACGGGATTCGCTGCCGGCGTTCCTCGAGAATGAGGAACGTATGGTGGAAGCTTCGCCGTATGCACCGCATCTTCCTTTCTGGGATGCCGGTTGGCAGCGGGTGATGGAAACCGCGCTCACGCATATGCATAAGCGCTACGATATGGTGCAGCAGTACGACCTTGAGATTCTGTGGGTCGAGTTCTTGACGAAGTCATTCCCGAAGGCGCCGAAAATCCAGAAGCCGGAAGGCTGGGCAGCCGCGTTGGAATACCTGATCGCCAAGATGCACCGCCGTGCGATTTCCTATCAGGAAGTCGCGGAACGTTACGGGGTAACCGTGTCCACTGTCAGCCGTCATGTGAAGCTCATGGACGATACGTGCGGCTTGCGTGAGAAGATGGACGCGATTTTCAATAAATTTATTTAAGACAGAGAGCTTTCTGAGGAAAGCGCGTAGGAGGGAAAATCATATGTACAAATCAGTTGTCGTAGGAACAGGACCATCCGGATTAACAGCCGCTATCTACTTGGCGCGCGCAAACCTCAGCCCGCTTGTGATCGAAGGACCGGAGCCAGGCGGCCAACTTACCACCACGACCGAAGTTGAGAATTTCCCAGGATTTCCGGAAGGCATCATGGGCCCTGAGCTGATGGACAATATGCGCAAGCAAGCTGAACGTTTCGGCGCCGAGTTCAAAACAGGCTGGGTCAACTCCGTAGAACTTACGAACCGTCCGTTCAAACTGCAGGTCGAAGGTCTGGGCGAGGTTGAAACAGAAACGCTGATCATCTCGACAGGTGCATCGGCAAGGCTGCTCGGCATTACGAACGAGAAAGAAAACATCGGACGCGGCGTCAGCACTTGCGCGACGTGCGACGGTTTCTTCTTCCGCGGCAAAAAGATTGTCGTGGTCGGCGGCGGCGACTCCGCGATGGAAGAAGCGAACTTCCTGACGCGCTTCGCTTCCGAAGTTCGTCTGGTGCACCGCCGCGACGAGCTGCGCGCTTCCAAAATCATGCAGGACCGCGCACGCGGCAATGAGAAGGTCAAATGGGCGCTGAACAACACGCCGCTTGAAGTCGTTGCTGGCGAGAAGGGCGTTACCGGCCTGAAAGTGAAGAACAATACGACCGGCGAAGAGGAAATCATCGAGACCGATGGGATTTTCGTAGCGATCGGCCATACGCCGAACACGAAGTTCCTCGGCGGTCAGATCGATACCGACGAACAAGGCTACATTATCGTGAAGCCTGGCACGCAGCAAACGAACATCCCTGGCGTTTTCGCTTGCGGCGATGTGCAGGATACCAAATACCGCCAAGCGATTACCGCGGCGGGAAGCGGCTGCGCAGCCGCTTTGGAAGCTGAGAAATTCCTCGAGGGACACATCGTGCACGACTGGAGTCAAACGCTGTAAGATCGCCGAATTGCCGGCAGACGTGGAAGGCTAAGCTTTCCACGTTTTCTCTTTTCTAGGCGTTGTTTGAATCTTGACCTGCCCTCGGGCTTGTCTTATAGTGGGAAAAGGAGTATTTGTCCGAAAATTTTAAGATTATGCATGAGGTGACCTTGTAATGTCCAATCAAATTTATATCGGTGTCGATTTAGGCGGAACCAACATTAAGGTAGGGCTGTGCGATGAACAAGGCAATTTGCTGAAAACGTTGGAAGGCCCTACATCCCCGGAGCTTGGCGCGGAGTCCGTTCTTGAACGCATTGCGCAGTACGTGCGACAAATCGTCGAAGAATCGGAATTTTCCTGGGATCAAGTGGCGGGAATCGGTGCTGGCTTGGCCGGATTCATGGACATTCCAGAGGGATTTGTCAAATTTTCGCCGAACCTGCAGTGGCATAACGTACCGGCGAAGAAGACGCTGGAAACGTTGCTCGGCAAAACAGTGAAAATTGACAATGATGCCAACGTAGCTGCGCTGGGAGAAGCATGGGCGGGAGCTGGAGCAGGCGAGAAAAATGTCGTATGCTACACGCTGGGAACCGGTGTAGGCGGCGGCATCATCATCGACGGCAAAATCTATCAAGGCTCTGCCGGCATGGCGGGCGAGCTGGGTCATATGGCGATCGTGCCTGACATCGAGGCGATTCAATGCGGCTGCGGCCAAATGGGCTGCCTGGAAACGGTTTCCTCCGCGACAGGTATCGTGCGCATGGCAAAGGAAGCGGTAGAGCGCGGCGAGAAAACGTCGTTGGCCCTGCATGAAAAGATCGAAGCGAAGCATGTCTTCGACGCGGCGAAGAGCGGAGACGAAGTTTCGCTGCGCATCGTCAACCGTGCGGCTTACTACCTGGGCCGTTCGATGGCTGCGCTTGCGGTTGTGATTAATCCGAAGCGCTTTATTATCGGAGGCGGCGTGTCGAGAGCGGGCGAAATTTTGTTCCAGCCGATTCGCGAAACGTTTAAGAAATATACACCGGAAGCTGCGGCGGAAGGCGTGGAAATCGTAGCGGCAACACTGGGTAACGATGCTGGTGTTGTAGGTGCGGCTGGATTGAACTTGCGCTAGCAGGAAAGCTCGCGTTCCGTCTCAGCGCGTATCGGGCGCGAGAGGAACGCGAACCAAAGGAAGGTGCTAAGCATGGAAGAAAACCACCCTTTAGCGAAACTGGTTATCATCACGGGAATGTCGGGCGCGGGGAAAACCATTGCTGTCCAAAGTCTGGAGGATCTGGGGTTCTTCTGCGTCGATAATCTCCCGCCAGTGCTCATCCCGAAGTTTGCCGAGCTCATCGTGCAGTCGATGGGGAAAATCGGCAAGGTCGCTTTGGTGATCGATTTGCGCGGGCGTGAATTTTTTACGGCGCTGCAGGAATCACTGCGTTACATTCAAGAGAATTACACGCTTAGCTATGAGATTCTGTTTTTGGATGCGACGGACGCGACGTTAGTACAGCGGTATAAGGAAAGCCGTCGCCGCCATCCGCTTGCGCCGGAAGGGGCGCCGCTCGAAGGAATCGGACTTGAGCGCAAGCTGCTGGAGGAGCTGAAGGGCCTCGCGACGCAGGTCATCGACACGAGCAGCCTCAAGCCATTGCAGCTTAAAGAAAGAATCAGTTCCCGATTCACTAATCTGGAAGCTAATCGCATATCTATAAATGTAATCTCGTTCGGATTTAAGTATGGGGTGCCGATTGACGCCGATTTGATTTTTGATGTGCGTTTCTTACCGAATCCGCATTATGTCGAACAGCTTCGTCCGCAGACCGGCCAGAATCAGGACGTCTACGACTATGTGATGAAATGGCCGGAGACGCAGGAGTTCCTGAGCAAACTACTGGATATGCTGAACTTCTTGATGCCGCAGTATACGAAGGAAGGCAAAAGCCAGGTCGTCGTCGGTATCGGATGCACAGGCGGCAAGCACAGGTCTGTTGCGATTGCCGAGTACCTGGGCAAAATTATGGGTAACAGTGAGACTGAGACTGTACGAGTCAGTCACCGGGATGCCGAGCGAGACCGCGTATAACGGCTATGTGATTAAGGGGGCTTTCGGAAAGTCTCCTAAGAGGGTGGAGAAAGATGGATCGTGGACAATCACAGCGTAAACCCCGAATAGTCGTGATCGGCGGCGGCACGGGTCTCTCTGTTATGTTGAGAGGGCTTAAGGAGAAGCCGGTGGATATTACGGCGATCGTCACAGTAGCGGATGATGGGGGAAGCTCGGGTATTCTGCGCAGCGAGCTGCAGATGCCGCCTCCCGGCGATGTCCGCAACGTGCTTACGTCGCTGGCCGACGTAGAGCCGCTGCTGTCGTTGATGCTCCAGTATCGTTTTCAAGTCGGAACGGGATTAGCCGGGCATAGTCTGGGAAATCTAATCTTAGCGGCACTGACCGACATTACCGGTGATTTTGTTACGGCGGTGCAGGAAATGAACCGGGTGTTCGCCGTTCGCGGACGGGTGCTTCCCGCCTCGAATCAGGCGATTGTGCTGAAAGGCATCATGGAGGACGGCTCGCTTGTCGTCGGTGAATCCAAGATTCCGAAAGCACCGGGGCGCATTAAAAAAGTGATGATCGAACCGGCGAATGTGACGCCGCTGGCAGAAGCGCTGCAAGCGATCCGCGAGGCGGACGCTATTCTGTGCGGCCCCGGCAGCTTGTATACGAGCTTGCTGCCGAATCTGCTCGTGCCGGGCATCGCCGATGAAATCGTCCGGTCGGACGCCGTGAAGATGTTCATTTGCAATGTGATGACGCAGCCGGGGGAGACGGATAACTACTCTGTTAGCGACCACCTCGATGCGATCTATGATCATCTGGGTCTTCATTTATTTGACTACGTGATCGTGAATAATGGGGAAATCCCGCCGCAGGTGCAGGCCAAGTATGCGGAGAAGGGATCCAAAGCCGTTCATTTGGATTTAGATGAAGTAACGAAGCGGGGCTATCAAGTCATCGCGGATCGATTAGTGCTTTTCCGCACGTATCTTCGTCATGATGCTGAAAAGCTTAGTGACCATATTTTTCAGCTTGTCGAAAGCTGGCTGTCAAGGAAGAAGTGAGTCCCTTGTCCTTTGCGGCAACTACGAAAAAAGAACTAACGTTAATCAACGACGATGAGGCCTGTTGTCAAAAAGCGGAGCTCTCCGCGCTTATTCGCATGAATGGCTCGGTGCAGCTGAGCAACCAGCGGGTCATCCTCGATGTTTCAACGGAGAATGCCGCCATTGCGCGGCGCATTTACTCCCTGATCAAGAAGATGTATAACATGCATACCGAGCTGCTTGTTCGGAAGAAAATGCGGCTCAAGAAGAACAATGTGTACATTGTTCGGGTGCCTGGACAGGTGCAGGAGCTGCTCAGCGATCTGAAAATCGTGTCCGAAGGCTTTATTTTTACCACCGGCATTAATAAAGAAATTATTCGCGGCTCCTGCTGCAAGCGCGCATATTTGCGCGGCGCCTTCATGGCGGGCGGGTCGGTGAATAATCCCGAGGGTTCGTCGTATCATCTCGAGATCGCCTCGATTTATGAGGAGCACTGCAAAGCGCTGGTCAATCTTGCGAATAAGTTCGATCTGAACGCGAGATTCATCGAACGCAAGAAAGGGTTCGTGCTGTATATCAAGGAAGGCGAGAAAATCATCGAGTTCCTGAGCATTATCGGCGCGCATCAGGCGCTGCTTCGGTTTGAAGACGTGCGGATCATGAAGGATATGCGCAACTCGGTGAATCGGATTGTCAATTGCGAGACGGCGAATCTGAATAAGACGATCGGCGCAGCCGTAAGGCAGATCGAAAACATTCGCATTCTCGAGCGCGAGGTCGGACTCGACAATTTGCCCGATAAGCTGAGGGAAGTCGCCCAGATCAGGCTGCAGCATCCCGACTTGAATTTGAAAGAGGTTGGTGATATGCTAGCAGGCAACGTTAGCAAATCCGGCGTGAACCACCGATTGCGGAAAATTGACGAATTAGCGGAAAAATACCGAAATTCCTAGCTCTGCGCACTCCGAGCCGTGCTTAAATAAGTTTTTCGCATTTTTTCTAGTGTATATGAGGGAAAAATGTTATAATATTAAAACACAAGGATCATTGATAGGTATATCATCTATAAAAGCTCCACATTAGGGGGAATTAGTTCCATGTCCAGACGTCCAGTTGTTGTGAAGTTGAGAACAGGACTTCATGCCAGACCTGCGGCATTGTTTGTTCAAGAGGCGAATAAGTTTTCATCCGAAATCTTCGTTGAGAAGGATGAGAAGAAAGTGAATGCGAAGAGCATCATGGGGATTATGAGTCTTGCGATCAGTACAGGAACCGAAGTCTTCATAAGTGCAGAAGGTTCGGATGCTGAGCAGGCTGTAAACGCTTTAGTTACATTAGTCAGTAAGGAAGAATTGGAAAACCAATAATTTCTTTAAAAGCTTCCCTCTCGGGGAGGCTTTTTTGCAGCTAGCGGGCAAACGGCGATTAAGAAGTGTCAATTTTGTTAACAATTAGGAGAACCTGCAACCTTTTTCACTTAGCTGCGTCTAATGAACGTGGCTTCGAAGGATAAAGGCTTTTTTGCCGTCCCTTTGAATGCACCGCTGAAGCTAAGCAGAAGGAGCCAAGTCCATGAAACGAATCAAGAAAGAAGTCATCTCGCTACTCGCGCTGATTATTTTTGCAGCCAGTGCACTCGCAGCACCGTCCGCCTATGCGGTTTCGACCACCTCGTCCTACATTTTACTTTATATCGATAAAGCGGATGCTTTTGTGAACCAGGATCAGGTGAAACTGGATGCGCCTGCGACGATTATTAACGGCAGTACGTTCGTGCCGGCGAAATTCCTCGGGGATACGCTAGGTTTTACCGTGGAGTGGAACGATGCGTCCCGTACGATTCAAATGCTTCCTGCAGGCTACAATATCGTGCTCGATTCCGATCATAAATCGGTGACCCTGAACGGGCTCGACATGCCGTTTGATTCAGTGGCCGCCATTGTGAACGGCAAGCTGCTTGTAAAGCTGACCTGGCTGGCCGATTACATGGGCGCCAAGTATACGTACAACAGCGAGCTGCGCCGCGTGGAGATCGTTCATTTTAAAGCGCCAGAAGGCATTTACATCGATCAGGACAGCAACTCCCGTCCAGTGGCCAAGTTCACGACGGCAAAGCCGACTTACCGGCTTGGGGAGCCTGTGAAATACATCGACCTTAGCTATGACCCGGATGCGGAGGGTATCGCGTCCTACGAGTGGACAGGGAATAAGGAAGCGTTCTTCAAGCCGGGCTTGTATCCGGTGACCCTGACAGTTAAAGACGCGCATGGGCACGTGAGCAAGCTGTTTAAAAGCTATGTGACGGTCACGGATGAACCGTTTTTGAATGAAGTCGAGTACCCGATCTACAATAAACCGGTCGGCGGCTTCATTAAGACGGATTGGGGTACGATCTGGTCGTACTTTAATAAAATGCTGCCTCTGCCGAAAGAAACGACCGAAGTGCAGGGCCGCACGCTGCTCGTCAGCGACAGCCCGGAAGAGTTTACCTCGAGCGGTATTCTGTACCGCGACAACATTAACGGCAAAGCGCGTCTGTACGCTGACCATGTGAACGGTACGAAGCAGAAGATGACGATGGCGATTTTTGCCACGAACAATACCGACAAGCCGATCACGATCAAAACGACAAACAAAGGGGAAGTGTACCCTTCCGTGTACGCGAACCTGATCGGCAGCGAGGCGTCAGTCGACTTCTTGATGAACAACGTGTACGACCAACAGTTGACCGTGCCTCCGCACCAGACTTATGTATATGCGAAGCTGCCGGACTTCTATCCAGGGCAGGGCGTGAACCTGTTCTACGATGTAGAGACGGATGGGGAACTGCAAATTTCGTTTGGCGTTACGGATAAGCCGTTGACACCGACGACTGCGCAGGATCTGCCGCTGCTGGACTTTAACGGGCATGTTCGGGGCACGTTCCCGGTGTCGGAGATTCAGTGGAAGGTAGATGCGTCTTCCTTCACGAAGACTTCGGTGCTGACGATCGGCGATAACAAGACCGATCCGTTTGTTAAAGGCTACGACGTGATGCGGAAGCAAGCCGTGGAGAATGGCGGCAACTACGGCGTCGTGTACAAAATTCATGCCGACAAGCCGCGCAAAATGGCGGTCATGATGATGGCGCGCGGCGGGGTCTTTAAAGGGCCGTTCAAAATCAACGGCGAGATCATTCCGGTGCCATATTCCGGCGTCGTGACCGCGTTCGACGGCATGGCCGTGTTGGCGCGTACGACGGGTACGGAGGACGCACTGGACATTGAGTTCACGCCGCCGGCCGGCTCGGCGTTCCCGATTGACCTGATCTTCTATCCGCTGGAAGATAAGAAATAAAAGAAAACAGCCTGCAGTGAGGGGCTCCTTCGGGAGCTTTCGCTGCAGGCTGTTTTGTTGTTTGTGTCGGGAGCGCTGCGATTAGATGCGCTCGATGACTTTATCGATGAGGCCGTACTCGGCTGCTTCGGCTGCGCTCATGAAGTTGTCGCGATCGGTGTCGCGCTCGATGCGCTCGAACGTTTGACCTGTGCGCTCCGCCAGGATGCGGTTCAGGTTGTCTCTCATTTTCAAAATGCGCTTCGCGCGAATTTCGATGTCGGACGCCTGACCTTCGGCACCGCCCAGCGGTTGGTGGATCATCACTTCGCTGTTTGGCAGCGCGTAGCGTTTGCCTTTGGCGCCTGCTGTGAGCAGGAATGCGCCCATGGAAGCCGCCATGCCTACGCAGATCGTGGATACGTCAGGCTTGATGAACTGCATCGTGTCATAGATCGCCATGCCTGCGGTGATGGAACCGCCAGGGCTGTTGATGTACAGGGAAATATCTTTATCCGGATCTTGGGCGGCCAAGAAGAGCATTTGAGCAATGATGGAGTTCGCCACAACATCGTTGACACCCGTGCCTAAGAAAATGATGCGGTCTTTCAGCAAGCGAGAGTAAATGTCATACCCTCTTTCACCGCGCGCGTCCTGTTCGACGACCATAGGAATAAAACTCATGAGAATGACCTCCTTGGGGGTATATTTTCGTTTCAAGCGATACGAGTGGGTACAACTTACATTACAG
>NZ_RXHU01000081.1 GCF_003955665.1 Paenibacillus whitsoniae
GCGGTGTCGTTTGATGCGGCGGGCGCAGCAGCCGCAGCGGGGCGCATCCGCGCCGCCGGGGATCGCGGAGCGATCCTGCTCGGCAGCGGCGCCAAAGCCGCGGGCGCGAGCGTGGTTGCGCTCGCGGAGCGGTTAGGCTGGCGCGTAGCGACGACGCCGCGCGGCAAAGGCGGTTTTCCCGAAGACCACCCGCTTTCGCTGGGGGTCTACGGGCTGTCCGCTCATCCGCAGGCGAGCGAAGTCCTGAACGGCAGCGGCCACGACGTGCTGCTGATCGTGGGTTCGACGTTAGGCGAGCTTGCGACCAGTAACTGGGAGCCTCGCCTGGTGGAAGGCCGGACGCTCATCCAGATCGACTATGATGCGGCCGAGCTTGGGAAAGTGTACGACGTGCACTTTCCGGTGTTAGGCGATGTGCGGGATGTCATTCCCGCACTGCTGGAGCAGCTGCCGCCGGTTAGCGGCACGGCGGCGTGGCAAGAGCTGGCCGCCGCGCGCGCGGAAGCGGCTGCGGCGGCGGTGGCTGTGGAGCCGCTGGCTGCGGGCAGCGGCGAGGCGGAGGCGTGGAATACGCGCGCAGCGATTCGCCGCTTGAGCGAGATCGCGCCGGGGAACGCGCGATTCTCTTTGGACATTGGCGAGTTCATGACGTACTCGATTCAGAATCTGCTGATCGAACGCGGTCAGGCGTTCGATATCGATATTAATTTCGGCGGCATGGGCTCCGGCATCGGCAGTGCGCTGGGCGCGCAGCTTGCGGAGCCGGAGCGGCCTACGATTTGCGTGACGGGCGACGGCTGCTTCTTCATGCACGGAATGGAAGTGCTGACGGCGAAGGAGTACGATCTGCCGATCGTGTTCGTCGTCATCAACAACGCCCGCCTGGGGATGGTGTACCACGGGCATATGCTGCAGTATAAGCGCTGCCTGGACGATTTTTCGCAGGCGCGTACAAGCATTGCTGGGGTAGCCCAGGCGCTCGGCCTGCGCTATGCCGAAGTCAGCTCGCTGGCGCAGCTGGAAGCGCAGCACATGCAAGCGTGGCTTGGCGGCGGGCCGGTCGTGGTGGAGGTCATTGTCGACGGCAATGAGATTCCGCCGATGGGCGAGCGGGTAAAGTTTTTGCAGGGTGCGACGTATTAGGCGCGCGATAATCAAAGCTGTCCGGTGTGTGGGCGAGAGAAGGGTCTCGTCTGCGTGCCGGAGGGCTTTTTTTGCATGTGTTTGATCGATGTCTAGGAGGAACATCTCAAATAAGAGTGGCAAACCGCATCTATGATGGCATTTCCTTCACTTCTTGAGGAAAAATAAAGGTTTGGCCAGTTTCCCTAAAATGACTAGACCTAAGAGGGCCTAGCCCCTTCTAATTTGTGAAAATTGGCTAGTTTCGCTTAGCTAAGAGGGTCTGGTCACTTTACAAATTAGGTCTCCTTGGCGTAGTGGGGACTGTGCACAGGGCATATCCCCTTTCGTCTGATGCGTAAGGATCCATTGCTCAACCGACGGTCAATTTGAATGTTAGCCGCTGTCGTGCTATCGTTGAGACGAACAGCTTGACTATGATTATTCGGAGGGAGCGCTTGCTCATGTTAAGACGAACTATTGGACGATTGAATCGGGAGACGTCGGTTGTGATGTTTGGAGCTGCAAGCTTGGGGCAGGTCACGCAGCAGGAGGCAGATGCGTCGATCCGGTTTGCGCGCGAGCACGGAGTCGACCATTTTGATACGGCGGCAAGCTATGGCGATGCCGAGGTGCGGATGGGGCCGATCATCAGCGGGATTCGGGATGACATTTTTTTGGCGACGAAGACGGGGCAGCGCTCGAAGCAAGGGGCGAAGGAGGAGATTTACCGTTCGCTCGAGCGGATGGGGGTGTCCTCCGTCGATTTGCTGCAGCTGCATGCCGTCGGCAGCATGGAGGAGCTTGACCGCTGCACGGAGAAAGGCGGCGCGTTGGAGGCGCTGCTGGAAGCGCAGCAGGAAGGCATCGTGAAAGCAATTGGCATTACGGGTCATGGGCATGAGGCGCCGAAGGTGCATTTAGAGGCGCTGCGGCGGTACCCTTTTGCGACGGTGCTGCTGCCGCTCAATTACTTTATGTACAGCCTACCGGAGTACCGCGAGGCGTTCGACGCTTTGATGGAAGAGGCCGGGAAGCAGCAGGCGGCGGTTCGCGCGATCAAGGCGATTGCCAAAGCGCCGTGGGCCGTCGGAGCGGAGCGTCCGTATGCGACGTGGTACGAGCCTTTTGACGAGCAGCGGGTGATCGACGCTTGTGTGCAGTTTATTTTATCGTTCCCAGGGCTAAGCGGGTTTGCGACGGCGGGGGACATTCACCTGTTCCCGAAAATCGTGGACAGCGTCGAGCGGTTCGGCGATATGGGTGCGGAGGAAGCGCAGCGGATTTTGAGCAGCGTTCCGGGCTACACGACGGTGTTTGGCGCGCCGACTTCAATTGCATAGATCGTCTGAGAAATCCCTTTGGCATGCGTCTTGTGCGGAAGGGATTTTTTGTTAAGACATTAAGACGAACTGGACTCCGAATACCTATAGAGGTTAGGAGGAGTTCACATGATCAAATGGAAGCGATGGCTGCTGCTCGTCTGCGGGATCGTGCTGCTCGGAGTGCTTGGCGGCGGACTGACGGTCTATGCCTATGTACACAAGCTGGATGTCTCGCTGCTGGATCAGCCACTGCCGGAGGCGACGCACATTTTGGATAAAAACGGGGTAGATATTTACCAGCTGTCGGGTTCGCGGATTGATGCCGCCCGATTGGCCGATATGCCGAAGGCGCTGACGGATGCGGTGGTTGCGGTGGAGGATCGGCGCTTTTATGAGCACAAAGGCGTCGATTTGAAGTCGATTACGCGGGCAGTGGCGCGGGATGTACTGCGGGGCGGCTACTCGGAGGGCGGCAGTACGATTACGCAGCAGTTGGCGAAGAATTTGTTTTTGACTTCGGATAAAACGTTGGGGCGCAAGCTGAAAGAAGCCGCTTATGCGATCAAGATGGAGACGGATTACAGCAAGGATGAGATTCTGGAGATGTATCTGAACCGGATCTATTTCGGCGAGGGGAGCTGGGGCGTGGGGGCCGCGGCGAAAACGTATTTTAATAAAAATGTGAAAGACCTCACGCTCCCGGAGGCTGCGGTGTTGGCTGCATTGCCGAAGGCGCCGAGCCATTATTCGCCTTTTCAGAATGAGGAGCAGGCGTTGGAGCGGCGTAATACGGTGCTGAAGCTGATGGCGGACGAAGGCAAAATCACGGCGGAAGCTTACACGCAAGCGGTCGCCGCCCCGCTCGGCACCGTCAAGCAGGTGGCTGACGACAGCAAGGAACGTTATCGTTCTTACGTGGATGCGGTTATCGACGAGGCTGTGCGGCAGTACGGCTTTACGGAGGAGCAGCTGCTCACCGGGGGGATGCGCATTACGACCGAGCTGGATGCAACCGTGCAGCAGGCGGTGTGGGAGGTGTATCGAGACGACAGCTTATTCCCGGCTGGTAAGCCTGACCAGTTGATCCAAAGCGGAGCGGTCATTCTCGATCAAAAGACCGGCGGCATTCGGGCCATTGCCGGCGGCCGCGGCGAGAGTGTGTTCCGCGGTTTCAGCCATGCCACGCAGCTCAAGCGGCAGCCGGGCTCGTCGTTCAAGCCGATTGCGGTGTACGGTCCTGCGCTGGAAATGGGTTACAAGCCCGGCACGATGCTGTATGACGGACCGCTGAATATCGAGGGCTACCAACCGCAGGACTGGGATCATCAAACCCGCGGGCAAGTGTCGATGCAGGAGGCCATTATCTCCTCTTGGAACATTCCGGCAGTTTGGCTGCTGAAGGAGATCGGCATTGACAAAGGCTTAGGCTTCGCGAAGTCTGTCGGCATTTCGCTGCCGGACAGCGACCGCCAGCTGGGAACCGCACTCGGCGGGCTCACAGAAGGCGTATCGCCGCTGCAGATGGCGCAGGCGTTCAGCACGTTTGCAGCGAAGGGCGTGCTGCATCCGGCGCATACGATCGCGAAGATCGAGACCGGCGACGGCCACCCGTTGGTTGCGTACAAGGAGGCGGGCGTACCGGTCATGAAGCCGGAGACGGCGTATGCGATGACGTCGATGCTCCAGCAGGCGGTCGCGCAAGGCACGGGGAAGAATGCGGCCATGAACCGGCCGGTTGCGGGCAAATCCGGGACAACGCAATTGCCGGATTCGAAGGAGTTTGAGGGTGCCGGCAACGGCAGCGCCAAGGATGCGTGGTTCGTCGGCTATACGCCGGAGCTGACAGGCGCAGTGTGGGTCGGGTACGATAAAACGGACAGCGGCCATTATTTGACCACGTCAGGCGGGGCGGTCCCGGCGGTGGTGTTCCGGGAAATCATGAGCAGATCTTTGGCAAAGGTGCCTGTGGTGCTGTTTGATATGCCGATTCCGGCGGCGGATGATCCGGCGATTTCCGCAGGTGAAGTGCAGCAAGATCTGCTGAAGAACGGAGAGAAGGGGCCGTCGAAGAATCAGCCGAAGAAACAGGAGAAGGCGCGGAAAGATCAGGAGAAAGGGGGCAAGGAGGGGAAGGAGAGATGACCATATTTGGATAAAAAAAGAATCGCCCACATTGTGAATGGGGCGATTCTTTTTATTATGCAGGAAGATCAGTCCTTGCCATCATGTTTCTCGTGCTTCTGCTTGTCGGATCCGCGGCCTTGATGGGAATCGCGGTCCGCATTTGGGGATTTCGGCGAGTTGGGCGCTTTGGTTGCACTCGCCTTCAGGTTGATATTCAGCTTACGTGCATCTATGCGGTACTGGGTCGCGAGCTTCTCAGCTAGTATTTGTTTGGCATTCGGGTCGGAGAGATCAAGTGCGCCTAGCAAATTGGCACACCATTTGCGCGCATCGTCGCCTGTCAGATGAAATTTGCCGGCTTGCGGTGCTTGGATGGTCAGATCCCATTGGGCATCTTTCGTTCGACCGATATGGAGGTTAAAATGCTCTCCCTTCACATCCAGCTCCACATGATCTGCTTGATCGTCTTCCTTGTCAGGCTTCTTGCCAGAGGACGGCGTGCTCGATGCCGGCGTCGGCGCAGCCGTTGTAGCGGGTGCCGTTGCTTCTGCCGTCGGCGCAGCTGTTGGTGCTGCGGTTGGTGTGGCTGTTGCTGATGGCGCAGATGGCGCCGTCGTGGCATTGGTACTCGAAGCCGGAGTCGTGCTTGCTGCTGCAGTCGCTTTGATGTAAGCCGCTTGGTTTTTATTGTTCATGAACACCTCAACCTGATCGCCTGCTGCCAGGTCAGCCAGCTTGGCAGTCTGTTCATTGCGGTACACCCACACGGATTGGGCTACCGTGACGTTGCGATCGCCGGCTTCCGTATGTACAGTCAGGGAATGGTCAGTTAAAGCTTGCAGCGTGCCGGTTACAGCCGTTGCGGCGGCCGTTTCGGACGAAGTTGCAGCGTAGGCGCTTAAGCCGCACAGCAGCATGGCGATAGCGGCCAAGCCAAGCAGGGCGAGCTTTATGCGTTTTTTAGTCATCATAGAAAAACACCTCCACTCACAGCTTTCGGCTGCAAGGGAGGTTTTGGGACGGTCTGCGAGTCGAATGGTGACGCGGAAAGCGCATGACGACAGGCCTGCAAGTGTGTAGACAGTGTGATTTTGGAGGGCGTTCTGATTTGAAATCGCTGTCTTAATCGTTCGAATTATTCATCAGACGCTGCATAAAATCCTCCGCCGCCCGGTACCCTTGCTGGCGTAAGTACCAGTTGTTGGCGGCGGCTTCAACCAGCCCTGCTACGTCGCGCCCCGGTTGGAGCTGGATTTCGATATGCGGGACTTGAATATCCATATATTCCGTAAAGCGGGGCTCCAGCTCCAAATCGTTATTGAGCGCGTTCTCCTGCCATTTCGTCAGCTCAATGTCGAGGACGATGCGCGTTTCGTCCTGAAACGCTTTGCGGCCGTATAGGCGGGATACGTTGATCAGCCCGATGCTGCGAAGCGCGAGGAATTCTTTGGTCTTGCCGTTGTGCGTGCCGAGCAACGTTTCGGGGCTGATTTTTTTCAGCACGACGATGTCGTCGGCGACGAGGCGGTGGCCCCGGCGAATGAGGGTGTGAGCGGTTTCACTTTTGCCTACGCCGGATTTGCCTCGGAGCAGGATGCCGATGCCGGAGACGTTGACGCACACACCATGGATCGCGATCTCTTCGGCCAGCGATTTGCTCAAATACAGGTCGACCAAATCCTGAAATTTGCTGGTCGGCGCGGAGGTTCGCAGGAGCGGGATTCTTTCTTCTTCGCAATATTTTTTCAAATATTTCAGGCCTTCCTGGCTCCGGGTGACGACAAAGCAGGGCGGATGGTACTTGACGATGTTGCCGATATGCAAATTGCGCTCGTTCTCAGAGAGCTTGTGCAGATACGTAATTTCTTTGCGGCCGAGAAGCTGAACATGCGCCTGCGGGAAAAAGTCAAAATAACCGACGAATTCGAGGCCGGGGCGGTGCGCTTTTGTTTTGGTGATCGGGCGGTGCAGCTCGGATTGGCCGGCCAGCACTTCGAGCGAGAAACGCTCGACGAGATCTTTGACAGTGACGGATTTCACGAGGGAATCCTCCTTACGAGAAATATGCACTTGAACTATTCGTGTTCGGGTGGGGGCAATCCTGCCGGAGGCGCGCGGGGAAATGTGAGAAGGTGATGAACAGAAAAAAAGCCCCATGCAGTCGTCTGCATGGAGCGAAGGTAGGCCAGGTTCTCATCTTGTATGTAAAAGCAGCCTATCTATGCAAGCCGCATTTTTTGGCGAGTGTTGGCCATGTCGAAAGGAACATGTTCTCCCACCGGTCCTCGGGTAAAATAGAAATCCATCTTGCAATTTGATCCAAGCCCATTTCTTGGAGCGTGTGGAGCACTTCTTCTTTTTCTGTTCCGGTTTTTAATGCTAACATCTCAAAACCACCTCATCCAATAGTTTCAAACAATTATGCATATGCGCCGGAATGAAAAGATGTGACGGTTTTTTCATAAATGCTGAATTAAGTTTTGAATGAATTGCGGATTTTGGGATCGAGCTGCTGCACGAGGCGCTCCACTTCCTCGGCGGACACCTCCTCGTCGCCGTAGCGCGAGCGGTTATATGCCGCTGTAACATCATGAAGCGCCGCAGAGCCAAGCCTATGATTGTGAGAAAGTTCCTGTTCGGTCTCACTCGGCGTGTAGGCTTGTTTATACGCATATCCATCTCGGGCGGCCCGTTCGATCAGCTTGCGGTATAGGAACCGCACCCGCTCGCGGTTGCTCCTGAGCTGGGACCACCCCGGCTCCTGCGCCTCTGATGAACGGCCAAACATGCCCGCCATGCGCTGCCACCACAGGGAGGGGAGCTCCTTCCAGTTCAAAAGATCCTCGCGCTCATCCGTATACCCGGCGCTTGCTTCACTGTCTTCACGTCCTTGCGAACCGCGCAGCAGGTAGCGAAGCAGCCGGCGCACGGCAGGCCACACTTTGGCGACCAGCAGGTAGATCAGACCGGCTGCCAGCGCCAGAACGACAAGCGCTATGAAGGCGATCATGGCGTAGTGCAGCAGCGCTTCGAGCCAAGCGGGCTTCTTGGATGGGTCGGAGGGCGGCAGCTGGAGCGGCGGCGGTGTTGCGGCTGGTTCGGTCGGCGCCTCGGACGGCTTGCCGTTCATCAGCCGGATCAGCCAGACAAGGGCTGATCGCAGAACGTGAAGCAGGAAGCGGCCCACCTGCTGAAAATAAGCAATCCCCGTCAGCACGACCAAGAACACGATCAGCCACACCCGACTTGATTGCCTCACTGTGCGGGAGAGGGAGGAGGCTGCGGCCTCCTCTGTGCCCGCGAGCGTTGCACCTAGCAATTGGCTGCGATTCGACAGGACGAAGAAGATGAACAGCGCGCCGAGCCCGCAGCCATTCAAAACAGCGGCATACCCATGCAGCAGCTCCGTGTGCGTCATGATCGGCACGCCAATGAAAAATACGGCGGTCAGCAGGCCGAACACGACGGGAGGATATACGGCAAGCCGCCCCATTCTGACGCTGCGGATGCCGCGATAGACAAAGAACGCGCCTAGGATCGCGCCGAGCGCCATTTGCCAGCCGGTGGTCACGAACAGGAAGGTCGCCGCAGTTCCGACGAGTGCACTGAGCAGCAGCTCGTAAACTTTACGGCGAAGCCGGGGCACATACCCTATAAGCGAGCCGGCCATAAAGCAAAGCGCCGTCAGCCAGAAAGCGTTCCATGGGGCGGACAGCGGAGCTTGCCAAGACGCTGGAAGCCCAGTCCCGATGAGCAGAATGACCGGCGCAAACAGGATGAGTTCCAGCAGGCTGTAGGCGGCGCTGGTTCCGATTTTACGAAGAAACGGCATTGGACGCCTTCACCTCCAAGCTCTCCAGACTTTCGATCAGTTCATGCTGCAGCGGAACAAGACTTACCGTATGTCCGGCGTCTTCCAGTTCCTCGATCCGCTCATGCATGCCCTCCGAGACATAGGCGGTCAGCAGAACGATGTCGACAGGGGAAGTCTCTTCTTCCAACAGTTGAAGGAGAAAATCCTCGCAAGATCGGGCGCAGGAGATCGCCAGCTTCGCCATCGTTGCGAACAAATAGTCGAGCTGCTGCGCCCCGCCCTCGGGCGCGCAGTAGACGGGAACGCTTGGCGCATCCAGCCGCCAGCCGTTGTAGCCGAAGCCAACCGGCACGCCTTGACTGATGGCGTAGTCGGCGAGCGTGGCGGCGTAAGAGAGACCTTTTTCCACTAGCTCGGGGTCGGTTACGGCGTCCCACATTTCCTCGGTCACCTGGCTGTTGACGACGATGACGAGCCGCGGATCGGCGGTGAATTCGCGATTGTACACTTGCAGCCGCCCGGTGCGCGCAGTGGCTTTCCAGTGGATGCTGTTCATCGTATCGCCGAACCGGTATTCCCGCACGCCGGAGACGAGGAACGGGTCCGGCACCATCCAGCGCCGGACGATCACGTCGCCCTGCCAGCGGCTGGAGAGGATCGGGACTTCTTCCGGCTGCACGAGCCGCGGATAGACAAGCAGTTCAACGTGCAGGCGATGCGTCTTGGACGCCGCCTGTACCCCGGTGAGATCGCCCATCGCCGCAGCGACGGTCTCCAGCTTATACCAGCCGCGCCGCGCACAGTGCACGTGATGCCTCCGTACGATGCGGGTGTAAGGCATCAGCGTGAAGAGGCTGCGGTGGTTCTGAAAAAGTGAGCCGGTGCTCACTTCGAGATTGTTCATCTGACCGAACCGGAGTCCGGTGGAGAGGGTTGCTTCGAGCCGCAGCCACGGGATCGGCAGCAGCTTGCGGTTCATGATCGTCTCGATCATGAGTATGTCTTCGCCGGCATGGGCGTGGGCGCGATCGAACTTACGGTCGATCTGCAAGCCGCGGAAGCCCCAGCGCCCCATCAGCTTATGCTGGAGGAAGAAGAGCAGGGCGGCGAGAAGCAGTATCCATGAGATGCTCATTGGGCTCGCCTACCCCAGCTTGGCTTCGGTCGGCACGCGCACCGAGCCGAGAATGCCGCTGAGCAGCGCCGCCACGGCCTGCTCCTGCTGACGCGACCGCGTGCGCAGCAGGATGCGGTGCGCCCACACGGGCGCCGCCAGCGCCTTGATGTCGTCCGGCAGCACGTAGTCGCGGCTGCGCAGCGCCGCGTACACCTGCGCCGCCCGCATCAGGGCGCGCACTCCGCGCGGGCTGACGCCGAGCGCGGTATCCGCATGCGTGCGCGTCGCTTCCGCGAGCTGCACGATGTACTGCAGGAGCTCGTCGTCGACGCGCACCTGCGTGAAAGCCTGCTGCGCCTCGAGCAGCTCGGCGCGGGAGATGACCGGGCGCAGGCTGTCCAACGGATCCTGCGTCCGGTAGCGCTTCAAGATCTCGAGCTGTTCCTCCGCCGCCGGATAGCCCAGCGAGAGCTTCATCAGGAAGCGGTCAAGCTGCGCTTCCGGCAGGGGGAACGTCCCCTGGTTATCGACGGGGTTCTGCGTGGCGATGACGAGGAACGGCGCTTCGAGCCGGCGCGTTTCCCCGTCGATGCTGACCTGGCGCTCCTCCATGCTCTCCAGCAGAGAGGACTGGGTGCGCGGCGTCGCGCGGTTGATCTCATCGGCGAGCACGATGTGGGCGAAGATCGGGCCGGGGCGGAATTCGAATTCGCCCTGTTTTTGGTTAAAGAAGTTGATACCGCTTACATCGGACGGAAGCAAGTCGGGGGTGAACTGGATGCGCTTCATCGTGCCGTCCAGGGAGCGGGCGAGCGCTTTGGCGAGCTGGGTTTTGCCGGTGCCGGGCACGTCCTCCAGCAGCACATGGCCGGAGGCGATGAGCGCAATGGTCAGCAGCTCGACGGTCTGATCTTTGCCGACGATGACACGGCCAACGTTCGTTTTTATTTGTTCGCCAAGCCGAGCGATTTGGGAAATGTCCAAGAGAAAGGCCTCCTAACGAGTGAGGAATGATAGTTGCGATAATAACTAATTTTAACAGAGGCGGGGCGGATTGTCCCTCTATTTTACAAGGGGAGGGATTTGCCCAATGTTATAAGAAGTTGGAGGAAGCGCTAGAACGCCAAGGGAACCTAATGTAGATGAACTTCAGAAGGTCTTTTGAGATTGTTAGGAGGGGCTAGACCCTCTTAGTAGAGCGAAAACAGCCGATATCCGCAAGTTAGAAGGGGTTAGGCCCTCTTAGGTCTAGTCATTTTAGGGAAATCGGCCCGGATTGCGGCCATTAAGAGGGGCTAGACCCTCTTAGCTGGGCGAAAACAGCCAATTTCCGCAAATTAGAAGGGATTAGACCCTCTTAGGCCTAGTCGTTTAGGGAAGCCGGCCAAAGCTGCGGCCGTTAGGAGCTTTCCTAGCCACCGGGTGAGCGGGCTTCTGGAGGGCAGACCGAACATTTGCGGCCGTCGTGCAGGAGTTTCCCGGAAATTGCTTCGGTGGATGATGGGGGCAAGCAATGCAGTTTCGGCAGAGGAAAGCGCAGGGGAGTGCGAGTAGTGTAGCTTGGGGGAAGTGTGGGTGCATGAGCGCGGTGCTGCTTCATCTAACTTCCGTATATGCTAACGTCCGCCAGTCGTGGGGAGACCCGACGGAACGCTAACGCAAATCCCATTTGTGTATTCCAAAAGCAATGAGTACAATGATGATAAAATTGACCAAGCTGGAGGAGAACGGGCATGTACAAGCTGCTGTTGGCGGATGACGAAGAGGATGTGCGGGAAGGCGTCGTTCGGGAAATCGATTGGGAGGCCATCGGCTATGAAGTGATCGAGAAGGCCGAGAACGGGAAGGAAGCGCTCGAGATGGTCGAGCGGCTGCAGCCGGATGTCGTCGTGACGGACATTCAGATGCCTTTTATGAACGGATTGCAGCTGGCTGAAGCAATTCGAGAGCGCTTTCCGACGATCCGGATTATTATTTTGACCGGACATGATGAGTTCGAGTACGCCCAGCGGGCGGTGAAGCTGCATATCGACGAGTATGTGCTGAAGCCCTTTTCCGCAGATGAGCTGGTGCGTACACTGACGAAGGTGAAGGCGCACATTCAGGAGGAGGAGGCGCACCGCAAGGACGTGCAGCTGCTCAAGGAGCACTACCGCAAAAGCATGCCGGTGCTGCGGGAAAATTTTTTAGCCACATTAATGAATCGCAAGCTGCCGAGGGACGAGGTGTTCGAGAAGGCGGCGACCTACGGCATCAACCTGGCGGGGAATCGTTATGTGGTGGCGGTGCTGAGCATCGATGGCGTGCTGATCCGCGAGGAGGATGTGGAGAACCGCGAAGAACTGGCCAAATCGGTCTCGCTCAAATATTCCGAGGATCAGGCTTTAAAATATTTCGCCCTATTAAATATTTCCGAGGAAATAGCGACGAAACGCGGTCTCGGCCTTATTTTCATGCATAACGACCAAGTCGTATTCCTGGCGGCCAGCGCCACCTCCGACAAAGATACGGCGCTTCAAGAAGCGATGCGAGTGCTGGAAGAGATCCGGCAGAGCGTTGAGAAGTATTTGCGCTTCACGCTGACGGTCGGTATCGGGTCGGTCATGAAGGATGTGACCAAGCTCAGCTATGCCTACGAAGACGCGGTGCTATCGCTGGATTATCGGCTCATTCTCGGGAATAACCGGATGATTTATATCGATGACGTGGAGCAGCGCAGCGTGGAAAAGATTCGTTTCGACGATGTGAAGGAGCATGCGCTCACCCGGTGCATCAAGGTTGGTACGGTGCAGGAGATTCGCGAGACGATGGACGAGCTGTTTCAAGGGATTGAAGCGGGCGTATCCGTGAAGGATTATCAGATCTATTTGCTGGAGATGCTGACATGCATTTTGAAGGCGGCCAAGGATGCGAATCTGAACGTGGACGAGGTGTTCGGCGATAATTTTGTCCCGTTTACCGAGATTAACAAGTTTACGTCGCTGGAGGAAGCGAAGCATTGGATGACCGAGCTGTGCGCAAGCATGATCAACCACATTACGACGGACCGGCAGTATACGTATAAGAACCTCGTCGAGATGGCCAAGGAATACACGAAGGCGCACTATCCTGACGGCGATATTTCGATCAATAAGGTGTGCGGGCATTTGCATATCAGCGCGGGGTATTTCAGTTCTATTTTCAAAAAAGAGACGAAAATGACGTTTGTGAACTATCTGAATCAACTTCGGATGGAGGCGGCGAAGGAGCTGCTGCGCACGACGGATATGAAAGCGCTCGAAATCGCGGAGCGGGTCGGGTATTCGGATGCGAATTATTTTAGCTTCGCGTTTCGTAAATATGTCGGCGTATCGCCCAAAGAGTATCGCAATGTCAGCGATAAGGGGTAATCTGGACAAGGAGGGCAGCGAATGAGAAAAGAAAGCCGCAGGCTGCTGCGGACAGCTTACGATACGATGAAAGACACGCTGCGCGTGAGAAGTATCCAGTTCGCGATTACGGTGTGGTTTATCGTGATTACCGTGACGGTCATGCTGATCGTCTCTTTGGTGCTTTACAACAAATTTTCAAGGACAGCGCAGGAAAGCGCTTTTCTTAACACGCAGCAAATTATTGAGCAGGTGCAGCTCAGCCTGGAGCAGTATATCAAGGGCATGTCGGAGACATTTGAAGTCGTCGATGCCAAAATTAGCAAAAGCCGGGGGATTCCCACGCCGAATCTGCTGGATCAGCTTGCGACGATTGCCGGTACGCGCGAGGACATTGTGTCCATCCATTTGTTTGCAAGCGACGGGTCCTTGGTAACGGGCGTGCCGACGACGGAAATGCGCCACAACACGCGCCTCCAGGAGCAGTCCTGGTTTAAATCGGCGTTGGACAATCCGAACCATTTGACGTTCTCGCTGCCGCACATTCAGAACCTGTTCAAAGACAACCCGTACAATTGGGTCGTGTCTATGAGCAAAAGCGTGTCGATCGAGCGGAACGGGAGATGGGAGAACGGGGTCATTCTCGTGGATATTAACTTCAAAACGCTGGATGACGTGTTTCGTACGGTTGCGCTCGGGAAGAAGGGGTATGTCTATATTATCGACGAATCCGCGGGGAATATCGTCTACCACCCGCAGCAGCAGCTCATTTATACCGGGCTTAAATATGAAAATGTGGAGCAAGCGCTCAAGTTCTCGTATGGGCAGTACCTGGATAACAGCGGCGGCGAGTCGCGGCTGAACGTCGTGCGTACGGTGAACAATATCGGTTGGAAAATCGTTGGCGTGTCTTATCTCGATGAAATGATCACGACGACGAAGGAAGTATCCGCATTTATGATTTGGCTGCTCATGATCGTTCTTATTTTTATTTTGGTGATTTCGGCTTTGATTTCGGCACGCATCTCCCAACCGATCAAGCGGCTGCGCAAGTCGATGGAGATGGTGGAAAAGGGGCATTTCGACACGTATATTCACGTGCGCGGCGCCGATGAGGTGGAGCAGTTGTCGCGCAGGTTCAACTTGATGGTATCGCGGGTGCGGGAGCTGATGGATCAGAGTATCCGGGAGCAGGAGACGAAGCGGAAGAACGAGCTGGAGGTGCTGCAATCGCAGATCAATCCGCATTTCCTGTACAACACGCTGAATTCCGTTGTGCGCATGGTCGGCAGCGACCGCAAGGAAGAGGTGGTGACGACAATTACGTCGTTATCGAAGTTTTTCCGTATTTCCTTGAGCAAAGGGAAGACGGTCATCACGATCGGCGAAGAAATTGAGCATATCCGCAACTATTTGATCATTCAGAAGATGCGGTATAAAGACAAGTTTAACTACGAGATCGACGTTCCCGAGTCGCTGCTGACGTACCGAACGCCGAAGCTGATTCTTCAGCCTTTTGTGGAGAATGCCCTCTACCACGGGATCGAGTACATGGCGGATACGGGGCATATCGTCGTCGCGGTCGCCCAAGAGGGGGAGACGATTGTGATGCAGGTGCGCGATAACGGCGTCGGCATGACGGAAGATACGCTCAAAAGCCTCCTGACGGGGCGCGTCAAAAGCAAGGACGGCTCCGGCGTCGGCCTGCGCAACGTGCATGAGCGGATTCAGCTCATCTACGGCAGGGGATACGGTGTTTCCATTGCAAGCGAGCTGGAGGAAGGGACGACGGTCACCATCCGCATTCCGGCGCTCGAGTACGAAGATCAGGAGGAGCAGTCATGAAAATGAGATCCGCGTTATTGCTTGCGCTGTTATTCCTTGTGACGGTGTCCTCCTGTACGAGACAGGTGGAGCGTTTGCCGACGGAGCATTTGAAGCATGTGGAGGTTGTGCTGCGCACGCAGGAAAGCGAGTACTGGCGAACGGTAAAAATGGGCGCGGAAGTCGCCGCCAAGGAGTTCGATGTGACGCTGGACTTTCGAGCGCCCGCCGATGAGGCGGACGTGAAAGGGCAGGTGGCGCTGCTGGAGCAGTCCGTCGCCAGCAAGCCAAACGCGATTCTGCTCGCGGCAAACGATTACAAGGCGCTCTCTCCGGCAGTGGAGGAGGCGGCGAAGCAGCATATTCCGGTCGTGGCGATCGACAGCGAGGTCGATACACCACAGGTGCGTTCATTCATCGGCGCCGATCATTATGCAGCGGGGCAGCAAGCCGCCGCGCAATTGATCAAGTGGATCGGCACGACAGGGCAGATCGCCATTGTGAGCAACCGGCTGGGCGACCGGAATACGGAGCTGCGGGAGCAGGGATTGCTCGATGAATTGGCGCATTACCAGGGCATCCAGGTGTTGGAGAAGGTGTACGGCTCCACGAATCGGGAGCTGGCCGTCCAGTTGACCGACGAGGTGCTCAAGAACCATCCGGGACTCAGCGGGATCGTGGCGCTAACAGAGAACGCCTCACTAGGCGCGGCGAGCGCAATTCAAAGCCGCAATCTGCAGGAGAAGGTCAAAATCATTACGTTTAACAGCACGCCCGAGGAATTGGCGCTGATGCAGGAGGGCGTCATTCAGGCGGCGATTGTCCAAAACCCGTTCTCCATCGGCTATTTGGGCGTGAAGCAGGCGGCGGAGGCGGCGAATGGCCATAAGCTGCCGGAGCGTACCAAGACGGAGATTAAAGCGATCGACCTTACCAATATGTTTTGGTCGGATAATCAGAAACTGCTCTTTCCTTTTATTAAATAATGAAATTCTGCTGGAAACGTATGAGAATTTCGATAGAACTGATGAGGATATTGCATTTAGTTCAATGGTTTGAAGCAGTATATTAGGTAATGTAATCAAACACAAACCTTTTAGGGAGGGTCTTCGTTTTGAAAAAACTTCTTACACTTGCCGTAGCAGGCGCATTGGTTGCAAGCGTTACCGCTTGCGGAAATAAATCGGAAACAACACCTTCGACTTCCCCGGCGGCTTCCGCGGGCGCAGCGGCAACTACCGCTCCTGCAGCAGGCGGCAAAAAACCGACGATCGGTGTAGCGATCTATAAATTTGACGATACGTTCATGTCCGGCGTGCGTGCGGCGATTGCGGATGCGGCGAAAGACAAAGCGACGGTTGACATCGTAGACAGCCAAAACTCCCAACCAACACAAAACGATAAAGTCGACCTGTTCATCACGAAAAAAGTGAACGCACTGGCGATCAATGCGGTTGACCGTACAGCGGCAGGCGTCATCATCGACAAAGCGAAAACAGCGAACATCCCGGTTGTCTTCTTGAACCGCGAGCCTTTGGCCGACGATATGAAGAAATGGGATAAAGTCTACTACGTAGGTGCGAAAGCGGAGCAATCCGGTACGATGGAAGGCCAACTGCTGGTTGACTACTTCAAAGCGCATCCGGAAGCGGACAAAAACAAAGACGGCAAAATCCAATACGTCATGCTCAAAGGCGAGCCTGGTCACCAAGACGCCGAGCTGCGTACCAAATTCTCCATCCAAGCGATCACTGACGCAGGTCTGGGTGTAGAAAAAGTTGCTGAAGATACAGCTATGTGGGATCGCGTAAAAGGCCAAGAGAAAATGGCGGCATTCCTGGCTTCCTCCGAAAGCAAAATCGAAGCGGTTCTCGCGAACAATGACGACATGGCGCTTGGCGCGATCGAAGCTTTGAAAGCGAAAGGCTACTTCAAAGACAATAAATTCATGCCGGTTGTCGGCGTAGACGCAACAGCTCCAGCGCTGCAAGCACTCAGCGACGGCACGCTGCTCGGAACGGTATTGAACGATGCGAAAAACCAAGGCGCAGCGACAACTGCGGTAGCAACGGCTCTTGCAAACGGTCAAGTGCCTAGCAAAGAAACAACTGGCTACGATGTGACTGACGGGAAATACGTCTGGATTTCCTACAAAAAAATTACGAAAGCCAACATGAACGAAGCGAAGTAAGAGAAAGCGGGCAGGCAAGAGAGGCGATGTGTGCGTAACGCTCGCGCTTTTGCCTCCTTTTTTAAAAATATGGCTTCGTGGGGAATCGTGAGCTGTAGGGGGAGTTACCATGACTGTACATGAGTATTTACTGGAAATGAATGAAATCTCCAAAGAATTCCCCGGCGTCAAAGCGCTGGATAACGTCACCCTCAAAGTACGGCCAGGCAGCGTGCATGCGCTGATGGGCGAGAACGGCGCAGGGAAATCGACGCTGATGAAGTGCTTGTTCGGGATCTATAAGCCGGATGGCGGCGAGATCAAGCTGAACGGGCAAACGGTAACGATTGGGAATTCAAACGATGCGCTAGCAAACGGCATTTCCATGATTCATCAAGAGCTGCACCCGGTTCCTCATCGCAATGTGATGGAGAACATTTGGCTGGGCCGGTTTCCGATGAAAGGCGTCGGGCCGCTGAAATTTGTTGATCATAAGAAAATGCGCCTGGACACGGAAGCGTTGTTCAAGCAGCTGCAAATGGACATCGATTCCGATAGCCTTGTGGGCGATCTGTCCGTATCCAAAGTACAATCCATTGAAATTGCTAAAGCCGTTTCCTTCAATTCGAAAGTTATTGTTATGGATGAGCCAACGTCTTCCCTGACGGGCAATGAGGTTGAGCAGCTGTTCCGCATCATTCGCGATTTGCGAAGCCGCGGCGTTTCGATCATCTATATTTCACATAAAATGGAAGAGATTCTAGAGATTTCGGATGAAGTGACGATCATGCGTGACGGAAAGAAAATCGGTACATGGGCATCGGCGGAGCTGACAACCGATATGATCATTTCCAAAATGGTGGGACGCGATCTGAAGGAGCGTTTCCCTGAGCGCACCAACGTGCCAGACGGCGTGCTGATGAAGGTGGAAGGTCTGACTTCGGTCGTGCCGAAGTCGTTTAAGAACGTTTCTTTTGAATTGAGAAAAGGTGAAATTCTCGGTGTTGGCGGACTTGTCGGCGCTCAGCGGACAGAGCTAGTCGAAGCGTTGTTCGGACTTCGCGGCGTATCCGCAGGCACCATATCGATTCACGGCAAGCCGGTGCGTATCAAGTCGTCACTCGATGCGATTAAGCATAAAATTGCGCTGCTTACGGAAGAGCGCCGTGTAACGGGGATTTTCCCTGTGCTGAACATTCTGGAGAATACGGTGATCGCGAATCTGGATCGCTATATGAAGTTCGGTTTCATCCAGGAAGCGAAACGGAAAAAAGAAGTGAAAGAAAGCATTGAGAAGCTGCGCACCAAAACGCCTCACATGTTCGAGCTGATCAAAAACCTGTCCGGCGGTAATCAGCAAAAGGTGCTGCTGGCGCGATGGCTGCTTACCGATCCGGATGTGCTGCTGCTCGACGAACCAACGCGGGGGATTGATGTCGGCGCCAAATTTGAGATTTACTCCATCATTGCCGACCTGGCGAAGCAGGGGAAAAGTATTATCATGATCTCTTCTGAAATGCCCGAGCTGCTTGGGATGTCAGACCGAATCATGGTCATGTGCGAAGGGCGTCTCACCGGTATTGTCGATGGAAAACAAGCAACAGAAGAAGAGATTATGCGCCTTGCTGCACAGCATATGGCATAATGGAGGGGACTATCAACCATGAGTACGAAAGCAGAAACAGTAAAATCCAATAACGTGAGCGGGTTCATTACCAAATACGCGATTTACATCGTGTTGGTGGTACTGGTCATCGGGATCGCCATTTATGATCCTCGCTTTTTGTCCGTCAGCATTCTGCGTGACATCTTGCTGCAGTCTTCAACGCGTGTCATCATCGCGCTGGGCGCCGCGTTTATTTTGATCACGGGCGGTACGGACCTTTCGGCCGGACGGATTGTCGGTCTGACCGCGGTTATCTCGGCGTCTATGCTGCAAACGCAGGATTATGGCCGCAGATTTTTCCCGGACCTGCCTCATTTGCCGATGTTCATTCCGATTGTCATTGCCGTCGTGGTTGGTTTGTTAATCGGGTTAATTAACGGTCTGGTCGTGGCGAAGCTGAAGGTGCCGCCCTTCATCGCAACACTCGGTACCATGGTTGCTGTATACGGGGCCAACTCCTTGTACTTTGATATGAAACCGAACCAATCCCAGCCGATCGGCGGTTTGCGTCCCGACTTCTCCAAGCTGGGGACAGGCGCTATCGGTTCCGGTGCGACCTATTCCATTCCTTATATCGTGATTTTCGCGTTGATTGTCGCGATTATCGTCTGGGTTGTATTCAATAAAACGAAGCTCGGGAAATACATGTATGCGATTGGCGGCAATATTCACGCGGCGATCGTATCCGGGATTAACGTCAATAAATATTTGATTTACATTTATGCGATTGCAGGCGCGCTTTACGGTTTGGCAGGCGTATTGGAAGCCGCTAGAACAGGCGGTGCAACGAACAACTACGGGAATATGTATGAGCTTGATGCTATCGCGGCTTGCGTGGTCGGCGGTGTTTCGACATCCGGTGGGATCGGTACCGTGCCCGGCGTACTGGCGGGGGTACTCATTTTCAGCGTTATCAACTACGGTTTGACGTTTATCGGCATCAGCCCTTACTGGCAGTTGATTATCAAAGGTGTAATCATCGTTGCCGCAGTTGCGTTCGATATGCGGAAATATATGAATTCCAAGTAAGTGATTGCAGGAGCGAGCAGGCTGGGCTGCGGTTTCCGGCAAGGTAGAAGCGGGACAAGAAAGGCTGTCGACAAGCTCGGCGGCTTTTTCTTGCGATGTGGATGTAATCGTTTTCTTTTTTGGTGAATGAGATGAAGAGAGAAAGGGGCACAAGGTAGATGGAAAAAGGATTTTCACGCAATTGGGCCATTTCTTTGCGATTTAAATTGGCGGGTGCTTTTGTGTTTGTGGCGCTGCTTGTGGCCATGACGTCGGGTTTAGCGTACACGTACTTGCAAAAAGTGGATACCACCTATACAGAGCTTTTGCAGCGAGAGCGGAGCGCATCTCAGCAGGTTGCCGGCATTAAGGAGAAAAATTTGCTGCAGACGAGCTTATTATTCGGTTACGTGCTGGAACCGAACAAGGACAAGCAGCAGATGCTGATGGAAACGAATGCGGCGTTAACGGCTGCGATCGCGGAGATGGGGAAGGCGGCCGGGCAGGAGGAAGAGCAGACGGCCATCACCGCAATGATGGATGCAAATCAGACATTCGCCCGGCTCGTCCAGAAAGTCGTTGACTATGCAAGCAAAGGCGATACGGGGCTTGCGAAAGCGGAGGCGATGCAGTGGGCGATTCCGACGACGGAAACGTTGAAGGAAGCCGCGGGCCGGATTGAAGAAATTGCGGCTGCTGAACAGACGGTCTCTACAGCGCGCAATCATGAGATTGTAGCCGCAACCATGCGTACGCTCATTGGCGTAAGCGCGGCGGCGTTGGTGCTTGCTGCCGTGATCGGCTTACTGCTGGCGCGGGCGATCGTCGGACCGTTGAAACGGTTGGTACGCGCGGCGCAGGCGCTGGCAGACGGGGATTTGACGATTCCCGACGTACTGGTCAGCAGCCGTGACGAACTGCGTCAGCTTGCTGGCGCATTTAATGCGATGAAGGGCAATCTGCACAGCTTGATTCGCATGGCAGGCCTCAGCAGCGATCAGGTTGCTGCCGCTTCGGAGGAATTGAGCGCCAATGCCGGCGGCGTCAGCGAGATGTCCGAGCGTGTCACCGTGACGGTGCAGCTGATCTCCGCGGGGACGGGGGACCAGGTGCGCAGCGTGCAGGAAGGCGTGGCGATGATGGAGGAGATGGCAGCTGCGGTGGATCAGATCACGGCGGTTGCCTTATCGGCCAAGGAGGGAGCGGCCGGGGCGCAGCTGGAGGCCGGTGATGGCACGGCTTCTGTGGAGCGTGCCGTGGCTCAAATGCAGGCCATCCACCGCACCATGCAGGCGTTGTTTGTGTCTGTCGAACGGCTCGGCCTGCGCGTCGAGTCGATCTCCAGCGCGAATGCGATGATCGCCGCGATCTCCCGGCAGACGAACATGCTCGCGCTAAACGCCTCTATCGAGGCGGCACGGGCCGGCGCCGCCGGCAGAGGCTTCGCCGTCGTCGCCGACGAGGTGCGCAAGCTGTCGCTGCAGACGAGCGCGGCGGCGGGCGAGGTGGCGGAGCTTATTTCGCACATTCTGGGCGAAACGGAAGAAGTGCGGCTCGCCACGGAGGCGGGGAGCCGCGAAGTCGCCACGGGGCTGACCGTGGTCAGCGCCGCCGGCGCCACCTTCGCCCGCATCCGCGGGGCGATGGACGGGGTTGCGCAGCAGATCGCCGAGGTCTCGGCGAGCGCTGCGAGCATCGCCGCGCGCACCGGCGCGGCGGTTGGGGTGATCCGGGCGATCGACGACATCGCCGGGGAAACCGCCAACGGCGCGCAGCAGGTGGCGGCGAGCATGGAAGGCCAGCACGCGAGCATGGAGGAGATCGTCTCCGCCGCCGCGGTGCTGAACGCGATGGCCGCCGAGCTGCAGGAGCGGATTGGGCAGTTTCGGGTGTAGGAGAGCGTTGCGTGGGGCGAGAATGAGTATGATGCGAAAGGGCGTGGAGGGTGTAGGAGTAGATAGCGGTTATGGGTGTAAGTGTGGAGGCTACTGCTTGCTTGCGGAATCACTAGTTCCATGTGGGCGCTATTGCCCTCATCGATAACCGCCCCTCACGGGGTCCTCTTATCGACTCATCAGGGCAGTGTTACTGTATTTCATACATCAAAAAGAGGATAAGAGAGCAAATTTTGAGGAAGAACCTGCATTTCCTACATCAAAAAATGGCCCATCCCCGCTAAAAAGTGGGAAATGGGCGGGAATGCTGATCATTTCCTGTAGTTTCTGCAGGTTGTTGCCCTCGAATGGGCGCTTTTTTGGGAATTTGTTGTAGTTTTTGCAGGATGGGGATTGGGCGATGTTATACAACAAGCGAAAAACCACCGTCATTAGGCCGCAGACCCTGATCGGTGGTTTTCGCTTTACTAAGCGCTGTTGGTGTCCACAGCTTCGTTGGTTTGAAAGACCGTCGGTGTTGGTTACTTTTCCGCTACTCTCGAATCTCTACGATCAGCTCGATTTCCACCGGCGTGTGGAAGGGCAGGTCGCTCGTGCCGATGGCGGAGCGGGCATGTTTGCCGCTTTCACCGAAGACGGAAACGAGCAAGTCGGACGCGCCGTTCATGACATACGGCTGGTCGCCGAAGCCCGGTGTACTGTTGACGAAGCCGAGCAGCTTGACGATTTTGACGACTCGGTCGAGGTCGCCGAGGTAGCCTTTCATCACAGCGAGGCAGTTGATGATCGTCTGGCGCGCCGCGGCTTGCCCTTGCTCAATCGTCACTTCGCGGCCCAACTTGCCTTCGTACATCAGCTCGCCGTTAATGCGGCAGTCTTGGCCGGACAAATAGAGCAGGTTACCGGTCTGATTGCACGGAATATAGGTGAAGCGCGGTTCAGGCGACGGGGGAAGGGTGATACCGAGTTCTTGCAGACGTTGTTCGATTTTAGACACGAAAATGACCTCCAAATAGTTAATGATGTTAAAAGAATGAATAGCCTGGCCCTGAGTCGATGGGATAACGGGCAAAAGCGGGATTGGACTGCTGCCATGCACCAGCGTGTGCAGCTAGTGCTGCTGCCACTGCTTTCTACACCATGCCGCAGAAGCGGCATGCATGGGGGTTGCGCCCGTTGAGAAGGTGCCGCGGCATGCATGGGAATTGCGCTCGTATAGACAGTGCCGCGGCGGCATGTGAGTACGCCTAGTGATGGTGACAGCAATGCTGCGCCCGAATGAGCGAACCTTCGCGTGCGTGCGTGTGCGTACCATTTTCCAGCGTCAATGCTCCGTTTACAACGACGTGCGAGATGCCGCTCGGATATTGGCGTGGATTTTCAAATGTAGCGTGATCCTGAATCGTATTGGGATCAAAAACCGCGATGTCGGCGATGTACCCCGGCACCAGCAGCCCCCGTTTGCCGAGCTTGAAGCGCTGCACAGGGAAGGAGCTGACTTTGCGGACGGCTTGCTCCAGTGTCAAAATTCGCTGCTCCCGCACATACGTCGCAAACACGCGCGGGAACGTGCCATACAAGCGCGGATGCGGCTTGCCGGTATCGCATGTCAGGCTGTCGGACGCGATCAGCGACTTGTCGTAGGCGACAACCTGATTCACATCGTTATGCGACATATGAAAATAGACGATGGAGATGCGGCCCTCCTCCTCCAGCAGCAGATCCATCATACAGTCTGCCGGATGCTGACCGCGCAGTTCACTGATCTCGGCAAGGTGCATGCCTTC
Source organism: Paenibacillus whitsoniae (assembly GCF_003955665.1). Classification (GTDB taxonomy): domain Bacteria; phylum Bacillota; class Bacilli; order Paenibacillales; family NBRC-103111; genus Paenibacillus_E; species Paenibacillus_E whitsoniae. Next base: position 23,221 of record NZ_RXHU01000081.1, read on the forward strand.
GAGGTGGCGGTTCGCCTCCGTGTGCGTCGCCGAGACGATTACGCTTTGCCAACCGGTGGAGCATACGAGGTTGTCCCACTCCTTTTGTTCTTCGCCGAGCTCCTTGCGGATGCGAGCCCGCAAAGCCGGATCGCGCATGACCTCCAGCGCAGCGGCGATGCCGCCTTCCAGCACCCACGGGGGAAGGATGGTTGTCAGCGTCGTGGAACCTGCGTTGTAGGGATAGACGTCGCAGGTGACATCCATGCCTTTGGCGCGTGCGTCCTCAATGAGGCTCAGCGCATCCTCGATCTGCCCCCAGTTGCGTTTGCCGGCCGCTTTGAGGTGGGAGATGTGGAGGGAGACGCCGGCTTGCTCGGCGATCCAGATGACTTCTGCCACCGAAGGCAAAAGGTTGTTGCCCTCTCCGCGAATATGCGTGGAGAGGAGGCCATGGTAAGGAGGAAGCACCGAGCACAGCTCGGCAATTTCCTCTTTTGTGGTGTAGCTGCCGGGCGCGTAGAGCAGCCCGATGGAGAGTCCGATCGCGCCGGCCTTCATGCCTTCGGCGAGCAGCTCTTTCATGCGGGCGAGCTCGGCCGGTGTCGCAGCCCGGTTCGCGAAGCCCATCACGGCGATGCGCAGCGCGCCGTGAGCGACGTACGTGGCCATATGCTCGGACGGGCGGGAAGCGGAGAGCGCTTCCATATAGTCCCCGACCGATTCCCACGGCCACGGCCAGCTCGTGCGGCCGAGTACCGGCTGCACGTAGCTTTGCAGCAGTTCGGCTTGCGCCGGCACGAACGGGGCAGGGGCGAGGCCGCAGTTGCCGACGACCTCGGCGGTGACGCCTTGGCGCATTTTGATTTCGCTATGCGGATGGTCAAAAATCATCAGATCGGAGTGGCAGTGCCCGTCGATAAAGCCCGGCGCGATCACTTGGCGCTGCACGTCGATGGTCTTCGCCGCTTCGTCGTGCAGATGACCGACAGCGACGATTTGGTTATTTTTAATGCCGACGTCGCCAGCGAACCAAGGATTCCCGGTGCCGTCGACGATGCGGCCGTTTTTGAGCAGCAGATCCAACATTGAGTTTCACCCTCCTGAATATGTAAGACTTTCCGAAGCCTGCAAAAAGGCAGGAATTTCTTTGGTTTTTGATCGGATAGAGAGGAAGCCTGCTAAGGTGCAGTTTTTTCCTCTACTTTGCTGAATCCAGGCCTTTTCAATGGAGGATTCCTGCAGATTCGCAGGCTTTGGCCCAAAATGGAAGGGAGCACTGAGACATTCCTGCCTATTTGCAGGTTTCAAGCTTAGTTTCGCGCAACGTGTAATATTGTTGTCGGATTATTCTGATTTTTGTGGAGAAGAGGGAGCCTAATCCTCCATCCCCCAGTATTCTCCCAGTGGTCTCCAAGTCCCGTTGGTCAACCCAAGCTACTCCAAGTCACTCAAAGTCACTCCAAGCACTCCAAGCACTCCAAGCTACTCCAAGCTACTCCAAGTCACTCCAAGCACTCCAAGCTACTCCACTACCCAAACTCCTCAGAGGCCGTCCGAACTATCGCTAAGTCGCCACCGACCAACTGCCGGATGCCAACTACTCCAACATTCCCCTTGCCGATACAGATACGCGCTCAAACTTGTCTCCCTGCACCATCACGACCTCATTATGCAAATTCACCGTGGAACAAATGTGATTCGGAATAATGCGCAGCTGATCGCCGACCTTCAGGTCGACCGCCTGCGCTTCAGGCCCAAGCTCCAGCATGCCGTGCTCCTCGTTCATGCGGGCGAGCACCGCGTCCGGCAGGCCCACAACGTGGCCGAAGCCGACCAGCTGCAAGGGCTGCGTGCCGGGCTGCACGTCGGTCGCGAACGTCTTGCTGCCGCCGTCGAGGATCGCCAGGTCCGCCGCCGGGCGGCTCACCACCGTGACGAGTACGCTCCCGGCGCAGTCGTCCAGACCGCATACGCCGAACTTCGCTTGCATGCGGTCTTGGTACACGTACGTGCCGGGGCGAATCTCCGTCACGCCGTCTACCGCCGCGGCGTACGCCGCCGTCGGCGTCGAGCCGACGCTCACGTCCACGATGGCGTGGCCGTGCGCCCGCAGGCGCTTCGCAAGCAGCGCCATCAGCGTGCCTTCCTCGAAGCCCGCGGCTTCGAGGTCGAGCGTCGGCTTGCCGGAGAGCACCGCGCCGCGGAACGTATAAATGCCGGTCAGCCGCAAGTGCGGCAGCCGTGCAATCTCGCCGGCGATCCCGAGCGCCGCCTCAAACCCGACTCCGGTGCGCCGCAGTCCGGTGTCGATCTCGAGCCGCACCTGAAGCGTCGCGCCCAGCCGCGCAGCTGTCTCTTCCAGCAGCTGAGCTCCCGCCAGGCTGTCCACACCGACGATCAGCTCGATCTGCTCGCTGAGCCGGACGGCGCGCTCGATTTTGCCCGGCGTCACGAGCGGATATGCGATAAAAATGCTGCGCACACCGCCTGCAGCCATGACCTCGGCCTCGGACACCTTGGCGACCGTTACGCCGACGGCGCCAGCCGCGACTTGCCGCAAAGCGACCGAAGGCAGCTTATGCGTTTTGGCATGGGGGCGCAGCTTGATGCCGTGCTTCGCCGCCACAGCCGCCATCGCCGCGATGTTGCGCTGCATGACCTCCGTGTCGATCAGCACGCACGGGGTTTCTAACGGATACCGAATGCTCATGAAGGATCACTCTCTTTCGCGAGGCTTTTGCCTTCTTCCAGATGACTGTACAGGGTATATTTGGAAATATTAAGATACGTGCATATTTTTTCGCCGCCTTTTTTGATCAGGAACGCGCCTTTGGCGTCGAGCAGCCCAATCATGCGGATTTTATCCTCTTTGGTCATCATGGCGACCGGCTTGCCGATGATCTCCTGCGCTTCCTGAATCAACGCGTCAAGCAAATCGCTGACACTCGTCACGAACGATTCCTTGACTTCTGTCTGCTCGGTGCCGCCGGGAGAGATGAGGCTTTGCAGCGTTTTCTCCGCGACCATCAGTTCGGTGATGTCAAAGTTGATGCAGAGCGAGCCGATGATCGTGCCGGCTTTGTTCTTCATGTACATGGATGAGGAGCGCAGAATGCGGCCTTCCTTCGTCTGGGTCAAATAATTGAACCGGTTGCCGTTGTCGTGATTGCCCCGCAGCAGCTCCAGGCCGAGATTCGTGCCGGGATCGCCGACTTTGCGTCCGGTAATGTGGCCGTTGGCGATGGCGACAATCGTGCTCTCGTAGGAGCCGGTCAAGTCGTGGAGGACCACTTCGCAGTTCTCGCCGAACTGTGCGGCAAGGCCGTGCACGAGCCCTGTCAAAAACTCAAATTCATCTCGAATCGATTCCAAGAGCGGGTTTCCTCCTTTGGTGGACATCGTAGTTTCACCCGAGACTCTTCATCCCGCCTTCGCGCTGTATGACGGCGGGGGCAAGAATATTCTCAGCATTTCGGGTTGTTTCCTGCAAAATGTACAGGTAATTTTCCCGAATAGAGGCTCGAAGCTTAGAAATCATGTAAAACCTACAGTAAAATTCCGGCCAGAGCGTTCTTTTCCCCTAAAAGGAGGGGCAGGGCGACGAATTACCTGTACAAAATACAGGATCCATTGCCGAATCGTCGGCCTTTCTCCGAATTTCATGTAGAAAATGCAGGTTCTCCTCCCAAAGCGGCAAGTACAGGAGGACTCTCCATGAATCGCCAAGCCTGCAACCCGCAGAACGGGTGCACCGTTAATGGCGAGCGGAGATGAGAGACTCAATCCGATGATATTGAGCCCATACTAACACAAAGTTTTAGAAAATCAAACAAAAAGTTTGGTCGACTGAAAAAAAGTATGATTTTCCATCTTCAATCGTGATAGTATGGTACCAAGATCATCACACCCTATACGGAGGCATAGAACATGAGGCGTTGGTTCACCAAATCGCTTAACCGCAAGCTCTCGCTGCTTATTTTATTCGCCGTCATCCTGCCGCTTGTTTCGCTCGGCTTCGTATCATACGGCATCGCGACGTCCGTAACCGAGGATAAAGCCAAAAGCGCCGGCTTGACGACGCTCAAACAGATTTCCGACAAGCTGAACTTCGTCATCCAAGACGTGGAGAACATGTCGATGTTTTTGATCGGGCAGAAGGATATTCAGAACTACCTCAGCAGCGAGGAAGGTGACGTCAACAGCTATTCGCAGATCGTGGGCACCTTATGGAACCTGTCCTCCTCCAAAAAATATATCGCCAATATCACGATCGATCCTCGCGATAACAACCCGGCGCTAAGCACAACGACGATTACGAAATCAGGGCTGACTCCGCTCATCCTACAGTACGAAAAGGCGATCCAATCGGCGCCCAAATGGTGGTCTCCGCTGTATGAGATTCAAACGACGGACGGCCCGAAAAAAGTCATCTCACTCGTGCGGCCGATCCGCGATTTCAGCACATTCAAGACGCTGGGCACGCTGTCGTTCTCTCTGGATCAAAAAGAGCTCGCCAGCTATTTGACCACCGCAGGCTGGGAGACGAGCGGCTTTGTCGTCATGCTGGACAGCGAGAATCAGATCATTGCCGGCGGCGATCCGGGCTGGCAGATGCGGGACATCGCCGACGTATTTCCCGGTATGCATCCGTTTTCAAGCCCCGTCGGCGTGTCCAACGTCTTGCAGGGCATGACGCCGTACACGGTGTTGTACAATACCCTGTCGGGTATTGGGTGGAAGCTGGTCGGCTTCATCCCGACCGAGATTTACCAGAAACAGAACCGCTTCGTTCTCAACGTAACAGCGGTGACCGTTGTGATCGCGCTGCTCATTGCGATGGGGCTTGTGCTGTATTTTCTGCGATGGGTCACGAACCCGCTGATGAAGCTCACAAAGTCTCTCAAAGACCTGAACCCCGACGAAGCGACGCCGACGATCGAGGTCAAGAGCACCGACGAGGTCGGGCTGCTCGTGCACAGCTACAACAAGCTGAGCGAGCGGATCGGCCGGCTCAAGGAGCAGGTGCAGCTGAACGAAGCGATGAAGAAGGAGGCGGACATATTGGCGCTGCAGGCGCAGATTAATCCGCATTTCCTTTACAACACGCTGTCCTCGATCCATTGGATCGCACTTATGAACCAGGATCGGCAGATTGCTGAAATGGTTGGGGCCCTCAGTGACTTCCTGCGTTTCTCCCTGAACAAAGGGGAAGAGTTCTGTCTCGTGCAGCAGGAAGTCGCTCATGCCCAGAACTACGCCTACATCCAGTCGATCCGATTTCCCGATCAGTTCGAGATCGAGTTTTTCTTCGACCCGGAGCTGCTTCCATTGCCGATGCTTAAGCTGCTGCTTCAGCCGCTCATTGAGAACAGCATGATTCACGGCATCCAGAAGAAAAAAGCGAAAGGGCACATCTACGTCCACGGCGAACTGCGCGAAACGGAAATGAAGTTCGTTGTCGAGGACACGGGCATCGGCATGGACGAGCTCAAACTGCGCGAGATTCAGGGCGTGCTGACGGCGGCGACCCAAGAGTTGGGCCTCCGGAGCGCTGCTGACCGGGAAGCGGTCCGCACCGTGACCAGCTACGGCCTCGTTAATGTTCATCGGCGCTTGCTGCTGCATTATGGGCCGCAGTCCGGCCTCACGGTCGACAGCACACAGGGGACAGGCACGCGCATTGCTTTCACGATTCCTTACGACAGGGGCGAACAGACGACATGAGACTGCTTATTGTAGACGATGAAGTGATCATCCGCAGAGGATTGTGCACGGTGATCGACTGGAAAGAGCTGGGGCTGGAGCTGCTGCCGGCGGCGGAGTCGGCCGAGGAGGCGCTGGAGCGCATCCCGACGGAGAAGCCGCACATTGTGCTGACCGACATTCGGATGCCGGGCATGGATGGGATCCAGCTCTCGGCGGAGATCAAAAAGCTGCTGCCGGACACAGAGGTCGTCATCCTGACGGGCTATGACGACTTCAGCTATGCGCAGCAGGCTTTGCGCGGCGGCGTGACGGACTATCTCCTCAAGACGAGCCGTCCGGAGGAGATCATGAAAGCCGCGCTCAAAGCGAAGCAGAATATCCTCGACAAATGGGCCTCGGTGAAACAGGACCATCTCCAGCAGGCGGCGCTGCGCCGGCAGCTGCTGGAGCGGGCGCTCACACGCGGCCTGCAGGACGACGAGACGGCGCGGGCGCAGCTCCACGCCTGGCTCGTCCGCAGCGGCGTCGAGCCCGCCGTCGACGCCGCAAGTGCGCCTGTGGCAGGCGACGCCTTCGCGCCTGCCGCACCCTGCTTCGCTGCGCCGAAGCAGGTCATGCTCGTCGCCCTCAGCGGCTGGGGCGACCCGCCGATCGCCGACCTGCTGCTCGGCGCGGGCGAGAACATCCTGCACGAGCTGCTGCCGTGCATCGCGCTCCAGACGAAGGACTACGTCCTGCTCGTCCTTCGTATCCAGCCCGGCCTGACCGACCAGGCCGGACTCAACAAGGCGCTGAAGCGCGTGACGGAGACGCTGAAATGCGCCGCATTTGCCGCGCTCGGCACGCCCGCGCACAGCGAAGAAGAACTGCGCGACTCGTACAGGGCCGCACAGGACGTGCTGGCGTTTCAAGGCCTGCTGCCTTTGCAGGGCCTCTACACGTCGGAGGACATCGCGGCGCGCAGCGGCAGCCGCACAGTGTGCACGGAGAAGGAAGAGAAGGAGCTTGCCGCCATTTTGATGAGCGATAATGCCACGGAACTGCGGCATTGGGTGAACCAGAAGGTCCGCGCGCAGCTTGAGGATGCGTCGGCGACGCCGCTGTCGGTGCAGGGCTACCTGCAATCCATGGTCATCAGCGGCTACCGCTGGCTGGAGCGGGCGAGCAGCACCCAAAGCGACCTGACGCCGCCGCCTTTGCCGACGTTCGAGGGCGACGGCAAGCCGGAGGAAGATGTGTTCAAGGCGCTGTCCGCGGTGATGACGCGGTTCCATCAAGGGGTTGAGCAGGGGCGGTACGCGTATATTCATAAGGCGATTGCGTACATTCGGGAGAATCTGCATCTCCCGATTACCCTCCAGCAGGTGGCGGGGTATGTGCACGTGAATCCGAACCATTTTAGCGAGGTGTTCAAAAGGGAAACTGGCTGCACCTACCTCGAATTCGTCACGCGCGAGCGGATGAACCGGGCGATGGAGATCGTCTCCGAGACGCAGACGAAAGTGGCGGACGTGGCCAAGAGCGTGGGCTATGAGGACATCAAATATTTTACACAACAATTCAAAAAGCACACCGGACAGACCCCGTCGGAATTCCGGCAAATGCGGAAAGACTGAGAAATGACCCCCTTCGCGCCGAAGTCTCTCCCGTACCCCCTCGGGCGGATGTCCCCTATACTGAGAGTGTAGCAAGCAGCAAGGAGACACATAGGGGAATCGGCTAGGCAACTTATGAGGAGGTCGAATTTATGAAGAAATCATTCATCGTAATTCTGGCGGCGGCTGTATCGCTGTCTCTGCTGGCAGGTTGTGGATCAAGCGGAACAACGGATGGGGCGAAACAGAGCGAAACGCCAAAAACAGACGCCGGCAAACCGGCGGAGAAGGTCAAGCTCTCGATTTGGCATAACTACACGGGCGAAGATCTTCGGGCGAAAACGATGCGCGAATACATGGAAAAGTTTAAGAAAGATCATCCGAACGTCGAGCTGGATATTCAAGCGATTCCGCCGGACGGCTACCGTCCTCGCCTGAAAACGGTCGCTGCGGCGAACGAAATGCCGGATCTGTTCGTGATGTGGCCTGGCGTGATGACGAAGGAATTTGTCGCGGGCAACCTGATTCAGCCGATCAATGAGCTGCTGGACAGCAAGCCGGATTGGAAAAAAGGCTTTATGCCAGGCTCCTTCGACGACTTCACCCTTGACGGCAAAACCTACAGCGCACCCATGGCCTTATCGCCAACGTCGATTCTCTACTATAATAAAGAAATTTTTGCAAAGAACGGTGCACAGCCGCCAAAGACATGGGACGATCTCATGAAACTGGTGGATACGTTCAAAAAGGCTAACGTCACACCGATCGCGCTTGGCAACAAAGCGGCGTGGGTGGCGCAGTCCTCGATTCTCAGCTCGTTGGCTGACCGGGTGACGGGCACGCAGTGGTTCCTGAACGCGGTCGATCAAAAAGGTGCCAAATTCACGGATCCGGAATTCGTCCAAGCGTTAACGTATCTGCAGCAGCTCGGCAAAGCCGGCGCCTTCCAGGATGGCTTCAATGCCATCGACAATACGCAGATGGAACAAATGTTCGCGCAAGGCAAAGCAGCAATGATGATCGACGGCGGTTGGGCGCTGACGAACCTCGCAGCTTCCGCTTCCAAAGAAGCGCTGGCGAATATGGCGGTGACGGTGCTGCCTTCCGTGCCGAACGGCAAAGGCGATCCGAACACGCTGTCCGGCGTCGTGGGCACAGGGCTTGGCATGAGTAAGAACGTAACGGGCGCAAAGAAGCAAGCGGCCTATGAGCTGATCTACGCGCTGTCCGGTCCGGAAGCGCAGAAGGCGATTTTGGAAAGCAACCAGCTTGTCTCCTATAACGTGAACCTGGATACGTCCAAGGTGACCTCGATCTTTGCGGAAGTGTATAAGCTGATGGGCAGTGTGAAAATGACGCCGGTTTACGACGGCAAATTAACCTCGGCGACTGCGGATGTGGTGAACAACGGCTTGCAAGAGCTGCTCATGGGCGGTAAGCCAGAGGACGTCGCGAAGAAAATTCAAGATGCCCACGTAAAAGCCGCAGGCAAATAAAAATCGGCTGTATCAAGTCTCCAGCTTCAGCTCCGGCAGGGCTGGGGACTTTTTTTCCAACAAGCATGAGAGGGAGGAGCGTTATGAGCGTATCCGCACGGTTGAGAGGCTTCATTACCCTAGGGCTCCTGCCCGCCTTGGTCGTTTACTTGATTTTCGTCATCGTGCCGATTTTTTGGTCGGCGTATTATGGATTTTTTGATTGGAAAGGGATAGGCGCGGCCAAGTTCATCGGCTTCGATAACTATCTGGAGGTCGTGAAAGACCCGATTTTCTGGAAATCGTTTAAAAACAACATGTACATCGTCGCCGCCTCGGTCTTCGGGCAAGTGCCGATCGCTCTGGTATTGGCGCTGCTGCTGACCCGCAGCACACTGTTTCAACGCGTGATCCGAGCGTCCGTCTTTATGCCGATGGTGCTGTCATCCGTCGTTGTCGGAATTATTTGGGGGTATATTTATCATCCGCAGATCGGGATTTTGAATTTTTTGCTGGATGGCATTGGACTTGATAGCTGGAAAAAAGCTTGGCTCTCCGATCCGAAAGTATCGATGTTCGCCCTCATGGTGCCGATCATCTGGAATTATATTGGTCCGTATATGATTATGTTCATCGCGGCGCTTCAAAATATTTCGCCTGAAATCGAAGACGCCGCGCAGCTCGATGGGGTGGGGCCGACGCGCAAGCTGTTCGCGGTCACGCTGCCGATGATTTGGGATACGGTGAAGGTGGCGGTCGTGCTCTGTATTTCGGGCAGCTTAAAAGCGTTCGACCTGATCTACGTCATGACCGGCGGGGGCCCGGCGCATTCGACTGAATTGCTTGCTTCTTATATGTATAACTCCACGTTCAATGTGTACCGCTTTGGCTTCGGCAGTGCGATCTCGACGGCGATCATTATTTTGAGCCTGATTCTGATTGTCGGCAGCCAGTATCTAATGAAGCGGGATTACCGCTAAAACTTGTCAGGAGGGATCGGCATGGCGCAGGCCGTAGCGATACCGGCGGGGATGCCCGCAGGAGCTTCAAAACGCAAAAGATGGGGGCGCGGCGTTGTGAATGCAGGACTTTCCCTGTACGCGCTGGTTACCGTCTATCCGTTAATCTGGTTATTTATTAGTGCCGTTAAATCGAATGAAGAGTTTTATTCGAGGCCGTTTCTGCTGCCTACGGTATGGAAATGGGACAATCTCGTCCGGGCGTGGAAGGTGTCGGGGATGGGGCTATCGCTGTGGAACTCGACGGTCGTCACGGTCCTTTCGCTTGTGCTGACACTGGTGCTTGGTGCGCTGGCGGCTTTTGTGCTGGCCCGGTTCGAGTTTAAGCTGAAGGGGTTCATGATGGGCTTGTTCCTGCTCGGGATGCTCATCCCGATTCACAGCACCCTCGTGCCGCTCTTTATTATGATGAAAAAAATCGGCCTGCTCAACTCCTACGGCGCGCTGGTTCTTCCTTATACGGCGTTTGAGCTGCCGTTAGCCATTTTCGTGGTGGCGGCATACCTCATCTCCATTCCAAAAGAAATCGAGGAAGCCGCCCTGATCGACGGCACCGGCTATTGGGGCATCTTCTTCCGCATGATGCTGCCGCTCAGCGTTCCGGCGCTGTCCACCGTCGCCATTCTTGGCTTCCTGCGCTTCTGGAACGACTTCGCCTTCGCGCTCGTCTTCATCAGCAAGCCGGCGCTCAAAACCGTGCCGCTCAGCCTGTCGTCCTTCGCCACCGGCTACATGACCGACTACGAGCTGACCATGGCCGCGCTGGCCATCGCTGTGCTGCCGACGATTATCGTGTTCCTACTGTTCCAGGAACAGATCATGAAGGGCATGACGGCGGGGGCGGT
>NZ_RXHU01000082.1 GCF_003955665.1 Paenibacillus whitsoniae
CTAGACCCCTCTATTTCGCCACAAACGTCACTTTCCGGTGATTTAAGAGGGGCTCGGCACTGCTAATTTGTTTGTCGAATGAGTCACTCATACGTTCATGTGCCGTAATGAGAAAAATAAGCGTGGTTCACCGCTTCTATTTCGGCCTTTTCGCGAGAATGGCGAGAAATAAGAGTGGTAGACCACGCTTATTTGTTTCAAATCCATTATTTCGGGGGCAGTAGTTCCGCAATAAGAGCGGTTTACCCCCTCTATTTGCACGCAGCCGAGGGAAATCCAGGAAATAAGAGTGGTTCACCACTCTTATTCTCTAACAATCCGGTAACCCCTCATTGGCGCGGCATTACCGGGGCAACAAACGATTACCTGCCATCATCGACACCACCGGCGGTGCCAGTCGGCTTGATGGGCTGCAGCCACCGTCCACGTCGATCGGCCGGAAGAGCTAAAGCTCCTTAGTTCATCCCTCGCAGCCGATCCGCGATGACGCGCATCATACTACGCAGCACGTCGATGTTCTGGAAACAGAAGCTGAACACGAGATCGCGATGCAATCTCATGAGCACGGCAGGCTCGGCAACGGTGCAGTCCGCCGAGCGCGGGCCGCTGTCGATGATCGCCATCTCGCCGAAGAAATCGCCCTCTCCCAGCATCGCGAACGTGTCGCTGCCGCGATGCACGCGGATGCGGCCCTCGATGATGCCGTACATGCTGTCGCCAAAGTCGCCGGCTTTGCAGATCGTATCTCCCGGCGCGTAGGCGACTTCTTCGACCATCTGCGCTAACCAGACGAAGTCCTTAGGCGCGAGGTGGGCGAAAAGCTCAATCTTCTGGAGCACCAGAATGCGCCGCAGGATGACGCCGTTGCTTGTCAAATCGGATACAACTTCCTCCACGTCTGCAGCTGACTCAATAGCCGCTACCGGTCTGCCCTCACCAGATGACACCTGTTCCGCCACCGCAACACTTGCCGCTTCTTCCAACACTTGTCCCGTTCCCGATACGCTTGCCTCATCCGCCAACACCTGCTCCATTCCTGCGGCTACCTCAGCGGGAGTTGCATCCGGATGGTGAGTCTGCACCTCGGCCGACACCCCTTCTCCCCCGGTTCCACTTGTCCCCGCCTCCGCGCCGGCCGCCGCCTCCTGCGCCGCCCTGCCGCGCGCGAGCTCCGAGCGCAGTCGGCGCGAGAGAAGCTTCATCATTTCGACGGCGATGCTTTTTTGGTCGAACATCATGTCGTAGAACACGGCCGAGTCCAGCCGCAGCAGCTGCGAATCGGCTTCCGCCACAATCGACGCCGTGCGCGCGCTCTGGGTGAGAATCGCCATCTCACCGAAGCAGTCCCCCGGCTTCAGGCTGCCGAGCTTCGCGCTCGCCCGGTACACACCGGCTGCGCCCTCGACGAGGAGCATCAGGGAATCCCCGGGATCCCCTTCGCGGATCACTACAGTGCCCATCTCCACCTCGATCGGGTGAAGCCGTACGGCGATGGCGGCGAGGTCCCGGCTCGTCAGCCCCTGGAACAGCGCCACCTGGCGCAGCAGCTGCACTCGATGCATGAGCTCCTCAAGCTCTGCGTCGCCGCTTCGGCCCGACTCCCGCTGCAGCAGGTGGCGGATCGACTGGGCGAGCCAATCGTCTCCTTGCTCCGCCAGCCAGCTCAGATGCAGCGTCCGCTCTGTCGGGCTCGCCGCATGCTTGCCAAGCTCGCGCGGGCTCGCCATCAGCTTGGCCATTTCCGTGCGCAGCGCGCCGTGCAACGTCTGGTCGATGACCTCCTCCGCGTTCGCCTGCTGGCGCGAGTCACCCTCCGACCAATCCAGGTATACCGCCTGCATCGTCTGGCTGTCGTGCAGCAGCGACAGCAACTGGAACACGCGTCGGCTCATCGCCCGGCGGTTTTCCTGAACCATTTTCACAATTTCCGTATACTGTTCGTCCCCTGCGATAGCGGAGCCGTGCTCTGCAAATTGGCCGTGCAGCTGAATTTCCTCCAAAATGTACGTCTCCGTCAGCTTCGCATCGACCGCCATATGCGGCTGCAGCTGCTGCATACGGAGCAGCGCCTCGACGATGCGGTCGCGCAGCTCGTACGGAGCCGCCGCATAGCTGGCGAACAGCAGACCTACCGATGCCTCCCCCGGCATCCGCTCAAACACCGCCGGCATATAAAGCCGGACGCTCCGTTCTTCCAAATACGGGGCGAGCTGCGGCAGCACCACGTCTTCATCGTAAGCGGCCAGTGCCTCTACCGCATGACGACGCGTTTGATTGTCCCGCAGCAGCGCCACAATCGCATCAATCAGCGGAGGCACATGCAGAATGGCCGCCGACTCCAGCGCCCGGATCCGCACCTGCGGACTCCGGTCCTCCAGAAGCGCGCGCAGCGGTTTGTAGAAGTTTTTGACCCGAATCTGTCCAAACAGCGACGCCATCGCCATCCGTTCTTCCTCCTGGCCGCTCTCCAGCATGTCCTTGAGCTTGCCGACCGCACGGAACATGCCCTCAATGCCGTAATATTTGACAAGTCCTGCGATGGCGGCGGCCTGAATTTCCACTTTTTCCGCGTCCAAATGCCCCGTGATCTCATCCAGATACGCATCATCTGCATAGGCCGACAGCGCGAGCAGCGCTTTGGCCCGAACGGGCGGCGACTCTGCGTGAAGCAGCGCCTGCACATCCCCCTCGAACCCCGCCGGCACCCGCTCCTCCACATAGGACAGCGCCTCCATCACAACTTCCGGCGCCCTATGCCGCAGCAGATCACGCACATGCGGCGTCAAATCGTAGGATGCTTCTTTTAATAACCCGAACGCATACAGAGCCTGTTGTTTATCCGGAGATCCCAACGTCTCAATCAAAATTTGCCGAGTCACGGAGTCCATCAAATTGAGTTCGATTTGCGTGTCGTCGGTCGCAGTTTTGAGATTGGCGAGGAGGGTGCTGAGGTACGCTTTTTTCACTTTGATGCCGGCCCCGATCCCCACCAGCAGCAGCGCCAGCACAATATAGCTCAGATCCTCCGGCGCTACCCACCTCGTCACAAGCAGCAAGCAGATCGCCGCCAGCCCTTTTGCACCATTGCGAACGATGCCGTCGAGGAAACCCTTGGCTTTGCCCCGCCACTCCGGCGGAACCGGAAACATCACGAGCTGGCTCACCGAGGAGTAGATCGTGTCTCCGACGACCTTGTCGCTCCCCTTGACCATGACGGCCATCGCCAACACAGGCAGCACAAGCACGCCCAAGCTTCCCGCAAACAGCACGACAGGAAAAATCAGCAGCGCCGTCATCACGCCGAATCGGGTAATGATTTTGCCGGAGACGAACAGCTGCACGAAAAGCGCAATCAGTCCCGAGAAGCCGTAAAAGCTCCCCATAAAGCCGGCCAACGCCTCGTTCTGCAAGGTTCCCCGCAGGATGACTTTGAACTGGTAGTCGATCAAGGTCAGAGACAGCACGAGGGCGGCGGCCAGTATCGCTACATATTTGAGATGGGGAACGCTGGCAAAAAGCCCCGACTTCTGCGCATTCGCCCGCTTGACGGCAGGGGCGGCGGCCTGTGCCGGCTTCGTCTCTGCAGCTGACTCCTTCTTCGTCGTACGTAAAATAACGTACACCGCCGCCATCCCAAGCAGCTGCAGCGCTGCATAGAAGTAGATCAGGTTCGCCGTGCCGACCAGCGGTACCAAGGCTTTTAACCCGAACCCGCTCAAAATCCCGCCTACGATCCCCCCGCTGCCGACGAGGCCGATCATTTGCTTCGCTTTGCGCTGATCCATGACCGAAGTCGCAAACTGCCAAAAGCATACGATCATCAGAAAATTGAACACATCGTAGCCGATATACATGACCGGAAACACCCAGCGCAGCTCCATGCCTACGCCCAGCCGGGAGACCAAGACAAGCGCACTAATGAGCGGGATCAGCACCTTGATCAGCGTGTCCAGACGCACTTTAGGCGAAAACCGCTGAAACAGAATCCCCGCCGTGATCATGACCATCGCCTGCGGCAGATACATCACCGACAAGTACGAATTGTCGAACCGGCTCAAAAACAGCGTGTCCGCCGCCGTCCGCCCGATCGTTGATGCCGATACGACACAGAATAAGTAGACAAACAGGAGGAGCACTTTGCGGTACTCTTTTTTATCCTCAGACCATTTATGTAAAAATGCTTGAAATGCCTTCCCCTTCACCACCCTGCTCATGCACACCGCTCCATCCGTCAGATTCTGTGTAACGAAATCATCTATGGAAATTGTACCAGAAGTCCTAGTGTAAAATAACTAAGTTTCGACAAAATTTGTGGGGGATTCACAAAAAAGAGAGTGCAGATGCCGGAAGCATCCACACTCTCTTTTTATTTAAGCCACAGTATGAGCATTACCTGTACCAACTAAATCCGCTCATGATCCGCGCGCCAATCGCGAATCTGCTTCTTGACCGCATCCGGAGCGAGGCGCTCGGCAGCGGCTTTCTCCGCCAGCGCGGGAAATTCGGCATCCGATGCGAAACGCAGCGCGGCAATTTGGCCTGGGGTAAGGCTCGCATCCAACAGCTTGCCCGTCAGCACGTAATGGCGAAGGTTCTCCTCCGCCCGAATCGCGCGGTCCTGCGCTTTGAGCGGGTAAGAGCGAAGCAGCAAAAACACCACAATCACAATCAGCGTGATCAGCAAAAACAAAACCGCAGGCAGCAAATCCTCTCCCGCCTTGAGGCTGTTCACCAGCTCGAACATGGCGGCCACGATGAGCGCAAAAATGAGCAGTGACAATACGTAGTGAAACAGCGGGTGCATCCTTTTGTGATTCGCGTAGTTCTGAGCCTTCATGTGCCGAATCCCCTCTTTTTTCCAAATTAGGACTACCTCAGAGCTCTCCCGCTCTACGACTTGTCCTCATCCCCATCATTATTCATAAGCGCCGACATTAATGCTTTCGGGAGCGCAAACTGCTGATTATTAATGATAATCCGGTTCAGAGAATCCGCCGCCTCGTCCGACTGCTCCGCCTGGATCTCGTCAATTTCACGATGCAGACGCTCCATCTGCTCATCCAGCTTCGCGGCCACGTCCGCGGCCTGCTTTAACTCCTGCAATAAACGCTGGGGAACCGCCTGATTGCCCTCTTTGAACTTGTAAAAGATTTTGTGCTCCAGGCTCGCCCAGAAATCCATCGCCACCGTACGAATCTGCACCTCCATGCAGACACGCTCGGTCCGGTCCGACATATGTACGGGCACCTCGATCAGCAGATGAAGGCTTTGGTAGCCGTTCGGCTTCGGGTGCTTGATGTAATCTTTTTCGCTCAGGAGATGGAGGTCGCTCTGGTTCTTCAACATGTCACTGAGGACATAAATGTCCGAAACGAACGAGCACGTAATGCGCAGGCCCGCGATGTCCTTCACATTGCCCCTGATGCCGTCAAAAGACAGATCGCCGCCCTTGCGGTACAGCTTCTGAATAATACTCTCCGGCGACTTCAGCCGAGATTTGGTATGTTCGATCGGGTTGTATTCGTGGAGCATTTCAAATTCCTGAACAAGAATCTCGATGCGCGTCTCCATTTCATCCAGGGCAAATTTATACGTCATCATAAAACGCGTCAGCTCGTGCTTGAAGTTTTTCAAATCCTGCATGGAAAGCGTACTAAGCATATTCACGGGTGATTTCATCCTTTCACTGCCGTTATTTATTTCGGTACACGCACCCGTGGAGGGTGCGATGCTGCGCCGGTGCGCCGGCGCGCCGGGAATTCCGAACGGTTCCAATTTTTAGTGTAATGGAGTTGGGGCGGGGTTGCAAATTGTACGGAAATAATGGTCTATTCCGGATTCAGTCTCCGGATGGATGTCTTGTTATTAACCATAGGTTAATATAGTATAAAAAGAAAGATAGACAACCAGAAAGAATCAGAGAGGCTTCTTCTATATGAAAATCAGAGATTGGGACACGAATTTGAAAATCCGCCTCGGCGGGGAGACCGCGTTTAACGTAATTTTTTGGACGTTTTTTCCGTTTCTATCGATTTACTTCGCCGAGGCGTTCGGCAAAGGCTGGGCAGGCCTGCTGCTCATCCTGTCGCAGGCGCTCTCGGTTGTGGCGAACTTGCTCGGCGGCTACTGCGCCGACCGATTCGGCCGCAAGCGCATGATGGTCATTGCGGCTTCCGCGCAGGCCGCAGGCTATGGGCTGTTCGCCCTTGCCGCCTCGCCGGCGGTGGGCCTGCCGGCCCTGAGCTTTATCGGCTTCTGCGCAGCTAGCTTCGCCGGCTCTTTGTACTGGCCCGCCAGCCAAGCCATGGTGGCGGACGTCGTGCCGGAAGAACACCGCTCGAGCGTGTTCGCGATTTTTTATACGGCAGCGAATATGGCCGTGGTCGTCGGCCCGCTGCTTGGCTCTTTGTTGTACAAGGACAACCCGTACATGGTGCTGTTTGGCGCAGCGGTGTTCTGTGCGCTGCTCGCGTTGTTCATGAGCCGGCGGCTGGCGGAGACGCTGCCGGCTTCTGTGGCGGAGCGCCGCCGCTCGTCGGCCGGCGAGCCGTGGTACCGGGTCGTCGGCGCGCAGCTGCGCGACTACCGGGTCATCGCCACGGACCGCGTGTTCCTGCTGTTCGTGCTGGCCGGCGTGCTGCTGTCGCAGACGTTCATGCAGCTCGATCTATTGTTCCCCGTTTTCCTGCAGGAAACGGTGCCGCTTAGCACGATTTTTAGCTTCGGCGACTGGAACCTGGACGTGACGGGCAAGCAGTTATTCGGCCTGATCGTGTCCGAGAATGGCCTGTTCGTGGCGTTGTTCACCGTTGCGATCACGAAATGGATGCTGGCGTTCCGCGATCGGTACGTGTTTATCGGCGGGGCGTTGATTTATGCGGTGGGCATGGTGCTGTTCTGCCAGATGTCCACCTTCTGGGGCTTCACGCTCGCCATCGCCGTGTTTACGCTCGCCGAGCTGATGTCGGCCGGGCCGCAGCAGGCGTTCGTCTCGCGGCTGGCGCCGGAGCAAATGCGCGGCCAGTATTTTGCGGCGGCAAGCCTGCGGTATACGCTGGGCCGCACGCTCGCGCCGCTGTCGATCCCGCTGAGCGCGTGGATCGGGTATGTGTGGACGTTCAGCCTGCTCGCCGGGCTGGCGGTGGCAGCCGCTGTGCTGTACAATGCGATGTTCAATCGCTTTGAGGGCGCAAGCGGTGAGCGAGCAAGTTCCGTGTTGCCGGGTTAACGCGTGCGGCCGGAGTTTCTCGAGCAGCTGGGTCGTCTGCTCGTGTCAGGCTGCGAGCTTCACGTTATATTTTAGCTGCGTGTCAGAGGGGGGCCGCGACCATTGGGGAGTTGCGGTTCGGAGTGGTTTGCGTCTAACGGACAGCGGCGTCTCTTACCGGCGGATTATCGTGGTTTTCGCATCGGTAACGGACATTTCTGTCTTTTAGGGGCAAATCTGGGCGTTTTGAAGGCAGAAAACAGCTTTAACAGTCGCGGATGACCGTTACAAATCGCAAAGGGGGCTTCTCTGCGGCTAAGGGATTTTTTTGTCCCTTATAATCTCAACCGCCTAGTAGGTGAGCTGTTCTATTTTTCGCTTGATTTGATCAAATGCTAAGGGAAATAAGAGCTTTTGCATCAAAAAGAGCTGTCGCACCTTTGCATGGGTGCGTGGATTGAAATACGAGTAAAAGGTTGATCGGCTTTTCGATGCAAGTCGCACCCTGCATAAGTGCATAGATTGAAATATCTGGCAGCCACTACACCGCCCCCGTCCCCCGTCATAGACAACCCAAGCCCTTCATATTTATCTATGAAAGAGCTTGGGAAGGATGTGAAGAGCGGCATGGACTCCCTTTTGAATCATGAAGCGGAACGCTGGCTGCAGTTGGGGCTTGCTTTTTTCTGGACGGTCACTTATGTGCTCATCATCCTGCAGGGGTTCCGCGACCGAACTTGCGGCATGCCCTTGCTGGCGTTATGCGCCAATCTTACGTGGGAATTTCTGTACGGCTTCATTATCCCGTTCGACCCGTTTCAAAAAATCGGCACGAGCGTCTGGTTCGCCCTGGATTGTGTAATTTTCCTGCAGTTTCTCCTCTACGCTTCGCGCGAAACAACCCACAAAAAGCTCCTCTATCTCTCCGTCGCCGGCCTGCTCGTGATGGCGCTGTTGCTGCACTATGGCATGCACGTGGAGTTTCACGACAAGGAAGGGAAATATTCCGCCTTCGGCATCAATCTCATGATGTCGCTCCTCTTCATCATCATGTGGCTGAAACAGCCAGGCAAAGGCCAGTCGCTCGCCATCGCCTACGCCAAAATGATCGGCACTTTATGCGCCTCGATCCTGGGATACGCCATGTATCCGGAGTCTCTTTTACTGACAACGCTGTATATCCTGACGTTCCTGCTGGATCTCCTGTACGTGATCGTCGTCACGAAGCCAAGCCCTTAGACGCCTCCCATCACGCACCGCCAACGATCCTAACCCGCCGCATCCCAGCATGCAAAAGAAAAGCGCCACCATCCTCAGAGGGACAGCCACGCTTATGAATAGGTTCGTCCCTAAGCATTGCTCGCTAGTTTGCCCATTGTGTCCATTCGGCCTACACGCTGTCCTTCTTCCCATGCTCTCGATATTCCGTGGGCGTCAGCGCAGTCAACTTTTTAAATATGCGAACAAAACTGTTTACATTGCTGTAACCGACCGCCTCGGCAATATCCCGGATGCGTCCCTCTGTTTCGGTCAACAGCTTCTTGGCCTGGCTGATCCTGAGATTCATCAGGTAATCGATGAAGTTGCTTTCTGTCTGCTCTTTGAATAATTTGCTGAGATGGGACAGGCTCACCCGAAATTCGTCAGCCAGCAAATTCAAGGAAAGCTCGGCCCTGCCATAATTACCGTGAATATAGGCCAACACCTTTTCAATTAGATCATTCTTTTCCCGGCTGCTCCGCTTCTGACGGATCGCTTCCATGCATTCTCGCAGCGTTTCCAGCATGAACCGTTTCATGTCTTCGAGACTTTCATACTGGTGCAGTGATGTTCGCATTTCCTGCGGCATGCGAAGTTGTGCTGGCTCAACCCCCGCTTCTCCAGCGACCAGGACAGCCTTCATCAAACATTGCAAGTTAATCTGCCGAATCATTTCCGGAGGAATACCGTATTGGGTGAAGGCATCAAACCAACGATCCATCTGTGCTATTAGCTTTTCCCCATCCAATAGCTTGAGCGAATCCATCATCCCGTCGGTCATAGCGATCAATCGATATAGCAGTGCGGATTCACCAATTTGCACATCATCCCGAGTAATAACGGTATTGCCTCCAAGAATCAAACGGTAGGCCAGCACGTCACAGGCCTGCCTGAAAGACAAATGAATCTCTTCCGCAGAACCGGCCAACCCGCCCACGCCGATAGTGACTGTGCGATTGAAATTTTCCATTACATAATTCTTGATAAGCTCCGCTACCACACCAGCCCTTAATTCGGCTTCTCCATCGCCATCGGAGAAACTCATGAGGATGGCGCAGCAACCGTTCTCAAGTTCGATTGCCATCCCTTTACCTTCAGCATGAATCAATTCTTCCGCTATATTACACAGGGCGTAATTGTACAGATGGACATCCCGAGGCGTCAGTTCATGGCGCTGGTCGAACTCCGCAGCCAGGACAACAAAACGGTTCATATCCAGTTGCATCCCTAGCATATCCATATACTGTCGGGTATTGGCAATGTTAATCTTATAGTTAGACAGCAATTCCATGATCAATTGCCATTTCAGTATCGGTTTGGTTTCCCGAACCTGTTTCCTGAGCTGCTCACTATTCTCCAGAATGTCCTCAAAACGGGACTCCATCAGCCGGAGACTCGCTTCTCCGCCACCGCTCAATTCTTGGGGAAATTGAGCGTTCAGCCTTAATGCAAGATTGCCCAGAAAACGGTTCAGCGGTTTGAATGTCCATCTCCCCACTGCGAGGGCAAGCACGACTGCCAATAGCAGTATAACACCGGACAAAACAGCCAGTGTGTTACGGATCACCAGCAGGGGCTTATTCATCTCAATATCCGAGACAATTCTCACGATCCTCCAACCCGTATAGGGATTAACCTTATAAAAAACGGTAGAAACCCGATTGTTCAACTTGGTCTTGAACGTGCCTGCGTTCTTGCCCTCGGCTGCGATTTGCGCCACAAACGGTATAGAGCCCAGATTCTCTCCCAGCTGGGACTGATCTTGATGAATGACCACCCGTCCCTCTTTATCCAAAACCAGATTCAAACCCTGTGCATCCTCCTCATGATGAATCAGCGGCAGCAGCATCTCTTCCTTCAAATTAACGGCAACGGCACCCTTGCGGGCGCCGGAAGAGTGAATCAAGGGATAGGTCCTAACCAATGTCACCACATTGCGATAAATCGGAAAGGAGGAATTACTAATCAGCACCTTACGGCTGGCCAGCCAGTCCGAATAGCCGTCATACTGGGCAAAATGGCTGATCCAGGCGTAATCCCTCAGCCTCAGTTCCTCGGTAAGAATATCACCGGACACCAGTCGATCTTGGGAATAGGAATAGAGATCCACGGAGAACAGGTAGTCATCGCTGCGGATAAGCCTATCAATATGGCTGCCGACCCGGTAATCATTGCTGGTCCGCTCCCCTTGGGGCAAGTTGTCGTCAAAGAATTTCTTGACCTCGTCATACTGAACCAATTGAATGGCCTCGTTGTCCACATTTTTCAGCACTAGCTCCAGCTTCTGTTCCATGTGCTCCAGCAGCTCCATATTGGTGCCGATAAGACGTTCCTTCAGATCATTTGTGAAAATGAAGTAAGAGAGCACCGCCGATACCGTTACACTCAGGAACAGGAGCATGATTAGACCTGTTATCATCTTTTTCATCCATTGATTCTGCACACGGTTCATGTTCCTGTTCCTTTCACATGTGTAATTGGCGTCGACGGCGCATACAGCTTAGCTCTGGTCGTTATTTAAAACTTGCCTTGTTGGCTTCGTACCAATCCTGCGCCAGTGCCTCTACCTTTTCTCCGCCAAGCCGTTTCCATTCCTTGCGAATTTCCTCCAGACCCCAAGGAGCGGTATACGAGTTGCCTTGCATCGTCACCTTGGCCCGAATATCCTCTATAAAAGGCTTCAGCGCTGTCTGGATATCATTCAGTTCCGTAAAATTAGGCTGATACGGAATATCTCGACGGAAAGTGTTTTTCATCGCCGTCTCCAGACCTTTCTGACTCAAAGCAGCGACCTTTTGGGAAACAGCGTCGGGAGCTGCTTTCACCAGCAGATCAGCCGGGGAAAACTTGGCATTTCGCAGCACTGCATATTCAGGAGCATAACTAACTTCTTTCTTGTATTTGTCCGAATCCAACTGCTGCGGCACATTGTTGACCAACTTATAATGCGTACCCTCAGTTCCGTTGACCAGCGTCATCCAGCCTTTGTCCACCAACCAATCCAAGTATTCTACCGCAGCCTTAGGATTTTTCATTTCCTTATTGAAAGCTACAAATATGAAGGGCTTGGTCTCCTGATACAAACCGAATTTGCCGTTTTTGGTGGAAACGGGCTCAAGCGGAACCGGATTAGCATCCGGAACATTCTTCCACATGTCCTTAATATGAGTTTCCATAGCGCCGCTTCCCCAGCTCGCCACATAAATACCAGCTTTGCCTGTCGTCCACAACTGATTGGCACGCTGGAAGTTCTTATCTGTCAGATATTCCTTGTCCACCAGTCCATTCTCGTACATAAGCTTCTCCAGAGCCATACTATCTCCAAAGCGATCCAGCGTGGGACCGTACTTCATTTTCCCGTTCTCCAGATACCACTGGTTGCTCATGGCCGCATTCATGGCGGAGTAGGCATCAAATGTAGTACTGCCTACCAACGGAACGGTATCCGCCTTTCCGTTACCGTCCGGATCCTTGTCCTTAAAGGCTTTGGCCACTTCGATTAGTTCATCCATCGTCGTTGGTGTCTTCAGTCCCAACTTATCCAACCAATCCTGCCTGATCCACATGCCATGGTTGGCAACAGAATCCAGCGTACGCTCCGTGGCTACGGCATACATCTTGCCTTCGAAGGTAAGATAGGCCTTCAGTTCGGGATGCTCCTGCAAGTATTTCTTATAAGAAGTGCTGTATTTCTCAATATATTGGTCGATTGGCTGTATAGCGCCCTGTGTAATTAACTTGCCGATATACGTACGATCATACTCCCAGATCAGATCTGGAGCCTGATTCGAGGCAATCAGCACATTAAGCTTATCCTGAGCCTGATTGCGGGGAACAGGCACAATCTTCACATCGATGCCAGACTGTTCCTTCATCCACTTCACCCAACGATTGTTTTCATATGTTCCCTCGTCACTGGATACCGCGCCTCTGTCGAACATTGAGATGCTGACAGTCTTGGGAAGGCTGGCATATGGATCTGCACTCGCATTGGTTCCTGAAGGTGATGTTCCTGATGGAATGCCAGCACCTTTCTCTGTTTGATTCGAGCATCCTGCAAACATGGTCCCTGCCAGCGCTAATACAGC
Organism: Paenibacillus whitsoniae; assembly: GCF_003955665.1. GTDB lineage: Bacteria > Bacillota > Bacilli > Paenibacillales > NBRC-103111 > Paenibacillus_E > Paenibacillus_E whitsoniae. The sequence continues at coordinate 12,556 of NZ_RXHU01000082.1, forward strand.
CGCAGAAGCAACCCACTTTGTCTTCTGTCTGAATTTCATGTGTGACCTCCTGAATATTTTTATTATATCATGGCCGGACAGCAGCCTGTGATATCGATCCAACGCCGGATCAACCTTTGACCGAACCCAGCAAAACTCCCTTTATGAAATGCCTTTGCAAGAAAGGATACACACATAGAATAGGTGTAATGGAAAACACGATAGCGGCCGCACGGATCCCTTCCGGCGTAATGGTCTGTTGCGCGACACCCTCTCCACTGCGGAGCATTTCCGGACTGACCAGATCAATCATCTGGTAAAGCTTGACCATCAGCGACATCTTGTCTGTGCTGCGGATATAAATAAGCACGTTCATGTAAGAATTCCACCAGCCCACGGCATAAAACAGCGTCAACGCTGCGATGACAGGCATAGATAGCGGAAGGATAATCCTGAGCAGCACCACCCATTCATTGGCGCCGTCCATCGCCGCCGATTCCTCTATTTCCGCCGGCAGCCCCTCGAAAAAAGATTTCATTACAAACATGTTGTAGACACTGATCAGTGCCGGAAGCCAGATGGCCCAGTAAGTATTCACCAGCCCCAGCGTGTTGATCAGCAGAAAGTGAGGAATCATTCCACCGCCGAACAACATGGTGAAGAGTACCGCTTGCAGCATAACACTTCTGCCTCTTAAGCCGGGTTTGGACAAGGGATAGGCGGCCAAGGTGGTGAAAACCATATTCAGAAGCGTCCCGACTACTGTAATCAGCACGGTATTCTTCATGGCCACGATAAGCTGCCCATCCTCTATGAGATTGCGATACGCCGCAATGTTAAACTCCACAGGCCACAGAAACACCTCTCCCGCCGATATGGCTCTGCTGCCGCTGAGGGAGACGGCAATGATATTAATAAATGGGAATACCGTAGCAGCGGCACACAAGGCCAAAAAGATATTGTTCACCCAATGGCCTGCAGATGAGACACTTAAGCGTTTACGCTCGGGTTGCATATACCAATCATCCTTTCTTCGGGTGAACTACCACAGTCCCCGTTCCCCCATGGATTTAATCAACCAGTTGACGCTGACGACCAGGATCAGCGCCACGCAAGACTGGAACAATCCAAGAGCTGTAGTGTAACTATATTGCAGATTCTCGATGCCCCGCGTATACACATAGGTGCTGATAACCTCGGCCACTTTGGTAACAGCGGGGTTCTTCATGGCATACACCTGCTCGAAGCCTATGTCCATGATTCGCCCCACCTGGAGGATCATGAGAATGGCGGCTGTGCTTCGAATACCAGGCAGGGTTACATGCCACATCTGCCGCAGCTTGCCAGCCCCGTCTATTTTGGCTGCCTCGTAGAGCATCGGATCAATGGCCGTCATGGCCGCCATGTAGAGTATGGTACCGAAGCCTGCCTCCTTCCAGATGCCTGATACCACAAAGGAAACCGGCCACCATACGTTGCTGGCCATAAAGTAGATGGACTCCAATCCGAAAAACTTCAGCATCGTGTTGACGATGCCGGTAGAGGGGGATAACATCGCAATCACAATGGTGCCGAGTACCACCCATGAAATAAAGTGGGGAATGTAGAGCAGATTCTGCAACATTCGCTTGTACCCGCTAAGGCGCACTTCGTTCAGGAGAATCGCCAATACGACGGGCACAGGAAAGGCAAACACCAAATTGTACAGATTCAACAGCAGGGTATTTCGAAGCACAATATAGAAATCGGTACTGGAGAACAGCTTTCGGAAATGCTCCAGTCCCACCCAGGCGCTTCCCCAGATGCCGTCCGCCAGGCGGTAATTTTTGAAGGCGATGAGTTCGCCAAACAATGGCGCGTACTTGAACAAGAGAAAGTAAACAACCACAGGAGCGAGCATGAGATATAAATATTTGTCACGCAGAATAGGCTTCATCAGGCGCTGCCTCAGCCTCAAGCCGGCGTGGAGGCTATCCTGCCGCTGGAGTTGCGGTTTGATATTTTGAGAGTGCCGCACGGAAATTGCTCCTTTCTTGTCATTCGCCGACTGTGCCGGCATTCGATCTGATGCAACGGTAACATGCAGCCGGGATTTGCGAAATCTTCACCTTTTCATTCGGTATGCTTTATCGGTGGTATCTCATCTTCTTTTTTTGTGATAGACCCTCTTTTTTGTGATCATGACGGATTGCTTCGCGCTCTGGGAAAGCTATGTCTTCCAGGACCAAGTTCCTCCCCTAAAGTGCCCAACGTCAAAGTCGCGGTGCTCCCTTCCGGAATCAACACGGTAACTTTCCGCTCATCCCACGCAATTTCCAACCTCCCGAAGGGTGTGTCATGCCAGGCGTGAAGATTGCGGATATCATCAGGGATGTGGGGGGCCAGGCGGATTCTTCTGAATCCAGGGGCACCCTCGTCGATTCGAAAACCCGCCACAGCCTTGTAGTACCACGCACCGATCTCGGAAAACATAGGGTGATTCATAGACGAGCCGCCAAACCAGTTTTCTCCCAAAGTACCCGCGCAAACCTGCGTCATATAACCCCAACCGGGAAAATCCCGCTGGGAGGCAATCTTATAGGCCAGATCGAATCGTCCATGATCTGTCAGCGCATCCAGAATGAGCTTGGAGCAAAAAATCCCGCCCATAATATGATCATCCGCCAGTTCTACTGCCTTGACCAAGTTCTTTATCGTTTCTGCCACATCGTTCGTCAACCCGAACTCAAGCTTCATGGCATGGAATACCTGGCTGTCTGACTGAAAACGCCCGTACTCCCGTACAAATGCGCTCTTAATAACATCCCTTAGCCTGAATGCCCGCTCCTGACCTTCGTTCTTGTGCAGCACGCCACAACTTTTTCCAAACAAATCAACCATATGATACGCGTATCCGGTTAATAATGCTTCCTTTGGAAATGCAGGCGCCGAAGGCGGCGCTGACCAATCGCCAAGGCCTGTACGGCAAATACCGTTATCGAGTATAGAGGACAGGTATACCAAATATTTTTCCATAGGCTCACTGTACTTCTCCAAATATCGGGTCTCTCCGGTATACCGGTACAACTGCCAGGGCACCACGAAAAGCGCTGCGTCCCAGGCAGGACCGCACACCATCTGATCATACCCCCAGTTGCCGGCAGGAGCGATGCAGGGAATGCGGCCGTTGGGGCGCTGAGCTTCTACAAGATCATCCAGCCATTTCTCATAGGCACCGTCGATTGCAAAATTATAAAGAGCCTGCTCGCAGGAGAGATGAGCATCTGCGGTCCAGCCATTCTTCTCTCGATGAGGACAATCTGTGGGAATGTGGTGAAAGTTGGTCAGCGTGGAGCGGCGCACCGCTTGATGAATGGCCGTAATCAGAGGATTGTCGCAAACCAGACCTCCTGCATCAGGCAGATCGGTATGGAAGCAGCGCGCCTCTACCTCCAACGTCTCGAAGTCTCCGTAGATTCGCGCGTAGCGGAATCCGTGATAGCCAAACTCGCTGTGCCACACCTCCGTTCCGTCCCCAGACAGCACATATTCATCCTGCTGAAAGCGTTCGTCGTATACATGCTGCCGGTATCGCTCCAAATCTGGCGTTGCTGTAGAGCGAAGCAACTCGAAATACTGGATGGTGACCTTGCTGCCTCTGCTGCCCGTTACTTTAATTTCCACATTGCCAGACAGGTTCACGCCAAAATCGTAAATAACAGGCAATGGACAAGGCACCACACTCACGGGCATAATCCGCTCCCTTACCCGAATAGGAGGAATCCGCTGCTCCTTCATAACACCGCCAGGCCCCGGGACAATGATCGCCTTTCTCCATGCATTCACCTCGTATCCCGCGTCAAACGTTTCACCACACCGCAAAGAGTTGAATCGCGTGCCGCTTGGTGCGCAATCCCAACTGCTATCGGAAGAGAGGATAATTGTACCGTTCACAATCAATTCCATGGTCATTCTGGGCCGCCCCCGCCATGCCGCATGTTCAAATTCCCAGGCAGTGGCCTGCCGCTCATTGTACCAGCCGTTGCCCAGTGTCACCTCGATGACGTTTGCGCCGGGCGCAAGATATTCATTCACCTCATAAACATTGAACAACACCGTCTTGTCATAAGCGGTAAACGCCGGTTGCATGATATCTTCGCCCACGCGGCGACCATTAATCTTCATCACATAAAAGCCGAGTCCGCTAATGCGAGCATATACGTTCCCCTTGCATTCCGATGGCAGTGTAAAGCTTTTTCTGAAAACCGGGGACACATCGCCGGTACATTCGGCATACGCGATCCATTGCGATTTCCACGTACCCGTATCCATGTCTATGAATGCCACTTCCTTTCTTTTTCCTGTCGTTGTAAAAACCAGCTCTAACGGTAGCATGCAAGGCGAGGACTGAGAAATCATCAAGTTTTGTGCGAATCTTCATTTTCGTCAGTGTGCGCAGCATCGTTTTTTTGTGGAAGGCTTCCCTTTTTATGCTTCAAAAGATAAAAGGCCCATGATTGCCATCATGAGCCTTCCAATCATCTATGAACTGGCTGTGACTTAGCTTCTTGAGTGCTACTCCGGCACAACCAGCAGCAAATCCCCAAAGGCTTTAGGATCTTTGGATTCGCCAATCCCACCCATGTACGCCATCCAGCCACGTCGACCGGAGCCGTCGTTATCATTAATCAGCAGGGAGAATCCGAAGTCGGCGCCTGCAGTCGGAGCAATCCCCGCGGGCAGCAAGGCCGTCCACGGAATAGCCATTTCGTAGACAGTTGTACTGCTGCTGGCGTCGCGATAGACGGCTCGTTGTACACTATTCAACCCTCCCGCGCCTGCCGGAGTCTTCCATCTCCATAGGATGACATTGGATGCATCCGCGTTAAGCGCAAGCCCCATTTCATTGTACCCCAGCGTTGAGGAACCCAGTTTCCTCCCCGGATCAATGGCAAATTGAATGCCGTCGCCCTTCCAGATGTCGCTGCCTGTACCGCTTTGAGCATGAATATTATCTTGAACTGACACGGCCAGGTACAAATTATCCGCATCCCATTGCAGATATCCTGTCGCGCTGAGATCGTTGGTTCCCCCCCAATCTGCGATATGAGATTGGAAAGCCTGGTCAATAGCGATGGGCCTGGCGCCAGCCCATTCTCCTGCGCTCATCATGCCGTCAATTACGGGAGGCTGATCCGTTTGCTCCGCCGCCATGAAGCTAAGCTTTCGTTTCACCACCGTGTCCGCCCCATTATCCAGAATGGTCAGGATGTTAAGATCGTACAAAACGGCCTCCGGCTCTCCCGTAAATAGGTAGGTCACGGTTGTCGTGGAATTGGGCATAACCGTAAATGGCTGCGCAACGCTGCCATTCTCCCAAGGACCTGAACCTGAAATCTGCACCGTTCCAGATTGGGCAATATCCAGTTGATTGCGAATGCGAATCTCTGCCGCCCACTGATCTCCTTCCGGTGACGTTGTTAACTGCGGATAAACATCCAGACTGTACGGATCTTTAACGCTGATGACCGGAGCAAAATTCCCTTCAACATAAACCGGCTCCTCCGAAACCGGCAGCATTATCGTTCCGTCTGTCCCCGCAGAGAGCGCGGTACGATTGCCAAATAAATCGTAAGCCGTGGCGGTGGAAGCCCCAAGCTGCATCAGAAGCTGCTTGGAATCGCCTTGGCTCCAAGCGACAATCACGTCCTTGCCGTCGTGACTTCGATGGAACTGATATGCCTGTACCCGATCCCCTGGGGCATACGACTGCACATACGAAGCTCCGGACAGTCTGGAGACTGCAGCACGGTAGGCAATATAGTTTTCTTTGGCCGACCAAGGGACTGATTCATGATCCCCCCTGACAAGGCCAAAGTGACCCTCCAGACTTGTTTCTGGCTTGTTATCATTTTTAAAATCATACCAGAACACTTTCTCGGCAATGCCGCTGCTCAAGGCAAGCGTGTAGACTCTAGCCGCATATGCGCCTGATGTCCGCTCGCTTACTCCGCGATCGAGTACTTCACTGGTAGGCCAGCCGATTTCCGTCACCCAGACTGGCTTCGCAGGACCGTACGCGGCGAACAGATTATGAATGGCTGCCAGACTGGCAGCGAAGCCTCCGTCATCCGGGTTCACCGGGTAGGTGTAGGGATGGATGGACACAGCATCCATATAGCCATATCCCCCTGCCGCCAGAACGCGGCCGATCCACTCCGCATCCGCTCCGGATGTGGCGCAGCTGATAACGAAAGCATTGGGATTGGCTGCTTTTATTGCTGCATATGCTGCCTTCAGCACCTTGGCATAGGCTTCGGGGGAAAGACGATCCGGGTTCCCGCCGCCGATATTCCATTCATTCCATATTTCAAAATGATCCACCTTTCCCACGAAATGCTCGGCCAGCTTGCCTGCATAATTGGCGTAAGCAGCAATACCTTCATCCGTGTAAGGCGCTTTGCCCCCGTCATATAACGGATTGCCGTAATCAATAATTAAGATCGGATGAAGACCTTTGGATATCGCTGTGTCCACAAACAAATCCCAGGAGGCAGGAATCCCAATTTGCCCCGCTGTGGTTTCCGCCTTTTCCCACCGAGCGTCATCCCTGATCCACTTGATGCCCGTATCCGCAACCTGTGTAAGATACGTGTCAACCAGATTGGCGTCGGTTTTTCCCATCAAGTGAAGAGCCGTTCCAAAACTATTATCCGTTACGGGATCCGCAGGCGAATCAACCAGGCTAAAGGTAAACGCTTCCGTGAGGGCAGACTTTCCCGCTTCCTGGGCTGCCACAGACAACGTGTATAGCCCAAAGCGGTTCAGAGCAGACAAATTGACTGAACTCCGATACGTCGAGCCTGCCGTCACATGAGCATCAAAGCTCCCCCCGGGAAATACCTTGGAATCAGCACCCTTTAAGCTGTACGTTACATGCACATCCTTGTCTTGGGCGGCGTTGTTCTTCATGGTAAGATCCAACGATGCCAGATTGTCTGCCGTTACAATGTTGCCGACAGGACCGTCGGTGCCAATCACCAACTCTTTCAATTTGAGTGCAAGATCATCGAACCATACAGTACCAGAGACATTAGCATCCAGACGAACGTAAATCCGGAGGTATGCCGTACCAGGAAGCAGATGGTCCAGTTCCGCCGAATATTGCGTCCAGTCCTGCGTACCCCCGGTCCCCATCAACTTCATGGCATTGTTGTACCAGCCCAAGGAATTCATATCTGCGTCAGCCAGCAGCACATTGACACTGGCGCCGTCATTGCTGGATACTCCTGTCGTTTTAATCCAGGCTGACAAATCATACACATCATCGTCTTGAACCGGAATCAGGACGCTCCCCAAATATTGACCTTCAGTCCCCCCGGTTATACCGGCGCTAGTGTTTCCGCTATGCCGTACGGCGGTGTCCGCCCAGATGGCACCCTTCTTCATCGCCCACAAGCCAGACTCAAATCCCCCGTTCGCCAATGTATTGCCGGAGGTTTGTACCGCAAGATCATCGAACCACACGGTGCCGGAAACATTGGCATCCAGGCGAACATACACTCTGATGTAAGCGGTGCCAGAAGTAAATGCGCTTAGCTCGACCTTAAATTTCGTCCAATCCTGATCACCGCCAGTTCGAATCAGCTTCATAGCTCCGCTGTACCACCCCAGCGAGTTATTACTGTTGCCGATCATAAGGACATTGATGCTGGCCGCATCCGTTGTGGATATTCCAGCTGTTTTAATCCAGGCCGTTAAATCATAGACCGCACTGGCTTGCACGGGAATTAATCCGCTCCCCAGATATTGACTTGAGGCTGTGCCACTCATACTAGCGCTCTGGTTGCCGCTATGCTTGGTTGCTGTATCAAGCATAGTGCCTGTTTTTAATGGCCACGTCCCTGACTCAAATCCTCCGTTTGCAAGAAGATTCGCTGCTTCCTCCGCATGAGCCCGCCCTGCCAGATCGCCCGGTACACACAGGCTCACTATTAGTGCCATTACCAATGCGGCCATCAACCATTTCCGTTTTCCTCTTCTCATGAATAAAGCTCCTTTCTCATTGGTTTATTCATACTCCCTTTCGGTCAACCGAACCAAACGTACCATGACCAATAAACCCCAAAAATCTACACTTTTTCGTCAATTACGCTTTATCGATATTTCTGTTATCCTCTTTTTTTGTGCAAGATCTATTTTTTGAGCCGGAAAGCAAAAAACCTCCCTATCCACGACCCCAAAGGGGATGGATGGGAGGAAGGGAAGAGCTTCCCTATACTTGACTCAAGTTTTTCGCGAGTTCTTTCCGATATTTCACAAAGCTGCCGATGCGCCATACACAAATGTAAACATATGCCATTACCATTGTTAATGTCGTAAATTCCGTGTAATTCAACGATTTCAAATACTGCGACAGCACAACCCGAATGACGATGATGGCGATCAGGACATATTTGAAATTTTTATTCGGCTTCCCATACACTTCGCCGTCTTCCCGCTTCTCGTAGCCTGTGTGGTACAGCATAATGCTGCCCAAGACTGCGCCTAGCACGACTGCGCACAGATCCTCCCACAGCGCAGGCGCATGGAACGGCTGGTTGGGAATATGCATCAAAGAGGAGATGCTAAAACCGAATACGACTAAAAGAATCACGACCGGAATCAACATATTGAACCCTTTATTGCGGATAGGGCGATCACTGCGGCGGCTCCGCAGCCAGAAGACAAGAATAATAACGACGGCCATGATCGCATAGCCGATGAGCGTTTGGCTGTTCATACTGAACTCCTTTCAGATATACGTGTTACCTCTAGCTTGCACTTCATATTGTAAAATAAGACCCACGTCCCGCTCATCCATCTGCAGGTAGAATTTTTCTCGGTCTCGAGACCGAGCTCTCTGCTGTGTTGGCATTCCTCATGCCCAGCAGAAAAGCCCGAAAGCCTTCGGCCGCGGGAGACAAGCGCCTCTCCGTTTTCCAGGCGAGTCCGATCGTCCGGCGGCAGTCGGGGTCCGTTATGGTCAGCCGGATGACCTTGTCCGGGCACCAGATCGGAACATCCGGCAAAATGGCGACGCCAAGTCCCGCGGCGATCAGGCCGACCGCCGTCATCACTTCTTCCCCCTCGAACGTGATGCGAGGTTCCAGCCCCAAGCGGCCAAACAAGTTGTCCGTGATGGTGCGGAGGCTGTAGCCTTTTTTGAGCGCGATAAACGGATGCTCCGCCAGCTCCTGCAACGAGACGGCCGCCTGCGACGCCAACGGCGAATGCTGCGGCACGTAGGCATACATCTGCTCCTGCCACAAATCCGCCCACGCCACCCCGCTTCGCGCCTCTGTCATCGCGGAAATTGCAAAGTCAACCTCGCGCAGCTCCAGCCGATCCAGCATATCCCGCGTGGAGTCCTGATACAGTTGAAACCGAACCCGCGGCCGCAGCGCGAGAAATTCGCTCAGCAGCGCCGGAACCGCCGAAATGCCGAGCGATTTGAGAAAAGAAATAACCACGGTCCCGCTGTCGGGATCGAGCGCTTCGAGCAGCTCCGTTTTGCCTGCCTCCATCTCTCCTAAAATGCGGTCGACCCGCTTCGCAAACTGCTCCCCATAACGACTAAGCCGCACCGTTCGCTCATCCCGCTCCAGCAAAAGCACCCCAAGCTCCGCCTCCAGCTTCGCAATCGAGCGGCTCAGCGCAGGCTGCGACAGGGAAAGCTTTTCCGCCGCGCGGGTAAAATGCTGCACCTCGGCAAGCGCCTTGAAATGCTCCAACTGCTGCCATTCCATGCTGCAACCCTCCATGTTTTTTGTGCATAGCTTCGATTGCCTTTTCGCATTAGACATCGGCTCCGCTCAATTCTACAATCAAAAGCAACAGACGATCGATCCTGTTCCTTACCACAATCAGGAGGCTCTTATGACTACTGTACTCGCCATTATGCTCGTGATGCTGCTGGTCGGCCTGCTGCTCGGCTTTGTCGGCGCGGGCGGCTCCGGCTTTATGATCGCCGTGCTCACCGTCGGCTTCGGCTACCCGATTCACCTCGCCATGGGCACCGCCATCGCGGCGATGCTGTTTACCTCGCTGACCGGCTTCATCGGCCAGCTCAAGCAAAAAAACACCGACGTCCTCAGCGGCATTCTCGTCGGCGTAACCGGCGCCTGCTCGTCGTGGCTCGGGTCCGGCGTCGCTTTTGCCATTCCGGCAGGCGCGATGAAATGGTGCACGTCCGGCATGCTGATTGTCTCGGGCCTCGCCCTGTGGCTGCGCATGTCCTATGCCGCGAAGCATCCCGCCGATCGGCCCGCTCCCTCCGCGCTGCGGAGCAGATTGTCCGCCATTGGCCTCGGTCTGCTCGTCGGCTTTCTGACCGGCGCCTTCGGGATCGGTTCGACGCCTTTTATCCAGCTGGGCCTGATGCTGCTAGTCGGCCTGAACATGCGCACGGCCGCGGGCACGTCCATGCTCGTCATCCTGCCGATCGCCGCAGCCGGCGCAGCAGGCTACTATACAGCAGGGAGCCTGGACTACAAGCTGCTGCTCACCGTACTCGTCGGTTCCATGACGGGCTCCTATATCGGCGCCCAGTTCACCAGAAGCATGCCGGCATCCGTTCTCAAAACCGGCATGATTGCTATCCCGATGATCGGTGCCTGCCTGCTGCTGCTCTAATTCGTACTGCCTTTTACTTGCCACCATCTTATCACAAGATTCGGAGGAAACGTACCATGCCGTTTACGCAACGGGACGATTGCCCTGTCGTCACTACAAGCTGCGGACCTGTCCGCGGCGTCCGGGAAGACCACATCCTTGCCTTCCGCGGAATTCCTTATGCAGCGCCACCGGTCGGCGCCAGTCGAAGATTTCGTCCGCCGCTGCCGCCAACTTCCTGGGACGGCGTTCACGACGCCAGTCTGTATGGCCCCGCAGCCCCGCAGCCCACGACGCTCGACTTCAACCCACAGCAGTCGGAAGACTGCTTGATGCTGAATATTTGGACCCCCGGCACCTCCGTCCCGGGACGGCCCGTGCTGTTCTGTATCCATGGCGGCGGCTTCACATCGGGCTCAGGCTCTGCCCCCGCTCTCAACGGACAGACGTTCGCCGCGAACGGCGATATCGTCGTCGTGACTGTCAACTATCGGCTCGGTGCGCTCGGCTTTCTCGATCTGTCCGCTGTGCTGGGCGCTGACTACGCGTCATCCGGCAATACCGGACTGCTCGACCTCATCGCCGCACTGCGTTGGGTGCAGGCCAACATCGCTGCCTTCGGCGGCGATCCTTCACGCGTCACCGTCATGGGGCACTCCGCCGGCGCCAAAAGCATCGGAGGGCTGCTCGTGTCCCCGCTGGCGGATGGCTTGTTTCACCGAGCGATTGCCATGAGCGGCGCGGTGCAATCCATCCGCGATCAAGCGACCTCGGCGCAGCTCACCGAGCAGTTCCTGCGCGCGCTGGGGCTCACCGCAGCGACAGCCGATCGCCTGCTGGAGCTGCCAGCCGCGACCTTGATGGCGGCCCAGCAGGTATGGATGCGCGATGTGCGCGGGCTCCACTTCTTTGGCCCTGTCATCGACGGTCATGTCGTGACCGAGTCACCTTTGGAGGCGCTGGCGCGTCAAGGCGCCTCGCTCCGGCCGCTGCTCATCGGCACGGCCAGCCATGAAGCTTACGGGTTCATCGCTGGCGAAGCCGTGCTGAACCCGCCAACCGAAGAGGTGCTGCGCACCCTCTTCGGCCAGGGAGCGGCGGCGGTCCAAGCCGCCTACGAACAAAGGAGCGGTCGCCGCTGCGGCGAATCCGCTCCTGACATGGACGTGTGGCAGTCGGTGCTGACCGACGCCTTCTATCGATCCGCGGCGCTGCGGACCGCGGAGGCGTACAGCCAGGCCGGCGGGCCGGTCTGGCTGTACCGCTTCGGCGCCGCTGCGCCGCAGGACGCCGGGCATGGCAGCGAGCAGCCATACGTCTGGCATCGCGGGTTCCCTGCCGAGCGAGCGCCTCTGGCCCACGCGGTGCACCGCGCCTGGATTCGTTTTATCCATACCGGTGAACTGGGAGAATCGCCAGAGGCAGCGGGGTGGCCGCGCTTTGAGTCTGAGCGGCGCGTTGTGAGGCTTTTCGACGATACGGATACGTACGTCAGTGAAAAGGATTGGGCGGAGGCTGCAGCTTTTCCGATTCAGGCGCTGACGCTGGGGTGATGCAGGAATGGCGTATGTTTTTCTAGAGGCTGGTTATCCGCATTGGGGCTAGACCCAGCTTTCCGCACTTGGCACACCGTTTTCGGCGCACTAAGAGGGGTTAGGCACTCTTACCTAGACCCTTTCTGGCGATTCAATCGCCAGATCGCCTTGCTAACTAGGGCTAGACCCTTCTATTTACGCCAAACACGCCGTTTTCGGCTCACTAAGGGGGGCTAGGCACTCTTAGCAAGCACATTTCTGGCGCTTTAATCGTCAGATCGCCTTGCTAACTAGGACCAGACCCTTCTAATTACGCCAAACGCGCCGTTTTCGGCTCACTAAGAGGGGCTAGGCACTCTTAGCTAGACCCTTTCTGGCACTTTCATCCGGCAGATTGCCTTGCTAACTAGGGCTAGACCAGGGCTATCCCCTGCTTGCTGGCTCTCTTGCCCCTGGTGAAGAAAGCCTCAGCAGGTATAAAAAAACCAAGAAGCGAAAGGCAAACAGACTTCGCCCAGCTCCTTGGTTTTTGACTTGCTTATGGGTTTAATATCTTCCGCCTACCCCCGCAATTCCGGCGAGGATAGCGCAGATTGGCCGAACATCGCTTCGATCTGCCCCACAACCTCCTGCGAATAGCCGAACGAGGAAAGGAAGCCAATAATGGTTCGAATCGGCATGCCCAGAAAAATCGCATACATGGGATTCTTCTCATCCATCCGCAAGTACTGCATGACCTGCCCAACCTGCCCGGCATAGCGTTCATCCCGCAGCCAAGCCCGGAGCGCATGAGAGAGCGTCAACGGCTCTCTGACCTCTTCCTCCGACGCAAATTGAATTGTCGCGCTAAGACGAATGTCCCGCGAGGAAGCGCCGACCAAAATATCGAACGCCCCGGCTTCTACGGCAAATCTGCCCAAGCGTTCGGCGTAATAAGCGAACGCCCGCTCATCCAGCTGCACCTCAACCGTACGGGTTTCACCCGGGAGAAGCGCAACCTTGGCGAAGCCTTTTAATTCTTTATCCGGTCTAGCCACCTCGGCCTGAACGTCGCGGACGTACACCTGTACGACTTCTTGGCCAGCATACTTCCCGGTATTGGTGATGTCGACAGCGATTCGCAGTACTTCTCCGTTCGTGAGGCCGTCGCTGGAAAGACGCAGATTGGCGTATTCAAACGTCGTATAGGATAGGCCGTGGCCAAACGGATACAGTACATCCAGCTTCCTCGTGTCATAGTGCCGGTAGCCCGTGAAGATGCCCTCGGTATAGTGCACCTGGCGGACATTGCCCGGGAATGACAAGTACGACGGGTTATGCTCCAGCCGCAGCGGGAACGTCTCGCTCAGCTTGCCGGACGGCGTCACGCTGCCGAACAGCACGTTCGCAATGGCCGAGCCGCCCGCTTGCCCGGGCAGCCACGCCTGTACGATTCCTTTCACCTTGGCGGCATAGGCGCCAATCGCTGTGGCGGAGCCGCTGTTCACAACGACAATCACGTTGGGATTGACGTGCGCGACCGCCTCAATCAACTTCAGATGACTGGCGGGAATGTGAAGGTCGGCACGGTCGTAGCCTTCACTCTCAATCGCTTCGGTCGTTCCCGCGAACACAATGACGGCATCCTGCCCCGCAGCCAGCATGCACGCTTCCTCCAACAGCTCGGCGCTGCCTGTTTGGTCATACCCGGCGCTATATACAGCATCGGCGAATTTGGCGATTTCCTCATACGGGGAGTCCAGCAGAGCCGGGTTCATATGAGAGCTGCCGCCCCCCTGGAAACGTGGCTCCTTAGCAAATGCCCCCAGCACGGCGACTTTCGCATGTGGAGAAAGTGGGAGCAACGCATCTTCGTTTTTTAGCAGGACGATCGCTTCTTCCGCGACTCTCCGCGCCACAGCATGGTGCCGCTCGACGTCGATGGCGGGCACTTCCCGCTTGTGCGTTACGATCTTCTCCACCGTACGCAGCATGCGCCGCACGTGATCATTGAGCTGTTCATCTGTGATCTGCTGTTGACGGTATGCCTCCAGCGCCTCCTCTGTGCGCGCACTTGGCCCCGGCATCTCCAGATCCAGCCCGGATTGCAGCGAAGCCACTTTATCGACAACGGCGCCCCAGTCCGACATCACCAGCCCGTCGAAGCCCCACTCCTGCTTGAGCACACCGTTTAAATAGGAGTGATGATTGCCCATATGCGTGCCGTTCACCTGATTATAGGCGCACATGACCGTCCATGGGTTCGCTTCGCGAACGACCATCTCGAACGGCAGCATATATAGCTCCCGCAGCGTACGCTCGTCGACTTCAGCGCTAACAACCATCCGATTGGTTTCCTGCTCATTGGCGACAAAATGCTTGATCGATGCACCCACGCCTCCGCCTTGAACGCCTTTGACAAAGGCGACGCCCATGCGACCCGTCAAGTACGGGTCCTCCGAGAAATACTCAAAGTTGCGCCCGCCAAGGGGGGAGCGTTTGCCGTTCATCCCCGGTCCGAGCAGGATGCTGACACCGTAGTGCTGGCATTCCTCTGCCATCACAGCGCCCATCTCCTCAATCAGCGCCTCGTTCCACGTGGCCGCCATAGCCGCCTCGATAGGAAACGCGGTTGCCGGCTTCGTCTGCATGAGCATTTCGCCCGGATTCGTTCCGGTGGAAAGCCGTACGCCATGAGGTCCGTCCGTCAGTGTAACCGACGGGATGCTCAGCCGTTCATTCGCTTGCGTCGTCCAGAAGCTTGCTCCGGCGAGCAGACTGATTTTCTCCTCCACGGTCAACTGCGTGATCAGTTGCTCAATATTCATTGTACGCTCCCTCCTTTATATCAAGCCCAGACGGACATATTGCTCCTCGGGCGCCTCACTGTCCTTCATCAGCCGCTTCATGTGTCCTATCATCCGTGATTCAATCTCAGGGTCATCCATCGGCCGCTGCTGCAACGGATCTTCCTGCACGTCGAACAGCAGCGTGCCGTAGCTGTGCGCGGAGCCGGAACCTGCAGAAGGAATTTTCATGGTCTGCACACCCTTCGTAAACGTGAACGGCGCCCGCAGCTCAATATTCTGCAATTCCCTCACCGAGAACCGGCTGCGCATGTGCGTCGGCATCAGCGTGTAATTGTACAGCGGCTTGTTGTCCTTCGAAACCGGGGCACGCATATATACATAACGGCCATCCGTCACGTTGACATGCGCCCCGTGGAGCC
The DNA here is from genome assembly GCF_003955665.1 of Paenibacillus whitsoniae. GTDB lineage: Bacteria > Bacillota > Bacilli > Paenibacillales > NBRC-103111 > Paenibacillus_E > Paenibacillus_E whitsoniae. Next base: position 27,910 of record NZ_RXHU01000082.1, read on the forward strand.
CGAACAGCGCAGCCTCTCGTACCTCCCGGTCGCTAGCAATCGTAGCGGCCAGATCCTTGCCCTGCATGTCGGGCGGAATGTCCAGCCCGAAATAGCGGAGCAGGGTCGGGGCCAGATCGATCGTCTGCACAAGGCTCTGCCTGCGTTCATTGCTGACGCCGCTGCGCGGGTCCCAGATGAACATCGGCATGTGCGCGATCTCATTGTAGAACGGCATAATCGTCTTCGCCCACCAGTCATGCTCGCCCAATAAATAGCCGTGATCGGTGTTGACGATCAGCAGTGTATCTTTCCAGAGATCGAGCTCATCCATCGTATCCAGCACCTTGCCCAAGTAGTGATCGCACATGCTGAGCAGCGCTGCGTATTCGTAACGGACGTGGTCGACTTCTTCCCTCGTTTCTTGCACAGGCCCATACGGCGGCCAGTCAAAATGCTTGCCCCGATAATCGTGAGGATACACGTCCCGATAAGCCTGCGGCGCGTAGAACGGCTCGTGCGGATCGAACGTTTCAATCTGCACGAACCACCGATCCTCCTCCCGGTTATGCCGGATAAATTCCAGTCCTTTGCTTACCGTAAGCGCTTGCGGAAAATCATGCTCCTCCCGAATATATCCCCGGTTGACCCAGTCCTGGCGGATCAAGGGATACATGGCTTTCATCGCAATCATGTCGGGCATATCGGGATCGGCCACATGCCCCTTCCATGGATCGCCTTCCTGTCCCCGAATCAACTCAAAAGAGCTGTACCGGGTATGGTACGTCCCCCCGCCATCCTCCCAATAATGCTGATGATCGGTGACGAGATGGGTATACACGCCATTCGATTTGAGAATCTCCGGCATGGAATCGTCGAAAGGCTCCATCGGCCCCCAACTGCGGTGCAGAAAATTATAACGTCCTGTTTGGAGTTCGCGTCGGGCCGGCATGCAAGGCATACTGGCCACATACGCGCGATCGAACGTTACCGTCCGTTCCGCCAAGCGCTTGAAATTCGGGGCATGGACCCAATCGCAGCCGTAAGGTGGCAGCATATGTCGGTTTAACGTATCGAACATGAGCATAATTGCTTTCATGGCAAACCCTCGCCTTCTTGTTCATGGAGTTGATCATTCAGGGGAAGCCGGATCGACGCGACCGTGCCCCGGCCTTCAAACGAGTCCAGCGACAGTCCGTAAGCGCTGCCGTATTGCAGCACAATGCGCGCATGCACATTGGCGATGCCAAGATTCGGCTGCTTGCCGAACTCGTTCAGGGCGTTCTCTGTCAGCTGCCTCAGCATCGTCTGAATCTGCGCCAAGCGCTCTTGGCGAATGCCCGGGCCGTTATCCGCCACCTCGATCACCAGATCGGCCTGATCGTCGAAGGCATTAATAATGATGCTTCCCCTACCTTCTTTCGCTTCAATCGCATACTTGACCGCATTCTCGACAAGCGGCTGTATGATGAGCTTGGGAATGCGGCAGTTCATAAATTTCTCGTTGACGCTGATCTGGCTGCGAAATGTTCCGGGAAACCGGATATGGATGATCGACAAATATCTCCGAAGCTGTGTCAATTCATCTTCCAGACGCACGATGTTGTTCATATCCTGCGCCGTGTAGCGATAGAAGTCCGCCAGGCTCCGCGCCAGCTTTACCATCTCAGGCATATCCTCGAGATAGGCCATGCTTTTAATAATATCGAGTGAGTTATAGAGAAAATGCGGATTAATCTGCGTCTGCAGCGCCTTCACAAGCGCTTCCTTCTCTCTTAATTGCAGGCTGACCTCCCGCAGCTTCATGGAGCTGACGGTGTCCAGAAGCTGCTGCACCTGCTCCACCATCATATTGAAGCTCCGGTTCAAATACTGAAATTCATCATGCCCCGACTGAAAGGACGCACGCACGCTCAAGTCGCCGCGCTCCACGCTGCCCATCACCTGCCGGAGATGCAGAATCGGCTTGACGAACGCGCCGGAGATGAACGGCACGACGAGGATGATGCACGCCGCGATAATCACAAACGCAAGCACCATGGCATTCGGCGTATGCTTGTAAGCCGACGCCATCTCCTCCAGCGGCACGATGGACACGAACGTCCATCCCGTCGTATCGGAACGTGTCGTAGCGACTAGCGTCTTCCGTCCGTCCCACATCTGAATGGAGGCGTTCTCGGTATTCGTCAAATTCAGTTGGTGAAGCGGTGTTTGCTCACGCGGCAGTCCCAGCCATGGATAGTTGGGGTAATACACGATTCGATCTCCGTCGGATATGATGAAAAACTGGCCATGCGGCGCAAGGCTGGACTTCTCAAACGTATGCTGGATTTCATCCAGATAGAAATCGATCACCAGCTTGCCCAAGAGATCCATATTGTCGACGCTGTAGATCGGCATTTCAAGCGAAAGCACCCTTACATCCTCATTTACGTATTTGACCGCATGTGTCTCGAGAACCTGGGCCTTCTCCGGGATGCCGTCCCGGGCCCAAGGCTCCTCCAACAGCCCTTCTTCCGAGCGCAGCGTCAGATTGGTCATCGCCAACGTACGTTGATCGGATGCCATGAGGAACATGCCGACGATTTCCGGATAATTCAAGGCGACATACTTTCTCAGCACCTTCTGAACTTCCAGCTTCTCCTCCAACGGAGCTTCCTTCTCTTCCTTCAACCACATCTGCACAAGCTCGTCTTTCATGACAGACTGGGTCGACTTGGTCAGTTGATAAATATAGAAATCGATATGATGGTTCAGACGAAGCGTCGCTTCCTCCGAGATGCGATGGAAATCCCGCTTGATGCCGCTGCTGTAATAGGAATAGGATAACAAGCCCATGACCAGAATCGTTAGCAGACCGACGAGCAGGAACGCGAGGGTCAGTTTGGTTTTGATCGAGAACCGTTTATGAAACCGCTGCAGGTATCGGTTCATTCGCTACACGCTTAACCTTTTCCGATATTCATTGGGAGATTGCCCTGTCAACTGCTTAAACACTCGGTTAAAATGAGGCAGCGATTGAAAGCCGACAAGCTCGGCGACTTCATACACTTTGCGCTCGCCGTCGACGAGCAATTGCTTGGCGTGCTGGATGCGAAGAGCATTCAAATAGTTAATGAACGATTGCCCGGTATATTTCTTGAACAGCAAGCTGAACTGCGACACGCTGATATGAAAGCGCTGCGTAATGTCGGAAACGGAAAGCTCCTCCCGATAGTGACTTTGTAGATAGTCGCACACCTTCCGTACAATCTGCCGCATTTCCACATTGTTCATGGCGTGATAGCTATGCAGCCAAGCCTCTGATAGTTGCAGAAAATGCGCCTCAATCTCTTCCGGCCGCAGCCCCGGAGACAACCCCAATCGCTTGAAGCCAGGCTGCGTGTTCTGAATGAGTTCGTTGTATTTACTCGAGAATGTTCGAAGTAGCAGGCTCTTTTCACTTTCCTGCAAATCTTCTGCCAAGAGGATGCTGGATGTGATTCGAGCTTGCTCCTTGAATAGCTCTGAGGTCTCAAAATCCGTAAGTTTATCGAATAATTGCTGAATCATCAAAAAGTATTGGCGTAAATGATGAAACTGCGGGATCCGCGCCTTTGCCTTCTCCAGCGCAGCAACGAGCTCCTCCTCCAGAACAGGCTTCAGCAGAAAGTCGTTGACCTGGTAACGCAGCGCCTGTCGCGCATACTCGAATTCATTATGACCGGTTACAATGATCGTGATGACGGGCAGTTGCCGTTCTGCGATTTCCTTGACAAGCCACAAGCCGTCTTGCACCGGCATGCGGATATCCGTAATCACAATCGCCGGCCATACCTGATGGATCATCTCCAGCGCTTCTGTGCCGTTGCCGGCCTCCGCCACCACCTCGTATGCGCCTTCCTGCTGCTCAACCATTTTCACAACGGCGCTGCGAATCCACTGCTCGTCTTCCACCACCATAATCTGATACATAGGAAGAACCTCCGAAATTTAGTCATGAAATCCTGCCATGAGCGCCGCAGCCTGTGTGGGCTCGCAGCGCTCATACGATGATTATATCATGCGCCATTTCGCTTCCTAACAGACCTCCGGCAGGATGACTACCCCTTCACAGAGCCGACCAGCATCCCCTTGTCGAAGTATTTCTGAAAGAACGGGTACATGACAATCATCGGAAGCGACGCCATAGCGACAACGGCCATCTTGACCGGCGGTCCGAATTCGTAACCATTGGCAACCGACTCCAACGAATTGCCGGACTCCAGCACGATCTGCCGCAGAAATACTTGCAGGGGCATCAGCTGCGAATCGCTGATAAACAGAATGGCCTGAAAGTAGGAGTTCCAATAAAATACCGCATAGAACACCGTAAATGTCGCAATGGAGGTCATGGACAGCGGCAGCATCACACGCAAGAACAGCTTCCATTCCCCGCAGCCGTCGATGCGTGCCGCCTCCTCCAGCTCCTTGGGCGTGTTCTGAAAGAAGCTGCGCATCACGATCAGATTAAACGGCAGGATCAGATTGTTCAGGAAGAGCGACCAATAGCTGTTCAATAAGCCTAGATTGCTGGTTAGTAAATAGGTCGGAATAATGCCGCCGCTGAACAGCATCGTAATCAGCACCATGAGATTCAGCGTCTTCCTGCCCTTGAGCCACGTCCGGGAAAGCGCATAAGCCATCAGCGTAGTCGCCGATATACTCAAGGCGGTGCCGCCAACCGTAATGATGATGGCATTCCAATACGAGGTTAGAAAATTATGATTGCTGAACAAATAGCCGTAAGCATTCAGCGTCCACGTCTTCGGAAACAGAAAGACGCCTCTGGAGAGCATTTCCTGTTTGGTCGAGAATGAGCTGAACAGCACGTACAGGCAAGGCAGCAGTACCGCCAGCAGAATGACGGCGATGACCCCATAGATGACAATATCGAAGAAGGACAGCTTGCGCATAGCAGCCGTAGATTTCATGTCAGTACACTCCTTCCTCCCCGATTTTGCGGGACGCCTGATTGGCCAAATAAACAAGAAACAGACCGATAATGGACTTAAATAAACCGACCGCCGTCGTATAGCTGAACTCCGCTTGGGTAATCCCCACACGGTATACATACGTATCGAACACCTCGGACACCTGCAGATTCAAGGCGTTCTGGAGCAGCAGAATGTGCTCGAAGCCCGTATCCATCACATGTCCAAGTCTTAAAATAAACAGAATGATAATCGTAGAGCGCAAGGCCGGCAGGTTAATATGCCAAATTTGGCGCAGCCGGCTCGCGCCGTCCACCCGCGCCGCTTCGTACAGCGTAGGATCGACCGATGCCAGTGCAGCAAGAAAAATAATGGCGCTCCAGCCCGCTTCCTTCCAGATCACCTGAAACAAATAAAGCCAACGGAAATAGTGGGGATTGGTCATCAATTCAATCCGCTCATAGCCCCAGGTTGACAGCAGATTGTTAATGCCCCCGTCCTGCGTCGAGAACAGCAGCGCCGTCAAGCTGACAATGACGACCCAGCTCAGAAAATGCGGCACATAGAGGAGCGTTTGCGCACCTTTTTTGAACCAGCTGACGCGCACCTCATTCAAGAGAACCGCCAGAATAATCGGAACTGGAAAGAAGAAAAACAGATTGATGCCGCTAATGAGCAAGGTGTTGCGAAATAACATCCAAAAATCAGGATCACGAAAGAGCGCCTCGAAATGCTGCAAACCAACCCAAGGGCTGCCCAGAAAGCCTTCGAACGGATCGTATTCCTGAAACGCAATCGCAATGCCGCCCATTGGCACATATTTGAACACAATGAAGAACAGAAGCCCCGGCAGGAGCATGAGGTAGACCGGCAAGCCCCGCTTCCACTCATACCAACGGCTGCGGCTCCCTGTCTTGCTGCGGATATTCTCGGTTCGTGCAACAGTTGATTGCAAGATCATGCCCTCCCTATAGCCCGACTCCGGGAAAGCTTGGTGATAGAATCGGCTTTCCCGGCACACGGTTCATGATTTATTTCGTCTTGAGGTACGCTTCATTCATTTCCTGAATAATCTGATCGCCACCGCCAGCCTTCCAGTCGGCAATCGCTTTGTCGATTGCTTCCATCGGCTCTTGACTCGCAATGACCTTCACCATCGTATCCATCCACTTTTTGTCGATATTCGTGCCGAGTTTGGTCGCTGTATCCGATACAAGGCCTGCTCCAGCATCTTTCACACGTACCTTCTCGTTGTTGTCAAAATAGGACTTAATGACCGCCACTTGCTTCGGATCCGTCCATTTGTAGATCAGGAACATCGGATCAAAGCGTTTGAAGAACCAGCCCAGGAGCAAAAACTGGCGATCCTTCACTGAGGCATCCAGTTGCTCATACTGCGTATCGCTGATTTTCTTGTAGTGGACACCCTCAATGCCATGCTTGACAAAATCATACCCTTCGTCGGACACCATGTAATCGAGCAGCTTCAGAATACGCTGCTGCTTTTTGGCGTCGATTTTCGAGTTAATGACGATATTATCTCCGGCCGTCAGCACAGGAATGCCGCCGCTGCCCGCCGGTCCTTTCGGCGGCATCAGCTGGACGAGTTCAGCCTTCGCATCCGTTTTCAGAAGTGGAGGCATCGTTTCTACAAACAATTGCTGCGGATTCACAGGAGCAATACCGGACTTGCCTGCCTCGAGCTTGTTCAGCGAGTCGCGCGATTTCAGAATCGGCGTATCTTTATCAAGCACGCCTTCCGCATAAGCTTTTCGCAAGAAACCGATATAATCTTTTAACTCCTTGGCCTGCGTCTGAATCGGGGTCAGCTTGCCGCTGTCATCCAGCTTCCAGTAATTCGCAAGACCGAAGCTGGCTGTCAAGAAATTCCCTGTGCCGCCGAAGCCGAATTTGCCGTTAGGGCTGATTTCCACCGAGAAGCCGACGGTATCGTTCTTGCCGTTGCCATCCGGGTCCTGGGTTGCAAACGCCTTCGCCACGTTATAGAACTCGTCAATCGTCTGCGGCATTTGAAGTCCCAGCTTATCGAGCCAGTCTTTGCGAATCGCGAGCGAGTCCCTTACTTCCTGGTAGTAGAACGGAAGACCGTAATACTTGCCTTTCGGATTGAACAGCTTCAACGATTCTTCCGGGATGTATTTGGTCAAGTTCGGATATTTGCTCAGCTCCGGCTTTACATCCATGAACACATTTTTCGCCTGCCATTTGACGAATTCCGCATTCGGCGCGTAGAAGACATCCGGGAAATTGTTTGACGCGGCAAGAACATTCAGCTTCTCCTGATAGCTTGCGGATGGCACCCACTCAATCTTGAGATCGATATTCAGTCGCTTGTTGATTTCCTCAATCATCGGATTATTCGGCGCCCAGCCGCCGCCCGCATAACTGCGGGTCATCAGATTAATCGTGATCTTCTCGCTCAAATCGTCCGCAGAGGCTTTCCCCTTGCCGGTTCCTTCCTTGCCTGTTGTTGCGGCGCCGGAGCAGCCCGCCAAAGTAGAAGCCATTACCGCCGTACTCAGTGAAAGCAACATCCATTTTTTCATGCCCTTCAGCCTCCCGATTGCGTATTATTATTTCTTTTCTCTCGCATCTCTAACATGTGGAACCGCATCGCACGTCTCCATATAAAAGGTGAGCATCCGCTCTCTAAGCTCATCACGGACGGAAGCTAGCGCGATATCCTCGATCCGATTCGTCGTTTCGCCCGGATCGTGCGCCAGATCGTAAAGCTCATCCTGCTCGTAGAAGCGGCGTACATATTTGTAGCGGTGTGTTCGCACCATCGTCGCCTTCGTATGCTCGGGTCCTTCGCTGCGCTGCATCTCGCCGCGCGGCCAGTACAGCATGGAAGGGTCCTCATTCGCCGGAGCCGACTCGTTGCAATGCGTTTCACCGTGCAGCCTTCCGCCCTCGCAGAACACCGCGTCGCGGTGCGTCTCCGTCTCACCGGCAACCAGGCTCGCCAGCGACTTGCCAAAGTGCGTATAGTTCGGCGTAAGGCCCGCATACTGCTGCACCGTCGCCGTCAGGTCGACCAATTCGACCAGCGCGTCGCTGACTCTTGGCTTCGCCGCTTCCGCCGCGGGCGGCTTTACAATGAAAGGCACGCGTGTCAGGCAATCCTCGAAGGTGTTCTGATTTTTTTCCACAAGCCCGTAATCGCCGGTAAAATCCCCGTGATCCGAGAAGAAAAAAACCGCGGTATCGTCGTAATTGCCTGCTTGTTTAAGCGCTTCCATAAGTAGCCCGAACTGATAATCTACCCTTGCGCACATCGCGTAATAAGTCGTTCTCAGCTCCGTCCAGCGCTCCTCGGACCAGCTCTCCATGCGGTACAATTCGCGCAATCCCGCCAGGATGGACGGCTTGCTGCCGGACAGCGCCTTCGTATCGATCCGCTCCGGCAGCTGCGACTTGTCGATGCGATCATACCATGTGCGTTCCACTGCATAAGGCGGATGTGGATAAAGAATGGGCAGATAAATGCACAGCGGCTTGTCTGTCGGCGGATTCTGAATCAGCTCGATCGCTCCTTGAATATTCGCCCAATCTGAATCGTAATAGTGGGATTCGCCCCCCGTGTCCAGCTCTCCTACAAAGAAGGAATAATAGGCATCGCTGTCCGGTGCACCCCGCCAATTGTCCCCTGTCCCTTCAAAGGCGCCGCCGAACATCGGCCGCGGAGCTTGTTTCGGCACGTACTTCACATCACAGTACGGCTCGAACCCGGTGCTGGGCGGAATGAGATCGTTCTTGCCGCCCCACCAGACGTAGTAGCCCGCGTCCTTCAAGGTTTTGAGCAAGACGGGTTCGTCCGGCTTCATCATATGATACATCGTACGGTGTCCTCTGACGTGCGGATACCAGCCCGACATGAATGAGCAGCGGCTCGGCGTACATACCGGATTTTGACAAAAGGCATTGCGAAAGGATACGGCGTCCTCGTTCACCATCGCATCCAGATTCGGCGTTACCGCCGCTCGATTGCCCATGTGCCCCAGCACGTCGCCGCGCCATTGGTCCGGATTGAAAAGTATGATATGCGGTTGTTTTCCCACACGGTTCTGCCCCCTTTTTCATACGTTAATCTGGCATTTCTTCGGGATGACCTTACTATACTTCGCCGCCCCTGTTTTCGTCGTTAACGCATTTTCCGATTTCTTTGCATTATTTCTTACACTCTACCGGCGATTTCACTAGGTCCAGCTCCTCGGAAAATATGCAAGGAAATCGGAGAATCGGTTATCGCACCGCTCAAAAGAAGCCGTTTATAGTAGATAGGAATACCTCAGCTTGAAGGGAGAGTTGCTTGTGAATGGGCCGAATATTCTAATGATCATGGTTGATCAATATCGCTCCGATTGGATGAGCTGCGCCGGCACATCTTATGTGCATACCCCTCATATTGACCGCATTGCCGGGGGCGGCGTCCGCTTTGTGCAGGCGAGCTGCAACAGCCCCGTTTGCGGCCCGAGCCGCAGCTCGATTGCTGCGGGATTGTATCCCCATCGCATCGGCAATCTAGAGAACTTCGTCAACTACCCGGTGGAGCAGCCCACCTATTATCAAGCCTTGCGACAGGCCGGCTACCGGGTAGGGATTGTCGGCAAGAGCGACTTGCACAAAGGCGATCACTTCTACGGCCTGAACGGCGACTTGCCGATTATGTACCATCTTGGATTTACGCACCCACATGAAACCGAAGGCAAAATGAACGCGGCGTTTCGTCGGAATCATCTCATGAACTTCGATCTGGATACCGGGGACGATGCGCATATCGCCGGGCCTTATCAACATTATCTGCGAGAGCATGGACAACTGGACGCTTTCGTCGAGGATTACCGTCAGCGCTTCGATGGCTGGAACTACTATAACGCAACGCCGTCTCCGCTGCCTGCGGAGCACTTCCACGACAGCTATATCGGCCGAAAATCCTGCGAATTTATCGAACAGGCGCCAGACGATGCCCCGTGGCATTTATTTGTCAGCTTCGTTGGGCCTCACGACCCGTGGGATGCACCCGCCGAATACGCGGAAGCGTTCGCGGACCGTACGTTCCCGGATTCGATTCGCGATGATCACTCCGGCAAGCCGGAATGGGTCAAGAAAAAATCCAAAAAGCAAACCGCCGATATGACGGAAGCTCACCTGACGCAGGTCAAGCGGCAGTACGCTGCGGCCATTCAATTAATCGACGATTGGGTGGGGCGCATGTTAGATACGTTGGCTCGCAAGGGGTTGGCGGACAATACGGTCATTATTTTTTGCGCAGATCATGGCGAAATGATGGGAGATCACGGTCTATTCCAGAAAAATACGATGTATGAGGGCGCGCTGCGCGTTCCACTCATCATCGCAGATCCCCGGAAAACGACAACGGGAACAAGCCCGGCACTCGCGGAGATGGTCGACCTGTACCCGACGATTATGGAGCTGTGCGGCATCCAGTATGCCCAAAGCAGGCTTGACGGCGTCTCGCTCGTGCCGCAATTGCAGGATAATCCCCCACCGCACAAGCCGTATCAGCTTAGCGAGCTCACCAACACGCGCATGATTTTTGACGGTAGATACAAATATATTGAGAACCATAACGATGCGATGGAGTTGTACGATCTGCAGGAGGATCCTCAGGAACTGCGCAATCTTGCGAAGGAGCGGCCCGAAACGGTGCGAAGCCTGATGAAAAGCATGGCGGGCTTGCGGAAATAAACGGAGATGGCCGGGGGAGCAAGCTCCTAACCGTAGAGGTGCGTGGAGAACCGTATGGCCAGCACGTAACAAACAAAAAGCTCTGCGCCATCATAATAAGGCGCAGAGCTTTGTTAATGACTATAGGGCACAGGATCGTCACAGTACGCTAAACAGCGGCTCATCCCGCAGCACATGCACGGGAACGCCAGGGAACCGCTCACGCAGCTGCGCCGCGAGCGCCCGCATCCCTGGCTCCTCGCTCTCCGCATGGCCGAGCGCAAGATAAGCTAGCGGCCGGCCCTGCCGGGCCGCGTCGCGCACGTACTCCGGCGTTTCCCATTCGGGGCCTTCGCCGGCAATGACGAGATCCAGGCCGTGCGCCTGGATGAGCGGCACCGCTACGCCGGCGCCGCCGCGATACCCCGCCGCGATGCCGATGCGGCGGCACACCAGCTCGGGATTCCCCGCTATGCGTACATAGGGAATCCCGAGCTTCGCTTTCACATGACGCGCGACTTGCGCCAGCGTCATGGGCTCGATCGCCACGACCGCGGCCGCCGGCTCGTGCGTCACGACCTGAGGCGCCCAGCCGAGCGCCTCGACTAACCCAGCCGTGATGGTATCCGGCTGGCAGCGGTGCGGACGGTCGTGGCAGCGCACGACCGTTATGCCCGTCCGCCGGAGCAGCTCGCGCTTCCGGCGGACGACGGGGTCATCCGGGAGCCAGGTCGCGCCGTCCTCCCGGTGGCAGTAAAACAGACCCTCGTGCGAGATCACGAGGTTCACGCCCAGCGCTGTCGCCTGCTCCAGCAGCGCCTGCGTCGCCAGAAAAACAACGGCGACGCCTGTCACAGCTGCCGAGGCCGCATCTGCATCGGCGCTGCCTGCTTCGCTCCCCGGCTCATACACAACACCATCCACGCCGCCCTCAGCCAGGGCCGTGCCCTCCAGCACATGTGCAATTATTTCCCCCATCGTTACTGGCGTCATGCCAACCATGCCCCCTAACCATACGTCTGCTTATGTATCCAGTTTCATACACCATTTACCCACTTTCAGCCGCAACGCCGGATTTCCCCCGCATGCTCGCCGCTCCCGCGCCGCCGATGGGAGCTGCAAGGCGACATTGTCACTTTTTCGCGGTCGGAAGCGAAGAAGCCGATGTGGCCGAGGGCGGGCTTGCTGAGGACGCCATCGGTTCGATCAATCGGTGACGGTACCACTTATCGCCGCGGAACCGCCAGAGGAAGACGCCGCCGCGTACACCCCATTCGATGTTCATGGCGAGCCAGACGCCGACGATGCCCATGTGGCACACGATGCCGAGCACATAGCCCAGCACGACCCGGAACAGCCACATCGACAGCATGGCGGTGATCGACGTGAACTTGGAATCGCCCGCCGCACGCAACGCCGCCGGCATCAAGAAGGAGAGCGGCCAGAGCGGAATCTGCATCAGCGCGTTAATCAGGGTTATGATGAACAAGTCGTGCATAATATCTTCCGGCGGATGGAACAGACCGACAATCGGTCGGAATAAAGGCAGCAGAATCAACGTCATGAGAATAAAAGAGAACGAAGACAAGCCGATGAACGCCTTGGCGAACTTGCGGGCGTCCCGCACGTTTTGGCGGCCCATGCACTGGCCGATGACCGTTACCGTCGTAATGGACAGTGCCATCGACGGAATCTGGAACACCGTCGCGAGCGAGTTGCCGATCGCGTTCGTCGCCAGCGCGTGCGTGCCGAGGCTGACGATGAACACTTGCGTCAGCATTTTACCGCCGTTGAAGAACATTTGCTCCGCCGCGAAGGGGAAGCCGACGTAGGAAATCTTTTTCACCATCGCCCAGTTGATCTGAAGCATTTCTCTGAGCTGCACTCGCAGATTCGTGTCCAGCTTGAACAGGTAGAGAAGCGCCACTGCTGCCGCGCCATAGCGCGAAATGTTCATCGCAATGGTCAGGCCGTGCACGCCCATATGAAGCACATTAATGAACAGCACGTTCAGCACGACGTATGTCAGGTTCATGATGAGCGACAGCTTGAGCGAAGAACGGGACTTGCCAATCCCGCGCAGCGCACCGCATACCGCCTCCACAATCGCAATTCCCGTAAAAGACAGAGAGCTGCCCACGATGTACGTCTTGGCGTTGGCGAAAACATCGTCTGCCGCTGCACCGAACAAAAGCTTTAGCGCAGGACTGTGGAAAAGCAAAATAAGCACAGAAATCGCCAGCGCCAGCAGCGATACGGAGGATACTGAGCTTGCCGCCGCTCGTGACACCATCCGGTCGTTGCCGCTGCCCTTGTACTGCGCCACCACCACCGTGCCACCGGTCGAAACCGCGATGAACACGCTAATCAGAAAAATATTGAGCGAATCAATCATGCTTACGGCACTAACCGCCGCCACGCCCGATGAGGAAATCATCGCCGTGTTGATCAGGTTCATTCCGACGAGGAATGCCTGATCCACGAGAATCGGTACATAGAGGGCGATAATGTGGCGATAATCGATCGCATCTCCGGTAAAATACTTGTTCAAAAAGGTTTGCATTCTCGCGCTGATAGTAGTTCTCATAGGAAGGGATCAACTTCTTTTTGTTTTGTTGTATTTATCATACCGTCATGCTTGCCAGCAAATCTTTTTGTTGGCGAAACTTTTGTTGGCAGGACCTCACTGTCCGGCACTGCTTTTTTAGTATAGCACAGATGGTGTCGTATGGAGGGTACATTTTGAGCATCCCCTTCGCGTCCCTCCTCGCCCATGAACCTGTAAAACCTGCATCGAATTTCCCGAAAAAGCCTAAAATATAATCCGCGATTTACCCATTTTTTGGGGCGCTACCGGGGCAGTCTACCCGATTTACCTGCACAAAATGCATGATTTCATGCGAAAACCCGCTTCGACTGACTGATTTGATGTACAAAGTGCAGGTCGTCGAGGGGAACTGCCATCTGCATCCCTCATCATTGAGTGCGTCAAAGGGAAAATTAGTTGCATTCACTTTCAAACCATGGGATATGACTCCACGGTTCAGCTCCATCGTCGGTTAGCGTAAACTCTATTATGAAGTCCAGTTCCGGTTCAGTATCCAACCTCGCTTCAACGTTGTTCATCTGGACAATTCGACATTTGTACAGTCCATTGCTAAGTTCAAAAACACAGTCTCGCAAATGAGCTTCCGGTAAGCTGACATCAGGAAATTGTGCCCCCATTGTTAGAGACTCATAGTTAATCAGACAGAGTCTGCCATTTGTTACTTCGATAATCCCTTCGATTTCTTTAAATCCGCTTACCCCGCTAAACTTCTCACCGATGCCTACCTTTAAAGCCCCTTCACCACCACTCCCCCAAAGCAGAAGGTTTTTGTGACCAATCTGTTGTTTAAAGTGACGGATCAATTGGCCGAACTCCCAATCTTCGTCTACGAAGGAAATGTAGGTTTGCGGGTTGAATACGCCAAGAAATCCTGAATCGTCAGTAATCTCAAAAAATCGCATCGGTACCTCCAACTATTAACTATGGTATGAAGACCTCTTTAGCCCACGTATGACGAACTCTTCAATTTGCTCTTGCATCCTCATCCTCTAAATGCTTGGCTAGCCTTTGTACCACTTCGGTACGGCGCTTTCGAAATTCCGATGATCATTCAGTACCCTTTGAATGCGGACCATCATTGAATCGAGCTGTGCCGGCACGACTTGGAGCGTCCACGTGATCGTTCCAAACATAATCATTGCCGTATACAGCGCATACAGGTTCCAAAACTCCCCCGGAACCTTCCCTTTAAAATATCCGTCGATTTGCCCCATCGAGAACGGAATACTGACTTCGCTGGCGAAGTAGGCGATTTTCAGAAAATCATGATACGGGTCTCCCCAGTCGTACCGATTGAAATCGATCGCCGCCGCATACGCACCGCCCTGCACGAGCAGGTTGCCGGGATGAAAGTCATCGTGTTGAAAACGGTTCGGGCGACCTTCCAGCAGCGGCAATTTCTCTTCGATAAAGGCAATAATCGCACGCTCTCCAGGCAGCTTAACCCCACATTGGCGATAGTCCGACAAGTGACGGTTATGCTTCGCAATCCTGCGCATTGACCACGTTTCCAGATCCACAGGCGCTTCCATCTCGTGCATCATAAGCAGTTCCCGGCCTGCTTCAACACCCACGTTATACTGTTCCTCAGCCGTCATCTGCGGCAGCCTTTCGGACGCATCCTCCCCCTCGACATACCGTAAAACCATGTAACATAAATCAAGCGCCTCAATCGTGCCAAATGCAACAGGCTCAGAAGTACGAACGCCAAGGGCGTGGATATGGCCTACGATCTCGAACTCCCGCCTTTTACGTTCGCTCTGCTTGAAAGTCGCAGTACGGAGTACATAAGCCGGTTTGTTACTCCCTTCATAAACGAGGTATTTCCCGTCATAAGAGAAACCTTTATGAATCTTTGAGATCGCCGTGGCGTTCCGCAGTAGTGGGATATATTCCCGCACTTCGGTTATTTGCATCATTGCCTCATTCGTCACAGAAAGCCCTCCCCTACTCGATATCTTCTCAATATTCTGCTTGAATCTCTGTTTTCCTTTTTCTTCCTCTCCGATGCCGCATCGTTCGAACACCGAGTAATGCGGCCCGAAAGTTGACGACAAGGAGCTCTTTTCTTATGATTAGTGTGCCTTACCTATCAGGAATGTCTGGCGGTGACGACAATGACACAATACTCCCATGCTTACATCCTCAGCCTGATTGATGTATTTTCACGTTTGGCTAAGGCTGATTGGCGCAAAACCACGGTCTGGGGAATCAAAACGAGCGAAGTCCGCGTTCTCGTCCTCATGAAGAGAATGTTGGACCAAGGCGATACATCGGGAACGACCGTTTCCGAGCTGCGCAAAACGTTGCAAGTCACTTCGCCGACCGTGACGCAAATGACGAACAGTCTCATTCACAACGGCTATATCGAACGCTCCCCGGACCAAAGTGACCGCCGCATCTCCAAGCTGACCCTGACGGAAGCAGGCATCACGCTCGCGCAAAAGGCGACGGATCAGTATAAAGAGATTTTCGCAGGATTAATCGACCACTTGGGCAAAGAGCAGACGGATCAACTGATCCATCTCTTATCGGAATCTTTCACCTACCTGCAAGGGGTTGGCAAAAAGAACGCTGAGTAACCTGCAAGCGACCTAAGGCCCTGCACGTTCCGTTAAAAGAACGTGAGGGCCTTTTTGCCGGTTGCAGGTGGGGGGGGGGTGGGGCATAGTCGTCCGACGGCAGTGGACTCGTGCGGCGCTTTGGTCGAGCCTGCTGTTCGCCGGCAGCGCCACAAATCACGCCTGGCACTCCTCACTCCCCATGATACATGCGCTCACCACGCATACCTGCTGAAGTAGACTAATATTACGCTGCCTCCCCCTTCCGCTGTTCACGCCACCGCCCCAAACCTGCGATTAGACAGGAATTTCATCCCGTTCTCCCCCGATTTCGGCAAAAGCCTGCGATTTGGCAGGTTTTTGTGGCAGATCGGCCGATTTTCGGTGAATCCGCTCGAAATGCCTGCGTTTTCGCAGGCATTTCCCCGAACAGGCCGAAAATGCGAAAAATCCCTGCGCATTCGCAGGAATTTCGTCGTTTCTTTGTCGGCAAGCAACTTGTCAGCGGGCGGGGTTCCCCTTAAGCAAGCCAGCCGACCTTGCCCCCGACTACTCGCCTGACAAGCCCCACCGCGCCTGGCCAGCCTGCTCTCCCTGCTCCTCCTGCTCCTCTGCTCTTCCTGCTCTTCCTGCTCTAATCCGCTGTTGCCGCTGTTGCCGCTGTTGCCGCTGCTCTAGCACGCCGCCTCCGCCAAACTGCCTAAAAACCTTGCTGAGCCACCTGCAGCGCAGCGTGCCCAGCCAAAAAGGCCGCCCCCGAAGGAGCGGCCCTCCACCAACACCCGCACGCCCCCTACCGGGTCGCGCCGCGGAACGACATCGCCATGTCCAGGACATGGCCGGCCTCGTCATACGAGGCAATGTCCGCTTTGCCATTGCCGTCCCAATCGGCGGCGAGCCCCTGCCGGGCGGCGCCCTGCGCCCAGGGGCCAAACGCATTGTCGAGCGGGCGGAAGCTCCCGCCGCCTTCATTCTCGAGCACGCGCCAGACGCCTGTCGCCGCGTTGTACAAAATCACATCGCTGCGCCCGTCCCCGTCCGCATCGCCAACCAACACCTGGCTGTCCGCGTCCACGGACACCTTATCCAGCGCTCGCGGCGGGGCGAAGCCGCCGCCGCGCTGCTGCGCCAGCAGCGACAGCTTGCGGTCGCTGCCCGACACACACAGCACGTCGTCGACGTCCGTGCTGTCGAAGCGGCCGGTGTACACGGCCGCATCCTCCGGCAGCGCCGCGGATACGTCGGCGTACTCGACGCGCTTGCCCGACACCGCCGCCTGCACAAGGCCGTGCGCGCCCTTGGCGATCAGCCCTTTGCCGCGCGAGAGCTGAAGCGCTTTCAGCGAGGTCAAGCCCGGCGGCATCGCGCCCATGTCCTCCGGCGGCAGGAATGCCTGCCCGTCCGACAGCGCCACGCGGACAGCGCCGGTCTGCGCGTTGTACGCGAGCAGGTCCTGCTTGCCATCGGCGTTTACGTCGAGCAGCACGAGCTGCTCCTCCGGTGCATACGCTTCCTGCAGCCACACCTGTGACCCTTCCTGTGTGCGGTTGCGCGGCGGCGTATAGTTGCCGGGGATCACAAGGATGCGGTGCGCCTCCCGCACGACAACATCGGCATGCCCTTTGCCTGTCACATCACCCACCAGCACATGGTGGATCGGCGTCTTCGGCGGCAGCGTGACGCGGCTGCCCGGCGTGAACGGCACGACGTCGTACAGCGACATCCAGCGGTAGCCGCGCTCCTGGAAGCCGGCCATCAGCTTGTGCAAGTAGGAGGGATCCTCCTCCTGCCGATACGCATATGCCGGAAGCCCGTCCCTTACCACAGGCGCGCCGTCGGTGCCTTTTACCTGCTCCAAATGCGAAAATTCCAGGAAGGGGTGAAAATAAAACGACGCCAACCCGTCGTCCGTCCGCGCTCGATCCAGCATTTGATCGACGGACAGCGAGTCGCTCACATATTTGAAAGGGGCCGGGACGTACACGGAACCGAGACTCTTTTGCCCATACGTATTGACCGTATCGTAGGTGACGAGATCTTTCAGGGAGTTCTTCGAATGCATGTCCGGTTGATAGAGCAGGCCGACGAACGACCGGAACACTTCCTCTTGCCCCCGGGTGTCCTGATAATGCGGCGACTCCCAAAAGGCCGGCTGCAAGCCCGCTTTCGCAAACGCGGCAAGCGCATCCTTCATCCGCTCGGCCGCATATGACGTCTCCATCGTTTCCGGCGCACCCTGCACGTTGAACTCTGAGCCGATCCCCGAGTTATGCTCACCGTCTGCCCGATACGACTCGCCATACTGATGCCGGTAGCCGTGCATACCGAGGACGCCGCCGTTTCGCTGCGCATCCTGGAGTACCTTGATGAACGCGCTTACCAGAGGATCGGGATTCGGGTCGTCGATGCCGCGTTCTTTCCAGACACCGTCCGCCTTCATCGAAATGCGCCTCGGAATGACTGCAACATGATAGGGCACATGCTCCGAGGCCAAATATTCAAACACCGCACGCAGCTTGCCCAACCCCTCGGGACTGTTGTAATCGCCGCCAAGGCCGACATCCTCCAGCCGAATCATCACATGCCGTTTCTCCACATTGGGCGTGGTATTCTGCTCTGTTGTCGCAGGGGTGAACGTTAAAGCGATCGTTCCGATGAGACCGCCGCATATCCCGATGCCAATTTGCTTCCATAACCTGAATCTGCGTCTCATTCTAGCTGTTCCCCCAATTGTGCCAAGCATCGATCATCCCTACAATTCGACATCTTTTGTAATCAAATTATATCGGAATCTATCGCCGCTTACTATACGAGATTACTAGAAAATCCACGCAATCTTTACATCCCGTTGATACTGCGATGACATGCCCGGCTTACACTTAAAATATCTTGAAGCGACGGAGGCGGCGAACCTTATGACGGTCAAAATGGTCTGGTTATGCATTGGCTTATTTTTCCTAACGGCGTTAGGCGTCAGCGCCCATGAAAAGAATCCGGAGGCCGCTGCCCAGCCTTCCGCCTCCCTCCCGGTCGTCCGTCCCTACTCACCTGATGTTTACAGCTCCACAGCTCAATTTGAATATGAATTCGAATGGCTTGGGGGCGCTATTGAAGCGAATCCGCAGTAGGTTATCGATATAACTAAAAAGGGAGGTCCCGGTCGTCTATACCGTGACCTCCCTTTCTCTATCCCGCCCCGTTACAGGCGGAAATTGCTTTGCTCCAGCTGCGCCAGCGTCCCTCGGCGTCGATCCTTGACGAGGCGCCTGCGTAAATACAGAAGGCCAACACACGTTACAAAGAGCACGGGTATGCAGAACGCATACCACAGCGCCTCTATTACGCCGTGGTTTATCGTTATGTAGACAAACAGCGTCGCATATAACAGCAAATACGCCAGGCTGATGAACTGCGTGATGCTCGGCTTAGGGATGGCAAACCGCTTGTCTCGCTTGCGATCCAGCATCGTCAAGTATGCCGGCGTTGGCGATGCCGCATATTCGCGAATGGTCATAAACGGCCAGGCGGTTTCCGCTGCAGCCTCTGCCAGCAACTCATCTTTCACCTGTTTGCGTCTGAGCTGTTCCTCGCACGATCGATATCCCACGTACATCAAGGTGTAGGCCTCCACCTCCGAGAATGCGTTCAGATCCGTTCGCATCGTCATCGCCAGTGTCCTGACAGTCGAATCAATGCCGGGAAGATCGCAGCGCATGTCGATGCGTACATCCCCGGCCGCTCCCATCCGCAGATCACGAATGACATTCATGAACAAATCCTGGATACGGAGAAAAGACTCCACCGCGTCGACGTCCTCGTAGCTCTCCACGGCCATCGGCATTGACGCGTCACTGAGCAGCATCGTCATGTCCGACTGCCGCAGCAGCTCCAGCGCATGACCGCCCAGATTGTCCAATACACCGCCGTCGACGCCATGAACCCCATGATCCCCAAAGCGAATATCCATCGGGTCAAAAAGCCCCGGCACACAGGCCGATGCCGCCACCGCTTTGGCAATCGGCAGCTGCTGCAGCTCATCCGCCTGCACGCCATGATTCATCGCGTTGCGTGCCCACAGCACACTGTCAGGATTCGTCGATACATAAAGCGTCTGTCCATTCTCAAGAATCGACGTATTCATGATGAGCTCCGGCTTCCGGTTCGACGGGTGGACAGGTGGCTGCTGCCAGTCCAGCAGGACGGTATCGTGGAACATCAACGCCCTAAGCCCCTGCTCCAACTTGGAAGCGAACACCACGTCGGTGTTCAATGACGGAAAGATCCGATGCATGAAACTCAGCAGCGGCTTCGTAATCTGCGGCGGGATGACGGATGAGATCACCCCCGAGACCAGCGCTCGATTGCGCAAATCCTCCTGCACCGCTGTGACAAATGCTCCAATAACCCGCTGCATCAAATCGCGATAATCCTGATCGGTTAACACGCGATCCTTCCGCAGCTCCTCGCACAGCATGTGATAATAAAATGCCCCTACAATCGAACCGCCCGATACCGTTGAGAACGCCTCGACCTGCCTTAGCAATCCTGAATCGGCAAGGCGTGCCAACACCCCAAGATGAAATAACGATGCACGGTAGCCGCCGCCGGATAATGCCACTCCTAACAAGTCCATTCCCCCTTTTGGAGGAATAGTTCGACAAATGGAAGTCATTTCCTCTACAAATTTTTACATGTTTTGCATGTCCGTTCAGGCTTCCCCCTTCACCAACTGAATGAAATTCGCTGCCGAAGGGGGGAGCGGCTCATGCTTCCGGGTACAGATGCCGATGGCATTCATCAACTGAATGCCATCCACGTAGACGCGGGCGAGCTCGCCGCGCTCCACAAAGTCGCGCACCACAAGCGAAGACACAAAGTTCGCACCGTACCCCGCAATGACAGCTTGAATCGCTTCATGCAAGCCATTAAATTGGAGCGATATCGTCGGGAGCGCGGCACCATACGTCCGGCAAAGCGACAGCAGCCGCTCCCGCGTCGTACTTCCTTCCTCCCGCATAACAAAAGGTTCTTTCATCATCTCCGCGAGTGTCACCCGCTGACCCGCGTATCGGTGATGAGGCGCTACGACGAACCATAGCTCATCCTGGAATAACTCCTCCTTATGAATCGCCTCCGGATAGTCCTCTGCGGCCCCTCCAAATATCGCAATATCCACCTCGACATTCATCAGCTTGGCCAAGGCGTCTCCGGAGTTCGTCGTCGTAATCGTCATCTCCACCTGCTCATACTGCCGTTTAAAACGCGCTAGCCACGCCGGCAGCAAAAAGTGCGCCGGCAAATACGTCGCCGCCAGCCGAATGACGCCAGTCGCCCCATTGCGGTAATCGTCCGCGAACTGCTCAAGCTGCTGCTCCACCGCGAACAGCCGCTTCGCCAACCGAGCAAGCTCCTCCCCCGCATCGGTCAAGGCGATGCCTCGCCCTTCCGGCTTTAAGAGCGGGAAGCGGAGCTCTTTTTCGAACCTTTTGATCTGCGCGGTGATGGCCGGTTGGCTGATATGGAGCTGCTCCGAAGCGCGCGTGACACTGCCCGTTGACGCGATGATATGGAACAGCCGCAAAGCATGTAAATTCATTGGCGCCTCCATTTATACACTAAATGTATGATTTACAGATAATTATATATTATATTTATGCATCGAATCCTCGTACACTAAAAGCAGAAAGTAACCCTTTCACTGAGGAGACGTGATTCACATGCAACCGAACGAAACGTGGGAAAAAGTCGATCATTATATTGAGCAGCAATTAATTCCGCATGACCCCGATCTGGAGCGAGTGCTCTCCGCCAATCGGATGGCGGCTCTGCCGCCCTACGATGTCAGCCCGAGCCAAGGCAAACTGCTGCAGCTTCTCATTCAGATGAAGGGTGCGAAGCGTATTCTGGAGATCGGCACCTTGGGTGCCTACAGCACGATTTGGATGGCGCGGGCGCTGCCTGCAGACGGACGGCTTGTCACGCTGGAGCTGGACCCGCACCATGCGGAAATCGCACAAGCGAACTTGCAGCTGGCGGGGCTGGCCGGCAAGGTGGAACTGCGGGTGGGCGACGCCCTGGCGCAGTTGGCCGAGCTCGAAGCCGAGGGCACGCAGCCGTTCGACTTCATCTTTATCGATGCGGATAAGCCGAACAATCCGCACTATTTGAAGTGGGCGCTGGCGTTCTCGCAGCCAGGCACGGTCATTCTCGGCGACAACGTCATCCGTGAGGGCGAGATCTTGCGGGAAGACAGTGCCGATGCGCGCGTGCAGGGGGTCCGGACATTTTACGAGCTGTTGGCCCAAGAACCGCGCATCAGCGCAACGGCGATCCAGACTGTGGGCAGCAAAGGCTATGACGGGTTTATGTTAGGTATTGTGATATAATTGAAAGAAAATGAAGATTTGAGGGCTGTATATGTCACAATTGGTGAAAGTCGGCAGGAATGATCCTTGTCCTTGCGGTAGTGGCAATAAGTATAAGAAATGCTGCCTTCCGGCAGACGAGGCCGGGAACGTTGTGCGCATCGGCGCGCAGCAAACGGCGCAGGAAGAAGTGAAGGCGGAACCGCAACACCCGGCTTCGCAAGCCGAATATAAGTCTTTCATTGCTTACTTGCAATGGACATCCCCCGTTTACGAGATCATTGCCACTAAGCTCCCTGAGCACTTATTGGGGCGTTACACGTGGAAAGACATTTCCATGATTGCCTCGCTTTGGAATCATTATTCGACCTCATCCAAACCAATCATTAACAAGCAGACTGTAGTCCTCGCCACGTTGGAGTACACGCTGTCCTTCCTGTTGGAAGAAGTGGAGGCCACTCAAACGGCTGTAGCCGCGCGTTACGGGGTTTCAGCCGGCAGCATCTCCAAACGGTTCCAGGAAATCCTCGGTTTCTTAGATCAGACCATGAGCGATGAAGAAGAGGATGCTGCGTGGGATGACGATGACGATTTTTTGGATGAAGAGGATTCCTTCATGGCATCGCAGCTGCGGTCGTCCCGCCTTGGCTCCGTCAGTCCGGCGCAGCACCTTATCGATAAAGCTTGGCACACACGCTCCCAGAAGGAACGGAAGTCACTAGCCGAGCAAGCGATCAAGCTTGATCCCCTTCATCCGGATGCCTATAACATTATTGCCGGGGACTTGAAGGACTTCAACTTAGCCGCCGACTACTATCGCCAAGGCATCGAAGCTGGGCGCAAGCAGCTCGGCAGCGCCTTTTTCGCGAAAAACAAAGGTTTTTTCTGGGGATTAACGGAAACAAGACCATTTATGCGCTCCATGTACGGCTGCGCTGAGCTTTGTCTCTACGTGTTGCAGCGCTCAAAGGAAGCCGTATCCCTGCTTGAGGAGATGCTTGCCCTCTCACCGGACGACGGCATGGGCGCCCGCTACTTGCTGGTCACCGCCTATATATTCACTAAGCAATACCAGAAAGGGATAGCTGTCATTGACGAGTACGATGAGGATAGCGCGCAATTCAACTATAACCGCCTTTTCATGCTGTACATGCTGCAAGGGCCACAACAGGAAATGAAAAGACTGCTGCGCCAAGCCAAGAAACAAAATCCTCATGTCCTCCCGCTGCTGCTTGGACTGAAAAAGGTGCCTAAGAACCCACCGGAGACGATTGGGTTCGGGGATGAGTCGGAGGCTGTCGAGTACTTTATGTACCACCATCGCTTGTACACGGAGCATCCCGAAATCGTCAGCTGGATGGCCAAGAATTAGTTGCTCTCATGCGCTTCCCTTCTAATGTGTGCGGTGAAGATAGAAGCCTGGCCCTCTGCGGCCAGGTTTTTAGTTGTGATGAAAGAAGTGGAATTTGGCGCCTCCTAATGATGATCAAGTTGAACAAGCACCTCAACGCTAACGGTTGCCCTGGCGCCTATTTAGCGCTAAATACCATTTTTTCAAGGCTAACGGTTGCAGCAGCGGCTATTCGAGTCAAATTGACCAGATTTCGTTGGTTTTTCAGCAAATAAGCGCTGTCGCGACCGTTACAATTTGAAATGACGCATCGGAAGCTGCATAAGCACTGTGGCAACCGCTACACATTACATTTTTCCAAACTCCACTCATTCAAGTACAACAAGTCAGAAATTCGCTGCCACTCCTCTCTTCTAACTCTTGGAATAAGCATAAACAGTGCGATTTAAGCGACTGGCGCGGCATCCACGTGTTGGCATTGAGTTTTGGGACTTTCTTAGAACCACAAACTGTAAAAACTACAGCTAAATTCAACCCAATAGAGCAAAATTACAGGAATACCTGCATTTCCTACAGCTAAATTTCAAGAAGGTCGATTTGTAATCGCTTCCAAATGAAATGTTGTCGGAATTTAATGTACTTTTTGCAGGAGCCTTCAAGGATTAGGCCGGGATAGCGAAATTTCCTGTACTTTTGCAGGCGGCGCACCGCGGTAGGCGGGATTCGCCCCCTTTTCGCAGAGACAACGCCCTCCCCGCGTCGCTTAGCCACAAAAAAACACGTCCTCTCCAGACAGAGGGGACGTGTTCAACTCTACCCAACCAACCGCGCCTTCAGCGCCTGAAGCTGCGCCTCCGTCAGCCCAATGCCGCGCAAGTACTGCTCGGCACTCGTGTACTTCTCGGCGAGGTGCTCCAGCATCATGACCATGTTGCCGGGGTCGCAGCCGATAAAGTGCTCGTACACCTCCGCCGACACTCCCTCGGGGCGGTCGCGGCGCAGTTCGTCCATGAGCGGCGTCAAGCAGACAGCCGTCAGGCTATAATCTTCGACGATGGTCGCCTCCGGCACGCCCGCCAGCGCGAGCAGCAGCGCAGACACGACGCCGGTGCGGTCTTTGCCCGCCGTGCAGTGATACAGAACGGCACTTTCACCGCTCTCCGCCAGCACCGTGAAGATGCGCAGCAATTCCGCTTGCGCCCCGTCCAGCAGGTCGACGTACAGGTCGCCCAGGCTGCGCACCGCGCCGCTAGACACTTTCGCCGGGTTAATCAGCGAAATGTTGTGATACGCGACGCCTTCATACTCCGCGAAGACGTTCCGCTTCTCCTCCACTTCCCGCGAATGCCGAAGGTCGATCACGCTCGCGATTCCCCGGCCTGCCAAAGCGGCACGGCTTTGTTCCGATACCCGGTGCAAGCCGTCCGCGCGGTAGAACGCTCCCCATTTCGTCGTTTTACCGTCTTTTGTCGCATAACCGCCCAAGTCTCGTACGTTATATGCGCCTTCCACTGCAAGCACGCGCTCCCCTGTTTTTACCATGGCATTCATAGCGTGTAACCACCGTTTCTATGATAGGATGACTGCTCGTTACATATCAAAAGATTGAAATTGCCGGCGCATCTGTTCAATCAACTCCAGGACGACACCTCTCGCTTCGTCCAGATCTCCTGCCGCCAGCGCCTGGTAGATGCGTTTATTGAAATGCCCCGATTGCTGCGGCTTGGGCAGCGTGTGGACATGCAGCTTGCGGTACGAAATGATTTTGAACATATATTTGCCTTTGATCTGTTCGATGATCTGCAGCATGCTTGCATTCTTCACCATGCGCAGCATCGTTTCAATAAAGAGCAGCCCGCTTTCATAATAGGTGCGGTAATCGTCCTCCGCAGAGGCGCGCAACTGCCGCTCCAGATACCCTTCCAGCGTCGGCAAATCGAAGTCGAGCTTTCGCATCGCCGCGATGTCCAGACTGTACAGCTGGAGCGAGGACAACACCTCGAACATCTCGTGGAACTCCCGGAACGAGATGTCTTTGACGAAGACGCCCCGTCCCCGGATGGACTCCACGAAGCCCTCTTTTTCCAGCAAAGAGATAGCGGCCCGGATCGGTGTTCGGCTCATGCCGAAGCGTTCGGCCAGTTCATTTTCCGAGAGCAGCATGCCAGGCAAAAAGTAGCCATTTAACATGTGCTCCCGAATTTGTTGATGGGCTAATTTTTCCAGAGAGGGTTTAGCCAAGCCCGTTAGTTGTGAGTAATCCCGTTCATCGGGTGCAGGTGAATTCATTAACGCAAGCCGCCTTTTAAGAAAGAATCGATAATGTGTCGCTGCAAAGCCAGGTAAATCACGAGAATGGGCAGGCTCGCCATGGTTGTCGCCGCCATCATCGGCCCCCATTGGTTGGCCTCCGTGGACATAAAAGATTGCAGACCGATCTGCAGGGTCGAAAACTGCGGTTTATTCGTGACGAGCAGCGGCCAGAAATAATCGTTCCAAGCCGATATGAACAGCAGCACGCCCGTTGAGGCGATCGTCGCCCGCAAGTTCGGAAATATGGTGCGCCACAGCACGCTCCAATCGGAGGCCCCGTCGAGACGGGCCGCTTCGATCAGCGTTTTGGGAAACGTTCGGAACGTGTGGTACATCTGCAGGACGGCGAACGCCGAGACAAGGTTCGGAATAATCAGCCCCAGCAAATTATTGCGCAGCCCCCAGCCGCTGATGACGACATAGTTCGGAATCATGATGACCTGAAACGGCACCAGCCAAGTAAGCGAGATCAGGGCAAACACGATGCCCTGCCCGCGGAACTGCCAGCGGGTAAACGCAAAAGCGGCCAGAACGCTCGTCAAGAGCTGCGTTGCCGTTTGCACGATCGCCACCGTCAGCGAATTCGCCATCATGCGGGCCATCGGAATGGCTTTCCACGCATAGAGGTAGTTGTCGAACGTCCAATGCTTCGGCAGCAGCGAAGTGGAATAGATGTCGCCGGCCGTTTTAAATGATGTATTCAGCATCCAGTAAAATGGAAAAACAGCCAACAAACTCAGCAATATGAGCAAAATATGCTTGCCGGCCAGCGCCGGGCGGGACACGGTCAGAGACGTTTTCTTCACGTCTGTTCCTCCTTTGGCGACTTTTCCGAATAAGTAGGCAGTAATTTCGGAACGCGCAATTAATTATCGTAGAACGACAGCTTGTTCGAGAGCTTCATGAAACCAAGCGCGATCAAGCTCGAGCCGAATACGACAACAACTGCTGCCGCCGAGCTCGATCCGACGGAGAATGTCTTGAAGCCGTACGTCCACAGCAGGTAATAGATGTTGGTCGTGGAGTTCATCGGGCCGCCCTGCGTCAGCACATTGATGTAGGAAAAGCTCCATTCGGCGGCGAACAACGTGCTCAGCATCGCCATGAACATAATCGTTGGCGACAGTAAGGGCAGCAGCACGTGCCAAATGATTTGCCAGCGGCTTGCCCGATCCATTCTGGCCGCTTCGACGTACTCCTTGTTCAGACCGGACAAGGCGGCCGAGAAGATCAAGGTGCTGAAGCCGATCAGCTTCCAGCCCGTAATGAAGGTGACTGACCAGATCGCCCAGTTGGCGTCGGAAAAGAAACGAATCGGATCATGAACGAGATGCAGCGCCATCAACGTTTTGTTGATGAGGCCGCCCATCGGGTTCATGAGCCAGCTCCAGATCGCGGATACGGCGACCGGCGCCATGATCATCGGCACGAAGACGAGCGCCCGATACAAGGTGCGCGACCGCTTGCCGATGTTGTCGGTGGCAATGGCGATAGCCAGCGGGATGATAAGTGAGAACGGCAGCACACCGACGGTGTAGATCAGCGTGTTCAGCAGCGCCTGGCTCATGTCCGGCAGCTTGAACAGGAGCTCGTAGTTTTTCAGTCCCATCCAGACCTGAGGCGAAGTCGGCAGCATGTTCCACTCATAGAAACTGAGCCGCACTGTCTGCAGCAGCGGACGGTACACCCAGTAGCCGATGGACAGCAGCGCCGGCAGCAGGTACAGCCACGGCATGATCCAGCGCAGCGAGCGCTTGCGGCGCACGCGCTGCACCGGGTTGGACCGTTCCTTAGGCAGAGCCCCAGCAAGGGTATTATTCATGGGTTTGCTCCTTTCCGGTCAAGCTTATTGAATCAGCGTTTGCGCGCGCTTCTGCGCGTCCTGCATGATCGGCGTAATATCGCCGGTCGTTTGCAGCGATTTTTGCACGGCATCGAGGAAGGTCGACTCGACTTGGCTGAATTTGGCGCCTGGGTAGGACACCCATGGCTGCAGGCGCGCAAGCTGATCCAGATTCGGCTTAACGAGCGGATTCTGCGCAACCCAGTCTTTCAGATATTGCGCGTCGTCTACGATCGCGGGACGCAGCGGGAGGTAGCCCATTTTCGTCGTGATGATGGTGTAGCCGCGCTCGCTAGTCGCAAACTTCACGAATTCCCACGCCGCCTTTTGCTTCGCTTTATCTTCGGACAAGATGAACAAAGCGCTGCCGGAGTTCACCGGCGTTGTCGGCTTGCTGCCGAAGGAAGGCATCGCTGCGTTTTTCAGTTCCCAGCCGCCTGCTTTCGCCGCTGTGATGAAGCCGCTTTGCAGCGCACTTGTGGTGAGCAGCATACCGAGCTTGCCTTCGCTGAACGATTGCGTCACGTCGCCGTCGTTCAATTTGTCGTGCGCGCCGCTTTGGATCAGATCCCGCCACATCGTGATGGCGCCGACGGCCGCAGGCTCACCGAACTGAATCGATTTGCGGTCATCGGAGAGCACCTTGCCGCCATTGCTGCCGACCAGCGCTTGCGCGACCCAGTCTGCGCCTGCCATCCCTTGGATGTGGACGCCTGCGGCTTTCGTTTTGGAGGTGATTTGCAGGGCTGCCTGCTTCACCTCGTCCCACGTTTTCGGCGGCTGGTTCGGGTCGAGTCCGGCATCTTGGAAGATTTTCGCATTGTAAAAGAGAACCGGTGTGCTGAATGTGTACGGCATGCCGTATGTTTTGCCTTTAAGCTGTCCCAGCTTCAGCCCGTTAGGGGAGAAGCCTTCGAAGTTCTTTTTCAGCTCGTCGGCCGGAACAACGTCCTCGAGCGCCTTGGCGCCGTAGTTCTGCACGGCATAATCCAGTCCGTCAAAGACGAGCTGCGCCACGTCGGGACGCGAGCCGGCGGCAATATCCGCCTGCACCTTCGTATTGATTTCGGTCGACGCAATGGCGATCGGATCGATTTTAATATCCGGGTGAGCCGCTTCGAATTCGGAGATCAACTGCAGCACGCCCTCTTTTTGACTGGCAATCGCCAGATTGTAGCTGTA
Organism: Paenibacillus whitsoniae; assembly: GCF_003955665.1. Lineage (GTDB taxonomy): Bacteria > Bacillota > Bacilli > Paenibacillales > NBRC-103111 > Paenibacillus_E > Paenibacillus_E whitsoniae. The sequence goes on from NZ_RXHU01000082.1 coordinate 56,776, forward strand.
GAACGTAATTTGGGTCGGCTCGCCGGACGACTTCACAGAACCGGATGCCTCCTGATTGGCAGTCCCGCAGGCCGCTGTTGTCAACATGGCCAAGGCAATTACGCCGGCTGTTACCATTTTTCTGGACATGATGGTCTCCCTCTCCTCTATTCTGATTAGCTATGCGCCGCTTGCAGCTTCTTCAGATCATACTCGACCAGCACACGCTGCTCGCCCGGCACCATCATCGGTTGTACGATCATCTGTCCGTTTTTCACGAGAACATAGTTATAGCCGGAGCGCTCGACCATGCGCATGACGCCCTCTGCCATCGGATCCAAGCCGAAGGCCGAACCGTCCGCCGAAGCGCACAGGATGCCGTTCAGCAAGCCGATGTTGTGAAAATGAATGTGCCCCGACAGCAGACCGATCACATCGCTGCCTTCGATGACCGCCGCCAGGTCCTGTGGATTTTGCAGCAGGTGGCTGTCCATCATCGCCGTCGGCGTCGCCACGACCGGGTGATGGTGCACGAGAATGGTGCCGATCGGTGCCGGTTCGGCGAGCACGCCTTTCAGCCAGCGAAGCTGCTCAGGATCCAGATATCCGTCATGGCTGCCCGGCACTTGCGTATTCAGCACGACCACACGCAGCCCGTCGTTCATGAAGCTGTAGTAGTACGAAGCGTCGGAAGGCTCCTCCTCGAGATACCCCTCGCGAAACGGCTCGCGCGTATCGTGATTGCCGAGCGCCACATGAATCGGCACGCCGAGCGCACGCTCTTCCGCTTGCAGGAAACTCCGCAGAAAACGGTAATCCTCCAGATCGCCGTCATGCGTCAAATCGCCGCTGACCACGACAAAGGCCGGCTTCGTTTCCAACTTGCCGATTTCGGCGAAAATGCTGTGCAGTTTGTCGGACATGGTCAATCCGAACAGCGGCTGCTTGCCTGGCTTGCTCAGGTGAATATCCGTGATATGTACAAAGAAAATAGATTCCATGGGGATTTACTCCTTCACGTGTTTTGTTCTATGAGGCGGATAAGCCGTAATGTCCTGCACGCCGTCCAGATGGATGACACGGTAGGTCGGAACGCCGCCTCGCATCGTAACCCACAGCAGCAGGTTAGCGTTAGCGCCAACTTCTTCCTCTCCGTGCGGCAGTCCGCCGGTACGGCCCAGTTGGATCAGCTCGCGGTTGCCTTCGCGGGTATATTCAAGCTCGTGCAGGTGCCCTGCGAAAATCGTGTGCGGGCGATTGCTCAACAGCCGCTCCAGGCGCGTGAACTCCTCGCTGCCCGTTTTCCAGCCCGGTTTATGCATGGAGATAAAGGTCCAGGATACGTCCTGGTGCTCTTTCAATACGTCCTCGATAAAAGCGAACTGCTCTTCGCCGATCGTCATTTTGATTTGCGACATGCCTTGGAGCTGCTCGGGCGTCAATGCCTCGCCGAACGCTTTTAGATGCTGCTTGGCGCCTGCGGGATCGCGCTTAATTTGTTCCGTTACCGTTTTGATCACGTTTACGAACGCTTCCGGCAGCTCATCCGGCGTATGCTCCGTATTGATCGTGATGTACAACGCGTCGCCGGCGCGGAAAGCGTAATAATCCATGCCTTTACGCTCGCTCCACACGTCCGCCATCACAGCGTTGCCGTAGTCGTGATTGCCGACCGTCGGGAAAAACGGCAGACCCGTCGCTTGCACCATCGCATCCAGCTCATCCCACTCCTCATGCGCGGAGGCAGGGTTCGTCCAGTAGCCCTCAATTAAATCGCCAACGGCCAGCACAAACGACGGCTTCAAATCCTTGAGCACCTCGATCGCTTTCTCAAACACGCCCGCCGTCGCCATCCCGCACCGGTCGCCTACGACGGCAAAAGCATAATCGCCTGTTAATGTCTCCGGATGCTTGCCGAACCAAGGCCGTTTGTTGGTGATAAAGCGAACGTCTTCCAACACACTGAAATGAGGTTTGATCTGATCTTTGGTTTGCATGGTCTGCTCCTTTGTCCTCCAGATTGGAATTGCTGACAAGACTCATTATGCAGGTTGTATGTAAGTTGAATATCAAGCGGGGGATAAGAATTTGTGAAGGGGGCGCAACAGTTAACAGAATGTTTACATCTGCCGTTTGGCCGGCAACGCTTATACCTAGCGCTTGTCCTCAACGTTGTATTTATCACACAACCTTGGTGCATCCTCTTGTCGGCGATCAGTGCTATTTGCGTGTGAGATTAGCCGCATTGGGGCAGATTAGGAAGTAGCACATGTTGAATTTGGATGCAAAAGCTGGGGGGCCGCCTTGCCGATGTGGCTACAATTAAAAAAAGTGTTCTACCACCTGATTCATTTGAAGGGCCGCATTTTCTTCCCTTTTGTCATCGGATATGTCTTACTTGCCGCCGCCGTTGCGCTGACACTGGAGCCCGATACCTTTGATCACTCCATGCTGACCTCCGTATACTGGGTGCTAACCACCCTCGCCACCATCGGCTTTGGCGATTATGCGCCGGTGACAGATAGCGGTAAATTTTTTACCATCTGCCTGTATGTCACGGGCATTGCGCTGATCAGCGCGTTTATCCGAAAAATCGTCAAATCCCTCGCGCATCTTGAACAACTACGAGTAGGTGGTCAATTGAACTATTCAGGCCAAAACCATATCATCCTCGTCGGCTGGAACGACAAAGCGAAGCTCGCGATTCAGGAGATTCTGACCTCTGACCGTTCCACCGACATTGTGCTGATCGACAAGCTCGACAAGCTCCCGATCGTGGACGATCGGCTCTTCTACGTGCGCGGCGACGCGACCGGCGAAGAAACACTGTTGCAAGCCGGGCTGCCCCGTGCAATGGGCGTAATTCTCTTCGCGGATCATATGACGCAAGACGTCTATGCAGCGAAAGATCCGCTGCTCGTCGACGGCAAAACACTGCTCGTCGCCACCGCCATCGCCGCGCTCGAAGAGCGCTTAGGCGTCTCGGTCCACATCACCGCCGAGGTGATGAACGAGAAACACATCGCGCTGTTTAAGCACGCGGATGTCGACGAGTTCATTCCGACGCAGGAGATGATCTCGCATGCCGCCGTCCGTTCCATCTACACGCACGGCGTCACGCAGATGTATGCCGAGTTGATGAGCCGGCAGTGCACCGAGGGTATGTACGAGGTGCCGAAGCAGCCGGCGTGGCGAACGTACCGCGATGCGTTCAGCGCCCTGCTGGACCAGGGCGCCACGCTGGTCGCGGATCGCGGCGACCTGCACATCAACCGCAAGCTGGACGCCCCGGTGCCGGCGGATGCGCAGCTGTACGTGATCTGCGACCGCGAGACGCTAGCGCGGATTGGCGGCTCGCCGGACGAGGCGGCGGGCCGGGTGCATTAGAGGGGAGGCGCATGGGGGTGCGCCGTCTTGTGAGTGGCTAGGCGGCGGATGGTGGACGACGACTTGTATGGGCGGGGCGGCTGGCGCTCGCATGTATAGACGGTGTGCCTGATGCGATGGCGTATGCTGCCCGCAACCTGCAGAAACTACATCAAATTTCAAGAAAATAGCCGAAAAACGGAAGAAACCTGCAAATACTACAGTTAAATTCGGGCCAACCTCACCAAATGACTAAGTTTAGAGGGTTCAGCCCAATTTTAACTGTATAGAATGCAGGTCTTTTCGTTTTATACTGCCTTTTCACCACATTTTGCTGTACATTTTGCAGGTTTTGTCGGATGCAGTCGCTCCACAGCATGGTTTCTTTACGCCATCTTAATAATTCCATGCTATAGTTATTCACGACTATACATTTAAAGGGGCGCAATACCATGAAATCAAGCATCAAAGGGTTCATTTTAGGCGTAGTGACGACTTGTCTCTTATTTGGAGCAACGGCCGCTTATGCTGCTGGCGGGACGATGATTGAGGTGTATTTTGAGAAGCTGAAATACATCTTCGACGGCACCGAGAAGCAGCCGACCGCCGACCAGGGGCAGGGATTTATTTACAAAGGTACGACGTATGTGCCGCTGCGTTTTGTTACGGAGTCGCTTGGCAAGGAAGTCGGCTGGAATGATGCCGCCAAAACCATTACGATCGGCAAACCGTCCACGACACCGGCCGCCCCCGCATCCGAGGCCACGCCCGCCGGCACCGCAGCGGCAAATACCACCAACCCCATGGCAGGTGAAACAATCCCCCTGACGAGCATCGCCGGCATGATAAAAGAAGACGAAGCCAGCATGCTGAACGTCGACGCTTGGGGGAAGGGGCATAATACCGCTGTGCATAAGCCAGCTTTTCGGATCGGCGGTACGACCTTTGCCACAGGATTGGGTCTTTACCATCACAATAGTCCGTATCCGCCACATATCAAGACGGGAGGTACCGTTCAGTATCCGCTTGATGGCAACTATACGAAGCTGACTGCCCAGGTGGGCGCCGACGAAAGCAGTATTTCCGATACGGCCAAGGGGACGATCAAGTTTATTGGGGATGGCCGGGAACTGCTGGTCGTCTCGTCGATTAAATCCGGGGAAGCGGCCAGACCTATCGAGGTGGATGTCACCAACGTGAAGGTGCTCCGCATTAATTTTAACTCCGATCGCAACGGTCTGATTAATCAGATTATCGGTGATCCGCAGCTGACACCGGCATCCATACAAGGGTCCACTGCACCCTCTACTGCACCAGCTGCGCAATCTGACATCATCATCGTCGAGAGAGACAAGAAGTCCGAATATATAGTGCTGAAAAATAGAAGCCGAAACGCCATCGATTTAAAAGGCTGGCGCGTGCTCAGCGTGAACGGCAGTCAATCCTATACGTTTAAAGACAGCTTCTCGCTCGGTCCCGATTCCTATGTGGCGCTGCTGAGCGGCGACGAAGGCAAGAGCTTCGCCGCTACCGGCGCATCGACTTCTACCTTCCGCACGTATTCCCAGAGCCTGCTGTGGACGGCGTCGGATGTTTGGAACAATACCGAAACCGATGCCGCCGAACTCTACGACCCGCAGGGGACCAAAGTCAGCGAGTATATCAACTAATCGAAACAGCCAACAGCTAGTTCACGCCGTTGGCTGTTTGTTTATTCTGCGGGATACACGCAGTGTTGTATGGTTAGGCTTGAGGAAACCGACATCGGCCACAATCTGCCTATGGGCCTTGCTCACCACCTGCCGACGCTTCTCTAATGAACTGGATTTCCTCCCGTACATTTCATATTTTTGCCCAAATCGAGGTACCGATCTGGAAATCCGCACTCCCACTCCTAATCAACGGGAATTTCTCTAGCTCATTTCGCACAAATTCGGCAGTTCGCAGCAATAAACTGGAAATTACTAACGTCCATTTTGGCGTTTTAGAGCGTTTTAGCTACTTTGCGGCCTAGAATCGTGAATAGCATGAAGAAATTCCAGTTCATGCGCTTCCTAACTAAAACGACACAAACGAACTGGAGTAGTTCCCGTTCGCTGGGGTGTTACAGGTGATTGGGAGAAGCCCGCCTCCCGACTTTTACAACTTATTCAATCAAAAGCGGAAACCGAAGCTCTTCCGATGCCCTGTATCGATTTTACAAACTTACGCCTCCGGCGCAGGTAAAATCCTGATCCGTCGTCTAATCCTTATACGGATCAAATTCATCCGCACCGGCCATGCACACGCCGATCGGCCGCAAAACATGCAGCACGTCGATCGTCTCGGCGTGCGCATCCAACACCTGCTGGAGCTTCCGGTACACGAACGGACTTTCGTCCGTTCCCGCGCCGCGAAGCTCCACGCCGAACTCCCGCACCGCGCGCATCATCTGCGCGTCGCTGATTTGCCCACCCGCGCGCGTGCGGGTGCGCCAGTTCATTTTCCCCGCAGCCTGCGTGCGGCTCATGATGCGGCCTGCGCCGTGGACCGTGCTGTAGAACGCGTCGCGGTTCTCCGCGGTGTCCTTGCCGCGCACGATGACCGAGATATCGCCCATGCTGCCGCCGATAAAACCGAGCTGCCCCGGCGCGGACGGCGTCGCGCCCTTGCGCACAACGATCACATCGCGGCCGTCATGCGTCTCACGCCACGCGTAGTTGTGGTGGTTGTGCACCGCAAAGTCAGCTTCCGCCCCCACCAAATCCAACACCTGCTGGATGACGTAGTCCCTCCCCGCGTAAGCATATTGCCCGGCCAGCCTCATCGCACGGTAGTACATATCGCCGAGCTCGCTGCTCAGATCGAGCAGCACCGGCGGCTGATCCATGCTCTCGCCGGGTGCGTTCGCCAGGAACTCACGGCCTGCCGCCAGATTCAGGAAGCCGCTGGCCGTCTTATGCCCGAACCCCCGGCTTCCAAAATGGTTGCTGATCCACAACCGGCCCGTCGCCTCTTCTTCGAACAGGTCGACGAAATGGTTGCCGCTGCCGACCGTGCCGAGCTGATTGCGGGCCAACGCCTTCAGTTTGTCGTGTTCCTGCCGACCCACAGCGAGGTACACCGCCCAGTCCGGATCATCGAACAGCGCATGATCCACCTGCTCGCTGTTTGAACGGCCGACGCCGAAGGAAACCTTTTTCGCGAGCTTGTTCATGATCTTCGTCAGACGCGGCTTCATGTCCGCCGCCATCAGATTCGTGCGCACCGCCTTGTTGCCGCACCCGATATCGTAGCCGACGCCGGACGGCGAGATTTGCCCTTCATAAGCCATCACGCCGCCAATCGGCTGGCTGTAGCCTTTGTGGTGATCGGCCATGAGCAGCGCCTGCACGACATTACCGTGAGCAGCACAGGTGATAGCCTGCGTCACTGCACCCGGATCCGGCTTTCCCCAGACACGGACGCCATCTATATTTTGGTAAGCCATTTATATAACACTCCTTGTGGATAACTTTATTCTTGAACTAGTTGTCGCTGCGCTTCCTGCGACCCGCATTCTTGTATCTAATCTCTGTGGTGAAAGTATGGCGACGGGCTTACTCTTCAGTTGTAAAACACGCCCCATCCGTGCAGCCTCCATAGCCGTCGGAGCTAGTCCCTGCGCCTCTTCATGCACCGTCCCCATAAATTTCATCGCCTGAAAATGATGCTCCGTCCTCGGCCACACCCGGCCATCCAATATCCGTCTGGTTTATTCGTCTCCTAGAACCAGATCACCTTGAGCTCTGACTTGCTTTGGAACAGCCCCTGTTTATAGGCTTGCAATTGTTTTTCAATGTTATCGTCCATGTGCATCCCCACGCTCTCCCTGTTAAACTACTCAAATCTTACCACACCCCTCCCCCTAATTCTTGGTAAAAAAGGAGTTGATTCATCTTTCGGCAATCCCCTGCCAACGGTCGGTACCTATGCAAAAAAGCCTGCCGCCCTCACAGCGGCAAGCCTCTTCATCTCCGGCACAGCCTTATCTCGACACTTCTGCCTACATCAAAGCCCCTCATCCCGCTCCCCACGAACCGCCTTCTTCAGTTTCACATTCCCCAACGTCGCCCCGGCCGCAAGCGGATGCAGCTTCGATTTGGAAACGCCGATCTGCTGTGACGAGTAAATGCCCGTGTGCCCCGAAAATAAATAACTGACCACGCACGCCAGGAACATATAAATCATGCTTTCTGAACCGAACAGCTCAATCCCCATGACAAAACAGGCCAAAGGCGTATTCGTCGCCCCGCTGAACACCGCGATAAAGCCCAGCCCTGCGAGAAACGGCGCGGAGAGATGCAGCAGACCGGCCAGTGAATGGCCGAGTGCAGCACCGATCGCAAACAGCGGCGTCACCTCGCCGCCCTGATAGCCGGCACCGAGCGTCAACGCGGTGAACAGCGTTTTCCACAGGAAGGCAAGCGGTGCAACCGCCCCGTCAAAGGAGCTTTGAATGAGCGGAATCCCAAGCCCCAAATAATCGCGCGTCTGAAAAACAAACACGAGTGCGATCACCACCAAACCGCCGACAAAGCTGCGCAGCATCGGATTCGTCAGGAGCTTGGCGTACAGCTTTTTCAGCCCATGCGTCAGTTCACTAAACAGCAGAGCAGCCAGCCCGAACAACACGGAAGCGATCGCCACCTTCAGCACGACTGCCCAAGACATATCCGGTGCAGCGCCCATCTCATAATGAAGATGGTGAATCCCCCACCCGATCGTCACCAGATTGCCCACAACACTCGCGATAAAACAAGGTAAAATCGCCCGGTAGCTGACCAACCCCACAGCAACAACTTCCAGCGCAAAAATCGTCCCCGCCAACGGCGTCCCGAACACGGAGCCGAAGCCGCTGCTGATGCCGCACATCAGCAAAATTTGCCGATCGATGCCGTCTACTTTCAGCGCGCGGCCAACCGCTTCGGACAAGCTCCCGCCCATTTGTACCGCCGTTCCTTCCCGGCCGGCGGAGCCTCCGAACAGATGCGTCAGGAGCGTACCGAGCAGTACAAGCGGCGCCATCCGAAGAGGCACACGTTCCTGTCCGCCCTGAATCTGCTCCAGAATCAGATTGTTGCCCTTGCCCGCGTTCCGCCCGATGCGCACATACAGATAGGCCATCAGCGCTCCGCCCAACGGCAGCAAATACAGCAGCCATGGATGCGCCATACGGCTCTCGGTGACATCATCCAGACTTGCCAAAAACAGCGCAGACGCCGAACCTGATAAAATGCCGACAACGCCGGCGTACAACAACCACTTCAACATCGCACCCAGCAGGGCGACGTGCATCACGCTTTCCCCATAGCGGTATGCCCTTTCTTGCCACTTCTTCAATTCAAACCCATCTCCCGTCCTAACAAATTGCCGATAAAAAATAGACTCCTACCAGGATAGTATGATCGCTGGTAGGAGTCATTAGCCCGAAGGCGGTTATGGCGAACTCCATCGCCGTATTTACATTACAGTCATTTTATACCATGCCTGACGGCCAAGTCAATAACCCGCCCGCTTACTTGTCCGCGAGCCGCAGCCTGCCGCCCTGTTCCGCTACAGGCAGGAACAACGGCCGCTCATTCGGCGTCCGGTTCGGTGAATGAATTGTGAGCATGAGCCTACCGTCGAACGTGCGGAAAAGCATCCCATGCCCGCCGTCCGCCTGAAACAGCGCCTCCGGTTCGTGTACCCACGGACCCTCGATGTGTCCGCTGGCGGACACTGCAAAACCGAGCGCGTAGCGATTCTCATGGAAGCTCGCCCAAAGCAAGAGCAGCGTGCCGTCCTCGGCCCGGTGCAAAAAAGCGCCGTCGGTCACGAACACGTCACCAGCGTCAGTCGACTTGGCGTCGAGCCGGGTGACCCACGGCGCTTCCGACGCACGGAACAGCACGACCGGCTCGCCGACAGCTTCCCGCAGGTCCGCGCTCAGCCGCACGGCGCAGATTTCGCCGTCGAGTACTTGCGTCCACTCGTGGCAGAACACCATCCACGGCTGCCCAGCCTCGTCGACATACAGCGTGCCGTCCAGGCACGGCCAATCCACCGGCGTGACCGGCCCGTCGCTGTGCAGCTGGAACGGGCCGGTTAAGCTATCGGCCGCCAGCACGGCTGTGCCGAGCAACTTGTTGCTGCGCCGCCGGAACGTCGCGAACATGTAATACCGGCCGCCGTACGGATAAACCTCCGGCGCCCAAAAATTCTCCTCCGAGAAGAAGTCCTCACCGGGACGAAACACCGGAAAAGGCCCTTCCCAACGCTCGAGATCTGTTCCGACATAGACGTCGAAGCCAGTGCCCTTGCCCCAAATGTTCGCGTCGGTGCTGCCGAATAAGTAGTACTTTCCCTCCTCTGGCATGGGTACTACGTAAGGATCCCGAATCTGTACTTCGCTGTTGGTTTTCATATGCTGCTCGCCCCCATCAATATGTCGGATAAACAACGCCTATATCCCGCTTGCTCACAAAGATGCCGTTCTCGAATGCCAGCCATTCATTGCCCTTCACCGTCACCGGAATCTCTCTGCCTTCATACGAAACCGTTCCCGTGACAGGCACACTCACCATGCCAATTACGCCCAGCAGCCCGCCCTTTCGGTCGGTCACGACGCGCAAGCCATACGGAAACCTCACCCACGTCTCCCCATTCCGGCAAATTTCCGAGCCTTCACGGGTGTTGAACAACTCGAACACCGCACCGTCCACATTCCTGCTGTACGCTGTCTCCTCCGCTACTTCCGTACCGTGATCCATCGCATACGGCACAAGGCCGGTGAACCACAGAGAACCTTTTTCATCCGCCACAGGCAAAATGCCGCAAAGCCGCTCTACGTAATCCAGCACGCCTAGAATCGCAGGCGAGTACGCCTCCGTGTACCCTTCTTCACCAGTCCATGGGCAGAGTGTCTGCGAGAACCGCGTCATGCGGGACATAGCCGACAGCAGCGGCTGCATCACCCACGTCAGCTCCACATACCGATGATGGTGCTCAAACGCATGCGCCGTCCGGATAATACTGAGGAAATTCGTCGGCCCCGCCCAGCTGTTATAGTTGGAGTTCGGGTTAAAACGCGGATCATCCATCGCGATCGACGGAAACGGATATTTCGTAAAAAACTTCCGCGTACACAGCAAATACCGCCGCAGCGCCTCGTCGAAGAACGCTCTGTCCCCAACCTCACAAGCCAGCACGCGCAGCAGCACGTCCGACTGCACACGCACCAATTCCCCCTGCCGGTCCCGGTCATAAAAGAATGCGTCTTCCTCGTCGTAACAGTGCCGGAAAAGGCTGTCCAGCGTCTGTTCCGCCTTCGCGCGCCACGCTGAAGCCGACTCTTCGGGCTCGCCGAGCGCCTCCGCCATCTTGGCCAAGATCAGCCGCTGGCAGTACACATGCGCCGTCATGTCCGGCGCAAGGAACGGCAGCACCGGCGAGTGCGGGTCCACGCGCTGCGGATCGCCGAGATGCGGCGTATCCGGCACGTGCCAGAACCTCGGAGATCCGTCGTGCCCCGTATCGAACGTGCAAAACGCCTCCACGCAGCCCGTGCCCCGCGTGTCGCGCCATTCCGCCAGCCAGCGGTCGAAGCCCGCCAGCGCGTCGTACATGCTCCGCAGGAACGCCTGCGGCTTGCCATGCAGGAGGTAGTACCCCCACGCGCTGCGCGCCAGCGGCGTGACCAGCTGGATCTGCCGGAACACCGGGCCGTGTTCCGTGATTTTGTACGGCAGCAGGCCGTCCTCCCGCTGCAGCTTGGCGAAGCCGAGGTACGTGTTCGCCGCCACCGACGGCACGAACCGCGCGAGCAGCTCGCTGTTGATTGTGCCTGTGCTCTCTAGCCAGCAGCCGCGGTAGACGCCGCCTTCCTGCAGGATCGGCCCCAGATCCAGCGTCGGCACGATGCAGTCCAGCAGCCTGCGCCGCGCGGCATCGTGCACCTGCTCCAGCCGACCCGAGGACGCCGCAAAGCGAACGCCGGAGCGCTCCCACTCCGCCAAAACCTCGGCGTCCGAGGGCTTGCCTGCCGCCGACGCCGCCTCCGAGCATCCCAGCTCGCCCGGACCAACCGCGTTCCCCGGATCAGCCGATACTCCAGCTACGCTATGTCCAAGCACGCCACTCGGCTCCACCGACACTTCCACGATTTCCTGCCGGTCTGCACACGCTGTCTCTACAACACCACACGGCGCATCCTGCCACACGTTCCCGCTCGATGTTCTGCCACTCCGCAGCCGTTCCTTTAAAACTTCTATGCTCATCCGTCTACCTCCCCCTTCACTATGCCGGCCAACAGGCTGCTAACTAGGCCTAGCCCCCGCTACTTCCGCCCAACACGCCAATTTCGGCGCGCTAAGAGGGGCTAAGCACCCTTAGAGCGACCTTTTCAGGCGGTTTGGCCACCATATCGCCTTGCTAACTAGGCCCAGACCCTGCTATTCTCGCCCAACACGCCAATTTCGGCGCATTAAGAGGGGCTGAGCACCCTTAGAGCGACCTTTTCAGGCGGTTTGGCCACCATATCGCCTTGCTAACTAGGGCTAGACCCTGCTATTCCTGCCCATCATGCCAACTTCGGCGCATTAAGAGGGGCTGAGCACCCTTAGCGCGACCTTTCAGTTGGCACACTCTCCGAACAGCCAAGTCGCCGCAGATCAATAAGAGTAGTGCATCACTCTTATTCCCTCTCTTCCGCCGGCTAGCCGCAAAATAAGCGCGGTAAACCGTGCCTATTTCGCCCCGCAGGCGGGTTTTTCCGCGTGTGCGGCGGCCATTAAGCGTGGTTTACCACTGCTATTTCCCCCACCGCGCGCCAACTCCCTAAAATACGAGTGGTTTCCCCCTCTTATTTCGCTCTGCAACCGAACCACCTTACGCTGGACGCTGCACGCCCGGGCCGATGCTGTTCCCGCCTCCCCAACACGCCTCGCCAATGCTCAAAACGGGCTGCCGCCCGGCAGCCCGCTTCCTTTCACTACAACGCTTACTTATTATCGTTGAAAATCTTCACCGCACCGGTATAGAAGTCGCCCACGCCTTTTTTCACGTCTTTTTTACCGAAAGAGATCTCCTGGATCGTCGTATCGAGCAATTTGGAGTACTCCGTGAAGCCCGGCGGGTTGTACGTGAATTTGATGCTTTGGGTTTTGTTCGCCTCGGACACGCGGTTCAGATAGTCGTAGATGATTTGCTCGACCGGGTTCGCGTCTTTCTTGAGCAGATCGCGCATCGCCGTCGTCACCGGCACACCGCGGTCGTTGCCGAGGATTTTGGCGGCATCCGGGTCGTTGATCCAGAAGCTCATGAGCTGCGCGACTTCTTTCGGATGTTTCGTTTTCGCGTAGCCGGACAAGCCCTGGCTGGATTCAAAGGCAACGGCGTTGCTGCCGTTCTCGCCTTTAGGCACTTGCAACAGCGTGAGCTGGTCTTTGATCAGGTTCTGGTGCGCCACCAGCTGATTGGAAGGAATGAGGCCCATCGCAACTTTGCCTGTGACGATCAGCGATTTGCTGGTGTCGCCCGGCGGGTTGGACACTTGCAGCTCCGGCGTCACCATGCCGCCGTTTTTGCGGAGGTCCGCCCAGTAGCCGAACCATTTCTCGGCGTCAGCTTGGTCGAAGCCTACGCTCTTTTTGTCCATATCGTAGACGACCTTACCGAGCTGGCCCATGAAAATGCCCATGCCGTCATTCGTGTAATCATACGTGCCGTAGTAGCCAGCGCCGAGCTTGTCGGAAATTTGCTTGGAGATGGAGGCGTAGTCCGCCCACGTCCACGTATCCTGCGGCAGCGGGATGCCCGCTTTTTTGAACATTTCCGTGTTCACGACGATCCCGCGTGCGTTGGCGCCTGCCGAGATGTGGTACAGCTTGTTTTTGAACGTGCCGTACGTAATCATCGATTTGTCCATGTCGCTCAGATTCAGCTCTTTGCCGACATACGGGCTCATATCGAGCAGTACGTCCTTGTTCACATAGTCGATCACGTTGCCGCCAAGAAAGAAGACGTCCGGAGCCGTGCCGGAAGCAATCATGGTATTCAACTTGTCAAAATACCCGGAGCTTGGCGCGAACTCACCGACAACTTTGATGTTTGGATTCTTTTTCTCGAAAACGCGCAGCGCTTCATTCGTCTTATCCGCCCTCTTCTGGTCGCCCCACCACATGATGCGAAGCTCGACTGGTTCCTGCAATTTCGCCGCAGCTGTCGCTGCTGCCGTAGACGGTGCGGAAGAAGCACTGCCCTCTGTTGAACCGCCAGAGCTGCATCCAACCGCCATCGTCGTCAATACCGCTAATGAGGCTAACAAGCCCATTTTCTTCTTCATACCTTCATCCCCCTAGATCAAATATATAGCTTGGAGTTACTTAAGCCCAGTCGTTGAGATACCTTCGAGAAAATAACGCTGCAAGGAAAAGAAGATGGTCAATACCGGCGCCAAGGACAGCACCGACATCGCGAGCAAAGCGCCCCAATCGGATTGGCCCGACGGATCGAACAAGGAGCGGATACCAAGCTGCACAGTAAACAACTGCACGCGGTTCAGATAGATCATTTGGCTAAAAAAATCGTCCCATGCCCACATAAACGTGAAAATTGCGGTTGTGATCAGCGCCGGCACCATTAAGGGAAGCACGATGCGCCAGTAAATATGCACCTGCGAGCAGCCGTCGATCGTCGCGCTTTCGTCGAGTTCTTTCGGAATGCCCCGGATGAACTGCACCATCAGCATGATGAAGAAGGAGTCGTGGGCCAGCCATTTCGGTACGATCAGCGGCAAGTACGTGTTGATCCACGCCAGCTTGTTGTACACGATATATTGCGGCACCAGTGTGACGTGGTACGGCAGCATGATCGTGAGGAGCATGACACCGAACCAGAACTTTTTGAACTTGAACTCCAGCCGGGCAAAAGCGAATGCCGTCAGCGAACACGTAATTAGGTTGCCCAGCACAGAGAGAACTGAAATCTCCGCCGAGTTGGCGAAAAACCGACCGAACGAAATGCCCTGCAGTCCTTTCCAACCATCCCGATAGTGCTCGAATGTAAACTCTTTAGGCCACAGGCTCGTGTCTGAGAAGATGAGCGTATTCGGCTTAAACGAGGCGCTGATCAGCCACAGCACCGGGTAGAGCATCAGCAGGCCGATGAGAATGATGAAGGTGTGTCTGGCGATTTTGCCGTAAGCGATTCCATTTACCATGATGTGATCACCTCCCCTCGTCTTTGCCGTCGCCGTAGAACACCCAGTATTTCGAGGTCACAAACACGATGGCCGTAAAGATGGCGATAATGACGAGCAAGATCCAGGCCAGCGCCGAGGCATAACCCATGTCGAAGAAGGAGAACCCTTTTAGATAGAGGTACAAGGTGTAGAAAAGCGTCGAGTTGATCGGCCCCCCGCGCCCGTCTCCGATGACGTACCCCGGTGTGAACACCTGGAAGGAGCCGATAATCGTCATGACGAGGTTGAAGAAAATAACCGGCGACAGGAGCGGAAGCGTGATGCGGAAAAAGCTTCGCACTTTGCCTGCGCCGTCCACCTCGGCCGCCTCGTACAGCTCCGCCGGCACCTGCTTAAGCCCCGCCAGGAAAATAACCATCGCTGACCCGAACTGCCAAACGGAAAGCCCGACGATCGCGTAGAGAATATAGTCGGGATTGGCGATCCACGCCGGTCCTTTGATGCCGAACAGGCTGAGCCCGAGATTGAACAACCCGTCCCCGTCAAACAGCTTCCGCCAGACGATGGCGATGGCCACGCTCCCGCCAAGGAGCGAAGGAAGGTAGTAGACGGTGCGGTAGACGCCGAGCGCCTTGATCCCTTTATTCAGAATGATCGCCACGCCAAGCGCGAATACAAGCCGGAGCGGAACCGCCAGGAGGACGTAACGAAACGTAGTCAGCATCGAATGCCGGAACGATTCATCCTCCGTAAATATCCGGGTGTAGTTGTCCACACCGATCCATTTAGGCGTGTTGAGCAGGTTATATTTGGTCAGCGAGAGATATAAAGAGCCGATCATCGGGCCCAGCGTGAGGCCAAACAAGCCGATCAGCCAAGGGAGTAGAAATAAATACGCGGTGCCGTTATGCCGCCATACTGCGGATGACTTGCGCGACGCCATGGTCATGACCTCCTGCCATGTAACAAAATATGCTTACCCCGCAGCATTTCGGCTGCAAAATAAGCATACAAGTTTCGGCGAACGATCAGAATCTCATTTCTTCGGCAGTTCGCTATCACTTTTTTCGTTTTTGCGTTGGGCGCGATATTCGGAGGGCGAGAGGCCGTACTGCTTCTTGAATTTAGACGAGAAGTAGCTCGCATTGGCAAAACCCGTCAGCTCCGCAATGTCCCAGAGGGACAGCGCCGTCTCCTCCAGCAGCCGCACCGCATGCGTCATCCGCACGTCATTCAGATACTGAATAAAAGTCACGCCCACCTTGGCCTTAAAAAGCTCTGAAAAATACGACGGATAATAGTTGAACCGCTCCGCCAGCAGCGTCAAATTCAGTTCATACATGTAATGGCTGTCGATGAACTGCTTCACGGCCTGGAAGCCGGATTCCTCACTCGTTCGGCGCTGAATGCGCTGCGCCATTTCGACCAGGAACTGCTCCGCCCGCTCCACCGTGTGGAAGCCCAGTACGAGATCCGGGCGCATCCACAGCTCATCCTTGCGGTCAAGCTCGACGCCGGATTCGTGCGCAGCCGCTTCGATGCCGAGGTACAGCCGGAAGATGATCTTTACAAAATAGGCCTGCGAGACGCCGAACGCCTTCTCCAGCTCCTGGCGCACGGTGCGCTGGAACGCCGCCATGTCGCCCTTCAGCAAAATCATCCGCGGCTTCTGGAACGCCTCCTCGTGCAGAGCCTCGGGCTCCGCACCCTCGCCTTTCAGCGACGCGCCACCTTTCGTCTCGGTTAGGTTCCACGCCAGCAGCGCGGACATGTAGCCCTCACGCCAGCTTGAGAAGCCCTCTATCGGGCTGCCGATGCCGATGGCCGGCTCCGCAGACAAATACTGAACGACAAGCGAGCGCAGCTTATCCGCCAACTGTTGGCAGACTTCCCCCTGCTCCGGCACGATGAGATGCAGCAGTCCGGGGTAGCTGGCGTCCTTGAAGGTGAGCAGCGGCGGCTCCGACTGATCGGCAAATTCCTTGCAGATCAGCTCAAACGGCAGGCGCAGCTTATTCGGCGTGCGCTCCCCGCAGTCCGGCTGCGCGGTACGCTCCCGCAGGCCGATCGTGAGGATGCGCACGCGCAGGGCGTCCCACGCCTCGAGCTCAAACAGCTTGGCGCGGTCGCGCACCGCCTGGGCGTGCTCCCGCTCCTCTTTGACAATCTGGACGACGAAGTGTTCCTTCATCTCTTGGTAATACTGCGTAAGCCGCCAGGCCATGCTTTCCTGCTGCTGGGATTGACGCCGCTCCTGGTCAAGCTCGCGCGTCACCTTCTGGAGCGCCTCCTCCAGCTCGTCCTTGGACACCGGCTTGAGCAAATAATCCCGTACTTGGCTGCGCACCGCCGCCCGAGCGTAATGAAAGTCCTCGTAGCCCGTCAGCACAAGGGTTCTTAATTCCGGATGCCGCTCGCGGCACGCTTCCAGGAACGACACCCCGTCCATCATCGGCATGTTCATATCCGTGATGACGATGTCGATGGCGCCGCAGGCCGTCTCCAGTGCTTTGAGTGCCTCGCTGCCGTTGCCCGCCTCTCCGACGATACGGAGCCCCAGGCGTTCCCAGTCCACCTTCATCATGATACCTTTGCGGATTTCCGGTTCGTCGTCGACGATCATTACGTTATACATGGGTCGTTCCCTCCTTAATCGGCAGGCTGAGCTCGATTTCCGTGCCGTGGTCGGCTTCCTCTCGGCTTGTACGGATCGTATATACGAAGCCTTGGCCGTAATAGAGCGCGCAGCGGGCGAGCACGTTGCGCAGGCCGATCTGCCCGGCACCGCGGCTTAACACGTCGTTAAGCCGGGAGTGCGCCGTCTCTTCGTAGAGATGCTCCGTCAGCCCGACGGGCATTCCCGGCCCGTTGTCCTTGACGCTGAGCACAATGCGCTCCGGTTCCACCGTTACCGCGATGCGCACCTTCGCCGTTTCCTGCATCGCAAAGCTGTATTTGACCGCATTTTCGACCAACGGTTGAAGAATGAATTTGACGATCTGCCGGCCTTCCGGCGGACCTTGGGTGTCGATCGAGATGTGCAACCGCTCTCTGAAACGGATGTCCAGTATGGCGAGATAGTGCTTGAGATACGCCAGTTCCTCCCGGAGCGAGACCAGGTCCTCGTTGCTGTTCAGGGAGAAGCGCATCATTTTGCCCAGGGACTCAATGACTTTCACGCTGTCGTCGGTACGCTGCTGCATCGAGAGGCTGCTCAGGAGTTCTAAGGTGTTAAACAGAAAGTGCGGATTAATCTGCATCAGCAGCGCCTTATATTCCGCTTGCTGGCGGAGCAGCTTTTGCTCAAACTCCGTTTGAATATGGTGCCGGAGCTGCTGCACCATCGTACGGAACGAGGAGGTCACGAACGCGACCTCGCTCTGGACAACGCCCTCGGCCGCGATGCTTTTCTCGGCGATGGAGAACTCGCCTTTTTGCACGTAGCGCATGGCGGATGTGAGCCGCGAGAGCGGCTTGGTGATGCCGTATGACAGCCACGTCGCCAATAGAATCGCCGCTACAAGCAGGAACGAGGCGAACACAATAATCGTCGAGCGCAGCTTGTACAGCTTGGCGTACAGATCCGTTTCCGGGACGAAGCCGACGAGCATCCAGTTGTTTGGCTTGAGCTTTTTGTATACCATAATGTCCGTGTCGCCGGAGCCGCCCCGGATATTGACAACGCCTTGCCTGGAGCTGCTTTGGCGGACGCGGTCCACTTCTTTTACCGCCTCCGCATGCGTGGCGTACTGCTCTTGGGACAGAATCGGGCTGCCCTCCTGGTCGAGGAGAAAGATCGTCCCCTTTTCGCCAAGGTGGATGCGATTCAGCGGCTCGAGAAAGAAGTCTGCGCCCACGTTGATCTTCATCACCGTCTGCGCACGTGCCGGCTCGAAATCGTTTACAGGCAACAGCAGGCTTAAGAACGGATACGGCCGCGACCGCTTGATTTCCAAATCATCCGTATGCGCGGACACCCAGTGGTTATCCCTTGTCACAAAATCGTTGTACCAAGGGGACTGCCGATACGACCAACCGGTCGAGATATCATTGTTATCACTGACAATCAGGCCATCCTTGCGATAGAGCGACACGGATGAGACGCCAGAATAACTGTTGACCGCATGCGTGAGAAACTTGCTCATCTGGATGTTCGCGAGCATTTTCTCGCCACTCGAAATAGCGGGATCGAGCTGAACGTGGTCCCAATTTTTCGTCTCTTCACTGTTGTAGACGAGCGACGCCAGATCATACATCTGCAGCGCTGCCGTGCTGACGAAAGAGCCGTATTCATCCATTTTCTCCAATGCAGAAGTTTCAATATAAGAACGAATCGTAGCGCGCGATTCGCGGAATAGCAGCAGCGACATTGTGCCGAACGAGAAGACTAGCAGCACGACGAAGAACGCAATTAGGCGGTTTTTCAGTGAGTAAAACACGGGATGCCTCCCCTTCCTGTTCCCAGACAAAATTGTTGCTATCTATTCTACACGTTTGGTTGGGGGAAGCGTTATCACATTTTTCGGAAAAGGACAATCAGCCTTTTCGGATATTGTTCCACTGCCTTCGGGGCGGTACACCTGCCAAATAAACTTATATTTCAAGTAGGAATGGAAACCCTGTCTATAGAAGAATTCATATAAAACCAAAACTTAGGAGGCAACCATGGGAAGAGTTGTTCATTTTGAGATTCATGTGAGTGATATGGAGCGTGCCAAAGCTTTTTACGGCGAGATTTTCGGATGGAAATTCGAGGACTGGAGCGAATATGCCGGGATGCCTTACTTCGGCGCCGTTACAGGCGATGGAGAGGAAATGGGCATCAACGGCGCGCTGATGCAGCGGCATGGCGCAGCACCGCAGCCCGGTCAGGCGCTGAGCGGCTACGCCTGTACGATCGGCGTCGGCGACTATGATGCGACGGAAGCGGCCATCCTTCGGCATGGCGGCACCGTCGCCCTGCCGAAATATGCGCTGCCCGGCATGGCGTGGCAGGGGTACTACATCGACCCGGAAGGCAATCTGTTCGGGATTCATCAGCCGGATAAGGATGCCGGTAAGTAAAGATTACCTATCAATGAGCTGCCCGCCGTTCTGGCGGAGCAGCTTTTTTCATCTTCAGAATCAAGCCCCTGCAGATGCTCGCCCTCATATATTCCACTAAATTCCAAAGATACCTTTCTAGCACCTTTCAATTTTCGGAATAACTCTCGCTATTTTGCAGGCAACGCTCATAGGGTTCAAAATTTTGAAACTCTTTCCTAAAATATTCAAACCATCTGCGTGTTCCCGTCTTCTACAATAAACTATAGCTGAACGAAGGAGGCGATCTACCTACCCTTGCAAGTTGCATGCTTCATTTTATGAAAGCCCTTGCAAATAGAAAGTTGAGTCCCTGTAAAAATGAAGGAGGAATACCATCATGTTAAAAAAATGGATGACCAGACTGCTCACCATTCCGCTGCTGACCACCTTGCTCGCTTCCAGCTTGCCCTGGCTTGGCGGCGCTACGGCTCATGCGGCAACCCCGGTAAATCCGAGTGCAACGCAGGCAGTAACGGATGTGCTGAATTATTTTGATACGGTGCAAGCCAATAATCAGATTATCTCCGGCCAGTATGTGCGTGGGCAAAATTACAATTATCTCGAAACCGACCACTTGTACAATTTGACGGCCAATACACCAACAGCCGGCACACCTGGCAAATATCCAGCGATGATCGGCTACGATTTTTATTACAAGGCAACCAACCTGGCGGATCTAAGCGATTGGCGAACCTTCATCGTCGATCATGCTACGGAATACTGGAAAAAAGGCGGCCTCGTCACGATCTCCTGGCACGAAACGAATCCGAAGGATACTATCCCGGATGACGGGGGCTGGACCAGCGTGAATAGTTCGCTGACACAGGCTGAGTTTGACGATCTCGTAACGCCGGGGACGGCTCTTTATAACAGCTGGCTGTCGCATATCGATACGATTGCCGGCTACCTCAAGGCGCTGCGCGATCAAGGGGTTGTCGTGCTTTGGCGGCCCTATCATGAGATGAACATCGGTTTCTGGTGGAGCGGCAAACCCGCCGACTACAAGAAGCTGTGGCAAAACATGTACGACCGCTTCACGAATTATCACGGCTTGAACAACCTGATCTGGGTGTGGGCGCCAGGCAAGGATCCGTACAATAGTGTTACCAGCAGCTATTTCCCAGGCGCTGCATATGTAGATCTCGGCGGTGCCGACATCTACGTCCAAAGCCGTACAGATGGAAAATTCGCCGGCGCGAGCAGTGAACTCACCTCCGTCTTGGGCAGCAAACGGTACGGCTTGTCCGAGGTCGGCCTGCTCCCGGCGGAAAGCCTTATTCCGAACTGGGACTATACCTGGTTCCTCACTTGGGCCATTGGCTGGGCCGACAATGATTTCTACGGCTACCCCTCAGCAAATGGACCTGGCAATATGCCGAGTGAGATCAGAAACTTTTATAACAACCCCTTCACGATCACCCGCTCCCAAGTCCCTGCTTTCGGCAGAACGATCGTCCCGGAAACGATCATTTTCAAAGATGCGATGAACGGCTACTCGGCAGCCGGGGTTTCCCCTTCCAACTGGACGACCGTGACAACGGGCGGAACCGTCACTGTGGAAAATGAACCTACCGTAGGATTAGCCGGCAAAGACCGCAGTATGAAAATCAATAAAACGAGCACAACCAATGCCGCGACCGCCGAGAGATCATTTACGCCGCAGACCGGGATCGTAACGTTTAAAGCCTCGTTGCGCACACAGGATACCAACTGGAAGGATTTTATCGTCTACGATAGCGCAAATGTCGCCGCTCTCCATGTGGGACTGCAAGGGAACTATTTGAAGGTATATGACGGCAGCAGCCTGATCAGCGTTGCACCTATCACGACTGCCAAATGGTACGATATCAAAGTCGTCATGAATACCACGACGAAAAAGTTCGATCTATACGTCAACGGCGTGAAGAAAGCGAACCAATTCAATTTTAAAAATGCTGCTGCAACCGATGTCGCACGCTTGAAAGTTGGCGTAGCCGCAGACCAGACAGGTACGTATTACATGGACAATGTGTTTATTATGAAGTAAAGACACCACCGGCTAGGCTCCTGCATAGGATAATCCCAAATCATCCTGTGGAGGAATTGCCATGAACCAACCCTTGCTTCAGCCTCAGCAAACCCTATACCAAGCTGATCCGGCCCTCTCTAAGCACGTCAAAGACGTGCAAGATAAGCTGTATCATTTGTGCCATGAACATGTCACCCGCCCTGTGCGCGTCCAGATGATGAACGGGCAAGTGCATGAGGGCGTCATCGTACAGGTTGACGAAGGTCATTTGTACCTGCATGTGTCAAGCACAAGTGCGCGTGCCTTCGGCAATCCGTGGGTACCCAATCCTTGGGTGCAGCCAAATGTTATCCTGCCGCTGGTGCTGTATAACTTGTTGGTCATCTCGTTGTTATAAGAGGCCCGAACCCCATGAAAAAGGCGCTCCGCCTACGTCGGCGAAGCGCCTTTCATAGTGCCTGATCACGGCACAGGTATGCCGGTGTATCGTGGCATGCGGATCGATAGACCCCATCGTAAAGGCAGGAATTCGGCAGCTTTTGTCGAACTATATAGGAATTATGACGAAACGTAAAATAACGCTGATTCTTATATTGGTTCTATTCTTGCTTACCGGTCTGCGCCTGCTGTGGGTGTCCCGGCATATGGATCCTCCTCATCCGCCGGCCGTGCAGGGGGTCATCGATTTGCGGAACTGGGATTTTGCCAGCACTCGAACCATCGCCTTGGAGGGGGAATGGGCGTTTTATCCTGGGCAATGGCTGTTCCCCCAGGCCACAGCGAGCGCTGAGCCTCTGCTGCAACCGAGCCTGCTGCATGTCCCCGGCCGTTGGAATTCAGCCATGCCGGACGGCTCCTCTTACGGCTATGGCACGTATCGGCTGCGTATTTTGGTCGACCAGCAGCCTGGTTTTTCTTATGGACTGATCGTCCCTAACATTCGCACCTCCTCGGAATTGTTCGTTAACGGCACGTCCCTCATGAAACTGGGGCAGCCAGCCGAACAGGCGGAACGCTATGAAGCGAAAACCCTTTCATACGCTACCTCATTTCAGACGAATGAACATGAAATCGAACTCGTTCTCCAGGTCGCCAACTATAAATATCCACCGGGGGGCGGTATCCTGCGGCCAATCCGACTGGGAAGTGCAGCTGCGGCCGAAAAGGAACGACTGGAACAAGTCGCTCTTCAGTTCGGATTTGCTGTTGTGATCGGTCTGCACGGGATATATGCCGGCTTACTCTTTCTATTTAACCGCCGCCAGAAGATGCCTGCCTATTTCTTTCTGCTTACCTTAGCCTTGATGCTATGCATTCTAATCGATGACGACAAGCTGCTGGTGCGAATGTTTCCGGCCATCAATTATGAGTGGACTGTGAAATTGGTGTATCTATCCTATACAGGAACAGGGATTTTCGTTCTAAAAATGACCGAAGGGTTATTTCCGCAAAATCGAAAGAACCGGCTATTTTATTGGTATTACCGCTGCTGCTTTGCCTATGTGCTCTTTGTTTTATTGGCCCCCGCCAAGCTACTGGTCGAATGCAATATCCTCTATACGCTGATCACGTTGTTCTCCACGATTTATGCGCCTGTCTATATGTTGAGAATGGCAAACAAACAGCATCGCGACGCTATTTACCTGTTGGTCGCGATTTCTGGGGTGACATCAAGCATTATTTGGGGCATTATCAAAAACCGGACTCACCTGGATTTCGGCTATTATCCTTTCGATATCTTCTTCGCGATCGTGAGCTTCGCCGCCTATTGGTTCAAACAGTATTTCTGGCATGCCGAGCAGGCGACCCGGTTGGCGCAGGAGCTTCAGCAAGCGGATAAAATGAAAGATGAATTCCTCGCCTCCACCTCGCGCGAATTAAGAACGCCGCTGCACGATATGATCAATATCGCTCAGTCTGTGCGGGAGAGAGGACAGGAAACTCCGGACAGGAAACATGATGCCGATCTGGAGCTGCTGATTACGATCGGTCACCGCCTGTCGTTCATGGTCAACGAATTGTCGGATCTTGTGCTCATTAAAGAGAATCGCCTCCTCCTTCGCTTGAACGAGCTGCGGCTTGCCTCCGTCGTTTCCGGTGTGCTGGACATGGTGCGATTCATGACGAGCAAGCCAATTCGCTTCGAAATGGACATTTCTGAGCCGTTCCCGCCTGTGATCGCAGACGAACAGCGCGTCATTCAGATCCTGTTCAGCCTGCTTCGGCATGCGATCAAGTTTACGAACGAAGGCACCGTTACGATAAAGGCCGAGGCTCGGGGACACATGGCGTATGTGCATATCGTCGATACTGGCGCAGGTTTGGATGCAGAAGCGCTGCAAAGCGTTTTCCAGCCCTATGCGCACGGAAGCGCCGGCAATGGCGAAGGGATGGGGCCGGGACTCAGCCTCTGCAGGCAGCTGATCCAGCTGCAAGGCGGGTCCTTGACGTTAGAGTCGCTAGCTGGCCAAGGGGCGACTTTTACTTTTACACTGCCTTTAGCCGAAAAAGCAGGCTCAACCGCAGCTGCAAGCCCACTATCCCCGCAGACAGGGGATATGTCCTA
This sequence comes from Paenibacillus whitsoniae, assembly GCF_003955665.1. Taxonomy (GTDB): domain Bacteria; phylum Bacillota; class Bacilli; order Paenibacillales; family NBRC-103111; genus Paenibacillus_E; species Paenibacillus_E whitsoniae. Next base: position 80,983 of record NZ_RXHU01000082.1, read on the forward strand.
CACCTTCCATAGCATGGAAGGTGCAACTACGCTGAAGCCTGGGCTCGGGCAAGACTCAGGGCGATTCCACATTTTGGCGGTCGATGACGACCCTGTTAATCTGGGCGTTCTCAGCGCCCTACTTTGGGAGGAACCTTATGAGATTACCGCGGCCTCGAGCGGTCAGGAAGCCATTGCCCGGCTGACGGAACGCCCTTGGGACCTGGTCATTGCGCATGTGATGATGCCGCATATGTCAGGCTATGAGCTGGCGAAGCGTATTCGCGAGCGGTATTCGAGCTTCGAGCTCCCGATTCTGCTGCTAACGGCACGCAGCGGAGCAGAGGACGTATACGCCGGCTTTGCTTCCGGCGCGAATGATTACGTCGCGAAGCCGACCGATGTCGTAGAGCTCCGGGCGAGAGTGCGTGCCCTGGTGACGCTCCGGCAGTCGGTCAGTCACAGTCTGCGGATGGAAGCCGCCTATTTGCAAGCGCAGATTCAACCGCACTTCTTGTTCAATGCATTAAATTCAATAACCGCTTTAAGCAGCGTCGACACGGATCAAATGAATGAGCTCATTGCGGCGTTCAGCGCGTATCTGCGCATCAGCTTCGATATGTGGAACCTGGAGCAGCTTGTGCCTCTCGCCAACGAGCTGGAGCTTGTGCGATCGTATCTGTTTATTGAACAAGCCCGATTTGCAGATCGGCTCACCGTCGATTGGCACGTGCAGGCAGACTTGCAGCAGCTCCTCCCGCCGCTCGTGCTGCAGCCTTTGATCGAAAATGCGGTCAAGCATGGATTGCTCAGCCGTTCTAAAGGAGGAACGCTGTCGATTCGGATCATGGAACAGTCCGATGTGATCCATATTGCGGTCGAAGACGATGGTGTCGGTATGGAAGAAGGGCACGTGCGCCAACTGCTGGATCCTGCGGCTAAGGGGCGCAGCGGCATCGGGGTGTGGAATACGAATCGGCGTTTGAAGCAAATGTACGGCGCCGGGCTCACGATCCACAGCCGTCCCGGCGAGGGGACACGGGTTTCTTTTGAAATCGTCAAAAGCCAGCATGAAACAAAGAAGGGGGGATGAACGTGCTTCGGGTACTTTTAATCGATGATGAGCGGCTTGCCTTGCTGCAGTTGGACAAAATGTTGACGGAACTGACCTCCCTTACCGTCGCGGCGGCGTATACAGACCCTGCTGAGGCGCTGCAAGCCGCCCGTCTGTCTCAGCCGGATATCGTCTTTCTGGATATTCATATGCCCGAGATTAATGGCATGCAGGTTGCGGATGAGCTGCTGCAGACGTGTCCATTGGCCGACATTATTTTCATGACGGCCTATGATGTGTATGCGATCGAAGCGTTCGAGATCAATCAGCTTGATTACGTGCTCAAGCCGTTGCAGCGCAGCCGCTTGCTTCAAACCGTTCAGCGGGTAGAGGAGAGGAAGGATCGAGCTCGCCGCGAGGTGGCGCCTCTGCCGGACATCCCCTGGCGCACGACGCAGGCGCAGGAGCTCTTCGCTTTTTTGTTCCAACATCACAACCGTTTGGTGAGTAAAGAGCTTTTAGCGGACACCTTCTGGCCGCAAAGTGAGCCGAAGAAGGCGGCTGCGCAGCTTTTCGGCGCCATGGCTCAGATTCGCCAATGCCTTCGGCAGGCAGGTGCTGCATTGAAGATTCGCTATGTGCATGACAGCGAAGCCTATGAGCTTTACACCCCGGACGTTATCCTTAACGTCGAGTCATAGAAAAGGCGAGCTGCGCGAGCTCGTCTTCTTGCATTTTGCTAGTCATACCTCTTGCGGTGCCTGGCTGACAAACCGTTCCATCGACCCGTCAAAAGGGAACTGCCTCGACGCAATCCTCGCCTGCAGCTTCGCCAACTCTTGCCATACGCGGTCCACCAGTTCAGGCGGATACCCGAATTTCAGCGTATGCTCCGCAAATTCATCCTCATCCACGATTTTCCAGACGCCGTCTCGATAGATAAGATCAAGATCCAAATCAATAAACGAAACCCCGTCCTGATCTAGCCGAGGCGGCTCGCAAATATTGCAATAATACTGGACAATCCGCCCGTCGGCAATGTCCGCACTGACAGTAAACCAGGCATCCAATGGAAAAAATTCAACCGTCCACCGATCGATCGTAAACGTCTTCCCCTTTGTATAGTGCCGCAGTTTCCGGCCGTGGTGCCCCAGCACGAAGAGATGAGCGTCTCCTCGTTCCAGCAGCGTCGTTTCCCAGTCGTAGTGCGGTCGGTTGCCGTATTTTAACGCGCGGATTGGGATCGTCGTGCCGTACCCAGCCAGCCATTTGGCGGCTTCGTCCAGAATCGTAAGATCGCGCATCAGCATAAAACGATCTGAGTAGTCTACGACATCCCGCAATGCCTCTGCCAGGCGCTCCCGGGCCTCCGGCAATGCCAACCAAGTCACCTGCATCCCTAGGGCAGCCTCCTGCCGAGTGAAGGACACAGGGCCGCCCACCGCTGTTGCTTTCGCGATGAAGCAGGCTGAATGCTGCATAAACGAATTGCGCCATTTATGCTCTTCGATATAGCCCAAGGCATGCACAATTTCCGCCGAGCAGCCGGTCTCCTCTTGAATCTCGCGCAGAAAGGCCTCTCGCGCGTCCTCCCCGGCTTCAATGCCTCCGCCAGGCAGCTTGAGCAGCCCTATCCGCGTCATGTCCATCATCGCCACGTTCCCGTCCTGATCCAGCAGAACACCTCTCGCGGCATAGCGCGAGACGCGATCCAGCAGCGTGAAGGCTCCGTTTTGTATGTCAAAGTCTGTGATTTTTCTGAGTGTTTGCATGGGGGTTCCCTTCCTCATTGATTACTATGGATTGGTAAGCTCACCATTGAAGACCTCAGCAAGCTGGACACACTCTATCAAACAAGAAAAGATCTGATCGTGTCAAGTTTATAGGGCCTTGAGTGTAATCAATGGGGAGCCGCTTCTAGTAGTTGTGAGAGGAATAACCTGCACCTAAGTCATCCAAATATATGCTTACCCCTACTGACCTACGACAAAAGACACCCAGGAGGGTGTCTTTAAGTACTTTATTGGAAGTGGGCCGTGGAAGCGGACCAAACTCTCTTCTATTAAGGGCGAGCCGAAGTACCGTCTGGCAAACGGGCTAGCGTCCACTTCGGCAGTACGTTCGAACATGGATATTTCTTTGCCTTTTCTTCATCGATATCGATGCCCAATCCAGGAAGATCATTCGGATACACATATCCGTCTTTCTCTTCAGGGCAGCCGGAGAATACTTCGTACACTTCTTCTTTAAACCCATTCCATTCCTGAATCCCAAAATTGATGCTGCTAATGTCCAAGTGAACATTTGCCGCATGTCCCACTGGCGAAACATCTCCTGGCCCATGCCATGCCGTTCGGATGCCAAAAGCCTCTGCCATCGAAGTCATTTTTTTAGCAGGCGTGATGCCGCCAACTTGGCTAATGTGTACACGGATAAAGTCTATCAACCGATTGGACATGAGCGGCAGCCATTCATTTGGGTTATTAAACAGTTCGCCCATGGCAATTGGCGTCACGGTGTGTTGACGAATGGTTCTGTACCATTCGATTTGTTCTGGCGGCAGCGCATCCTCCAAATAGAACAGATTGAACGGCTCCATTTGCTTCGCGAATGCCACCGCGTCAATCGGAGACAATCGTTCATGCACATCGTGAATAAATTCAATCTCCCAGCCAAGCTTCCCGCGCAAGTGTTCAAACAGCTCGACGATCCCTCTCATATACGCTTTTGGATCGTAATAGACGCCATCCAATGCGTTCTCAGGTTTAAAGATTCTTTGACCACGGCCGCCATACAATCCCATCTGACAGCGGATATACCGTACCCCTTGTTCCATAAATGCTCTTGCATTTTCCTCTACTTCTTCTTTGCTAGACCCATCGGCATGCTTGTAAATCGCAGCCCCTTCCCGGCATTTGCCACCTAGCAGCTGATAGACTGGCAATCCGGCAATTTTACCTTTTATATCCCACAACGCCATATCGACACCGGAAAGCGCATTGTTAAATTCCGGTCCATTCCGCCAATAACCGCTAACCATCGCTGTTTGCCAAATGTCCTCGATACGTTGCACGTCTTTTCCAATTAAAAAAGGCTTTAAGTAGTCTTCAATTGCTGACGCAACAGTCAAATATCTTTGGGTAAATGTCGCACACCCCAAGCCATAAAGGCCCGGTTCTGAAGTTTCAATTTTTACGACCACCAAGTTAATGCCTTCCGGGGCCGTCAATATTGTTTTTACATCGCGTATGGTAATCATTCTGTTTCTCCTATCCGAATATCTCTATTGTTTTACGGCACCTGCTGTCAAACTGCTGATAAAATATTTTTGCAGGAAGATAAAGAGGATGATTAACGGCAAGCTCGATAAAATAGATGCCGCCATTAAATCGTTCCATACAATTTTATAAAATCCGTTCAATTGTCCGATACCAATCGGTAAAGTTTTCATATTTTCAGAAGTCGTCAAAATAAAAGCGAACATATATTCATTCCAACCTACAATAAAGGAATAGATCGCGGTTGCCGCCAAACCTGGCAGCGACAGAGGCAGAATAATTTGTACAAATGTCCGGACTCGGCCGCAGCCATCGATCGTTGCCGCTTCATCCAACTCTTTGGGGATCCCCTTGAAAAAACCGAGCATTAGCCACGTGCAAAAAGGAACTGAAAAAGAGATATAAACCAGAATTAATCCCCAATGTGTATCCACCAGACCGATCGTTTTCAGAACTTTATAGAATGGAATCAGGAGCATAATGGATGGAAACATTTGTGTAACTAATAAAAAGGTCAGGAACGTCCCTTTTCCGCGAAACTGAAAACGTGATGCACCGTATCCTGCTAGTGCGGAGAACACCAGAGAAATACCAGTGGAAACTAAAACAATAATAATGCTGTTGTAGAAATACGTTCCGAAAGGATAGTCCTTCCATATTCTCGTGAACGCTTCAAAGGTGATATGTTCCGGTATCCATCTCGGTGGAGACACCATCACCTCATCCATCGGTTTCAGTGCCGTCGATAACATCCACAACACTGGAACGAGTACGCAGATAGAGGCAACTGCCAGTATCAAATACATGATCAGATTGAACATGCGTCCGTTTCCATTAGTCGTTGTCATTGCCGAACAGCCTCCTGTATAAGAATCCGATTAAGAAGCATACAAAGAACACGATAACTGCCATTGCTGCAGCTTTCCCGTAATCAAAGAATTGGAAGGCTTGTTTGAAGATATCAATGCTCACGACGTTAGTAGCGTCCCCTGGCCCACCTTCCGTCAGCAACCAAATCATGGTGAAATGTTTGAACCACCACACTGTATCCAGAATCAGTGTGACCACTATGACAGGAAGCAGCCCCGGCAACGTAACATAACGGAACGACTGCAGTCGATTACAGCCATCAATCTTGGCTGCCTCATAGGTGTCTTGCGAGATGGACTGAAGCCCGGCAAGAACCATCATCATCACCATCGGGTAACCCTTCCATACGCAAACAATAACAATGGCAATAAAGGCGTACGATGCATCGCCCAACCAAGAAACGGGATCATCGATCACATGAAGTCGTAACAGAAAGTCGTTAAAGAGGCCGTACATCGGATTGAATAACCATTTCCACAACAACCCGACCACAACTTCCGGCAGCAGCCAAGGGAGAATGAGAATCGTCCGAAAAACCGTTATACCTGGTAATTTCATATTCAGTATGAGCGCAAGAACAATGCCAATGGCGAAGTGGCCAAGTACGGTCAATAACGTGTATTTCAACGTCATGATAATATTGCCGACGAACTGGAAGGTTGAGAAAATATCTACATAATTGCTTAGTGCAACGAAATTCCATTTATTTACCAAGTTCGTATTGAAAAAACTTATGTAGGCTCCGTAAACCAAAGGATACGTTACCAACAATAAGAGTGTAATCGCAGCCGGAAGAATGAACCCATAAGCGGCCCACCACTCTTTCTTAACAATTGCGGTTTTCACTGTCCTCCTCCTTTCCAAACGTTTTCTGAAGAAGGAATCCCTTCCTCAGAAAACCAACGGGGAAAAAATACGTAAATTCTTATTTTCCTTCTTTTGCAATTAATTCATTTGCACGTGCTGCTGCTTTTTTCATCGCATCGTCAGCCGTCATTTTCGAGTTGGAAGCCAATAGGCCTTGATAAGCTTCGGCAACGATATCATAGAACTGTGAATACGTAGAAATCGTAGGCGCATGATAGGCGTATTGAAGCGCCTTAACGAATCCAGCCTTATCCGGCGCACTGAGCGATGGGCTGGATGCCAGTGCTACTTTCGTCGGCAGCGGGCCTGTACCATCGGCGAACTTAAGAGCGTTCTCATTGTTCAAGAGAAACTTGAGATAGTCTGCGATCGCTTCCTTGTTCTTGCTTGACGCTGAGACCGAATAACCAAGCAGCCCGAAAGTTGCAGAATGCTTTTCCTTCATCGGTACTGGGGCACTGTAGAGTTTGCCTTTTAGCTCTGGGTTTTGAGAAAGGATTGTACCAAGCGCATTCGGACCGCTAATCAACATAGCTGCCTTACCTGTGGCTACCATGCTGGCTGCTTCAGGGAAACCCGTTTCCGTTACTCCCGTCGGTACGACTTTGTATTTATTATTAAGATCGGCATAGAACTGAAGCGCATCCTTGGCTTTAGCCGAATCCAAATCCGTTACCCATTTACCATTTGCATCTTTGCGTACTTCTTCCGCACCAAAAGAGCGAAGAACCGGCAGGAAACGAGTTCCGCCTGAAGTGTTGCGCGTGCCAATCATGGCAAAGCCCCATTGATCCGGTTTACCATCACCATTTGTATCCTTGGTCAGCTTTTGAGCGGCGGCAAGGAAATCGTCCCAGGTTTCCGGAGCTTTCAGTCCTTCCTTGTCAAACATATCCGCACGATAAATCAAAGCCTGAGGCGTCGATGTCCATGGGATAAACTGCAATTTCCCGTCGATACTGGACTCTTCAATGACATTAGGATAGAACTCCTTCAAATAATCAGCGCCAAGAAGCTTCGTCAAATCCTCCGTGACATTCATACCGTAGGCGTTATACATATATTCCGGGGTGTTTGTAAAAGCATCCGGCATTTGGTCAGCCGCAGCGAGTACCGAAATTTTCTTATACATGTCATTCATCGGAATGCCCATAAACTCGATTTTGACATTGGGATGCAGTTTCATGTAAGCTTCTGCAATTTCTTTTTCGATATCTCCGCCAGGCTTTTCCGTCTGAGTTGCAGACATAATCGTCAAAGTGACGGGTTTGTTTTTATCTGCCCCTCCGGACACTTGCCCTGTAGTCGCTCCCTTTGCAGCATTATCCGTATTTGCTGCTTTGTCTGTATTCGAGGAACAACCCACAATGCTTGCACTTAAAACAACAGCCAACGACATCACTGAAACCCTTTTCATTTTCATACAACAACCCTCCAATATTTTTTTGAAAAATATATGTTAAAAGCTTAGAATTTCTATTTTTATGAGATCGGTAAAATTCTAAAGCTTAATAACCAAAGCTTTCCAACTGGTATGATGTAAGTTGTAATACAAGTTATATGTAAAAAGATAAATCAGCTTTTTTTGCTCTTCAATTGCTGTATTTTATGGCGATTTTCTTGCATGCCAAATTCAATTAACTCTTTTGCCTTTTGTGCATCCCTAGTACGAATGGCTTCATACTGGTCAATGTGCCCCTGCAAACTTTCCTCACTCACGCCAAAGACGCGGTTCAACTCTTCCAGATAGTAGGAAAACGGTTCCTTCACAACTTGCATAAGTTTAATGAACAAATCATTTTTTGAAGCCTTTACAATATTAAAATGGAATTCATAATCGTGAACGGAGTATTTCACGTAGTCATCTTTGTTGGCCAGCATTTTTTGCAGCGCTTTGCCAATTTCCTGAATATCCTGCTCATCGGCCCGTTGAACCGCCAAATCAATGCACTTGAACTCAATCGTTTCGCGGAACTCCATCATGTCCACAAACTCTTTCTCACTCAGGTTCATAATCGGGAAAAATCCATTAAGAATGACCTCATTGACCGAAGGAGAGACAAATGACCCTTTACCATGGTGCGTAGTAATAATCCCTAAACCTCTAAGTTTCTGAATTGCACTTCTCACACTAATTCGGCTCACATTAAACATCTGGCACAATTCATTCTCAGAAGGAATCTTGTCACCCGGTTTCCATTTGGAAGTAATAATGTGGCTTTTAATCTGATCGTACACCTCATCCACCACATTCTGCTTTTCGATGGCTCTTATCATCATCTTCACCTCCCAACTCGTAACTTGTAATACAAGTTTAGCAAATTTTTTTGGATTGGGCAATATGGAATTTTGAAGCACAGGGGCTGTCCTAAAAGTAGGTCAGCTGGCTTATTTTGATAGTGAAGATAAAAGGTATTTCGATTGATCATAGCCCGATCGGCAATATCCTGGATCGTTGTCGCTTCATATCCTTGAAAGATCGCCGAGCATTGGGACGTAATCGAGGCCATACTGCCGGCAGAAAAACGGAAAAATTCGAACAGTAGATTTTGAAGTTTTGTAGCTGAACCGCAAGAAAGACATCGCCGATTTTACGGTGATGTCTTTCGCTTCACGACCACTACAGCAAGCTTTATAGCCACCATACGTAGTACGAAACTGCCGATAAAATGGAAAAGAGAGCCCAAAAGCGAGCTCTCCTAAAGTACGTATGGAGGTGAACCGTGGCTCAGAAAATTCACACTTCGCCGCGGATGCTTCTGTTATTTGGAAAGGTGGTATAATTTGAGGAAAACCCTATTAAAAACCTACCTTCTATTATGCATACACAACACGATTAATTGAGCGAATCCAACAGCGTCTTCAGTTGCGGATTAAGCTCCAGCGCTTTCAAAATGATCTGCAAAGCCTCTGCACGAGTGGCATTTCTTTCGGCATCGAACTTCCCATCCGCTTCACCGCTGATGACACCAGCTTGGGCTAAAGCTTTGATCTCGTTTGCAGCGTAAGAATCCTTCAAATCAGTGAAGTTCCCCTTGGTCGCGTCCTTCTCCAAATTGTTAAGGTTGACTACGCGGGATAACATGATAACCATTTCCTCCCGTGTAATCGTGTTATCCGGCTTAAACGTATCGTCATCGTAGCCGCCAATTACCCCTGCGTCTTGGAGCTTTTTAAGAGCATCTTTTGCCCAGTGACGATCAATGTCCTTCAATGTAGTACTAGGATTGTCACCACCCTTTAAATCGAACACACGATTCAAGATCACTGCAAACTCAGCGCGTGTGATGTTACCGTCCGGCTTGAACGTACCATCGTCGTAACCATCAATCACGTGCAGCTTTACAAAAGTAGTAATGGTCCTCTCAGCCCAATGTCCCTTGGTGTCCGAAGGATTAACTGCATCTGAAGCTTTATTAGCTTCTTGAATCCGGGTCTCGATATTTTTTACAACATTACTGTCACCCTTCACTACATCCGAATTAAACACATCCGTTCCACGATTAGGTGTCGGAGATGGACTCGGCACAGTTTCAAGTTTCGGAATAGCAGGTTGAATGTCATCGTTAGAAGAACGCGTATCAATTGTAACAACACTGCTTCCTACTACACCGGATCCATCATGTGCGGTTGCCTGAACGGTAACAATACCCGCTTGAGTTGCGACAAGCACGCCATCGTCATTGATCGTGGCTATCCCTGTGCTAGGAACTACCGACCAAATAACAGTTTTATCCGTTGCATTGTCAGGGGCTGCATTTGCACCGAACTGAAGCGTATCTCCAACGTACATTGTCGTACTCGTACTAGACACTGTGATAGCAGTAACCAGCTGAGGTTCTCGTGTAACACTGACCGTATACGTTTTCGCCGTTCCATCCTGCGCAGTAACTACAAAGTTAATGATATTTGATCCTACATTTAAACTGATCGGATTGTTAACTGGTTCCCCGTTCAAACTCATGACTGCAGTCGCATGAATATCGGTAGTTGTATATGTAGCTGTCGTGAGAGTTACACTGTTAGGTACAGTCGCCGTGTAAGCATACGTATTTGCACTCACTGTTTGATCCAGTGTGATGTCGCTTAAGTTCAATAAACTTAAAGCTGCATTACTTGAACCAGCCCGAGTAACCGTCACCGAATAGCTTTTCATCGTTCCATCTTGTGCGGTAACCACAACACTAATAACATTAGAGCCTACACTCAGCGGGACTGGATTATTCACCGGGACGCCATTAAGCTTCAATACAGCCGTTGCATGGCTGTCAGCAGTCGTATAGGTGACTGTGGTTACTGAAACATCGTTTGTCACTGCCGCTGTGTAGACGTACACATTTCCACTCACGGTTTGATCAAGCGTAACATCACTTAAATTCAGCGAACTTAAGGCTGCATTTGCAGATAGTGCGTTGACATCCTGAATCACAGTCGCATCTGCGTATCCGGAAGCAGTTATTATTAAGGTATGGCGTCCAGTCTGCAACTTACCCGCGTAGAATACAATATTTCCTGCATCGATTGCATAATCCACACCCGGAGTCAACGTGGTGTCGCCGTCCATTACCGCCTTAATAGCGTTACGCCAATTAGCGTTATCTGTAAATGGGATCACAATATCATGAAGGGAGTCATTGTCTGTTGAATCAGCAGCCAATGTCGGAGAGGGCGGATACAAAGAACTGACTCTGATTGTTCCTGACAGGTCTGCATAGGCTACAAAAGGAGTGCCGTCGGCTGTAATATAAAGCCCATAATTATTATTAGCCGGCTCAACCGTAGAGGCTGGCGCGTTGCCGACGAGAGACCAGCTAGAAGTACCTGTATATAGCGTCAGTTTATCGGCATAAGCCGAATCTTTTGCCATATAATAATAATTCCCATTCCGTCGACTAACGCTATAGTCGTTCGGATTATCCGTATCGCCTTCCGAGAAATATATATAATAGCCAGATTCGTTGATGAACGGATCGCTGGTGAGCAAAATGTGACCTGGATTTCCACTCAATGTGTCCGCAGTCCAAGCTCCAGAAGCAAAATGAACCAAATTGGCATGAAACTTATTCGTACCATCTTTTGTCGAGAAGGCCAAGAAAGATGTGCCCGCAACTGTACTAAACGTAATAAAATAAGCCTGATTCGTCGTAAAACCAGGACTCCCCAATGTGTTCCAAGTGCCCGAAACGCTGCCGTACGCTTTTGCTGTCGCTTTCATGTCATAGTGATAGTCAGAATAAGCAACATAGGGAATACCGCCTCTAACATAGAGGTTAATGTATGCCGCTCCGCCCTCCGACACTGCTCCTCCGCCCAGCGTGTCCCAACTACTGCCGTTAAATTTCTTGACCCAAAGCCTGTAATCGGCGTCTGTGTAAGCGACATAAGGAACAGCGTCAGAATCAGCCGGATCGATATACAGGACCACCGCTTTATTACCAGCCAAGGCAGAATCGGCTGCAGCCGTTCCTATTGCTGTGTCGCTCAGCGTGTCCCATCCTGTGCCATTATACTTTTTTACCCATACCTGTTTGTTCTCATCGCAATAGGCAACATATGGAACCCCATTCAGCGCAGATACGGAAAGGGAGCAAGCCGATTGGGACGTCGTTGCAACGGGCTCTAGATTATTCCACACCAGTACATTTGACGCTTTGGCGCTGCTTGCGCCAAACGCGAACTGTACAGTCAACACGGCCAGCACCAAAAGCACGTTCATGACGGAGACTAAAATTCGCTTATTTCTTTTGAATAATCCAGTTGATAACATATCTTTCTATTCCTCCGACTACAATTTATAATCTAATCATTAAGCCTATCACTTAGATAGGTCTTTATTCCCATAAAATTAGTTAGCCTAACCGGTTCGCACTCCTCCCCTGTCGTTAATTGGCGCCACTTTTCACTCAAATATAGTTATAAAGAACTAAAATATCTATATCATAAACTAATATCGCTAAATCTGCTATGAAAATTTTGTCGATTTTACAAGAAAAATCGGATGCTGAAATCCAGTAAGATTTAGCTGCTCTCTGTCCATAAGTAAAAAGCCTCAGCATCACCGCAAATGCAGTAACACCAAGGCCTTTCATTTTTAAAGTTCTAATGGAGGTGAGTCTTGCATTGGCAAATCCATCTTATTGCTCTTTTTCTTATACGAAGCGAAGTAACCATTCATTACCTTTGAAAAGATAAACAAGGAATGTCTACCTGGTTATTGAACTATCGTTCCCCGTAAGCTCAATAAGGGCTGTGAAAACATCTGGAATAGGTGATGGATATTTATTCAAAAATATCTGTTACTGCACCTTTAGACGCAGAAGAGACAAGTCTTGCATATTTGGCGAGTACGCCAGCGTTTACTTTGAGTGGAGGCTGCACCCATGCTTGCGCCCGAGCAGCCAGCTCCTCTTCTGTCACGTTAAACATCATCTGCTGCGATTCGCTGTCGATAGTGATGATGTCCCCGTTCCTGAGCAACGCGATCGGCCCACCTACCTGTGCTTCAGGTGATACATGGCCGACAACGAAGCCATGCGAGCCGCCCGAGAACCTGCCATCGGTCATAAGGGCCACTTCCCCGCCAAGACCCTTACCTACAATTAGCGCGGTAACCGACAGCATCTCTGGCATACCTGGCCCGCCTTTTGGGCCGCAATAGCGGATAACCACTACATCCCCTTTATGGATTTCATTTCTTAAAATAGCTTCCGTTGCCTCATCCTCGCTGTCAAACACCTTTGCCGGGCCGACAAAACGCAGCTTCTTCATTCCTGACATTTTGGCAACGGCACCTTCAGGGGCTAGGTTGCCTCTAAGCACAACCAAGGGGCCATTCGGCTTCAGCGGCATGCTAATCGGGCGAATAATCTCCTGATCTTTCTGCAACGGAGCTGCTTCGGCTAGATTCTCCGCCAAGGTCTTACCTGTAACCGTCAGGCAATCACCGTGAAGAAGTCCCTCTGCGAGTAATAACTTCATGACGCCAGGAATGCCGCCAATATCGTTCAAATCCTGCATGACATATCGGCCGCTTGGTTTCAGATCTGCTAGATGAGGTACACGCAGGCGGATCCGCTCAAAATCGTCCAGTGTTAAATCGACGCCTACCGAATGCGCAATGGCGGGCAAATGCAGGAACGCATTGGTCGAACCGCCCAAAGCCATAACGACCGTAATCGCATTCTCAAATGCTTTTTTCGTCATAATGTCTTTCGGATAGATCCCCTGTTCCAGTAGCGAAATGACCTGTTTGCCGGCCGCGGCACATTCTGCCGCTTTATCAGACGAGATTGCCGGCGTAGAGGAGGAACCGGGCAGGCTCATGCCCATTGCCTCTGCAGCTGCAGCCATTGTATTTGCAGTGTACATGCCGCCGCAAGCTCCCGGACCCGGGCAGACGCTGCATTCCACCTTATGAAGCTGTTCATCCGTCATTCTTCCATCATGATATTGTCCGACCGCTTCGAAAGCTGTAACGATATCGACGTCTTTACCGTCGAGCTTGCCCGGTTGAATCGTCCCTCCATATACGTAAACGGAAGGAATATTCAGCCGTCCGATCGCCATTAGACAGGCAGGCGTATTTTTGTCGCACCCACCGATCGCCACAACACCGTCAAAGCGCTCGGCTCCTGTAACAATTTCAATCGAATCCGCGATGGCTTCCCGGCTTGGCAGCGAGAACAGCATGCCTTCATGCCCCATCGATATGCCGTCTGAGACTGTGATCGTATTAAAGATCAGCGGTGCACCGCCATGGTTATGTACCCCATGCTTGGCTTGAACGGCCAATTCATTGATGTGCATATTGCACGGAGTAACCTCACTCCACGTGCTGGCTACGCCAATCATCGGCTTTTTGAAATCCTCATCTGTAAAACCAACAGCGCGCAGCATCGCTCTGTTCGGTACCCGGTTGGCACCCTCGCTGATGACCTTGCTGCGAATACGAAGATCTTGTCCTTTTCCCAATGTTACTCGCCCCTCTTTGTTTATAGTAGTCCGTGCAGTTCCTGCATCGGACGGATGAAATTTTGCTTCATCATGCCCTGAGCGCGTTTGCTATCGTTGTTCTCAAAAGCAGCAATTATCGTTGCATGTTCATCGACTGAAGCTTGAGTCGCTGTGATCGGCTGCTTTAGGAATACATATTTAAAACGGCGGATATGGATCTGAAGCGATGAGCTGAATGAAGCGATATAAGGATTGTCCGAAAGTTCAATAATCAGGTTATGGAATTGTTCGTCCGCCTCCATGGCTTGGTATGCCTGACCGCTCTTAATGGAGCTTTCAAATTCCAGATTAATCGCCCTCAATTGCTCGATTTGCTCGGGCACAATAATTTTTGCGGACACTTCAGCTGCTAGAGCTTGAAGAGCCGCCATCGTTGAATACATCTTGAAGATGTCATCCTTCTCTATTTCCGTGACTTTTGTTTCTTTTCCAGGATGCATAGAGACGAGCCCTTGTACTTCGAGCAACTGAAAGGCTTCCCGAATAGGCGTGCGGCTTACGCCAAGCGACTCCGCCAATTCTGCGTCGATCAGTTTCTCCCCGGGTTGCAGCGTACCATCAATAATCCATCGCTGTATTTGAGAGAAGGCTCTTTCTTTTGCAGATATTCGTGCAGGCGAGACAAAATTTTTAGGAACCGGCATAATTATCATCCTCACTTCCCATCTTCTAATATGCAATATATCGCATACATATATTTAAAGCAAGCTATTTAAATTAAGACTGATAATTTCCCAATAAAATAGCCGCCTGTTTGACAGGCAGCTTTCATTTGATGTATTGGAAATATTGGGTTACAGCCGCCAAAAAATCTTAGCGGCTGCCGAAAGAATTCACTATCCTCCTGTTCGTAATATGAGGTCACAGATCATTAACCTATGAATGAGCTGTTGCAACTTGGATATTGCCTGCCCTTCAGCTCTCCTTCAATTCAGGCAGGCGTATAGCCACAGCTATATTAAATAGCACCCCTCTTGAAAGGAACACCATCGCCTTCTCCTCGGGATTCGGTATCTTGGATTGACTGAAGGCTTTTAGTACCATCATGTGCACTTCCCGGAACCCACGCTGCATAACTTCTTGGATCGCACCTTCCTGAATCCGTTCTGAAGACGCAGACTTTACCACTTCGCGGAAGGATGCGATAATCCGAGACCAGGATACCTCAAGTGCAGTCATAAGCAGCTTCTCTTTTGATGCGAAGAAATGGAAAACATAGGACTGCGAGATTTGTACTCGATCCGCAATCTGTCTCGTTGTCGCTCTGAAATAGCCGATCTCAGCAAATACATCAATGGCTGCAGCTATGATATCTGACTGACGACAAACGAATGACTTTGTATCTCTCATCAGAAAATTGGCTCCTTTGTGAATAACTAAATTATCGGTTGCATTAAAGGTCTGGAAGATTGCCCGATTTGGTTCCCAAGCGGTATGATGTCGAAATGCCTTCGTAATCCAACATCATGCTCATACCCATCGAGGCATGCTTGAGATTATGGCAATGTACCATCCAGAGGCCCGGATTATCGGCTTCCAGGTACAGCTCGTAGGTCTCACCCTCCTTTGTCAAAAGTGTATCCAGATACACCGGACTACCGCGTAAGGCAACGCCGTTCTTGCTCAAGACGCGGAACACATGTCCATGAATATGAAACGGATGGTCACCTCCACCTCTATTGGAAACATTGATGCGTACATGATCCCCTTCTTTTACAATCATTGGGGGGATATCGCTAAAGGCTTTGCCGTTAATGGATTTGACGAAAAGGTTCTGACCTAGCTCAAGATTGAAAAGCCGATCTGGTTGAACATACAGGGTGGTATCGTTAGGAAGCGGAGTACCATAGTCAATGAACGAGAATAGCTGTCCGCCATCCGAATGCTGAGGCTCGCTTCCACTGCCGATCGTAATCGGCAAGTTCTTTGCCATTGGACTACTGATGATTACTTTGCCCGTATTCGGAACTTGAATAAGCAGATCGTAGCGCTGTCCGGCTCCGATCGGAACTCTCACTCCTTCCAGCAACCCGGGTTCATGAAGATCGTGACCATCCATCGCCACACCCCGGAAAGATGCCCCGTCGATATTGAATTCCATCGTTTCATTACCGGCATTGATCAGCCTTAGCCTGGCCTGTTCGCCTGGCTGGCCGGGGACTGCTATTCCTTCCGCCCTTCCGTTTACCAGCATGGAAGAATCCAGTTGTTGATAAAGTACAGTCGTATCCGATATTGGAGCATCTGATTGGTATCCTGTTTTTGGTTCAACGATCAGTGCCCCCAGAAGCCCCTTGCTGACTTGAATGGAGCTCATCTGATGGGAGTGATACCAATAAGTACCTGGAGTCGTCGCGATGAACGTGTAGGTAAACTGGCCTCCAGGTAGCACAGCATCTTGTGTTAATCCTGCAATGCCGTCCTGCGAACACGGAACCTTAATCCCGTGGAAATGAATCGTAACACCGTCTTCGATGTCCTTGTTATGGAGAGTAATAACCACTCTATTACCCTCCGTCACACGAAGCTCGGGACCCGGAGAAGAACCATTAAAGGTCCAAGCCTTAACCTTCTCGCCATTCGCCAGCTTCAACGTCGTTTGCGCTGCCGTCAGTTCGAACTTGCGAATTGGGGCGGATGATTCAGGAGCAGTCAGGGAATCACAAGACAACTCGCCTTCTGCAGGGGAATTCTCCATGCCCGCCATGTGCTCCATATGCCCCATCCCTGCCATCTCAGTCATGCCGCCCATCGTATGGTGTGCCATGCTCATCTCTACCGGCTTCTGAAGCCGCATTTGCCACAAATAGGTCGATACTGCCGCGCCAATCATAAGTACGATTAGCAAAAGAATCCCTACATAGATTACCGTTTTCCTTCTAGTCAACATGCATCCCACCTTGAAGCTTCTTCGCCATGTGCTTTACTGTCGAAGCTATGCTTTCGTGATAAGGCGTGGAATTGGAGCCGCAATATTCTTCGATCCCTTGCCCCTTGATATTGGCACCGATCTGCTCATATTGATCGAGCATTCTTTCCACCCGGGGTTCGTACCATCTCAGCAATCGTAGGTGCCACCCGCCGCTCGGCTCGATTCGTGGGGCTCTTTGAACAACTGAACCCGCAAGATCGAGGAGTTCCTTCTGTGAGATTTGACCGCCGCTCCGTAAGATCCAGTCCCTTCCGTAAGCGGAGTCTGCGAAGGCCAACTCATGCACATATCTAACGGCATCCTCCACGTATAGATAGTCTCTTCTGACAGTTGGATCGACGACACGATGGATAGGTTTTCCATGGATCATTTTGCGAAGTGCATAGTGAAGGATCGTGTTGGAAACACCCTCGCCGAACAACTCCGGAATCATGATTCGCATAGACGCTTCAGACAGAGAGATGGGATTTTCATCGTCGCGATAATAAATCCCTTCGAGAATTACCGTCCTAGCTCCGGTCACTGCAGCGACGCTCCGCACTGCCTCGAGCATTCGCTGCATCTTCCCCGGATTATCGTCGTAGGATAAGTAAGCGCCGCAGAAAATCACATTGACACCTTCCGCTGCTGCCAGTAGCTCGCTCGGCTTCCCCACATCTCCTCGTACGGTTCGTAGAAGCGATGAAGAAGAGAATGTCTCCTCCAGCGCCTCCAGCTTCTGTTTCGAACCGGAATAAGCTACGACTTCTACATTCGATTCAATTAATTGCTTTATCAATGCTTTTCCCCAACCACTACCTGATCTAACTACCATTGCTTTCATCATTTAAATCGCTCCTTTGTAATTGATTAATCACTAACTACAGGGGATGAGGGGGACTTAATCAGCGTGAGAACTACGATCGCGCCGATTACTGCAAATCCGGCTGCGCCAAGGAATACCCAGGAAAATCCACCTGTCAATGCTTTTGCTTCCACTACACCACTGTTCATCAAGTGATCCACTCGAGATGACGCCACTGTTGTAAGTAGCGCGAGGCCAATAGCTCCGCCGATCTGTTGCGTTGTATTAATCAAGCCGCTTGCAAGTCCCGCCTCTGCGTCAGCCACGCCATGCACGGCAAGCTCCGTTCCTGAGACGAATGCCCCGCCGAGTCCGATCCCGATCAAGATCGAAGGTCCAAGTAGATGGGTTGTGAACGAAGCGTCACTTGGTGAGAAAGACAACCAGATCAGCCCAGCGGCAAGTAGGATGAGCGACACAGCCAACGTATTACGTGTACCGATGCTTTTGATTATGGCGGGAACAACTCCAGCGATCATGACCAGTGCGCCGGCCAGCGGGAGCTGAGTGAGTCCTGCTTTTAACGCGCCGTAATGAAGGACTTGCTGCATGTACACAGAGAGCGCGAAGAAAAGTCCCGTCGTTGCTCCACCGATAAGGAGCATGGCTAGATTACCGCCTGCAACCGACTTGTTGCGGAAAATGCCTAGCGGCATAAGCGGATTAGACGCACGTTTCTCAATGAAGATAAAGGATCCAAGCAGCACAACTGCCAAGCCCATAAGCACCAGCGTCTGCGGAGCCATCCAGCCCACCTGCTCCGTCCCGGAAAGTGCGGCTACGAGCGCGACAATGCCGGATGTTACTGTAGCTGAGCCCGGTACATCTAAATTAACACGAGAGCCGATTGCGTCCTTTACGACAAGAAAGGGCACAGAAACAAGAACCAAAACGGCAACAGGTACATTTACATAGAAAACCGATGACCAGCCCAGCGATGCCGTCAGTACACCACCCAAAAGAACGCCGGCCGCGCTGCCGATGCCTGCAACTGCCCCCCAGATGCCGAGTGCCTTAGCCCGATCACGTGGATCTACAAACAATTTAGTAACAAGGGCAAGCGCCGCCGGGGCAAGCAGTGCGGCCGATGCGCCCTGAATGGCTCTCGCAGTGAGTAACCAGGCTCCCGATGTTGCAAGTCCAGCTGCAGCTGATGCCAGTGCAAATCCGGTGACTCCAATCATGAACAACCTTCGGTGCCCGAATCGGTCCGATAGCCTTCCGCCGAGAAGTAGCATCCCGCCGAAAGGAAGCACATATATTGTTATAACCCAGCTCAGCGTACTCGTACTAAGGTGAAGCTCCGAGCCGAGTGAGGGGAGTGCGATGTTAACGATCGATGCGTCTAGCACCACTAAAAATTGCGCGAGAGCCAGCGCGATTAATGCCCACCACCTATAGGCTACCATGCGGGAATTTGTAATTGTCGTTTGAACCATAGAACTCATCGGAATCTCCTCCTGTTATTGATTGATTAATTACTGCTGAGTAAAAAAATTTGAACCATTCTATCATTGTGTTGATTTGATACGATCCTTTTTGTGTTGTTGCTCAAATTGCTCCAATAAGTAAAATGTCCTGAATCGCCTCGCTTTCCGTATTAGTGATTGATCAATTACTAACTTATGAAATCAATATAACACACAGTTAGTAATTGATCAATAACAACTTTGGAAATTTTTTCTCACCCCTTCATCAATTCGGGCATATTTAGCACAAGGGCTACATTACATAGCACTCCACGGGCGAGGAAAAGCATCGTCCGCTCTTCGGGCTTCTCGATGCCAGCTTCACGGAACGCTGTCAGTACCATTTCACGGACTTCCTTAAAACCGCCTTGCATCGTATTCTGAATCGCTTCTTCCCGAATAGTCTGCGCCTGCATCTGCAGCAGTATCTCATTCCGGTTCTTCTCCTGAATATTCTCGTACTCCAGAATAAGCGTTGCCTCCAGCAATTCCGGCGATGTCGTTTCCACCACTTTACGGAATGCTTCAACGACCCTAGACCAAGAAACTTCTAACGCGCTTAGCAGCAAATGCTCCTTCGTCGAGAAAAACCGGAATACGTAGGGCTGAGAAATGTTCGCCCGTTCTGCCACTTGAAGGGTCGTTGCACGGTAGTAGCCTACTTCCGCAAAAACTTCAATCGCCGCGGAGATAATGTCTGATCTTCGATTAACAGACGTTGCATCAGATTTAGCCATTTTAACCCCCCTCTTCGATAGTGATTGATCAATAATAGAACTAATATACATTAGTTATCTGATCAGTGCAACAGGTAAGCACTCTTTTTATTAAGCTATCGTTTCTCTTGCGGCCTCGGCAGTCGTCTTGAGATCGGCAAGCCAGGCATTGAGTGAGGACGTGAGTGCCGCGCGCATGCCATCGGGGTCAGCGGCTACTGGTGGACCATCCCAGGACTCGATGGTGTTCACGACGACTCCTTTGGAGGTAGGGGTGATGGTCCATACGTGAACACCCTCGATGCCTAGTGCTGGTCCCCCCCAGACGATGCGTCTTATAGGGTCGACCTCGCGGATGGTGGAGACGATGGGTAGCCTATGCGTCTCCCACTGGAAGGTGCTTCCTACCGCGATTGGACCGGATAACCGCGCCTGGGAGACGTTTTTCTGCCAAGTAGGCCATTGATCAATGCCTGTCTGTATCCGCCATACAGTCTCCTGTGGAGCGTCGATTTCGATAGAAAGGTCGACGATGACCTGGGCGTTTCGGTCGACATCGATGGTGTCCAACTGGGAATCACCACGTTGTTTGACAAGTGCCTCCCTAATCGCTGTTTCCGTCCCGCCCGTTGTTCCAATTACAATCTCTTTTTCCATTCTCATCAGCCTCATTTCGTTTTTAGATTGTTATCAATCACTAACTCATTCTTAATAATTGATTAATCACTTACATTTGTGCAAATGATGATTTACTCTCCTGCAATGCCAACACAGTCGCGGTAATACCCTCTTGAAAAGGCGTCGCGGTGATCGGGCCGATGAACCGTTTATATTTTTCACCACTTAGTGTAAGCGGCTCTTCAGTTAAATAAAGCATCTCGACAACTTCTTTCATCACGGGCACGCTCATACCTATCAACGATAAACCTAATTTTTTTAGAGGTATGACCGGTTTAACTTTGCCGATTGCCTTCTGTGCAATTCGTACAATCTCTCGCCCCGAGATAAGCCCAGCACCCGGTATATTCCAGTTCTGTCCATAAGCGAACTCTTTACCGGCTAGCTCAGTTACCATCGAAGCCGCATCAGGTAAATAGACGAATTCGCGGGGAACATGCATGTTGCCTACAAAAAAAGCCATTTTGCCAGCAGCTATCGCTTCCAGGGTTGAACCTAAATACGAGGCTTCATTAGCCGTAGGTCCATAATAATCGGGTAAGCGAACAATCATAACTTTTGCATTAGTCCACCGCTTGCTGAACAACATCCGTTCATAGTCCAGCCGTACTTTTCCTTTTATCGTATGAGGCTTTTTGGGATGTTCTTCCGTGACAAGATCCATCTGCTTTCTTCCATAAGGATAAATTCCGTCAATCGCGACAACTTTAATCGCAAGCCGTTCTGCCGCCTCCATCACCGATTCGCCTAGAGGAATTAGTTTGTTCACCATCTCGTGATAGGGTACATTCGCACAGTGGAACAATACGTCAGCGTCGCCTGCCTGAGTTACAATATCGTCCGGGCGCATTGCGTCCCCTACAGCAAGAATCAATTTCTTAGGGTTACCAAGCTTTCCAGCAAACTGCTCCAATTTCTGACGCGAACGTCCAAAAGCAATGGTATGTATCCCTCGTTTGACCAATTCTTCCGTGATCGCTGCTCCCGTCCCGCCCGTTGCTCCAATAACAATCGCTTTTTTCATTTTCATCAACCTCACTTATCTTGTAATTGATCAATCACTAACTTGAATTCATCATACCATCCAGTTATTGATTAGTCAATCACAAAATTGAATTTTTCTTTTTGTTTGAAGGGGGTCTTTCTTTTCACCTTCCACACGTTTCTTTTAACTCGAGCATACCAATGGCCTCTGCTATGTTGCATAACATTCCTCTAGCCAGAAATAACATCGTTGCATCTAAAGAAGTACCTCATTACGGTAACCTTCAAAACATTATTAAGCTTTCAACTCCTTAAAAATAATGTGCATGGGTTTTATGCGATTAAAGTAAGGTAAACAAAAAAGATTGCCGCGGGGCAACCTCTTTTGATAAAATCATTCAAATTTTCGATTGATGCAACATGTTGCAAAGTAGGAAGCATCATCTTGCAAAAAAAGATTTTGAATCTTCTGTGTATGGAGGTGAGGGGCCTCGCCACCCACAAAGTACGGAATATTTCCAGAGCCGCATAATACAGTCGTGCGGCTTTTCTTTTTTTAGTCTAACCATGTATGACCACGTTTATTCTAGGAAAGAATTATACTATTAGTCTAGTGATAAGCATCCACATAGTCAAGCATCGGCAGATAGTCCTCGCCGCCGCGGATCATGTATTTCCGAAGGTTCGCAACAAAACGTTCATCGGTCAATGCCAGCTCTACGATAAACGCCTGGGCCGATCCAAGCGAACGGTTTCGTTTGGACTTGGTCATAAATCGCGGATGACGGAAATCCATATTGTCAGCTACTTTTTCAAGCTCAGCAAAAATTCTTCGTGAGTACATCGACGTTGCCCGCAAATTTCTATCGTAACTCTCCCCAACTGGCATATTGCCTACCCCCTACATAAAAGTTTGTCCTTGGAATTATCTTATGGAAAAACCCTGATATGTAGACCGCCCCAGTGTGTACTACACACTTTTTTTGCGTTGGGCGGTCGAGTAGGGGAGCAGAATATTGCCAAACGTTTGAGAATTTGAAAGTTGCAAACAGCGGCATATCCGAATAAAATAAGAACATACATTCCCATTTAAATTGGAGGTATGGTACATGAATTTTAAGCCGGAAGAGCTAACGCTGATAAAGGAATCTGTTCTATTGCCTTTTTTGCTTCCCATTGTGGACCGCAACTTACGTGAAATGGAAGAGGATAAAAACGGTGGTGCGTTTATGCGCCAGCTCTATATCTCAAGTGGAAATCTTTTGTATAGAGAAATCGAATCGGATATTCGGAAAATCAAACAGACGTTGCGCAGCACTGGGATCAGGGTATGGGAAAACGAATCCAAGCGTGACAACCAAACACGCTATTATTCCTATTCGCGAGGAGGATATGAAGGCGAATTGACCATTCTTCGCAATCTGGTCCGGGGCGAAATCGCAGCCAGGCTAAAAGGATATATGAATCGGCTTGAACAATCTCTGCGTGCGGTAAAATAAAAAGAACCTCGGACGTTTTGGAATTTGAGATTTGCTAAAATGTATTTACGACTCTTTATATACTGTTGTATTGTATATTTATATAAAATGGGACTTTCTGGAGGGGAAACGAGGGGGATTCGTCGATGAAAGACGCACAAATTAAAGAATCAAATGAAAATAATACTAAACGAAAAAACGAAGCAAACACATTCGTTGGGGTAATAGCCGTTATTATTTTAATCACAGGTATTTGGTCCTGTTCTGGGAATAAGGATTCTACAACTGTAGATAACGTTACTTCTATTACAAAATCAACCGAAACAAGTCCGTCGTCGATACCGGAGTTCAAGATGAATGAAGCAGCTAGAGTTGGGGCATTCGAGTTCGCGGCTATTAGTTATAATATTTCATCTGAATTTTCAGGCACTAAAACTGAAAATCAATTTGTTGTTGTAAAAGTAAAAATGACCAACAATGACAGTAAGCCCCGCGATTTTAGTAAATCTCTTTTCCAATTAAAAGATGGAACCGGGAAAACATATGCGCCATTTGATGGGGCCGTAAGTGACAATAGTTTGTTGGTTTATGAAACTGTGAATCCAGGATTAAGCAAAACACGAACAATAATCTTTGAAACTCCTAAAGAAATGAAAGGGTTCCAATTAGATTGCAATAGCGGAGTATTGCTTGCAGGGGGAGAACATATTTTAATTAATTTGCAATAAACCTCCCCCCTCAAAAAGAGCAGCTTAAAGGGACTTTTCATTCCTCTTCAAGCTGCTCTTTTTCTGTCTTTACCGGCGCGATGGCCGCGGAAACTTTATTCTGCAGATAATCCCGCCGCGGCACGCAGTTGATTTGCAAGCCAGTTGCAGTACACCTTTTGCTCCTCCAGCTTTGCTGCCGCCGCGGCGTCGCCCTGCTCCTCAACATCTCGCTGCGCCCGATCCGCCTCATGCCACGCTGGCTTGATCCACGTATTGATAATCGTCTGCGCTACTCCTGGAGCTAACTTCAAGGTCTCGTCCTCCCATCTTTGCAGCGTGTAACCCTGCTGCCTGTTGCTCTTTAATACATTGATCAGCTTTGTGGCATACTCCGGATCTGTGGCCCAACCTGCCGCTGCTATCGCCTTGATCTGCCCCTCTTCCGTCGTCTGGAGTTTTACACCAGCATAACGCCCATTTTTTGCGATAAAATCCACATACCCGACAACCGGGTCGGCATACTTGATATAGTATCCGCCTTCGGCTGCCGGCCGCGCCGTGCCTTTGAGTTCCGTGCCCATGTACGGCTGCCAGGTCTGGCCGGCGATGTTGTTGTTGACTTGCAGGTTTGCGCTCAAAAAGTCCCCTGTCTCAAGCTGCCATTGCGCAAGAATGACGGTCGGAAGCCAGCCCGTCTCCAGGCTGGCCTCCTTTGCCTTGTTCCACCAGTAATTTTTGTCGTGTGCTGTACTCATGATGCCACCCACATGTCTGAGACGTACCGCCCGATAAAATCCATCGGCAAATAAAAATAACCCTTGTCTCCCCAGTCGGCCCCCCAAGAGTTGCGGCAGATGATGTATTCGATGCCCCCGATTACTTTGTAGCCCATCGCCAGCACTGCGTGCCCGCCGAGCAGTGCCTCGCGCCTCTTGTCCGGCATCGATACAATTCCTGTACGCGCCACATCTGCGCTCTCAAAGCTGCTGTAAATCTCAATGCCCATCACAACCGGTCGGCCCTCTGAAAGCGCCTCCTTGAGTTGGGCCGCGGTCATGATGCGGTGATACTCGTTGATCTTGTGGTGAGCAGCGGTAGCATAAGCCTCTGCGGTAGGCGTGTGGGTAAAAGTCGACTCCACGTACGGATATGTAGACTCACCGGCGCAGCCGATCTGCTGCATGACCTTCAGGCCGTCGCGAAGGTAAGCGCCGGAGTCGTACCCAACCGTGCCCTCCAGATTGCGCTCTTGCCAGTACAGAAACAAGCGTGAGTAGTAGAAGTACAGTCCAGATGGGTACGTAAAATTTTTGTCCATATACGACATCAGAGCACAGAGCGCATTCGCTGTACAGGATCCGAGCGAGCCCTGGTCAAAGATCAGTGCCGCGTCCTTTGGCCGCAGGTCTACCGCATCGGGCAGCGATGTCGCTTTGGCTGCAAATAAAAAGTCGCGAGTGTCGGGCTTATCCGGCTTGAGTAAATATTGTCTAGTCATTGTTTTCCTCCTGGAGGATTAATCGCCTTGTTATTGATCTGCCCCGCCGCAGCAGCGACGAGAAAGGCATTTGCAAACGCAAGCGCGTAGAGCCGCCAGTCGCCCACGCCGGAGCCCGAAGCAATCTGGGCCAATGTCAGAACGGCCCATGCTACCAAGACGGCAAATACGTCCGTAGGCAGCCAAGGCACCCAGCGGTCAACGAGCGACTTGGTGTACTGCACGACAAAATAAACAAGTAGGGATGCGCCGGCCATCGTGCCGAGGGCGCCCCATGTAAAGAGTTGTCCGTCTTGCATTGATTAATCCTCCTTATCTTCCAGTCGACTTATACGGTGATGTGCCTGCTTGGCTGACTCCTCAATCCGCGTTACACGCTCCGAGAGCGCATCAATACGATTTGCCTGCGCTCGCTGCTCAAGACGAATATCGTCGACACCGCGCTTGATATACTCGGTATCAGAGCGGAGCACAGCCGCTGATTGGGCCTCCTGTTTATCGTCGTTCCGGATTTGGCGAGTGCGGCCTGACCAGCCTATGAAAATGCCGCTCAGCGCAGCGCTTGCAGCAATGATTGATGTCGCAATTGAAATTTCCACCCGGTGTCTCCTTGAATCGGATAAATTAAAAAGCCCCGCAATGTGCGAGGCTTCTTCCCGAAATATTTTAGGCTACAGGAGCTAACGGTTTTCCGTCAGTACCTAAGTCCAGCGCTGCCAGTTCAGTTTTTACATCAGGCTGTAGATTCACAGGAACTTGCGCAAAGGTTTTGTATCCCTTTACGATCAGAGTAACGTATACAGTGACCATGTAATCACCTCCTCTCAGTACAGCGATGAGCACGTCCCACAACCGCCTAAGCATTAGCGGCGGAAAGCGCGGATTCGGCATCGTAGCGGATCGACACCGGAACATCTTGCAGGGTCTTCAGACCTTTTTGCAAAAGCGTAACGTATACAGTGACCATGTTATGCAGTTCCCCCCTCAAGCTGAGCGATTCTCGCCTGCAGCTGCGTAATTAAGTCCTGCTGGCTCAGCACCAACTCATACACTTCGGCAATACCCAGGAGTGCGTCAACTCCCTCTTGTTCGCGCTGCGAGTTAGCGGCCATTTGCTGCTCATAAGCGTCTGCTACACCCAGTAACGCGGCATCGCTTGCGGCTTCAATGTCAGATATTTTAGCCTTTATTTCTTCGTTTTCTTCTCTAAGCAATTCATTTTCCGACTTCGGTGCCGGAGGCACTGCTTCAAGGGCATAATCGTTGTAGCCCAATCGTTTAACGATGTATCCCTGCGGAGGTGGAGTGATGACGATTTCTGGTAATTCTTCCATGAGGTCATACTCCGTTCCGAGAGCGTCAAACTCTTCGGTATCAGGTGACTCATGGAATCCAACGACATAACTCCCGCTGTATATAACGGCTTTCATGGGATATATCTCCTTTTTAGTATCTAGTCGTATCGCCTTTAACAGCTAAATTTCTGACGAAACAAGTTGCAGATGCCGCTAATTGTTTTGTGGCAAAAAGAAATAATGGAATATTGGCTGTGACCCCTACTATTACAGATTGGGTCACATAGGATGCGGAGGTAGTTGACATTATCGTAGCGACATTTAGTACATCAGGCATACTTGATAAGACAGTTCCTACAGGTGTAGTAGTATTAACCGTGTTAGCCGCTCTATAACCTTCTGCTAAATAAGTGCTTGATGCTAACAAAGGATTGACAGGCGCATATATTACAAGGTTGCCGAAGCCGTTTCCGTTCGAATGTATATCAGCGGAGATCGTGACCTCGCCTGTGAACAAGGGCAGAAACTTACCTACCAACAAGTATTGGTTATCACTTGTGATAGACCTTTCTGTGGCGTCTGATTGAATTACTGTACTAGCACTCGGTGTGTAATAGCCATTTCCTGACACTGGATACCACGTCCCTCCATTGTTCCATTCAAGATATTTTCCGCTTGAATGTACTCTGAGTCTGTTGTCATGCCAAAGCTCGTATGCTGCCGCTCCTGTAGACCAACCTCCAACTTTCCATTTGTTATCAGAATCAAGTCCGAATTGAGCACCGTATGCGCCTGGTCGATGGAATGACATAAAAGCAGCATCTCCAGATCCACCATTTCCTCTTACTTCCAGGGATCCGGCGGCTGTCGTTGAGGCGGCAATCGATCCCGAGGTATTCGATGTAATCAGGTTTCCTGTCAAGGTATCGCCGGTTTTCGATACTTTGCTACTAACTGTTGTACCCACCGTGTCGACGTACTGTTTCGTTGTAGCATGCAACGCTGATGTTGGGTCTCCCGGTAATGTTACAGTCCCTGTGAATGTAGGGCTCGCGACTGGAGCTCGCGACGTGTCGGTCGGGTGAATGTGGTCTGCGCGAGCATACCTTTTTGATGTTCCTACTGAAGCAACTCCGTCCATCGCAGGAGTAGACGTACTAGCCTGACCGATAACAAAACCTGTCGTAGCGATACTGGTGTCATTATCGTCTACAGACGGAGTAGGAGCCGTAGGGTTGCCGGTAAAAGCAGGACTTGCTTTTGGAGCCAATGTGCTCATATCAATAGATGCAACCTTGTCGTCAACATACTGCTTTGTAGCTGCATGCATCGCTGTTGTTGGATCGGCGGGAAGAGTGGCGCCTGTGCCAGTAAACACCGGATTATTTACTGGCGCTGCGCTATTGTCGATCGCATCGATTAGCGCCAGATTATTCGCACGAGTTACGTTATCCGTCGATTCTGGGCGCGGTAACCCAAGTTTTGGTGTTGTTGTCGCCATTTGTTCCGCCTCCTTATGTTAATCTTTCAAATTCATCCCACGTATAGTTCGCTGTATCAAGCGCACCCCACGTAAGCGCCTTGGCGTCAAGTGCGCCCCATGTCATGTACGTAAACGTAAAATCAATCGCGAGATGTGCCGGTACTATATCGCGCAACGCTGCTTCGATGTCGGCCAGATTCGCAGGTACGCCGTGAATACTCACAAATTTAACGTGAACAGTATATTCAGCGGTGTTTTGCGTAACATCAACGGTACCATTCGCGTATGCCTCAGCAACATTCTTCATTAAGTCTACCGTTACTGTCCCGCTGCCCCGGATTTTCGATTTGACCACTGATCGGCGCTGTTCGATCGGCTTGTCCATGTCCGTAACAATGCCGAAAAATCCTTCCCAGTTTGTGAGCCCCCAGGTTGCCGTGTTGACAAACATCTGATTCAACACGTCAGCGATGTCATCCTCAAATGCCTCTAATTCATCCGCCCCGGAGTCAAGCAGGCTGCCCGTGGTCGAATCAGCCGAATAGAGCGGCGATACATACCCCTTAACCTTATCTCCCATTGTCATGTCGCTGTCACCGTCCCTGGCACCGCGACTGAACCGTCCGAAATCGTAACGTTGGCCGTGCCACCGTTAACCGTGAGTGCTGTGTAATCTTGGACGCCCGCAGCCTCCAACACAATATTAGCGATGCGGACGTACCGCACAATGGGGTCGACAAAGGCAAGCTCCTTCAAATACGCTGTGAGACCGGCCAAGATGTCCGCCTGCGCTGAGACCAACGTGCCACTTGAAAGCGTTACGTCAACAGACACGTCAATAGCCACTTCCGGAGCGGCGACAACCGTAACCGTTGCACCAATCGGCTGGACGCTGTTAATATGATCGGCAGCTGCCGTCACGACGCCTGCTGCAGGCGCTCGTTTATCAGGGTCAAGAAGCCACACCTTTACAGTTCCCGGGCCGTCCCAAAGCGGCGTTACCTTGGCATCGCCTACACCGCTAACCTCTGTCGCCCACTGCTTGTAGTGCGCGGCGTTGCCGCTCGTCGCCTGGTTGCGGACGCGATCAAGTAACCTTGTAAGCAAGCTTGCGTCCGTCTCAACATCAGTCCCACCTGTTGTAACCGAGGCGTTGGTAACTGCAGACACACCGCCAATGGAAACGGGTATCACGGTAATCGTCCCGCTAGCGACGTTACCAGCTGCGCCCGCTGTCTCCGCTTCAATAGCAACTGTAGCCGTTCCGCTACTGATCGTCGCCGCTGCCGTGGTTACGAATCGCGTTCCGTTAGGTGTAGCAAAGACGCTGCCGATAGCCACAGGAGCGCCTGTCGTGCCAGTAACGGCCACTTGACCGACAGCCTTGGTTGCCGGCTTGCGTGTCACACCATGCTCGTCTGCCCTTTGGTCTAAATATCTGCCTGAGCTGGTCTGCGCAAAGCCCATCCGAAGTACGCGTTCCAATTGCGTGTAGGCGATTGCCAATTCCGTCGTAAATGCGCTGGACACGTCAAACGTAAACGTTCCCTCTTGCTTGGATATGCCCGGTGCAATCCGCGCGAGCATCGACGCAAGAAGGGCCTCCTGCTTCTTATCCTCAAACACTCACGGCCACCTCCCCATAGATCGTATTCACCATTGCTGTTATCTTGAGCAGTCCGCCTGTCTCTATGTCAAAAGACACGTTCGCTACCCCTGTAATATATGGGGATACGAGCAATGCTTCACGGACCATGCGTTCTGCTTCCGCTTGCTTCGCCCCTGAGGTGAACGAGCTGCCAATGAGTTGTTCCAGTTCCGTCCCGTAATTCCACGAATACCCCGCGTAACGGTATCTCGGAGTGGACAATGTTTTGTAAATCCAAACCTTCAAGGCTTCGGTTCTTTCGACCGTGACAGGCGCTCCATCGATCAAGATGAGCTTATTGTTATCGAAATCCCATGCCAGCTCCCGGAACACACCTAAGGTTTGCTGGGACTTAACCTCTGATGGAATATCCATAAAGGGAAAAATACCGGCCATTAAGCGCTCACCGCCTTAGATATGACGACTAGCTTGTCGTTTATATGCAAGATCACGACGGTATCGCCTGGTTGAATTGTTGGGGCTTCACTTTGTGCATCTTGCAGAATCCGTTGGTCAACCAACAGGAAAGGTGCTCCAACGACAACTTCATGCAGTTTGACCTGGAAAGGATCCGGACTCACAACTGTGCCCATGCTAAAAACCTGCGGGACAAGTTGCTTCGTCTGATCGCGAATAAATTTTACCAGCCATGCAGCGTCATTCATCATTCCCGCATTCCTCCTAATAATTATCCAGCGTTAGCGAGAAGCTTCCGCCGCTTGTACTGGATGTCGAAGACCTGAAGGCATCGGCTTCCTTTTCGTCCATGACATTCTGGAAATTCAACGTTAAGCTGATCAAGTGATTGCCGTTTTGAAACGTATGCGTGTCCGCATCAATAAAAAACAGGCCGTTCAGGCCTGTATAAGCTTCTTTAATAATGACGGCGTTTCCGGCAAGTAAGTCGTAAGTGTCCACGCCACCGATTAGCTCTACGCTGCACTCCCTACTCAAGTCCTGCATTAATGCCCTCGCCATGGTTTGCGCGTCCTTGCCTTCTTCCTTCCGGTATGTTGTTTGTAACAGCCCGTAGGTAGTCACCCATTCGGAATTGCTCAGCGTACCAAAGCGTACTCCGTTTTCACCTGTAATTTGCACACTATTAATCATATTTTCAATGTCTTCGGTGTACGTGCTGTCCGTGATGTGTTCTGTCTCTAAATTAACCCGCTTGGCGATTGTTGCTCCCTTTTCGATGACATTCAGGTTCCCTTGCTGCATGCGCGGCATGTAGATGCGACCGTTTTGCTTCCCGGCCGTCGTGTATGCCGTCATGATCGCCTCATACCCGGTCTTCTCCAGATGCGGGAAGCTCTGCGGAATGCCGGTAGCAGCAAGACTGCCGACTGCTACACCGAGCTCAGAACAAACAGAGGACGCCACATGCTCGGCTGTTACCCCATAATACATACGCGAGAATTTTGACTTGATGAGGTAAATCAGCCCATCGTAAACCGTTAACGTCAATGCGTTTCCCGTTATTGATTTCGATTTTTTAAAGACATAGCCCCGGAATAACTCAGATCCATCGTCGCCGTAGAGCAGGATCATGCTCGCCAGATCAATTACAACGCTCTCTACATTCCGGTCCGTCGCCGATGCGACCAGTTCCACTTCCATTTTTCGAGCAGCCTCTCGGTAATCTCCGCCCCACGCGACTCTTAGAAACAGGTTCGTCAAATCAGTTTCGGTTCCGGCGCGGTCAAAGTGTATAAGCTTCACAAGAGCAGCACCGTGCCTTCCGGAATCGACAGTTCGTCCTTGATGTCGTTCTTCTCGCGAATTTCATTCCATCGCGATCCGTCGCCATAAGCTTGCCTAGCAACAAACCAAAGGCTGTCTGTCTCCTTGAAGGTCCATGTTTTCGGAATATCGCGCTCCGATCCACGGACATTTCCTGTGTATTCAGCCAACAGGGCGACGGCATCCGTTGCGCCGTTGAGATCCACGGCGCGGCTTGTAAACCGATATTCCGTCAGGTCCATCGTAAAATAAATATCCTGGGGGCCGTGCTTTTGCCCCGGCGTGAAGCTTTCGATCACCATGGACTCATTGATCTTAAAACTATCGCCCACGATCAGCAACCGAATCGGCTTGCTGGATTCTCGCCATCTTGCAATCATATCGATGCACGCTGAAGGCGAGGGGAAACCCGAATATTGGGCAACCCCATCATCAGCAATTGGAAAATACGTTTGAAGCGAAATCGACTTCAGCTTACGCTTTCCAATGAGCAGAATCTCGCCCAACTCGTGAATATTGACAACGGTGGTCACGGTTCCCGTCTTGATCTCAAATTCCTTCGGCGGTACTGGCAATCGGAGTTTTTCGGCGCCGTTATTGAAACTCAACCAAAATTCAATCATTTACCCCACCTCCGGTGCCATGTTGTATCCAGAACCCTCTAATGCCGTTCGAATGATGCGCAGGACGTTGTTCCGCTCATCGTGTGATGAGTTGTTGAAGTGTAGATTAATTGGGACTTGCGTCCCGCCTCCTACCTGCTGTCTGGACTCCTGCGCAGTCAAAACTCGTTCTCCTTGGTGTAGCAGCATCGGGTAGTTGTCGTATGGAACACTTCGCATGCCGATAGCTTTTTTCTCGGGGCCTGCAAATCCAAAAATCCCCTTAATCATTTGCTTTGTCCAAGCAGCCGCTTGCTTTACAACTTCTTGCTGTTGCTCGTCTGTGCGCATGATACCCGAGCTTATCAAGGAATCTTCCGCTTTTTCGCGGTAGCCCTTGGCTACTATTTCACCAGCAACAATTGCTTTGGCCGGCAGCGGACCAGGTGTAGCCGCCCCTGCGGCTAGCCCGGAGAGTAGCGGATAATCTTTGATTGCTTCTTTGAAGCCTTCAACCATCATAGAACCAAGTTCCTTGCCGATGGTCTGGCCAATGTCAACGAGTTTCTTTCTTCCCTCGCTCTCATACCATCCGTCCCAAGCGCCCTTGATTTCTTCGAACACAAACTTGATTTTAGCCTCTGTCGTAGGAAGGTTCTTGAATTTTGGATTTTCTAAGAAATGAGTATCGAAATAGGCCACGGCCTTGTTAACCCCGTTTGCGACGCTGTTCGCTAGACTTTCCATCAGCTTTGATCCCGCTGCGAATAGCTTGTTAGCACCGCCGCCTGACAGGGCATCTGACCATTTTTGAAGCTGCGGCTTTAACGTTGCGAGCGTTTTAACGCCCATGTCCGTGATCCCGCTTTTCATCGTGCCGGTAATCGTACTCCACATGCCTGCTGCTGATTTCGAGAGTTTATCCGATCCGCCCTTGAAGATTTCCGTAAGCGCAATCCCAGAGTCGTTTTTGATGTTCTCCATCTTCCCGCCTGCAGCTTGAATTTGGGCCTGAGAAATCTTGAAACCGAACTCCTTCATCCGCTCAGTTTCGCCCGTTTTCAAGTCAGCAATAGCTTCCATTGCATCGCTAATGGTTTTGCCTGGCGTCAGTGCTGCCATATCCTCGGAGAGCCGTAAAATGTTCATCGCCTGCTTGGTGTCACCGGAAGCAATTCCGATTGCCCTCGTTCCTGCAGCCAGTACGTCGCCAGTTTCGAATGGTGTCAGATCAGCGTTCTTACGCAAGTCTTGAAGATACTTGTCCGACGTTGCTTTGACTTGAGCACTGGTCATTTTTTTGTTGTTTACGCCAATAAAATGCTCCATGCTAATTTGCTGACGCTCCAAATCCGCCGCACCTTTGAGTGAGGCAACGCCTACACCCGTTGCGGCAGCAGCACCAGCAACTGCTACGCCCGCTCCAACCGTTGCTCCGCCAAGTAGGGCTTTCGTGGTTAAATCTCTGGCTTTAATCGTGATGTAGTGAGGAGCGCTGGTTAGCTTGTTAATGGCTGCAGCGATAGTTTTATGCTGTTCGAAAAATCGCTCTGTTTTGGCTGTCAGCGTGATCGATTTATTCTTTATCTTCAGCAACGCCTTTTCGAAACTGGACAAATCTGTTCGAGCCTTTTGTGCATCAAGCCTGATCTTCTGCTCCCGCTTAAAAGCCGCGTCCATAGCTTTCTTAGTCTTTTCAACATCCTCGCGAAAAGTAGATGTCTTCTTAGCAGCCTGCTTCATGATGTTGGAGTAATTATCCTTCAGGCTAATAACAGCGGTAAGCTTCACGTTTTTTTCACCTCCTCACATCAAAGGCAAAACGGGTAGTACACCTAGCTTACCTACCCGTTCTCGCTCCTCCAACTCATATTCAAAAAACGCCCGAACGAGTAATTTCTCTCCGGGCGTCATATTATACACTTCTTTTGGTCGGAGGCCTTTGCGGCTCCAACAATAATACAGAAAGGCAAACTCGCCGTCCGACCTTATACGTTTTTTAATTCGGTGACTGCATCATCCCCGTAACCGGATAATGACATGATCTTATTGTAAACTTGCAGAATCTCGCCAGGTTGCAGCAACTTCGTCACTAACTCTTTTGGTGTGATAACACCGTATTTTTCAAGTAACTTGGCATCTTTCAGATTCGGAGACTTCACACCAGCAAGCATGGCAAAAATGCGTGTCTTCACAGGGTCTACATCACCATCATTGCTCGTCGCGATCCCACGAATTTCTTCCTCTTCGTCAGGTGTGAGTGCCTGAATGGAGAACAGGACCTTTCCGCCAGCCGCTTCGCTTAACCGTTTGATTTCAATATCCATAACCGGGCGTTTCAATTTGTCAGGATGGATGGACAGTAATAAATCAAGTGTATTACTCATGAATGATCCTCCTATTATTGTGGTTCGACTTTGTCTTTAACTTCCCAGTCCGTGAAGGTGAACGGACATTCCACTTCTCCATTACGGCGAAGCTCCCAGTCAATGAGGGTCAAATCATCAAAGCTTGCGTCCTTAATTAGCACGCGCTCGGCGCCTTTCGCCGCAGGATCATTCAAACTGCTCAGTATCTGGAAGCGAGGGTTTTTCCCTTGCTTGACCATGTCACTGATCTTGCTGATCATACGACTGTTGGTCTTGTATAGCCGCATGCTTCCCGTGCCTTTGTAACCCATGAATTTGCTGTCTGTCGCATACTTGCCAGCAACCGGAACGTCTTCTTTTTCAATGTTGAGCTTTGCCTGCAAGCCTTTGGCTTCGCCAACGTACTCGGATTCCAACCAAACCTCGCCAAACGTCCCGCTCATAATTTGTTCAGCAGAAATAGCCAATGGTTTTCACCTTCCTTTACAAGTAAATATCTAGCTTGATGTCTTCAATGGCATCGAGTGGTTTGGCCGAAGCTTTCAGGAAGACTTGGTCGCGTGTATTAGCTTCCTTTACTTGCTGATCACTCCAACCCGTGGTATTGGTACCGATGGATTGCAAATAGGTCCGCTGCGTAGCGGAATCAATGTCGATAACGCTTTTGCCAGGATCAAGGACGCCGTCTGCTTCGAGTTGGTCAAAATACGCGCCGATAGAAGACACCAGCAAGAGCTTATTGATGTAGCTATTGCTGTATTTCCCGATATAATTGTCCTCACACGTCCGCTTGATGTCGGAATAGATTTTGTTCAGGATGCGAACAACCTTAATCTTCTTCCAATCTACGGAGAATGTTGATAGTGTGGTAAGAGAGGTGACGCCGCGGGCAATCTTCACTTTTTCGCCGTCGTGATAAAGAATCAATTGGCCGGCATCAATTGCAGCATCAGCTTGTGCCTTTGTCATTTTGGGCACATCGGTCACATCGGAAAGCACTTGATAGGTAGGTGACACCGTGAGCGGCAATCCTGCAATGAGACCAGCAATGCGAGCGCAGAACGCTGCATTGGTATAAGTCGTAGCGCCGACCTTAATGTTGTCCGTCGTGAAATTAAACACAGCTGGATGATCAGCTGCGGTTGTAGGAAGAACGGCAGAAATCTTCATCAGTTTGGTGTCAAAAAGTCCTTTCACCCATGTTGCCATTCCAGCAACATCCGCCGTCACAATGCCGGGAACCGCAAGCACGTTCCAGAGAATGGTTTCCAAATAGTTCTGCGCATCTGTGTAGTCCTCCGCATCGGTTGGAAGAACGATCAGTTTGACTTGACTCGGTGAGCCCGACAGTGCAAGTGCCGCAAAGTCTTTATTTGTTGCCGATAAGCCGGCAGGAATGTCTGCCGTCGTAAAGAGGTCATACTCATTTACGCCTGTAGTCACAAGGCTGTCTTTCATGATTAACGCGACGATGCCGACGCCGCCTTGGGCGATAGCAGCTGCAGCGGCGCTCTTAAATGCGATGTTAATATTGGGCAAACCCATGATTATTCCTCCTTGAGATGCATTTGCTGCATCGTCTCATACGTTGGTTTCTCCCGTTGCAGTTGAGTGTGGAGCCTGATGGAGATATATAATTCATCCCCTCGCGGGCCGCCATCATACGAATCAATCAGATATACACGTCCAGTTGGCGACATCAAGTAAGGCTGTGCTGTAAAGATGCCTCTCAGTTGTTCGGCCATTTCCAATTGGTTCATCCTATCCGGAATCCCGCTTTTTAACCTCGGCGGGAAGTATACAAGCTGCCACTGGATGTTGAACTGCATGTAGGTGAAGTTAAGGTCTTCGCTCCCGCTATGCACATGTTCAATGAAAAAAGATGGCTGCTCAAAATTTGCCGGAACATCGTCAACATATACCGTTGTTACCGATGGAACTGAATTTTTAAGAAGCGCCCGAATGGCATTCAAACTATCCAGATACATCGAAGCCCGCCGCCCTTCCAGTTTCCCGTAAAAAGCTTTCGACCATCTCCGGAATATCTTGATTAGTTTTCGCAAGTGCTTTGTCCATGAAATGTGTGCCCTTTACAAAGCCATTTTCTTTCAGCCCTCGTTTCCCTCGTATCCGTTCTCCCTTTTTATTTCTTTTCCGGATAACGAGCCGATGACCGTCATTAAGCATTGAGGCATAGAACACTTTGGTCCCTGCCTCAATCGACTCTGCATGCTTACCGTCAAGAATCCATTCCTTCTTTCCGTCAAAGGACCTTCGCTTAAAGGAAGCAATAAGCTGTCCTGTTTTTTCAGGTGACTCCTCGGCACAGTGATCTAAGAATTTACGGCCAACGTCATACCGAAGATCGTCATACCGACGCTTATCACCAGCCTCTCTCGCCAACCTCCGGAATTGTTCGTCGAAGCCCTCTATACGAAAATCACTCATATCGGCCCGCTCCATTCCACTTGGATTTCAAGGTGATTGCTTCCGATCGGTTGATACGGAACAGAGCATCTATACTTTCCTGCCCCCGCAATTTCGACGAGATCTCCTCCAGAAATATCGACTCCCAAGTCAACTAAGAGTATATAGGCCTCTTCGGTAACATTCGCCGGATGCTCTTGGTCGGCTTGAATGGACTTACGAGAAAGAAGGCACTTCCCGCTTCCGACTTCGTTCCACTGGTCGCCAACTGGCGTATTGTACTCATCCTTGACGGTCTGGTATCTAAATAACGTGTACGACTGCGAAAACATGGCATTGATCGCGTCTACACGCTTGACCTTTAAAATCAGCCATATATTTCGCATTTCCACATTCTCGGCTTCAATGATTTCGTATACCTGAAATGGATCATCATTCAGTAACAATCGATCGTACTGCTTAATCTCAGGTCTGAACCAGGTTACGACCTCCGCGAAAGCGTGGCTTGCGGAAACCCCCGCTTCTGTAACCGCTGACCCACTCTTCCCCTTCCAGTTGCAGAAATCAACCTCGGCGGCCCCGCTAATACGAATGGGCGTTGTCATCTGCTGAATATTAGGACGAAACATCTGGCAAGCTCACCACCATTAATTGCGGCATCAGGCATTCAGAAAAAGCAGGCGAAAATTTAATTTCCCCGCTTGTTAAATTCCACAGATCAGTGACGCCGATTGTCAGCGTCGCAACTCCGAGTTCTGATTCCATGATTTCCTGCGTAATGCCAGCATTCAGCATGTATTGTTTCACCGCAAGCACCTTGATTCTAAGCGTAGTATCGTTAAACGATCCGCTCACGCTTAATCCTCGCTTTACCTTTTCCAGCAGTTCATCATCGGTCATCATGGCCTACACCCAAAGGTAAATGTCTACAGGGCTTCCATTCAAGGCGCTATTCAAATCAACCGTATTACTCGCCAGATCCGTCTCGCTAGTCGTGACGGTCGGCGCCGTCGACTCCTTGACATTGTTTAAGTAGGCAGCCTGCACCGTGTTATGCGGAAGTTTGTACGGAAGTCCGATCTTCTCCCCGAAGCCAATGCTTGTTGTTGCGCTTGCTGCGTCATGTGCAGGAATTGTAACCTTCGTGACCGTTTTAAATGCCTTGTTACCGCTGACCGTTCCTGCCGTATCCACCGTAAAGGCAGGCAGCGTCTCTGTGATCACTTTTCCGTCGTAATCGGTTCCTTCGATGACAACCTGAACGGCCTTAATGTTTCCCGCTGTGCCCCCTGCTGTGGCTGTAATGTTTCTTGGTGTCGGCGGATTGGTAATATCCGCGATAAGTTCATGTGAGGTGCCGTCAACCGCTACATGAACAGCATCCACGTCCGCTGCCGCCGCTTTATCGGCGTTAAGATGATACCTCACCGTATACATCCGTTCCAGCTTCCTGCCGGTAACATCACTAGGGACAGTACTTGCAATGCCTGGCTTGATTCGTTGCATATGCACTCACGTTCCTTTCTTTAATTGACAGCAGGGAGCGGTCACCCGCTCCTGCCAAGGTTATTCCTACTCTTCGAACGTCCAATATGTGAATGTTACCTTCGCGAAAAGCGGTTTACCGCCCGAGTACACCTTGCCGCGCCATACCGTTTCATCATGCGAGAACTTCTCGGATGAGTTAGACTCAATCGTGAAGGCTTCCGATTCGTTCACGATATACGTGGACAGGTCGCCATATAGCACGGAATCGGTATCCGGCATTTGCGATGTAAAGACAACCGGCATACCCGCGATCAGGTAGCTACTTTGACCAGGACCGCCCTGAACAGGGTTAATCGTCACCAATGGTTTACCCGCTGCGTCAGTCAGAGAGAAGAACCGGTTAAAGAACGTCGATCGCTTCATGACCCATGTGCCTTGATCTCCGTATGGGCTATCAATGGCCCCAAGAATCGCAGCGATTTGAGCCCAGTCCATATCCGAATAGGTTTTAGCGGCCGATGTACCGGATTTAATAGCCGTGATGATACCCTGGAACATGGAGTTCGACAAGGAACCATTCAACACATAATTTTCGAGTAGCAAACCGATGTACTTGCCAATTTCCATGGACAGAAATTGTTCAAATGCTGGAATACTGTTCTTGAGCAGCAGGTTCTTGACGGTAATCGTAGCGACAACCGCTTGCTGCTGAATCCTAACTTCCGTAATCGAGAACTTCAGATCAACCGTGCCATCCTCGTTCTCAGTTGGCGCCTCCGTCGTCCCGATTGGCAATGTTACATCACCAGTAAACCCGAACTTCGTAATTGCAGAATACACACGACCATACTGAACGATGACAGAGTAGACACGGTCGAGTGTTGTTTGAGGAACCAAATACTCGGCTCCGGACGTCACCGCTCCACCATTCATATCCGTGATGGCCCGTTTACCGAACGACATGATTTCCGCGTCAGCCTCGCTTACACGGTTATTCAAGTACGAACGATAGAAGGCATCGCGATACTTGGCAGAACTTCGATAGTTTTCCGAATTGATCTCGCCAGATTTGAAGTTCGGCAGACTGCCTCTGTGCTGTGGTTCCGGAGCGTCTGCCAGATGCTCGTTAATTTCGTCGATTCGCTCCGACATACTCCGCAATTCGTCCGTGATTCTGCCCATTTCTTCACTGGACATATCCCGGTGATTTTTCACCTTTTCTTTCAAAGCCAGGCGCTTCTGCTCCAGCTCACCTTTCTCGCGTTTGTATTCGGCCGCTTCTTTTTGCGTTAATTTCATGAGATTATCCTCCTAAAGTTGCTCAATCAAATTAATGAGCGCTTGTTTTTTGGCTTCCTCTTCGGGATCTGCTTCTGGCTCCGGTTCTTCGCCATCTGTCGTGATGATAAGCGTCTGATCGTAGGCCGGGAATGCAAGCACGCTGACTTCATAGATTTCATTGATTTTCGCAATGACATCGATTTTATTTTCCCAATCGCTTGCGATTATGGCCTTGCTGTCAAAATAGAAGGACATGCCGTCCATCAACTCGCGTTCGATGCGGTCATAGACATAATCGTCCATCCACGTGTTACCTAGCGTCGCCTCAATGAATAAACCTACCTCATCGACAACCGCCCGCATGTTTTTGCCATTACGGCCAAGCACCCAAGTGGATGAGTGATCGAGCAGTAAGACCAGCCTGGACAGATCCACGCCATCGAGCGCGTCAGATGCGACTTTTTCCTGCCAGACACTGCCCCGCCACGGTTTGCCGAGGACGCCAAATAGAATGGCATAGCCTCTAATCTTCCTCACCTGATTGCCGTCAATCTCTTCGGTGACAGCCCGAAACTGAGAGCGATCATCTCCGTAATCGATTCTTCGTTTGGTTTGGGCGGACAGCGGCGACTTCTTAGTCTCCATTGTTCTCTTCACCCCCTTCCACCGTATAGCTGCCTGGTTTCAGCGTTTGGAAATTCTTGCTCTCCATGAATTTGTCCAGTTCAGGTGGCCCTTTCGGTATGCGCAGCCTCCGGCGAATCTCATTCCTGGTCATCACGCTGCCAAAGAGCATTTCCTTAAAGAAGGTTGTTTTCGAGCTAAGCGTGCTGATTTCCAAATCGATCAATTCCGCGAGAACCTTGTTGTCGTGGGCGATCTCCGTCATGCTAAAAAGTTTATATGTCAATTCCTCCTCGATCTGATAAGCGAGAGGACGAATGGTGTTGTCAATGAACTGCTCATATTGGATCTCGCTGGCCGTATGCGTAAACACCTCACGGCTACCGCCAAAGTACGTGTACAGGTAACCGACAACGGTCTCCAGCACTTCTTTGTTAAGCGGCTGCATCTTCAGATCGAGATTATGAACATCATACTCAGCGCCGATCATCCCAAATCCCGTGGTGTTCTCGGCTGTCAGGAACAGTTCTTTAAATTCCTCCAGCTTCTTCTTTTGGTCGGTGCCCTTCAGTTGTGACTTATTGATTAGGAGCGCGGCAATCCGCTGACTGTTCTTGCTGTCTTTCACCGACTGTTCTTGTAAGGTGTTTACAATTTCCGTATACCCGCCGGTAGCCTGGCGCTGCGCCCCTCCCGTTTGCGTCGGGAACCGTTGCAGATGCAAAATATCGTCATAATAAAAAAGGCCCTGCTCTCCGCCTGCCGGAAATTTAATGACGATCTTGCCCGCATCATCCTGCAGAAATTCATGCTGCGCATAGGGGAGCGGATAGATCGCCCGTAGGTTTCCGCTGTCGTCCCAATCTGGAAACATGTAGACGTTGTTCGCAAGCAACAATCGCGTAATCACGAATGTCCAAAAAACCTGCGGCGTGTGCAGCGGGTTCGTCCGTACTTCCAATACATATTGCAGCCTGCTTTTTAACGGCAACACGTTGCCTTCGTTGTCCGCTCGTGCATGGTAGAACGGGATGCTCCCGATCTTCTCCGCGACAAAATTAATGGCCGTTCGAATTTCTGGTGTATCGTACAGATTCCGCCCGAAAC
The DNA here is from genome assembly GCF_003955665.1 of Paenibacillus whitsoniae. GTDB lineage: Bacteria > Bacillota > Bacilli > Paenibacillales > NBRC-103111 > Paenibacillus_E > Paenibacillus_E whitsoniae. The sequence goes on from NZ_RXHU01000082.1 coordinate 122,420, forward strand.
TCATCAGCGGCGCTCCCCGTTGCAAACTGTCGATGATTTGCGCCGCTGTTATGCTTGTTGTCTTGTCTGGCCGAAACACATGTAAGGCTCGTTGCCAAAATCCCAAATCCTCACCTCCCTCACGGCTGATATTCTGCGAACTGGTCGGCAACCTTCAGGTATGCGACATAAGAAATCAAAAAAGAAACGTATCCATCGATACGCCCCCTGCTCTTTGCCTTGTCAGGCTGTATGCCGTTGTTTGGGTCAATTTTTGCGGCCGTGTTTGTCGTACACCAGCGAAATAATCCATTATACTCGCTATATTCAATCAGTCCATCTTCAAAGAGGGCTCTTGTTTCTTTCATGGGAACCGACAGAGATTTCGCTCCCATGGCTACAGGAAATGTGACTCCCCGTCCATTCGTATCTTCTTTCGGAAAACCATTGGCTTCCATATCATCCGCCCAGTCTCCACCATGCCAACGATCCCAGCCGATCTTCCAAAAAGTTACTTGATAAGTCTCAGCCAGTTCAACGTACCATTCCGTGACCTCTGATTTGCGAACCATACTGCCCTCGCAAATCTTCAGAAGCTCTTTGTTCAATGGATCTTTGGCATTGGTATTACAGAAACTCTCATATGCCATTTTGTCAGCCTGGCTGTTCTTCTCAATCCGTTGACTGGCAATAAAATACTTTTGGAAAATCCTCAACTTCCCTCCGACAGGTACAAGTGCTGTCGCGCAGCACAAGTCCGTTGTTTCTGCCATGTCGACACCGCCGACAGCGTACTTGTCTTGGATCATATCAATTGACATTTCAATCGCGCATTCATCCACGACTGCAAGGTCAAAATAGATGACGCTCAAGCTGCTAGCGCGATTCAAATGTTTGGCCAAAAACGACGGCATTTGCGCTGGATCTTCGAGCGCCTTCTGATATTCGCCTTCAAGGTAGCTCATTGTCGGATGACTGCCGAGTCCGGGATTTGCCTTAATCCAGCACGATCTATCCTTCGGATCATCGTCAGCATCAATACGGAAGATCATCGGGAAGAGGCGTTCTTTACTCTCGCCTGACAACACTTTCGTGCAGCGGTCCAGGATAGAATCAAATATCCCTTCGCGAACAAAGCCGAACGTCGAAATGATAACGCCCAGCGGCTGCGTACGCGCCCCGACAGCTGATGAGAACACATCATAGGTGTTCCGCTGCGTAATGGCATGACATTCGTCAATAACATACGCATGCGGATTGAGTCCATCCTGAGAATTGCTGTTTTTGCTTCCTGCCTTCATGTAACTGTCCGTCGGCAGAAACACCAGCTTCTCCGCATTGTCCTTGTCCCGCTTCGTGCGCCAATACTTGCGCGGGCGTTTTTCCGGCGTCAGCACATCTGATGACATTAGCAGAGCCTTGGCATTGTCGTACACGATGCCCGCTTGTGACTTGATCGTAGCTAAGCACCATACTTGCGCAGCCGGTTCACCGTCGGCCATTAGCAGGAACAAGGCGATGGCCGAGATGAAGAATGACTTCCCCCACTTCCGCGCGACGAACAGCACCATCTCACGGAAGTATCGCACTTCCATTTCCAACTCGGTGTCATAAATTTTGAAGCCAAATATGCAGGCAACGATGTACTTCTGCTCAATCGTTAGTTCGAATGACTGGCCCGCCCAGCGCCCTTCACGGTGCTTCAGCAATTTACAAAAATCAATGAACGCTTCTACATCCGTCGGATCGTATCGAACCTTCTTGTTTCTCAGCAGCTTCTCGATTAACTTTTTGAGATCCTTAATATCTTTGCCGTGCTTGCTCGGCTCCCGCTCCACATATTCATGCCAGTCGGAAATGTATTCAGGGACATATGTCATTTACGCCCCATGATAACCTGAAAAGCATCCTGTCCTTCCGGTTTTGGAACGCCGCCCGGAATAAGATCTGTCAATTGCTTGCAAGCAGCCGCATAGTTCTTCATGGTAGTATTATAAATTTCAACCGCAGGCCGCTTCCGCTCATATGTCATTTCTCCCTGTGTAAACATCTCGACGGTGCCTTTCCAGTTGATGTCCTCTTCCAGCTCTTTGAGCGTGATCGCCATGAACGCAGCCCGTTCAATCATTCCTTCCGCAGCCTGCAACTTCTCTTTCGGCAACTCTTTGAGAAGTCGTTTCAAGCGATTAAATTCCCGCTTTATCCGCTCCTCTCTCGTCGGGCCGACCGCGATCGCCATAGTTATCACCTTCTCGTCGATTTTCCCAAGCGATTGGGATTTTAGGGGGAGGGGGGCTATGCAAACAGCCCGCGAGTAAAAATGCAACTCCCCCCTACGGTACCCAAGGCCCCAAACCCCTTTTTAACCCCGGGGGGGCCTCTTTTTTGGTATAAAAAGGAAATTCTGAAGTCCAATGCTTCTTTCGTGCTTATGATTGTGACAATCCGTGCACAGGTACTGCAAATTGGCGGGATCATAGGCTATATGCCAGTCATGCTTGTTCTGATCGGTCAATTCGATGATGTGATCCACGTCTTTCCCCGCCTTAACCGTCCCTTTTTGCCAGCACAACTCACACAAACCATTAGCCCTGCTGATAACAAACTGCCTTGCAGGCTCCCATTCAGGTGATGCGTAAATCTCAGGATGACGTGCCATAATCCCCTTTTTCACACCTTTTTACGTCACTGGGACATTTATTGACCAACCATATTTTTATCCACAGGTGTGGACAAGTGCCACAAACCCAGTCACAGCAAGGCCTGAAAGCCTCTTTTTTGGGGTCATTTGAGTTAATCATATTGGTCATTCTGGGTAATTCATTCTTCTGCTTCAAACCCTTGATACATCTAGGTTTTCTCATGATCCCTTAATCGAGTTACACCTATCTGTAATATGATTAACTCACGATGATTTGTAGCGTTTTAGGAGGCTATCTAGTGAATCCTGCTCAATGCCGATATACCGCAAAGTAATCTTGGGTGAAGAGTGGCCGAAAAATTGCTGAAGCATCCCAACATCCTTGTCAGACAGATGATAGAACGTATATCCAAATGTCTTACGCAGTGAGTGGCACCCAATTCCTTGGAGGGAAAACTCTCGTGCCACCTCTCTAATTATTTTGTAAGCCATATTCCTGCCAATCGGCTTGTTGTAACCTTCTCTGCTTCTGATAAGATACTCGTGCTGCTGCATCCCAGAAACGTACTCTTTAATTTCCTTCCGCAGCTCTTTGGTAATTAGAATCCTTTTATTCTTTCCGGTCTTCTTCTCCTTGACTTCGATATGTGATCCAACCACATCGCGAACGCGAAGCTTAAGAATGTCGCAAATTCGAAGTCCCGTATCAACGCCTAATAAGAACATCATGAAATTTCGCTTGTTGTTCTCTTTTAGGAAGGCTTTGATGTCGGCCACAACTTCTGGGTCTTTAATGGGATGGACATAATTCACGGTGGCATCACTCCAATGCCCGAGATCGTATCAAGGTTAATCCGATCGTTGTGCTTTAAGGCCCATTTCATTCCGGCTGGCAGATTGGCCGTTGTCCGGCCATAGCACGTAACCAGAATTAAATGTTGCTCTTCCAACCGGCATGCAAACCAGACGCCATCAATGTTTATTAGCCCTCTTTCAATCGCCCCATAATTACCGCCCAGTATCTGTTCCTTGCACCAATCCAGCACATCGGAAAATGATTTTTTCCCGACTCGCTCGCGGTATCGTTCATACGCATGTGTTTTTAAATCAACTTCGTAGTTACTATACTGATTCATAACTCCTTCCCTCCAAGTTTCGTTTTGTTCATTCACCTATAGGTGGCAATCGTACGACAAATTTCGACAAAAAAAGCCTATTCCCATATAAGGAAGAGGCTGTTTTGCAGATCTTCTGAAACTTTTTTTTGAGCCCTCTCGACGTAAGTTTGAACACTACTTTTCGCAATATTCAGTAACTTTGCAATATCGCTATAAGATAGGCAGTGTCCATGAGCCAGAACATAACATTCTCGCTCCTGCTCACTTAATCTGGAGAGAGCATCCTTTATCTGATAACGTTGATGATCCGTTAATGTTGATGGGCTAGCTGCCGTCGTATTGCTGACAAATGACTGCATTCGGAGTGGATCTAAAAGCTTATAGCGCTGATACCCGGCACGACGTTCAATCCCCCTTTTGTTTCCAGGACGACGACCGGTGTGCATCCATTCAATGGCATAGACAACGTCCGACATCATTTCCTTTATCGTGATAAGCTCCGCTTCATCATTGGCTTGTTCAGCACGCTCTTTTGCCTGCTGGAGAATCCGGTGTGTCTTCCGATAACTCCGCTTTAAATCATGAATGCTTTCTAGCCAGTTTCCGTTTTCCACGTTTCTTATGCACCTCTTTTTCCAACGCCATTAGCGCAAAGTTGAGCTGCAGCTTTGTCAAACCAAATTCCTTTGCTAGTTGTGATCGTGGCAAGCCTTTTCTAGCTTTGAGAAGCCTTTTATCATCTGTTGATAGCTCAACAAACCAATCAGCATCCTCTTCTCTCAATTCCCGAATTCCCCTCCGAGATGAGATGATTTCATACGGCAATCCTTGTGCTTCATACACCGAGTACCTTCTGCTTCCAGTTCTGGTAATAGCTCCGTAATCTATGAGCAGCTTAAACGTTTGCTTTACCTTTACTAAGTCCAATTTCAGATAGCAGGCCGTTTCACGAGGTGGCCCTGGTTGCACTTTGAGCCTTTCATACACCAACGATTCCAGGCGAGTCAATTTCACTTGTTCGTCCCTCATTTCAACCTGAAGATGCTTCGGTAGATCGATTTCAAAAATTCTACAAAAATGAACCATAAGATAACGAATTGCATGCGTTCAGCCCTTTCATGTATTTCAATATTCATTCCTATTCTCTAGATGGCGCCACAGCAGCTAGAGCACTTAAAGCTTGAGACTTAGCCAACAAAAGCATGGCAGCGTTGTCGTATCCTTCTCGATGATGGAGATTTCCTATCTTCAACGATAACTGATGATTTATGTCCTTGACGTGCTCGACAAGAGCTTCGCAAACATCATCCCTTGTATAATTCCGTTTATCCACGTTGTCACCTCATGTCCTTGTTTATTCAACCTGCGTTCGCAAGATATTTCTGCAATCTTGTGATAGCTTTATCAAACCGGCTTAATGGTGGATTATTGTCTAAGTCAATCTGATCTTCGTACAAAAATGAGGAATGGAGCGTCTTATTCGGGCAAACCTCCACCTCTAACCAATTCACGTGAGCTTCGTAACGGATGAAAACCACTTTTTCCGTTTTAGCGGTAATTTCAGCAGCGAGTCGCATAATCTGTGCTATTTTATCCAATTGCATTTCTGCTTTTTGGTGTTTGTTCATCTTGTCGTACCCTCCCATGTATTTGATTATTCAACCTGTCCGTCAGAACAGCGAGAGCTGATGCTCCTCTGTCTCTTGCTGCAGTAGCTTTTCTTCAGCTTGCTTCTTCCGCAGGTGATATCTTGTGAAATCGTGAAATGCTTGTTTCTTATAAAGCCCTGTTACCACCCAATCTCGAAATGGCCGGCAATGAAACGACTGGGGTTTCCCTGATCCGTCTACTCCGGCTTTTCCGGTTAAGTCGCGGAATAGCATCGGGTAGGGCCGGCTGCGGAATTCCTTTAGTATTTCGATCCTTGCGATGTCCTCGTCTTCCGTGGTATTGAAGCCGATAAGGACGTAGAACATAAGATGATACGGCTCAATTCCATATTCTTGCATTAGTCTGATTTTCCGAGGAACGAGCTTCATCATGTTGTAAGTGATAGTCATTACAGTTTCAAGTTCTCCTGTAAGCCTGTTCTCAGCTTGTTTTGCGATCATTGATATGTCGCCATGAATGTTTTCGTATCGGGTATCCAGTAAAAGCCGCATGCCCTTCGGAGAATTGAACTCCGGACCGTTATCGATGAAGTAGAACCCATCCTTGTCGAGATCGAGGTCAAGTGCATTCAGGCTGTTGTGGGATGCTGTTTCCAAGACAATTCCCTTACGCCTAACAAGCAAATCGAAAGCGAACTTCAATTCTTTGTCCGACCCATTAAAGCTGCGGTAATTGACACAGCCTAACGCCTCCGCAACCTTTGGTGTAACAAGTGTGATGTCATTTGCTTGATCCCAATGGATAGATAATCCGCGGGCCTTAATCTCAGCCACATCCGCCCAAAAGTCATCATGTGCAATGCTGTTGTTGTTCATCAGCACGATGTGCTTTGACTTTGGATTGACGATCTTCGTGATTGGCGTATCAGCGTATTCGATAGCCCCCTCTTTCTTGCTCACCAGACAAAACGAGCAGTTCACAGAGCAGCCACGTGTTGTGAATCCAATTCCATAATCGATGTCGTACATCTCGTAAAGCCATTTAGGATCGTCAAAATCCTGAATTTCCTTCGGGAGCTTAGTTATGACATATGGCTTTTTGGAGTAATCGTCCCATCCTGATCCGCCTATAAAGACTTCTTTTGCCATTGCTTGGTACAGCGGCATCTGACGCAATATTGCGGGCTTGGTACTGGTGAAGATCGTGGAAATATACAATTTGTCGACCTTCTGTCCCTTCCACGGATAAATCACTTCATCTCCAGCAACCTTGTGATAACCGTAAATCTTCCCACAAGCCACATTGGGGTACTTCCTTTTGATGCCGCGATTATCGGCTTTCATCTCCGAATCGATGTCCAGAATTCCGATCCGCATTTCGCACCCCCAAGTTCTTCGTTATTCAACCTGTCCATTAAAACTCGAACATCCGATACTCTTTGCCTATACGGTCGAGATGGTTGCAATACTTGTGAGCCTTAGCTAATGAGTGGAATCTTTTTGATTTAACAAAGTATCCAGATCCACGTTTTTTCTTTCGGTCAATGTACACCTTTATCACATTCGGTCACCCCAAGTCATTGATTATTCAAACAGTCCGTTGCTTCTTTTCCTTTTCTTCCTTCCGAATGCGGTCGCGATCACGTTCAAATTCATTGAAGCACCGTATATGCCATCTTTGACCGTAATCGGTGTAATGGTTACGGTTCTTATCAACCTTCTTATGGCAATGGGGGCATTCTTCAAGGTTTGGCATTTTAACCCTCCAAGTCCTTTAATATTCATTTTGTTACCTGGCGTCTAGACACCCAAGCGAATGCACTGCCCTTGCTAGTCTCTTCCCTTATGTATGCCGTGCCTTTTGTCGCCCAAGGGTTCTCGGTAACAACGAGTACGCCGTATTTCGTTTTCACATATCCTTCTTCCAGTAACGGTGAACCAGGATACACGTAAAGCATCATCTTCGAAATATCCCGTTTCCGTTGCTCAATGATTGTCTTCAACACCGACTCGATAATTTTTACTGCCTTATCACTCATAGGCTTTACGCCCTTCTGTGCATATCCGGCACTTTTCTTCTGCCTGCCGGTTCCGTAGTTGAGTTCGTTCGGTCCAGATTCACGAATTTGTTGAACTGCTTGAGAAACGCCAGTTCCACTGTCCCGACCGGACCATTCCGCTGTTTGGCAATGATAATCTCGATGATGTTCTTCTTCTCGGACTCTTTGTCGTAGTAATCGTCTCGGTACAAGAAGGCAACAATGTCGGCGTCCTGCTCAATCGCACCGGACTCTCGGAGGTCGGACATCATTGGCCGCTTGTCTGCCCGCTGCTCGACACCACGGCTGAGCTGAGATAATGCAATGACCGGCACTTCAAGCTCACGCGCCAACTGCTTCAGCGTTCGGGATATTTCCGAAACCTCTTCCTGCCGGTTAGATCCGCGCTTGCTGCTTTGGATCAGTTGCAAATAATCGATAATGACCATGCCAAGCGTTTTTTCCTTTTTCAGACGCCTGCACTTGGAGCGGATCTCGTTTACCGTCATGCCTGGCGTATCGTCGATAAAGATACCTGATTCAGCCAGCTTGCCCACGGCCATAGACATTTTACTCCAGTCATCGTCATCAAAGAATCCTGTGCGCATCCGGCTTGCATCGATATTTGCTTCGGCGCAAATCATGCGTTGTGCCAACTGGAGGACTGACATCTCCAAACTAAAAATCGCAGTGTTTTCGCCCGTCATTGTCGCGACATTTTGCCCAACGTTGAGCGCTAAAGCCGTCTTACCGACAGAAGGCCGAGCTGCTACGATGATCAAGTCGCCGCTTTGGAAACCTGCTGTCATGTTATCAAGATCAGTAAACCCGCTGGGAATGCCAGTTATACCACGATTCGTATGCCTTGCGTTGTAACGCCGCTCCGCATCGTCCCACGCGCTAAGAAGCACTTGCTTGATCGGCTGAAAATCTTTCTGAGGTGCTGCTTTATCGGATAATTTTAACGCTGACGTCTCGGCCATTGCGATAAATGCGTGGACGTTTTGCTCCTCTGTCGCCTGCTTGACAAGATCCATCGCTGTTTTTATTGCCTCTCGCCGCAAAAACATTTCCTGAACGCGATCGATGTAATATCCCACATTCGCCGTTGTTGGCACCGCTGCTGACAACTCAGATAAATAGCTAACTCCTCCAACTGCTTCAAGTTCTTTTGAATCCTGCAGCTCTGCTGTCACGGTGACAAGGTCAATGGGACGTCCGCTTTCGGCGACCTTCGTCATCGCACGATAAACGCGCTTGTGCGTCTCCCTGTCAAACTCCCCACCAATCAAACGATCACTGACAATACTGAACACGTCTTTTTCGATAAAGATCGATCCCAGCACCGCCTGCTCTGCTCGAATGTCGACTGGCATCTGAATATTCATTTGCTCGTTCATGATTGCCCACCGTTTAACCTTTCCCGTACTGACTGCCAATAGTTTGGTGGCGGCTCACTCTTCTTCAAAGACCAATGCACGAGATAAGCCTCGTTTTCCGCCGCCTGGAGTTTACTCCGCTCACTATCGATCTGATCGCCGAGACGACCGCGGATGTCCGCTATTTTTGGTGGATACGAATTGGCCTTTACGTAAGCGTCCAAGTTCCTCATAGCAGCATCGAAGGGGAAATCCTTTAAATACTTGTAATGCCGATCAACTTCGTCGTCGCTTACGTCAAATGCAGCATAATTTTTCTTGATTTCAAACATGAGATCAAACACTTCTGACATGTTCACGCTGCCTCGCCTCCTCTGATCGACGTCTTAAGTCTTCCAGTTCTTGCTGTTGTTTGGTTAGCCTAGGAACGCCGCCTGTGCTTGAACTGCCTTCATCTGCCCTTCTCGCTTTTTGAGCATCGAAAGCAGCGTCTATCGCCTCAGCCTGCTGTAGAGTCAGCGCCTTAGACTTGAAATAGTCATCCAGAATTCTTGTGATAAGTTTAAAATTATACCCTGCCGATGCCCTTGCAGCCCTCTCGATCGCACGGACTACAACCGCCTCCTCCATTCCATCCTGATCGATATAAGCCCCGAGTTCTTGGCTTTGGAATGGATTGCATTCAAAACCAAACACCCTCACATGTGCTGAATAAAATGATTCATACGGCTTGCCAGAAGATGATGAAGTAGAAGAAGAAAGATCTTTATTAATGGATGCGGTTTGTGTCGCAGTTTGTGACGCGCTTTGTGACGCTGTTTGCGCTCGGTTTGAGACGTGGGTTGCGTCGTTTAAAACGCCGCAAAGTGATATTATTTTGTAAACCGCTGACTGCTGTCCTGGTCTACTTGAAAAATCAATCCTACCGGTTTGTTGCAATCGGTGCCGCGCTCGGTTAATCGCATCCTTTTTTAACCCCGTTTTGTTACTCAGGGTTGATACGGCTACTGCAAACTCGTCCGGCCATCCAGCCCGATTGCATGTGTGCATCAACGCGTGCCACAGAACAATAGCTGCATCAGACAACGTGTTTGTTTCGAGCCAATCATAAAAGGCGTTGACCTCCTGCTGATAATCTAAAATCATAATCGCCAGCTCCCATTGTGCTTGTACTTGGCGCCTATCTTCCGTGTCGTCTCGACCTCCTCACATCCTTTAACCAGATGATCCGCTCGTCGAAACTGATGGCGGCTACCTTCCATCCTGGATACCCACGCGCAAAATATTGCTCCACTTCCTGCTCGAACGCGTCCATATCCATTCCGCATAGCGCCCAAATCCGCCCGCTGACGCCCGACCTAGCAAGCGGTATGCCAAATTCGTCGTAGCGAGGTTCGATAACACTCGTCTCCCTTCTTTAATTGTTTGGATGACCCATTGGCGTCATCGGACAAAGCACGCCTTAGCGCGCCCTCCACGATCAGGCCAATCAATCGCCAATTACGCGATAGCGCAATTGATCTTTCTCTTCCTTCGGCAACTCCGGATGCTCAAACCCTTCGGGCTGCTCCTCCTCGATCCGGATAATGACGCCCTGATCATTACGCATCACGTACATGCCTTCATATCTCCACTGCATTCTCCCATCACCTCCCCACCGCCAGACGCAGAGCGACCGGCTTCAAACTGGACATGTACTGCTCGTACTTCCTGCGGGCATACCGCTGAACAGCCGGCTCGTGAGATACTTCTTCGACTTGGAGCCAATAAGCAGCCTTGCGCAAAATTTCCTTTTTCATGGTGATCCGCGCCCTTTCGACTCGTATTTTTGTTTTCAACAGCGGCGACTTACATATTTTGCAACAAGGGTAAAAAAGAAAGGGATTTGTCATCCCTAGTACCACGCAGGCAAATCTTTTGTTCGCGCCATAACTCCGGCCATTCTCAAATCTGGTGCAGCGACGATGTAATAGTCCTTGCCGTTGTGTTCGACGCGTGAATTCACCCAACGTATCCGGCCGTCATCCTCAAGCAAAAATTCAATTGACGATCCAGATGTAAAATACACGCCCGAACCGGTTATTTCGTAGCGCCCTGCACTGTTCTTCCTGAGTTTTCCCTTCGCCGATTCTTCCGCTGTCACATGCTGCGCAATCCGGCGGGCATCGTCCAACTTCTCCTGGATGCGATAATACATGGAGCGCAAGTACATATCGTCAGGATCGTTTTCGTTAAAATGATCCGTCCATTCGTTCTCCACTTCGTCGATCAGTTGCGATACGCGTTTGATTAACGGTAACAACTGTGTGAGATCTTTCTTGATTGCGTTCTTTGCACTAGTGTCTAATGGCATCCACGCCGCCCCCTAACCCCGCAAATTGATAAATCCGTTCCACGTCATACAAGTGGACATCAACATCCTTCCAGAAGTCGTCCCGCTTGAATCCATACGTGTATTCAATGCAACGAGATGGGCGTGAACTGCCGATCAGCATGCGGACGATCAGATACTCAGCTTCGCCGTGGCGATCTGGCAACACCTCTTGCTCCAATTTGAAAATATTTCTCGCCCCTACAAGCTCCCGCAGTTCATTCAAAAACGAACTTTCCGACTTTTCCAACATTTTGCCTAACGGATTGTCAAGTGTTTTGAGTCCTTCCGTGATAACTGCCATAGCTTACACAACCCCTTTCTTCCTTTTGTTCTTCGTTTCCATCTGTTTAGCTTGCTGCTCTTTCGCGGCGCGAACCTGCAAGGCAATACGCTCTAATAACTCATAAGAGAGTTGGCTTGACTTCAAAATTGCTTTCATACAAACCTCCTTAATGTTTCGCGCCGCTATCCAGCGTTTCACTGTGACGGGTGAAACGCTAGTTATCTCGGGTCACGCGCTGGTAGCACAGGTTTCGTCATGAGCCGAGTTCTTCAACTGAGCAGCACGATCAAAAATAATCTGACGCTTCAGTACGTTTTTTTCGTACTTCTTGCCCAAAAAAATTTGATCATACTTTACTTCAAACACGATCATAATCTTTGAAAGAACAGCATTCGGTATATTGCTTGAATCTTGCTCATAATTCCAAAGTGTCTTACTACTAATGCCAAGAATCTCCGCTAACTCTTTTTGCGACAAGCAGTAACTTTCCCTAAGCTCACTTATACTTCTAAGCTCATCCATAAGTTTTCAAAGTCTCCTTTCTCACTTTGATGGAAAAGTACGTTTTCTTCGTACTCGCAAGTTAAAATTAACACGTTATTTTCGTATTGTCAACATAGAAATACGTTATAATCATATTTTTATACTTGCGCAATACAGATAATTACGATATTATAGTAAATATATACGATCTTAACGTATTTTTCGAAGGGATGAGTGTTTTGGAATGATTGAAGATCCAAAGGTTGTCATAGCCGAGAATATAAAGAAGTACTTGGAACAACACAACATGACTCAGAAAACACTTGCTGAAAAGATAAATATTAAGCCCTCCACTGTAAGCGACTATTTAAACTATCGTTCAAAACCATCTCATGGAATCATTCAAAAAATTGCTGATGTTTTCGGCGTTCATAAGAGTGACATTGATACGACTTATAAAGATGATACGCAAGGCATAAATACATCTTATAGTTCGTTTGGACTTACATCCAAAGAAGAACGTGATATTGCTGCCGATTTGGAACGCATGATTGGTGAACTTGAAACTAACGAAGCTCTGGCATTCCATGGCGAACCAATGGATGACGAGACAAAAGAGCTTATGAAGATTTCACTTGAAAATTCCTTGCGCATAGCCAAGCAGATGGCCAAGCAGAAATTTAACCCAAATAAAAACAAATAAGAGGGGTTATCGGATGGCAATTAAACAACTTGTCAGCCAGCTTATCCGCAAATATGGAACGAACAATCCTTTCACCATTGCTGCTGAGAAAAACATCCTTATCCTGTTCGAACCGCTTGGCGAAATGATGGGCTACTTTAACACATATAAAAGGATACCGATGATCCATATTAATTCGGGACTAGATGAAGTTGACCAACGCTTTACCTGTGCCCATGAATTAGGACATGCGGTGCTTCATCCTAAAGTAAACACGCCTTTTCTACGGCGACACACCTTGCAATCTATCGAGAAAATTGAAAAGGAAGCCAATACGCTGGCGGTAGAACTTCTTATTCCGGATGAGTCACTCCTAACCGGTGTGTCGATTTACGATGCTGCGCGGTTGTGCGGCGTACCAGAGGAAGTTGCACATCTGAAGAAGCCGCCGCGATCCAGTTTCTGGCGTGACGAGAATACATACTTTAATTTCTAACCTTCTGCGTTTTCCAGCCGTAAGGCTGTTTACTATACATAAAAATAGAACATATGTTTGACTGGAGGAAAATATGAGAGCTGCCATTTACACCAGGGTAAGTACGGCCATGCAGGCCGAAGAAGGATTTAGTTTGGAAGCGCAGGAAGACCTGCTGATGCAAACCATTGAGCGCAAAGGGCTCCAGTTGTACCGCGTCTATTCCGATCCTGGCGTCAGCGGGAAGACATTCAAACGCAAGGGTGTACAAGAAATGATCAAGGACATGAAATCCAAACGATTCGAAGCGCTGCTGATCCACAAGCTTGACCGCCTTAGTCGCAACATGGGTGACATCATCGCTTTTATCGACATGGTGAACAAACTGGACATCCGGCTGATTATCGCCGCTCAAGGGCAGGATGAAATCGACACACGCTCTCCCATGGGGAAAGCTTTCCTGCAACTGAACGGAATATGGGCTGAGCTGTATATCAATAACCTTCGCGAAGAGACGTTAAAGGGGCTAGAAAAGAAGGCCAGGAACGGCGGGCGACATATGTCTAGGCCGCCTCTCGGATATAGCTTTCTGATAGGTGATAATGGATGACGGCACTGGGACTGGAATTAGTGATCGTACAGGAAGAGGCGCTTCTTGTAAAAGAGGTATTTGACTTGTATACCGAGGAAGGCTGGGGCGTTACCAAAATAGCGAAGTATATGAATGAGAAGTCTCAAACAAAAGAAGGCGGCAAATGGGACAACAAGACGGTTCGCAACGTCTTGAAGAATCCAACGTACGCCGGATACAATCACTTCAAGGCTGAGGATTGGCCGGAGGAGCAGCGCATAATCACGCCTGGCACTCACCCCGCGATTGTCAGCAAAGAACAATTTGAAAAAGCACAGACATTTCGCAAGAGGCGTGCCGATGGGCATATGTCAAGGCGATCGTTTGATTACGCCTACAGCGGTATTATCAAATGCGGGGAGTGCGGTGCAAACTATGTCGGAAACACTAGCGTTCATAGCGGGAAGAAGTACACAGGTTATCGTTGCCTTAATCAATATGCCAAAGGCACATGCGATGCACGGAGCATTTCGGAAACCAAATTGAGTAAAATCGTATTGGCGCATATTGAGCTTGTTGACGACGGGTTCCAAAATCCGAAGGCCAAGTCCCCACGCAACAAAGTAAACTTACCGAAGGAATTGGAGATCAGCCAGAAGCGCCGGCGCAATTGGATGATGGCGTTAGGAGACGGAAAGCTTTCGGGCGATGATTACGCGGCTTTGATCGACCAGGAGGAAAAACGGATTCAGGCGATCAAAGAAAAGGCTGAACCCGAACCGGAACAAACTATTCCGCTATCTGAGGTACGTAAGACATTTGATGATCTAAAAAGCAATTGGCAACTGATTGACACCTCGACTCAAAAGCAAATTGTGCAGTCCCTCTTTAAGAAAATCACCATAAAAAAATCAGACGATTGGCATATCGTCGATATGCTGACCGTCTGATCCCTCTTCTTTGTTTCCGTACTTAAATGGAGGTGAGGGGAGTCGAACCCCTGTCCGAAAATATCGCCACACAGGCATCTACGGGTGTAGTCACAGTTTTGATGTCACCCGAGCAGCGCCCCGTAACCGGCTATGCGTTGGGTCAGTCTGATTATCTTCTTACGTCGACCCCAGACGGAGACCGAACGTCGTATCCCACTATAGTTGAGCCCCTATCCCAGTCACATGGGCGATGCTGAGTAGAAGCACGCTCACAGGTTATTAAGCTGCGAAAGCGTAAGTTTGTTGTTGTTTGCCATTTAATAGGCTTTAGCGTTTTATAGTGGACGCGGCCCCACTACCCGCAACCCGCGCTCAAACTATCCCCGTCGAATCCAAGAACACCCCCGGATTGCCTTCACCAGCCGCTCATCAGAACGGTGAAGGTTAAAAGGACGCGTTACTCGCGCTAGTCACTACAGCTCATCTCAAGCTGTAAACCTAGTATACCACACAGACGCCAAAATGGAACGTCCAGCTTCATGGAAGTGAAGGTGCTCGCTTCCATACCAACCAATCATCTCGCGACTTTTTGCTTCTCGCGCAGCGCACGTTGAATGTCGCGTTGTGCATCTTTTTTCGCGGCGGATTCCCGCTTGTCGAATTGCTTTTTCCCTTTGCCGATGCCGAGCAAAAGCTTGGCATAGCCATTGCGAATGTACACTTTCAGCGGCACAAGCGTATAGCCCTCTTGCTTGGCTTGACCAAGCATTTTGGCGATTTGCGCCTTTTTCAAAAGCAGTTTACGCGTCCTCGTAGGATCTTCCGGATTGCTGCGATTCCCCTGCTCAAACGGGCTGATGTGCATGTTGTGAACAAAAGCTTCGCCATTGCGAATCGTTGAAAAGCTGTCTCCGATGTTCGCACGACCCATCCGCAAGGATTTGATCTCCGTGCCGGTCAACACAAGACCGCATTCATAGGTGTCTTCTATAAAATAATCATGCGAAGCTTTCTTATTCTGCGCCAGCAGTTTGCCGTCTGCCTTCTTGGTTGCCACGTGAGATGTCCCCCTTCCGCACGCCTGCTAAAAAGCAAGTGATCTTGCTACAATGAGTGCAATTTATTGTAGCAAGATCACTGCAGAAAAGCAAGAAGCGGCGCTACCGCCGCCGCTTCTTATCACTGCCTTCGCCGCCTTCGCTCCGGCGGCGGCCACCCTTCGCGAGCGCGTTCACGCCGCTCGCCCAATCCACCGCGCCGCGCTCCGCAGGCGCGGCGCCCGTATCAGGGGCGGCCTCACCGCCGCCGCCCCCCAGCGCAATCCCGCCGCGGCCCTTGGCCGCGCGGCGGCCGGTTCCGCTGTCGGTGCGCCCGGCGCCGACAGCCGCCAACCGCTCGCTGAGCGAACCGCCTTCGCTCAGCGTACCGCCACCAGCGCGGCCTTTCTTGCCGCGCTTCTTATCCCACCACGGCGCGTCGTCCCCGGACGACTTTTTCCGCCGTGCCTTCGCACCGCCGGCGGCGTCCGTCACGCCGCCGCCTTCCACACGCTGCGGCGCAGCCTCGCCAGCCGCAGCAGCCCCATCACCGCGGCTGCGCTTCCGGCCGCGAACGCCCTCCGGCGCCGCGCTTTCGCTGGTGCCTACTGCCACATAGCCGCCCTTCCCTTTCTCCCGGCGGCCAGTACCGCTCTTGCCTTTGTCGTTGCCTCTGTCGTTGCCCTTATCTTTGCCCTTGCCTCTGTCTGCGCCGCCTTTGCCCACAGCGCCTTTACCGCCGCGGAAGCCCTTAAACCCGCCGGCGCCCTTGAACTTGCCGCCACCGCCGCCAGCGCGGCGCGGGAACACACCCTCTTTGCGCGGCTTCATATCCACAAGCTCAAAATCCACCGTATGCTCATCCATATTTACGCGGACGACACGAACCTTGACACTGTCGCCGATGCGGAACATTTTCGAGGTGCGCTCGCCGATCAAAGCATGCTGCTGCTCGTGATGATTGTAGTAATCATCGGTCAGATCGCTGAGACGAATGAGGCCTTCAACGGTATTATCAAGCTCGATGAACATCCCGAAGCCCGTGACCGAAGAGATAATGCCTTCGAATTCCTCGCCGATTTTGTCCAGCATGTACTGCGCTTTCTTGAGGGCTTCCGTTTCCCGCTCCGCATCGACTGCGATACGCTCGCGTTCCGACGATTGCTGCGCAATATCGTTCATCCGCGAAGCCAAATATTCGTGCCTTTCATCAGACAGGGTGCCACCGTTCTCCAATACCTCACGAATGACCCGATGAATGACCAAGTCAGGATAACGCCGAATCGGCGATGTAAAATGCGAATAAAACTCCGCCGCCAGCCCGAAATGCCCCAAGCTCTGTGAATCGTAACGCGCCTGCTTCATGGAACGAAGCATTACTTTGGAGATAACCGTCTCCTCCGGCGTATCTTTGATCTCTTCAAGCAAATTTTGCAGAGCACGCGCGTGGATCGTACCGCCTTTGCCGCCCTTCATCGCATAGCCGAATGTCGTCACAAACTCCATGAAATTCATCAGCTTCTCCGCGTCCGGATCTTCGTGAATCCGATACAGGAACGGCACTTTCAGCCACGTAAAATGCTCCGCAACCGTCTCATTCGCCGCCAGCATGAACTCTTCGATCATCATTTCGGCCACGGAGCGCTCGCGCTTCACGATGTCCGTCGGTTTGCCGTCTGCATCGACAAGGATTTTGGACTCTTCAAAGTCAAAATCAATGGCCCCCCGCTTCATCCGCCGGGAACGAAGACGCGCCGCCAGCGCCTCCATACGTTTAAAATCTTCCATCAAATACGCATACCGTTCGACGAGCTCCGGTTCCGCTTCGCCCGTCAGCAGCAAACGTACATTCTTGTACGTCATGCGCTCGCTCGTCCGGATTACGCTTGTGAAGATATCATGAGAGACGACCTTCAGATCGGCGTCAAATTCCATCTCACACGACATCGTCAGCCGGTCCACTTGCGGATTCAGCGAGCAAATGCCGTTCGACAGCCGGTGCGGCAGCATCGGAATGACACGGTCGGTCAAGTACACGGAGCAGCCGCGGTTATACGCTTCGGTATCCAGCGCAGAGCCTTCGCGCACGTAATAGCTGACGTCGGCGATATGAACGCCAAGTCGTACGTTCCCATTTTCCAACACTTCCACATTCACTGCATCGTCCAAATCCTTGGCATCCTCGCCGTCGATCGTGACGATCCGCTTCCCTCGCAAATCGCGGCGCCCTTGGCTGACGATCTCCTCTTCCGAAATCCGGTCCGGCACGGCGTCCGCCTCGGCCATCACGTCCTCCGGAAACACTTCCGGCAGTTGGTGCTTGCGCACGATCGCCAGAATATCTACACCAGGGTCATCCTTATGACCCAAGATTTCAATGACTTCGCCCTCCGCGGCCGAACGGCCTTCCGGATAGTTCACGATGCGGACGACGACTTTTTGCCCGGTCACCGCTCCGTTAAACGCCTGCTGGGGGATAAAAATATCCCGCGCCAACCTTTTATCATCCGCAATCACGAACGCATACGTCTCCATCCCTTGAAAAACACCGACGATCTGCGTGTTCGCGCGCGCAATAATTTTAACAACTTCGCCTTCCAGGCGGCCGCCGCCTTGGCTCTTCGCTGTAATCCGCACAAAAACGATATCATTGTTCATCGCCGTATGCAGATCGTTTGCGTTAATATAGACATCCGGATGCTCGCGATCCTCAGGAATCAGAAATGCAAAACCTTTGGCATGCGCCTGCAGCCGTCCCTTCACCAAATTCATGCGCTCCGGCACCCCGTACCGGTCATTCGCGCCCCGCACCACGTCACCGCTTTCCTCCAACTGATTCAGAAGCTTGATAAATTCTTTAAAATCGTCCGCACGCCCCACGCCAAAATGCTTTTCCAGCTCCTTGTACGTCATTGGCTTGTACGCCTGCTCTTGCATGAAGCTTACGATTTGATCTCCTGTTACTCTCATGACTTTCACCTTCTTCTCGGTTTATCTACTCCGCCGTTCTTAATTCCCTCACTCCATAGTATGCCACAGGCAAAGAAAGGATAAACGCTGCGATGTCCGCATAAATTCGCTCTCTTTCCTGATCGAGCAGAAGTCCATGAGACGATTGAGGATACATATGTAATTCTTTCCATCCCGATCCCACTTTTTCCTGCAAAAAAGAAGCGCTGTCCGGATGCACCACCCCATCCCGCAATCCTTGACCGATCCAAATGGGTGCCTCAATCCGTGACAGCAGGCCTTTCACATGCCTCATCAGCTTCCGCAAAGAGACAACGCAGCGAATCGGCGTTTTGGTATAAGCACATGACTCGTCCAGCAAGGTGGAGCTTGTTCTAGGCTTTTTGGCGATATAGGGGATAACATATTGCAGCACCGCCGCGAGCGCCGATTTCCGCGACCTCAGCCGCAGAGGCGCCGCCAAAGAAATCACCCCGGCCGTCCGGCGTTCCGCCGCCAGCTTCAGAGCAAGCAAGCCGCCCATCGAATGCCCCATAATGACCACTTGCCGGCATCTGGCCGCAAGCGCTTCATAACTCTCCAGCACATGCCCATACCAATCCGTCCATCCGGTGCGCCGCATATCCTCCGGCGAGGTGCCGTGCCCAGGCAGTCTCACCGCTTGAATGGTGTAGCCTTCGTCCCGCAAGGCGTATCCGATTCGTCTGAATTCCGAAGGCGAGCCTGTAAACCCATGGATCATGAGGATCCCGGTTCCCCGCTTCTCTCCGCGCCCTTCCCAATAAAACGGTTCCGTCGACTTGTAAACACGTTCTTCGATGTCCGATCTTCCTTTCTTTTCCTGTCCATAGAAATGCAAAAACAGCAGGAGTAGAATTCCCCTGCTGTGTTCGATTTATGTGGGTTAGGACTTCACGACGTACGCAACAACGATGGATAGGATGAAAAATGCCGCAGCAAGCCCCATAGTAAAGCGAGACAGGAACAACTCAAGTCCACGTGCCTTCTGCTTTCCGAACAAATGCTCAGCACCACCGGAGATCGCACCGGACAAGCCTGCACTTTTCCCTTTCTGTAAAAGGACAATCGCAATTAACCCTACCGAAGCTATGATGAGCAAAATTTTCATGAAAATTTCCATTGTTAGCACCCCAATTGCCTATTCTTCGCCTGATACAACTAGCATGGATAGTTTATCACAGATTGTCCAAGAACACAAGGAAGGCAGGGAACCCGCACAGCGTTAGGGCTCTTGCTGGGTCAAAATGGTGCCTGGCACCTGGCGGCCTCCCTAGCCCCACGCCTCCGCCAACACAGCTTCGTAATGCGAGCTCCGCCCAAAGCTGCCACCGCTGCGCGCGTAAAAATCGTCGCCGAGCGTGTACACACCGCCCGCGCTCTGCGTCCAAGGCGCCCGGCCCTCGGGGTGGTAGCCCTGCATCCGCGCCCAATGGGCATAATTCTGATGCCCGTTGGACTCGAGAATGCCGACCTTCAGCCCCGGGAGGGGGGCGAGCCGGGCGGCGAGGTTTTTGTTCCAATCCAGCATCCACGGATTGACGGTCAGGTCTGCGCACAGGCACGGCACGCCGCGCGTCAGCGCTGCCTGCGCCACTTCGAGCGCGACGCTGAGCGTCTTCGCGATCGGCTTGAGCGTGATGGCGCCGTAGCCCAGCGCGATGCGTTCTATGGCGTCCTCCACACCGTGGACGCTCTCGTCCGCCGTGACGCGCACAGGCGCGGCGTGCACGGGGTTTTTGTTCTCCTCGGGGAACGGCTCCTCGAGGAGAACGATGCGCGCCAGCGCGCCGATGCGATCGGCGTGATCCAGGAAGCGCAGCAGCCGATCCATCGTATCGTAGCGGCCGTTCGCATCCAGGTAGTAGAGGATGCGGCCGCTGTCCGTATACGGCGTGGTGCGCTCCGCGGCCAACGCATGGATCTCAGTGAGCCGCTGCATATCCCAGGCGAGCATTTTGCTTAGATCGCCGTCTTTGTCGGGATCGGAGCCGATTTTGATTTTCAGCACAAAATAGCCCTGATCCAGCATCCCTCGAATGTCCTCCAGCGACTGCCCATAGCCAACTACCGGCGTGAGGCCCAGCTCCGCATTGCGGTAGCTGAGCAACTCGCGATAGGGTTCAGGCAGCATCGCATCGTATTGCTCGCGGCCTGTCTCCCGCGCGTATAACAGCCACGCGGCATGATCGAGCGGCACAAGCGCGTTCAGCGCGAACGTTTCACGCAGCTCAGCGCGACCAGTCACTTCGCGGCCGGAGGCGAGCCCGGAAGCGCGGAGGCCGTGGGACAGCTCCAGCGGCGTACTGAACGCGGCACCGCGTGTTTGGGCGAGTGCGTGATGGGTGATGGCAAGCATCTGCTCGTTCCCCGCCTGCTCCGTCGCACTAAAAAACACGCCCGGATCCGACCACAGCACACTCTGAATCCCCAAGCCTACTGCGGTGTGCCCATTCTCGCTCTGAAGCCCGACCATCGTCTGCCACAGCTCGCTGAGGGAGCCGCCCTTGAAGCCGAAGGGATAGAGCAGCGGTTCTTTTTCGACGGCGAGCGCGGCTTGCGCAATCTTGATCATACGGCACCTCCGACCGGCGGGTATTTGGCGTCGCGGTAGCTTTGCGCGAAGGCTTGACCATCATAGCCGGCGTAGTTCAGGGGAATGTCCGCGAGTTCGATTCGCCGGCCCCCCTGTTCTTCGGACAGCTTCGCCGCCAACGCCGCCAGCTCGATTTCGATGAGAAGGTCGAACGGGATCGGCGGCTCCGTCGTGTCGCCGCTCAGGTACGGCATCACCTCGTTCAGCAATGCACGATATAGCTTGCTGTTATCGGTTCGGATGTAATGCGTTGTCGTCTGCGTCACGAGGTTCGCATAGAACGGGAGGTAGCCCTTGGTTTCGCCTACGCTGATCAGAAAGCGGCGGCCGTCCGCCCAAGTCAGCTCCACCTGGCGCTGACCACCTTGGCTGCTCTTGTGCTGCGCAGCGGCGATGCCCGGGCCAAGCAGCCCCTGCACCATGGCATAGGCATGGATGCCATAGTTGAATTCGTCAATGGCGCAGCCTGCGAGGCCATAGACCCATTCATCCGGCGGGATCGCCTCTGCCTGCCACGCTTTGACCTCGTCGCTGACGCGCAGCGCCGAGCCGCCGGTCAGGACGGCGCCTTGCTTCGCCCAGTCGGCCAGGATGCGCAGATGCTCGGGGCTGCCCGCGACCGGCTTGTCGAGGAAGACCGGTATGCCGGCTTCGATAAAAGGTCGTGCACGCTCGGTGCGCAGCTCCCAGTTGCAGCCGTGGAGGAAGGCGATATCCGCCTTTTGCACCACCTCCTGCAGGCTGGACGCGACATGCGGGATGCTGTGCTGGTGGGCGAATCGTTCCGCGTAGCCCGCAGGGTGCACCGTGCCGCCGTCGAAGATGGTGGCGACCTCATAGCCCATCTCCCGCAGGATGGGCACAAAACTGGCCGGATGAGACGTATCCAGATCGACCAGACCGATCTTTTTTCTTGTCATATCGAGGAGCTCCTCTCCTTTGGTGTCGCGTTGGTGTGAGCGGTGTACAGGGTGGAGGTATTCTTGTGGAACGGCTTCTTGCAGAGTCGCTTCTTGTGAAGTGGCAAACGGTGCAAGAGGATTCGTGCTGGGCGTGATTGATGAGGGGTGGATTCGAGCATCAAGCAGCGGGTAGAGGGGACGGGGTGGACGAGACGGGGAGCCGAAACCTGCAAATAGGCAGGAATCTCTTAATCCCCTCCCCGGCTTCTGAGAAATTCCTGCAATTCAGCAGGCTTTTTCGGCGAAAGCCACCTTTTCAGGTAGGATAGACCCAAAAGCCTGCCTTCTTGCAGGAATTCCGCTGAAAACGAACTTTTCGCAGGAAATTCCTGCATAATTGCAGGAATTCGTCTGCCATCTCGTAAGACATCTGAATTAGCTACTCAAGACCAAGCCCATCAGCCTCTACGGCTCCATATAAAATAGCCAACACTACTTACCACCCGCCACTCACTACTCTATGCAGCAGGTTAGCACCAGTCACCATCAAACCCTTTAGCTACTCCATACCTTCAGACCAATACTCCCCCCGCAATCTATTACCCTTCCATGCCGCCCGCCTTACGGCTCCATGCGCCCCGGCTCGCACCGCTGCTGCGCTGCTCTCGCAAAATAATCGTCGATCTGCTCCAACTTGAACTCCGAGATCAGATCCTCCACCGTGAAATCTTCGGTTTCACTCGTGAGCAGCACCGCCCCGAGGTAGCCGGGATCGTGGATGCGGACCTTGGGTCCGTATTTTTTCTTAATAGCGGGAAAGAATTCTCCGTTATAGTCAATATGCAGCACAGCCGCATCCAGGTTGACGCGAGTGGTGATGAACGGATAGTAGTTCGTGCTTTGAGCCAGGGTTTCACCTAGCGGAGAAACAATGGTGCACGGCAGACCCGCGATTGCCCCGGCAAAATAAGCCCGGCAGCTGTACGCCCAGTACCCCTGCATCAAGCCCCCGTGATACATCGACGGGAATAGAATCAAATCCGGCCTCGCCGCTTCATACTGTCGTCGCAGCTCATTGAAGTTCAAGTCAAAGCAGATCGCCGCCGCCACTCGACCAAAATCGGTCTCAACAATCGGCGCTTCTTTGCCGTACAGAATCCCTCCCTCGGTATACTCGTCGGGGACAAGGTAGTTCTTGTTGTACACGCCGGCACTCCCGCCGTTGCGGTCGATCAACTGCACACTGTTGCGCCAGGTGCCATCCGCCATCTGCACATGCGCCGGATAGGTGATATAGCATCGGTGCCGGGCTGCGACGCCCGCCAGAAAATCGCGGAGTCTCGTGCCCCGCGCCTCGTAATACGCCATGCGCTGCGCTTTGGGGTACGTCGCCTTTGACGGGCGGTCGCACACTTCCGGCAGCACGATAATGTCCGGCTGATCGGGCAGCACCCGATCCAGCTGCCGCTGCCAGTGATTGATCATTTGCTCGACCGCCTCGTTTGGCGGAACATCTGCCTGCAACGCAAGCGGGCTCGGCCCCAGGCAGGAAATCGTGATATAGCGCGCCATGCATTTGTCCTCCTTTGGTTAATCCGTAAAATCCGTAAATTCTATACGATTGATCAACGCTTCTGGCATGGAACCCGATTCCCTGGTATACTTTAGATTATATTTTCACATCTATCCCCTGTCAATCTACAGTTTAAATCGAACTGATATTCCTTTTTTCATCTCCATATCCACGTGAACCTACTACTTGCAGCAGTAATTATAGGATCGCAGATGACGCAACCTCTTTCCTGTAGTATACTTTGATATACATAAAACGCATATTGGAGGAAGCACGCACATGAAACCAAAAAGGGCCACCTCCAGAAGTCGTCTGGAAGAAATGGTCGCTACACTGAGACAGGATATTTTGAACGGAGTGCGCGCCGAGGGGGAGTTCCTTCCGTCCGAGTTGGAGCTCGGCGATTTGTATACGCTTAGCAAGAACACGGTTCGCAAAGGTCTGGAGGTTCTGGTCAACGAGGGCTTTATTGAGAAAGTACCGCGGATCGGTGCCCGCATCATTCGCAAAACAGAGAAGCAGGGCGAGATTATCCGTTTCGGCTACTACCCCAGTCTACATCAAGAAACAGAGCTGCTAGAGTTAGTCAACCAGTTTAATGCCATGCAGAATGACATTATCGTGGAGCCGTATCCCGTCGATTTTCCGCGGGAGCGTGATGCGGTGGAGACGTATTTGCAAGAGGGCCTGTTCGACGTCATTACCGTCAACCTGTACAACTACGCGTTGATGCGGAGTGAGACACCTGAGAAAAGCTTGCTCGAACCGTTCGAGCCCGCCAAGGACATCTATCCGTTTTTGAACGCGCACTTTATGGAAAACGGTCAGCAGTACGTCCTGCCGTTCGTCTTTACGCCGGTGATGCTCTGCTATAACCGCGAGCATTTTCGCGAGCTGCAGCTAATGGAACCGGACAGCTCCTGGACGTGGGAAGATCTGAGCCGTGCCGCAACCCAGATCGCCAAGGGCAATGAGCGGTTAGGGTTCCTTTTCCACATGCTGTCGGAAAACAGATGGCCGATTTTTCTGATCCAGAACGGCGTCAAATTCGAGCGCGACGAAGACGGCAAGATCAACCTGCGCGATGTTAAAATCGCCCAAGCATTCGAACTGATCCGTAAGCTGGCGCAGGAGCATTTCCCTTATATTTCAACGGAAAACGATTCCGATGCCCTTTCGCTTTTCCTGAATCAGCGCGCATCGATGATCATGGCTTCGTATTCCAACCTGAACGAGCTGAAAAAAGCGGATTTCGCGTACGACATCGCTCCGCTTCCTCATCTGCATGATTCGCACACGATGCTCGTCGTGATCGGACTGGCCATCAACAAAACGTCGGCGCGCAAGCCGGCTGCCAAAACGTTCGTCGACTTCCTGCTCTCCTACGAGACGCAGCTTCATATCCGTCGTCATACGCTTAATCTGCCGGGCTTGCAGCGCGCAGCGGAATGGGTGGGCGAAGAGCTGCATTACCGCCCTTACCGATACCATATGTACCGCGAAATCGTGCATACGTTCAGGACGTACAAAGACTTGAACGTTTCTCCGAACGAGCTCCGCACCATCCGCCAGGAGTTGCTGTACTACGTCTCCCACCTAGATACGCTAGAAGCCGTGCTGACCCGTTTGGAGGAAAAACTGAGCCTCTAAATGAGGCCAAGCCGCGTACAAAAAAAAGACCTACTCGCGATACGATATCGCGGTAGGTCTCGATGGACGATGCGCCTCTTTCTTGCGCCCGAGGAACGCTTGCACGGCTTGCTTCGCACACCACAGCGCGAACAAGCTGAACAGCACGGCCCAGACGATGGCCGGCAAGCCCGTGTGCGCCGCCAGGTTCGTCGCATCGCCGGCCGCGCGGCTGTTCTGCGCCGCGTAGACGACGAGCGACAGTGGCCCGAACACCGACTCCTCCAGGCAGAGGAAGGCGAGCAGGAGGTAGTAGAAGTCCCGCAGCCACTTCGGCGCGAGCGCCAACGCCAGCACGGTCACGACGATGAAGCCGAGCAGGAACGATACGCCGAAGCCGTTGCGGACGAACAGCACGAGCGACAGCGCGGACAGCCCTGTCATCACCTGCAGCCCCAGTCGCTGCTTGCCTCTGGCATACGCCGAGAACAGAAACCAGGCGAACAGCGAAGCGGTCATATAGCCCGCCAGCGAAACAGGGATCAGCGCCCACGACTTTGTGAGCTGGGAGTACGTCACCCCGCTGTGATCGCGGTATAGCTCGATGTACATGACCTTGCCGCTCAGCGCCAGCGTCACTGCGGCGTGCCCGAACTCATGCACCATCGTGTCCAGGTTGCGGAAGAACGACGATGGAAGCCAATGCGTGAGGATCGCGGAGCCGATCAAAAACAGAATGGTTTTTACCCAATTACTCAAAATCATGGCCTCCCTTGCGCCAGACGACTATTCCCCATTATACGCAAAAACGGACAGGTGTAAGCCACCTGCCCGCCTTCTATTTACATACGTTGCAACTTATTTGAAGTTTCTCAAGTTGTAGAACGCTTTTTTACCAGCATATTGCGCTACGCTGAACAGCTCGTCTTCGATGCGAAGCAATTGGTTGTATTTCGCAACACGGTCCGTACGGGACGGAGCACCTGTTTTGATTTGACCAGCGTTAGTCGCAACCGCGATGTCAGCGATTGTGCTGTCTTCGCTCTCACCGGAACGGTGGGAGATAACGGCTGTGTAACCAGCGCGTTTTGCCATTTCGATCGCGTCAAATGTCTCAGTCAGTGTACCGATTTGGTTAACTTTGACCAAGATGGAGTTTGCGATGTTTT
Organism: Paenibacillus whitsoniae; assembly: GCF_003955665.1. Lineage (GTDB taxonomy): Bacteria > Bacillota > Bacilli > Paenibacillales > NBRC-103111 > Paenibacillus_E > Paenibacillus_E whitsoniae. The sequence goes on from NZ_RXHU01000082.1 coordinate 148,880, forward strand.
GCTCAATACCAGTGGACAGACGCTCAGTGTTCGTTACGAACAGGTCGTCGCCAACGAGTTGAACTTTGCCGCCCAATTTCTCAGTGAGCAATTTCCAACCTTCCCAGTCGTCTTCGGAGCAGCCGTCTTCAACAGTGATGATTGGGTATTTGTCAACCCAAGCAGCCAGGAAGTCAACCCACTCCGCGGATGTGAAGGATTTGCCTTCGCCTTCGAGGTGGTATTTGCCGTCTTTGAAGAACTCCGTGGACGCAACGTCCATACCCAGGAATACGTCAACGCCTGGTTTGAAGCCTGCTTTTTCGATCGCAGCCAAGATTGTAGTGATTGCTTCTTCGTTGGATGTGAAGTTAGGTGCAAAACCGCCTTCGTCGCCAACCGCTGTGTTCAGGCCTTTTTCTTTCAGTACGGATTTCAGGCTGTGGAAGATTTCAGCGCCGATGCGAAGCGCTTCTTTGAAGGAAGGAGCGCCAACCGGCAGAACCATGAACTCTTGCACGTCAACGTTGTTGTCCGCATGCGCGCCGCCATTGATGATGTTCATCATTGGAACTGGCAAAGTTTTTGCGTTGAATCCGCCAAGGTAAGTGTACAGAGGCACGTCCAGCGCGTCAGCTGCAGCGCGGGCAACGGCCATGGAAACAGCCAGGATCGCGTTAGCGCCCAGTTTGCCTTTGTTCGGCGTACCGTCAAGCGCGATCATTTTGTTGTCGATGCCGACTTGATCAAGCGCGTCCAGACCGATGATCTCAGGAGCGATGATTTCGTTTACGTTCTCAACAGCCTTCAGAACGCCTTTACCCAGGTAACGGCCTTTGTCGCCGTCGCGAAGCTCAACCGCTTCATATGCGCCTGTGGATGCGCCGGATGGCACGATCGCACGGCCAAAACCGCCGGACTCCAGGTAAACTTCAACTTCAACTGTTGGATTACCGCGGGAATCCAGTACTTCGCGTGCATAAACGTCAGAAATGATAGTCATTGTGTGAAACACTCCTTCGATAAAATTAGTGATTGATAATCGTAGCTCCGGTCATTTGCTCCGGTTGCTTAACTTGCAGCAAGTCGAGCAGGGTCGGTGCAATATCGGCCAGAATGCCGCCGTCTCTTAGTGTAACAGATTTGTCCGTCACAATAAAAGGGACTGGATTCGTCGTGTGCGCCGTATTGCGTGTACCGTCCGGATTGGTCACGATATCCGCGTTGCCATGGTCTGCTGTGATGCACACCACGCCGCCTTTTGCCAGCACCGCTTCGACGACTTTGCCTAGGCACTCGTCTGTCGCTTCGATCGCTTTCACAGTCGGCTCCAGCAAGCCGGAGTGGCCAACCATGTCCGGGTTCGCGAAGTTCAGGATGATCGTGTCGTGCTTCTCCGCCTCGATCTCCTTCACTACCGCGTCTGCCAGCTCGTACGCGCTCATTTCAGGCTGCAGGTCGTAGGTGGCGACCTTCGGCGAAGGAATGAGCAGGCGGGTCTCGCCTGGCAGCTCGTGATCACGGCCGCCGCTGAAGAAGAACGTCACGTGCGGGTACTTCTCGGTCTCTGCCGCGCGCAGCTGCTTCAAACCGTTTTGCGCGATAACCTCACCGTACGTGTTATCGAGGTCTTTCGGCTTGTAGGCCACGAAGCCGTCAACGGACTCACTGAACAGCGTCAAGCAGACGAAGTACAGGTTTTTGGCCGCTTGCGGCCCGCGATCAAAGCCGCGGAAGTCTTCGTTCGTGAAGACTTGCGACAGCTGAATGGCACGGTCAGGACGGAAGTTGAAGAAGACGACGGCGTCGCCGGACTCAACCAAGCCTACAGGCTTGCCGTCTTCGCCTACGATCACGGTCGGCATAACGAACTCGTCATAGACCGATTTCTCGTACGACTCGATGATCGCTTTCATCGGATCGGTGTACGCAGGGCCTTCGCCATAAACCATGGCGCGGTACGATTTTTCCGTACGCTCCCAGCGTTTATCGCGATCCATCGCGTAGTAGCGGCCTTGAACGGTCGCGATTTTGCCTACGCCGACTTCACTGATTTTGTTCAGCAGGCGTTCCATGTACCCTTTCGCGGAATCCGGCGCCACGTCGCGGCCGTCCAGGAAAGCGTGGATATACACATCTGCGAACTGCTCTTTTTTGCACAGATCCAGCAAAGCGAACAAATGCTCGATGTGGCTGTGCACGCCGCCGTCGGACAACAATCCGTACAAGTGAAGCTTTTTGCCGTTGTCTTTGGCATGGCGCACGGCGCTGACGATCGTTTCGTTGTCAAAAAATTCGCCGTCACGAATCGATTTGGAAATCCGCGTCAAGTCCTGATACACAACACGGCCTGCGCCGATGTTCAAGTGACCGACTTCGGAGTTGCCCATTTGGCCTTGCGGCAAACCGACCGCCTCACCGCAAGCGGTGAGGGTTGTATGTGGATAACTCGACCAGTACCGATCGTAGTTCGGCTTTTTCGCGTGAGCAACTGCGTTGCCCTGCTCTTCCGAACGAAGTCCGAAGCCGTCGAGAATGATGAGTGCTACCGGTTTCGGTCTCGTCATCTTACTTCGCCCCCTGGACGAGTTGGATGTAGGAAGCGGACTCCAGGCTCGCTCCGCCTACGAGTGCGCCGTCGATGTCAGGCTGTGCCATGTACTCGGCGATGTTGTTCGGCTTCACGCTGCCGCCGTATTGGATGCGAACCGCTGCCGCAACCGTTTCACCATAGAGACCTTTAACGAGCTCACGGATGTAGCCGATCACGTCTTGCGCGTCAGCTGCTGTCGAGGATTTACCCGTACCGATTGCCCAGATTGGCTCGTACGCGATCACGACTTTCGCCGCTTGCTCTGCGCTCAGGCCGGCAAAAGCCGCTTCCGTTTGCACTTTGCACACGTCTTTCGTTTGACCCGCTTCGCGCTCTTCCAGCTTCTCGCCTACGCACAGGATCGGTTTCAAGCCGTGTTTGAACGCTGCAGCGACTTTTTTGTTCACGATTTCGTCTGTCTCTGCGAAGTAAGCTCTGCGCTCGGAGTGACCGATGATCACATACTCTACGCCAAGATCTTTCAGCATTACACCGCTGATCTCGCCCGTGAACGCGCCGTTATCTTCAAAATGAAGGTTTTGCGCGCCAACGTGCAAATCCGTGCCTTTCACAGCTTCAACCAGCGCAGGCAGGTTTGTAAAAGGAGAACAAATGACGCTCTCTACGCCCGCTACTGTGCTGCCTTTCACTTCATTCACGAAGCTGACCGCTTCGGAAACGGTTTTGAACATTTTCCAGTTCCCCGCGATAATCGGAGTTCTACTCATGGGTCAAATCCTCCTCAAATTAAGTATCCGGTCGCCCGGCTCCATGCTTATTTATCGTTAAGTGCTACGACGCCAGGAAGCGCTTTGCCTTCCATGAATTCCAGGGATGCGCCGCCGCCAGTGGACATGTGGTCCATTTTGTCAGCCAAGTGGAATTTCTCAGTTGCCGCAGCAGAGTCGCCGCCGCCGATCACTGTGTAACCTTCTGTGTTCGCGCAAGCTTCAGCCACCGCACGCGTACCGTGGGAGAACGGCTCGATTTCGAAAACGCCCATTGGCCCGTTCCATACAACCAGCTTGGATTTTGCAATCACGTCAGCGTAAAGTTCACGCGTTTTCGGACCGATGTCGATGCCTTCCCAGCCAGCCGGAATGCCGTCGATGCCCACGATTTGTGTGTTCGCATCCGCGCCGAATTTGTCAGCAACTACGATGTCGACCGGAATCAGGAAGTTTACGCCTTTTTCTTTGGCTTTCTCGATGAAGCTGAGCACCAGATCAAGCTTGGACTCATCCAGCAAGGATTTTCCGATTTCGTAGCCTTGCGCTTTCAGGAATGTATAGGACAGACCGCCGCCGATCAGGACGTTGTCTGCAATGTTCAGAAGGTTTTCGATGACAGCAATTTTGTCTTTCACTTTGGAGCCGCCGACGATCGCTGTGAAAGGACGCGCAGGGTTGTTCAATGCTTTTCCAAGAACGTCCAGTTCTTTCTCCATCAAAAGACCGGACACCGCCGGAATGTAAGCCGCAATCCCCGCTGTGGAAGCGTGCGCACGGTGAGCCGCGCCGAATGCGTCATTCACGAACAGATCAGCCAAGCTTGCAAAAGCTTTTGCCAATTCCGGATCGTTCTTCTCTTCGCCTGCGTTGAAACGAACGTTTTCAAGCAAAAGCACATCGCCATTCTGAAGCGCATCGACTTGCGCTTTCACGATTTCACCAACGGATTCATTCGCTTTGATCACATTTTGACCGAGTAATTCAGCCAATTTTGCGGCAACCGGTGTTAAACGAAGCTCTTCAACCACTTGACCGTTTGGACGACCAAAATGCGCAGCAAGAATAACTTTTGCCCCTTTCTCGACCAAGTACTTGATCGTTGGCAGCGTTTCTCTGATGCGTGTGTCGTCAGTGATCTGACCGTTCTCTACAGGCACGTTGAAATCAACGCGGACAAAAACTCGTTTACCAGCAACTTCTACATCACGTACACTTTTCTTATTCATCGTCAAAAGCCTCCTAAAAGTTTTCGTCAGAAAACTGACTTCGTAAGCACAAGCTCCCGAACGTGTATGGTTTCTCCGGTCTATCGGATATAGCGAAAATCACACATAAAGAGGAGAATCGCTTCTCCCCTTCATGTGGCTCTATCGTGTCTAGCTATGCAATTACAGGCCTTTGCTTGCGATGAATGCAGTCAAGTCTACAACGCGGTTGGAGTAGCCCCACTCGTTGTCGTACCAGGAAACGACTTTCAGCATGTTGTCGCCAACAACCATTGTGGACAACGCGTCAATTGTGGAGGAAGCTGGGTCACCGTTGTAGTCGCTGGATACAAGCGGCTCAGCGGAGTAGTTCAAGATGCCTTTCAGAGGGCCTTCAGCAGCAGCCTTCAGAGCAGCGTTAACTTCGTCAACCGTTACGTTAACTTTTGTTTCTACAACCAGATCCGTTACGGAAACGTTAGGTGTAGGAACGCGCATTGCCATACCGTTCAATTTGCCTTTCAGTTCAGGCAATACCAGACCAATTGCTTTTGCTGCGCCAGTGCTGGAAGGAATGATGTTCTCAGCTGCTGCGCGAGCGCGGCGAAGGTCTTTATGAGGAACGTCCAGAACGGATTGGTCGTTTGTGTAGGAGTGAACAGTTGTCATCATCCCTTTAACGATTCCGAATTGGTCGTTGATTACTTTTGCAAATGGAGCCAAGCAGTTAGTTGTACAGGAAGCATTGGAGATCACTGTGTGAGCTGCTGGATCGTATTTGTCTTCGTTCACGCCAAGCACGATTGTGATATCTTCATCTGTAGCTGGAGCGGAGATGATAACTTTCTTAGCGCCGCCTTTCAAGTGAAGAGCCGCTTTTTCTTTCGCTGTGAAAATACCTGTGGATTCAACAACGATTTCAGCGCCTACAGATGCCCAAGGCAGGTTTCCAGGGTCACGCTCAGCAAATACTTTAACGGAAACACCGTTTACGATCAGTTCGCCTTCGCCAGCTTCAACTGTAGCGTTAAGTTTACCGTGAGTTGTGTCGTATTTCAGCAAGTGAGCAAGCGTCTTAACATCTGTCAAATCATTTACTGCTACGATTTGTACATCTGGGTTGTTCAGAGCTGCGCGGAATACGTTACGACCAATACGACCAAAACCGTTAATACCTACTTTTACTGCCATCGTCAATTCCTCCTAAAAGTACATGATTAATTATATTTCAAAACGCAGCCCGGTAAGGCATACGTTATGATGTCTCATTTTCACTCAGGCATGCTTCATAATTTCCTGGGCAGCCGCTTCGTCCGTGACCAGCACATCTTCCTGACCGTGCTTCAGTACCGCCGCGATGGCTTCGCCCTTGCTTCTCCCGCCAGCAACACCGATCACGACCTCAATGCGCTGCAGATCCTCCAGTTTAAGTCCCACCGTAGGCATCTTGTGAACCACATTCCCTTGCCGGTCAAAATAGTACCCTAACGCTTCCGCCAATGCGCCATCGGCTCTGAGGCTGCCTGTCGTCTCATCATCCACCTTGCGGCGGCGTGCCATGACCATAGCATCTCCGATCCCGTGCACAACAATGCGACAACTGCGTACCGCGCTCACAACTTCCTGAATCTGCGGATCCTGCATCAGCGTCTGATACGCTTCTTCGCCAAGATGGTCAGGCACATGCAAAAGCCTGTATTTCCCGCCCGTCTTCTTCGCCATGATCGAAGCGATCGTGTTCGCCTGCATATCTACGCTTTCACCAAGCCCTCCGCGCGCTGGTACGAACCAGCTGCCTTTCATGGAGGACGATGTCACCAGGTTATTGGCGATTTGCGCCAGCGTCGATCCACCCGTCACCGCGATGATGTCATCTTTAGCGACATACTTCTTCAATGCTGCGGCTCCCGCGCGTCCCAGTTCTTTTTTCGTGAATTCCGAAGTGTCGGAATCACCGGGAACGATAATGACCTGCGAGATGCCGTACGCCTTCGCAATCGCTTCTTCCAGATCTGTGAGGCCAAAAGCCATCTTAATGATCGGCTGCATATCCTCGAGCAGCTTCCTGCCCGTTTCGCTGATCTTCATGCCAGTAGGATCGGATTCGAGGAGACCAAGTTCCTTAAGGAACTCGACTTCGCCGCGAAGCACCCTCTCTGTCATATCGAGCGAGGACGCTAACGACCTGCGACCGACAACACCGGATACAAGAATGTGCTGCAGAATGGAGTAACGCTTCTTCATGATGTCCATGACATCAGGCATGAGCTGTTTTTGAATGTCAAGAATTTCTCTCATATGACGACCGTCAACACTCCTGCTCCTATGATGGACGTTTTGTGTCCCGCGTATACATTTTGTGTCCCACCCGGGTGAAAAAAAAGGCGTCTAGCAAGTTGTTTCAATTTCGTGAAAACTTTCTGACTTCTTACAGAGTTTATTATAACCAATTCTTCGGCAACATTCAAGATTTGTTCAAACAAAAAGATGAATTTAGGCTGTAAGGGCTTTCCTTCTTGCTTTTTCTGCGCGCCTGTCATATAATAACCCTTGCTTCGCTTTTTTGTGAACATGCGCCCGTGGTCCAATGGATATGACGTAGGCCTCCGAAGCCTGAGATAAAGGTTCGATTCCTTTCGGGCGCGTAACAGAATGAGTTGTAAGGAAAGCCCGCCGATTCGGCGGGCTTTTTTATTTATCTGGCTGGATCGCGTGGGCCACCAGTTTGCCAGGGATTGCTGCTAGTCCGTTGCTCCAGTTCAACATCCGCCTCGCGCACGATCCCCTTCGTTCAGTGCAGCTCCAGATACTCCGATTGCCAACTAACCCCCCCTCATTGTTCATTCACCCGCTTACAGCTTCGGCAACGATCCCCTTGGCTCAGGGGAGCAACTCAGGTACTTCAATGCCCTAACAAGCTATAGGTATTCACTCACACCTTCAACCATTGTCCTTTTTACTTAGATCGTCGTGGGCCCCCTATCTCATTCATTCTACCTTACGCTATGCAGCCCCTTTGAACATCGCCCCCTGGATTTTTGCACAATCAGCTGTAAAACTTACATGTAAATTTCCGAGTTCCCCCTAAATCTGAAATAGAAGTTGCAATAACGACATCAAAATCCGCTTCGCTCCTGCTTAATCCCCTACTATTTAGACGAAGTAGATTATCTTGCTGTACCAAATACAGGTAAACCTCCCTAAAAGAGCTCTTTTTGCAAAATTAGCTGTACGTTTTACAGGTCGCCCGTCACTGAAGGATCGCCACACTCGCGGTCTCCCTGAGCAACAGGGATAGTTGCCAAAGCGTGGCGGCGGCAGCATCATTCATCTTCCTCAGCGCACTCTACCTACTCCTGAGCGATAGGGATAATGGCCAAAGCCAAAGCAAAGCCACAGCCCCCAACCCTTCCCTCCCCACCAGCATTCATCTTTGTTTGACCTTTGTTTGACCTTTCTTGACCTTAAGACGTTTTTTCGTTATCATACTTGTAGATCTGTCTCTTATACACATCT